>NZ_JALCLM010000001.1:1200000-1800000 GCF_022647885.1 Bifidobacterium sp. | reverse complement strand
CTACGAATCCAACACCCAAAGCGATGGCTATCATCGACATAACAAATCTTGAGAAATGGGAGCGTGCCTCCCTTAAACCAATTTTAATCACGAGAAACCTCGTTCTGCTCTGCTGCATCTTGGTGTTCTACGGACTGTGTTGTATCGGTGTGCTGTTCGTCGCTATCTGGATCGCTAAACACTTCGAGAATATCTTCGTAGCTGGGATGCTGCATATCTCTGGTGACCTGACCATCGGCAAGAACCAAAACGCGGTCAGCATATGATGCAGCCCTTGGATCGTGCGTGACCATTACGATGGTCTGCCCATACTCAGAGACTGATGATTTGAGGAAGCCAAGCACTTCGCGGCTGGATCGAGAGTCAAGATTACCGGTTGGTTCGTCTGCAAACACTACAGAAGGTCGAGCCATAAGAGCTCTTGCACAGGCGACGCGCTGCTGTTGTCCGCCTGAGAGTTGACTTGGTCGGTGTGTCAGTCTTTCGCGCAGACCAACCACATCCACCACGCGATTAAACCAATCTCTGTCAATGGGTTTTTTGGCAATTTGCAACGGCAGGAGGATGTTTTCCTCGGCAGTGAGAGTCGGAACCAAATTGAAAGATTGGAAGATGAAGCCAATTTGCTCGCGTCTGAGTTTAGTGAGATCTTTCTGTGACATCGAAGAGACTTCAAGTGATTCCACGATGACCCGTCCGGAACTAGGCGTATCTAATCCAGCCATGCAATGCATCAACGTGGATTTACCAGAGCCGGAAGGCCCCATAATTGCGGTCATTTCGCCACGACGAAATTCCACATTCACATGATCTAGAGCAGTCACCACAGCGTCTTTGTCGCCATAGTTTTTGCACAGATCAATCGCTTGAGCAACAATTGCAGATCCACTGATAGATTCTGAATGGTCCGTCTGCGCAGTCCTGCTACGGCGACTGCGCGCCAGCTCATGTTTGCGCTGTTCTTTTTCTCGTGATCCGTGAAGTCCCATAACCAGTCCTGTTCTGCATTATTGCTAGCTCTGACATGTTGCTGTTAGTGAAGTGCACTCAAAAGGATGATGATACATTCGTTACTTGTTGACGCGGTTTATTCATCGGTGGTGCTGCTCTCGGCTGTTTCACCTCCACTTAAAGCAGATGATTGGGACAATCAGCATGTACTGTAAGAAGTCTTCGCTAGGATGATATCTCATGACCGAGGCGTCTGAGACTGAGAATACTTCTCCATCATTTGAGCGGGAGCGTCAGCAATTCTTGCAACATTTACGCATCAATGATGGTTTAAGCCTCAACACTGTGAAATCGTATGGTGCTGATATTACCGAGCTTCTGAACATTCTTGAGCTTCGCGGCATCAGTGATCTTTCAGAAGTTACTGTGAAAGATTTACGTTTGTGGGTGGCACATGAAGCGCATGGTCATGCACGCTCAACGCTGGCAAGAAAAATCGTCTCTGTCAGAAGATTCTTTTCATATTTATCACAGCGCGGACATATATTTACTAATCCGTCCGAAGAGCTAGTTACTCCTAAACAAACCCAAGAATTGCCGCGCATCTTGACGCAACTGCAGGCAAAAACCATGATGGATAGTGCTGAGCAGGCAATAGCCGATGTGACAGCAAGCAGCAGCAGGCCAAGCCGAGATGCACAACATCCAGATCCGCAGCTGTCAACAAACCGCAAGAGTATCGCTGTTGAATTACGGGATGTGGCAATAGTTGAGTTGCTCTATGCCACCGGAATACGAATTTCTGAGCTTATTGGTTTGGATCTTAACGATATTGACTTTTCGAGCCGCACTCTTCGGGTATTGGGCAAAGGGAACAAGCAACGGGTGGTTCCCTTTGGTGTACCTGCCCAACATGCGCTTGAGCGATGGATTGATGAAGGTCGCCCCATAATATTGCAGCATTCTCAAACCGGTGTGAACTCGGGAAATACAGGTTCAGAGCAGCACCTTGACGTACAGAAGCACGCCAGTAGCAAAGTCAATGCTCATGCCGTTTTTTTGGGGCTTAGAGGTAAACGTTTGGGAGTGAGGCAAGCCTCCACTATTGTCCATGAATTAGCACGACAGGCAGGGGTGCCAGATATTTCTCCGCATTCCCTACGACATTCCGCTGCTACACACATGCTCGATGGTGGGGCTGATTTGCGTGAAGTCCAGGAGCTTTTGGGCCACGCCTCGTTAAATACGACCCAGCGATACACACATGTTTCGATTGAGCAACTTAAACATCGGTATCAACAGGCTTTTCCAAGAGCGTGAAATCTATCATCCGTTAACATTCTCGTAACATTTCTCGATGGCGTGTAACATTCGACTTGTTGCAGGGGAAAAGGTAACAATACTGCCAAATCCTTATAGGACACTGACATTTCGATAGACAGCCAATGGGTGTGAATGCACTTCAAGAGATGTTGATGATGAGTTATTTGTTAATTATCGGAATTGTGCGATTCGACAAATGCGACAAGAATAGAGCGATGAAAGACGTTGGGGTCGGTGAGAAGAAGGCACCGACCCCAACGTGTACGGGGGAGACTCAGTACACACCACATACAAGTAGGGGAGCAAAATCAATGAGGAAGAGTTCTAAACTCTCACTTTTCGCTGCCACTGCATGCGTCCTGGCCCTTGGGCTCAGTGCGTGCGGCAGCAGTTCCAGTGATGCAAGCAGTGACGCTTCGGCAAGTACTAGCATCATTTCGGCATATGGCTGTGAGCCACAGAATCCTTTGATTCCAACGAACACCAATGAGACTTGCGGTGGCAATCCCATCGATCTGTTGTTCGCGAAGCTCGTTTCATTTGACGCCAAGGGGAAGGCATCGAACGAGGTTGCCAAGGAAATCAAGGCTAACTCAGACAATACTGAGTACACCATCACGTTGAAGAGCGGATGGAAGTTCACCGACGGTACACCTGTTACCGCTGAATCATTTACCAAGGCGTGGAGCTATGGTGCCAACGCCACTAACGCTCAGCTGAGCTCAAGCTTCTTCTCGGTAATTCAGGGCTACGATGCACTGCAGGAGAAGGGTGTTGCGTCTACCGCACAGCTTTCAGGCTTGAAGGTTGTCGATGACAACACCTTCACGGTGACGTTGAACGAGGCCAACTCGGTATTCCCAACTATGCTCGGATACACCGCTTACGCGCCACTGCCAGAGTCCTTCTTCAAGGACCCTAAGGCATTCGGCGAAAAGCCAGTGGGCAACGGACAATACAAGTTTGAATCTTGGACGCATAACCAGAGTATCAAGCTCGTGAAGAATGATGCGTATAAGGGTAACCAGCCAGCAAAGAATGGCGGCATTACCTTCAAGATGTACACCGACGTTGAGCCTGCATATGCAGATGTTCAGGCAGGAAACCTCGACGTTCTGGAGACCATTCCAGCTTCGCAGACCAAGACTTTCACCACGGATGATACCGTGCAGGCTTATAACAAGGCTGGTTCTGTATTCCAAGGATTTACTTTCCCTTCAACGCTTGAACACTTCAAGAATGATGAAGAGGGTCACCTGCGTCGTCAAGCTATCTCTATGTCTATTGACCGCAAGGCCATTGTGGACAAGGTACTCAACGGTGTCGGCACTCCAGCTGTTGATTTCACCTCACCAATGACTCCAGGATTCTCAGACTCACTCAAGGGCAACTCTGTGTTGAAGTACAACAAGACTGAGGCCAAGAAGCTGTGGGATGAAGCCAATAAGATTTCTGCATGGAACTCATCTGACAAGCTGACCTTTGCATACAACGCCGATGGTGGTGCAAAGCCTGTTTATGACGCCATTGTCAACTCCGTGAAGAATACCCTTGGTATTGACGCGGCCACCAACCCAATGCCAACCTTCAGCGAGTTCCGTTCGGCTATCACTGATCGTTCAATCAAGTCCGCCTTCCGCGCTGGATGGCAGCCCGATTACCCATCCGCTGAAAACTATCTGAAGCCGCTGTATTCTTCATCAGCAGCTGACGGTAATGGTTCCAACGATGGTGATTACAAGAATCCTGCTTTTGATGCATTGATTAGCAAGGCTGCAAGCAGCACCAGCGAAGACGATGCTAACAAAGATTATCAGGCTGCTCAGGAGCTTCTGCTCAAAGATCTGCCTGCTGTCCCGCTCTACTACTCCAACGCCAATGGCGTTGCAGCTAAAGGCGTGAAGGGCTTCACCATGAACTGGAAGAATCTTCCGGTCTACCAAGACCTCACCAAGTAGGAGTAAGCTGACGGTCTGAAGTTTGTGCAACGAGCGTGGCAAGGATCATGCGAAGTTTGGTTCTTGCCACGCTCGATGCACATTTCCATGTTTATGGGATGTTTGGAGAAACAATGAAGCCGGAATGCGTTATCCGGGTAATCGAAAAGGAGCAAGCCGATGGGTAAATATCTGCTCAGACGAGTATTGCAGATGATCCCAGTGGTGATCGGCACGACGTTACTGATTTACGCTTTGGTGTTCGCACTGCCGGGAGACCCGGTCAAAGCAATGTTTGGTGACAAGCCCGTCAATGAAGCCGTGGCAGCACAGATACGATCTGAATACAATCTTGACAAGCCTTTCATCATTCAATACATACTGTTTTTGAAGAATGCCTTAACACTTGATTTTGGCAATACTTTTAGCGGACAGCCAGTAATCGATGTTATCGGGAGAGCCTTCCCTGTAACTATCAAACTCACCATTATGGCTTTTGTATTCGAAGCGATTTTCGGAGTGATTTTCGGTATCGTCTCTGGTCTGAAAAAGGGAAAATGGTACGACAGCGTGATTCTTATCGTTTCGTTGCTATTAATTTCTGTGCCAACCTTCGTCACTGGTTTCTTGCTGCAGTTCTTCCTCGGTGTCAAATGGCAGATTCTGCCAGTCACAGCAGGTGGTAACCCAGGCTTCCTGGATTTGCTGATGCCTGCAATGGTCCTTGGCAGCGTATCTATGGCCTATATAATTCGCCTGACTCGTTCCGAGATTTCCTCGAATATGAACGAGGACTATGTACGTACTGCACGAGCAAAAGGTATGTCTAATCGCTCAGTCACCATGCGCCATATCTTGCGTAACTCAATGATTCCTGTAGTGACATATTTAGGAACTGATATTGGTGCATTAATGGGCGGCGCAATGATTTCTGAGCGCATCTTCAACATTCAGGGTGTGGGCAACACGCTGTATCAAGGTATTCTGCGCGGCGAAGGCACTCTAGTGGTGTCGATTGTCACCATATTGGTATTGATCTTTGTGATCTGCAATTTGGTGGTCGATATGTTATATGCCGTGCTTGATCCGCGAATCCGGTATGCGTGAGAGGATAACGATGTCTCAACAAATGATGTCTGAACAAGAAGGCAATATGTCCCAAGACGCAGTTTCCGGATCAACGGAAGATTTCGTCATCACACCATTCCCCGGTCAAGAGCGCTTCGTTGCTCCTTTAGATGAGACACCACTCAAAGAAGTCGATACGGTTGACGAGGATGAGCCAGCGACCAGCATGTGGGCTGATGCTTGGCGCACACTGCGCAAGAACCCCTTCTTTATTATTTCGGGTGTACTGATCATTTTCATTGTTGTGGTTGCGCTGTTCCCGCAATTATTTACCAAACTTGACCCAACATACTGTGTGCTCAACAGCTCCCTTGGCACGGGGAGTAAGGGGCATCCTTTAGGTTTTGATCAACAAGGTTGCGATATATACTCTCGTGTGATTTATGGCACACGCACTTCGCTGAGCGTAGGTATTCTGAGTACTTTGATTTCGACATTGGTAGGTGGACTCATTGGTGCTGTTGCAGGATATTACGGTCGTTGGGTTGATGCTCTTCTGAGCCGTATCACGGATATCTTCTTTGCAATCCCTCTGCTGCTCGGTGCCATCGTCGTACTGCAGATGTTCCGCACGTCTTCCTCTATTTGGAAGGTTGTTCTGGTGCTGTCCCTCTTCGGTTGGGTTTCTGTGGCTCGTATCACCCGCGGCTCTGTGATGGAAACAAAGAATCTTGAATTTAATACCGCTTCTACAGCGCTTGGTTCGTCTCCAATGCGTAATCTTTTCCGTCACGTAGTGCCAAACTCCTTGGCACCTGTCATTGTGATTGCTACTACTTCCCTTGGCTCATACATCGTTTCTGAGGCAACGCTGAGCTTCCTTGGCATCGGTTTGCCAACGACTGTGGTCAGCTGGGGTGGAGATATTTCGTCTGCGCAGCCCTTGCTTCGTGTCGATCCCCAAGTACTCTTCTACCCATCGCTAGCACTGGCGATAACGGTACTCGCCTTCATCATGATGGGCGATGCTGTCAAAGATGCACTTGATCCCAAGAGCCGGACTGCCTGAGCGGAGGAATTATGACTGAAAACGTGAATACTAAACAGCATCATCTCACCTCTGATACAGCTCAAACTGATCAGACAGGACAGACAGTGTTGCCACCGGACAAGCCCTTGCTCGAAGTGAAAAACTTACAAGTTGATTTCACGACTGACACTGGCGGAGCTGTGCACGCAGTGCGAGATTCTTCGTTCAATGTGTATCCAGGACAATGGGTGGCTATTGTTGGAGAGTCCGGATCAGGAAAATCTACCTCCGCGATGGCTGTTCTGGGCTTACTGCCCGGTACTGGACATGTTGTTGGCGGAAGTATTGAGCTTGAGGGCAAAGATATTACTTCGCTCAATCGCAAAGAGTACGAGCATATCCGTGGTCGTGAAATGGGACTGGTACCTCAAGACCCAATGAGCAACCTCAATCCTGTTTGGCGCATAGGTAAACAGGTCGAAGAGGCTTTGAAAGCCAACGGCATGGATGTCAAGCATGAAAAGCGCTCTAATCTGTCAAAAGCATTTGCTGATGCTGAAGTTGATTTGCAAAAGAAGGATGACGAACTGTTCATTGCTTCTCAAGAGTTGCCTACCCTGCTCGCTGAAGCACAACAAGCTGTTACCGAAGCTGGTACACCGAATGTTGACAAGAAACTCGCCTACTTCAACGAACAATGGATTCCTGGTTCTGAAACCCGCTGGCGTGTAGCGCAAGACCTGATTCAAGCAGGTGTTGACCAAGATAAGGCGTGGGATATTGCTAAACGTAATGTCACAGGCGCTTCAATTGATGATCGAATCGGTGGCCTATTAGCAGAGGCAGGTTTGCCGGATGCAGCTACTCGCGCGCGTCAATACCCGCATGAATTCTCCGGTGGTATGCGTCAACGTGCTTTGATTGCTATCGGTCTTGCATCACGCCCTGACCTGTTGATTGCCGATGAGCCGACTAGTGCACTTGACGTTACGGTGCAGAAGAAAATTCTTGACCATCTCAAGCAACTGACTGATTCCCTAGGTACGGCTGTACTATTTATCACCCATGATCTTGGTCTAGCAGCTGAGCGTGCACAGCACATTGTGGTGATGTATAAAGGCCGAGTTGTTGAATCAGGTCCCAGCCTCGAAGTACTACAACATCCCCAGCACCCATATACCAAGCGTTTGGTAAATGCTGCTCCTTCCTTGGCTTCGCAACGTATTATTTCTGCGACAGAGCGTGGTGAGGATGCCACTCGTCTGATGGAACACCATCTGGTCGATGAGAGTGGCTTGGATCGTAGCGAGCACATTATCACCGTGGATCACCTGACCAAAGAGTTCAAGCTGCCGCGCACGAAGGATCTCTTTAAAGCTGTTGATGATGTTTCCTTCTCGGTAAAACGTGGTACGACTTTGGCTATTGTGGGGGAGTCTGGTTCAGGCAAATCCACAGTTGCTAACATGGTTCTGCATTTGCTTGATCCGACATCGGGGACTGTCAGTTATGACGGACAGAATATTGCGGAATTCAATGCTAAGGAATTGATGAATTTCCGTAGGCATGTGCAGCCAGTATTCCAGAATCCTTATGGGTCGCTTGACCCGATGTATTCGATTTACCGTTCAATCGAAGAACCACTGCGCATTCACCATATCGGTAACGATGCCAGCCGTCGTAAGAGGGTTGCGGAGTTGTTGGATTTGGTTGAAATGCCACAGTCGGTCATGAGGCGTTATCCCAATGAGCTCTCTGGTGGACAGCGTCAGCGAATTGCCATCGCTAGGGCTATGGCGCTTGATCCGGACGTAATTATCTGTGATGAGGCTGTTTCCGCTCTAGACGTGCTAGTGCAAGATCAGGTGTTGCACCTCTTGAATGATTTGCAGGCTGAGCGTGGTTTGAGCTACCTCTTCATTACACACGACCTAGCTGTGGTGCGCCAGATAGCTGATGAGGTGGTGGTGATGCAACACGGCAAACTTGTTGAGCATGCCACAACGGATGAGGTGTTTGAACATCCGCAACGCCAATACACTAGGGATTTGCTCGCCGCAATTCCTGGCGGCAACCTTGAGCTGGGGCTTGACAAGCGATAATTGCCTCGTTTTGACGCTGAGTGAAGGCCTAGGAGCACGAAAATACCGTGTTCCTAGGCCTTTTTCATCGATAGCTTCAGTTGTGTAGGGATTTATGGCTTATACGCATATATCCAAGAGATGGAAACACTGGAATTCCAACATTCTTTGATTTCATATACTTCTTGTCTCAGTAATAATCCCTACACAAACGCAGGGCGCTCGCCAGAAATGCGGTAAAGCTGGGTGATATGGTGTGCATTATGAGTATCACGGTGACGACTTCTAATGTAAACGGCATTCGAGCGGCAAAACGCAAAGGTGTAGAAGACTGGATTGGAGAGCATGTGCCAGATGTGTGGTGCATGCAAGAGGTCAGAGCACCACAACCTGAAATTGACCCAATATTCGATGAAGTTGCACAGCGCTATTTGGCGGCCGGCAAAGTTGCAACGCCAGATCGTCTCATACGGATGAACGAAATTTGCAATATTAAAGGTCGCGCTGGAGTTGGGCTATTGTCGGCTCTGCCGGTTGTGGATATGCGCTATGGTCTGCCAGGATTGAAAGAAGATGTTGACAGCGGACGTTGGATTGAAGCTGATATAGAGACTCCTCAAGGTTACCGAATTACCATTGCTTGTATTTACGTACATTCTGGTGATGCAGACGATCCTGTGAAAATGGAGCAGAAGTTCCGCTTCTTGAACTGTATGGTCACCAGACTTAGCGAATTACGAGACGAAGCGGCGGCAGGAGGGCGCCAAGCCCTGCTTTGTGGTGATTTCAACATAGCTCATACACCGTTGGATATTAAGAATGCCAAAGCCAATATCAAACATGCAGGTTTTATGCCAGAAGAGCGTGCCTTTATTGACAAATGGCTTGGCGAATTAGAATTCGTGGATGTTATGCGTGATCTCGCAGGAGATATACAAGGGCCTTACACGTGGTGGAGTCAACGTGGCAGAGCTTTTGATAACAATGTTGGATGGAGACTTGACTATCAGTTCGCCACACCTGAGCTGGCAGAAGCAGCAACTGGATTTACTATTGACAAGGCACCAAGTTACGCAACACGATGGAGCGATCATGCGCCGCTGAGTATCAGCTATGCAGTGTAACGATCAGTAGTGAATGTCACTAGTGACGGGGAGAAATGCTACAGGGGTATTTGCTGTCATGATTCGCTAACATGTGGTTGGTAATGGGGACTTGGTAAGGCTAATCTGGTAAAAAGTGTCAGGTAGTGCGTTCCATTCAAGATTGTGGTGCATACTGTAGGGAACGACTGCAATGATTGGCAATATGTGCTCGAATCACGAGCGCTCAGGAAACGAGGAACAATGGGTCTGTTTGGATTCGGCAAGCAACGCTCGAAACATCATGAGGGTGAAGATGACGCTGCAGCAGGTGAAAGCGAAGCCAAGGACAACTCCGTGACAAGCGCAGAGGATGCGACTGACAAGAGCTCGGATAGTGCCAATCAGGTTCAAGAAGCAGACGAATTGGACGATTCTGAGACATCGTCAAATGAATCACTCGATGACGACCTTGCCTCTGACACAAACGATGATGATGAAGATTCATTGTATAAAGGCCAGCGGTATGACGGGCCTTGGGATATCGAAGATGACGATGTCATCGATTATTCCAATCATCTAGATGTCGGAGCATTTAAGCTTCCCTACTTACAAGGGGTTGAGCTACGACTAAAGGCAAATCGTGCCAATGGGCAGATCCTTGGTGCCACAATCACTTATGGTTCCTCGAGCCTTGAACTGGAAGCTTTTGCTGCTCCTAAGACATTGGGATTGTGGGACGATGTTCGTGCGGATTTGCTTGAGGCGAATTCTGATGCTGATGAGCAAGAGGGCGCTTTCGGCACTGAGATTCTCTTGCCAGTAACGGTAAAAGGAAAGCGACTGATTACTCGTGTGGTTGGTGTCGATGGTCACCGCTGGATGTTACGAGGAATTTTCTCAGGTAAAGCTGCTGCAGAGGGCGATGAGAAAGATATTCTCGACCAATTCTTCTCGGATGTTGTGGTTGAGCGTGGTGAAGAACCTCTTGCCCCGCACGATCTGCTGCCTATGCATCCTCCAATCACACCTGGTCAAGATGATGATGCATCTGACGACGATACTCAAGACGATTCATCTAAATCTTCGAAGTCTGCAGCCAAAAAGATTCCAGGAAAACCTGATGGTCCTTTTGACAGCGATCAGCAGACCGAGGTGAAATCTACGTTATCTCGTGGCCCTATGTTCTCGGAGATGCGTTAACGCGTGGCGCTGTCAGATATACACAAAGATGACACGGTGAACAATACCGATCAAGAACACTCGAGTGAAGACAATGACGTAATAAGTCAGACCACTGCCCATGCTGCGCACAGTACACAGCTGCACGGTCTGGCATCGCTCGCACAAGAAGATTTCTCCGTTATGGATGCTATCGGAGGAATACGAGGTGTGGTGGAGTCTTTACTCCCTGGGTTGGTTTTTGTTATTGGATTTGTAACGACCAGAAATCTAGGTCTCACCATCATCGTTGCTGCTGCGTTGGCTGGGTTGGAACTGATCTTGCGGCTGGTGCAACGACAGTCCATTATGGGCGCACTCAGTGGTGTAGCTGCGGTGGGGATCTGTTTAGTCTGGGCTTGGTTCAGCAACGATGCCAGAAATTACTATTTGCCTGGTTTCATTACCAATGCCTGCTGGATAGTGGTTCTGCTGCTGTCAATAGCCGTAAGAATTCCTGGGATTGGTGCGCTTGTAGAGTTCATTCGCAATCCTGCTGTGACACAGCTAAGCACGTGGCTGAATGCGTGGCGTTCAGATAAGCCCTTGTATAGGGCGTATACCAAGGTCACCTTCCTGTGGTGTGCCATTTTCGCGTTAAGATTGGCAATTCAGTTGCCGTTGTATGTTACCGAGCAGATTGCATATTTAGGCACGGCTCGTTTGGTGATGGGAATTCCACTATTTGCTCTCACGATTTGGCTCTCATGGCTGATGCTTGCCACACCGCTTCATATACATCGTCGCAGTGAAGAGCAAGCTGAAATTCAGGAAACAGACATAGTGAAGCGCCGTACTGATGAATCATCAGTTGACGATAAATAAGGGGTGTTGATGCAAGCGGAGATCCGCATAGAGCGTTTTGCAGACCAAGGGCGATGCGTGGGGCATATCGATGGACGCGTGGTGTTTGTGCGATTCGCTCTTCCTGGTGAGCTGCTACATATAACGGTTGATGAGCCGCATGATAGAGAGGATCGCTTCTGGACAGCGGAAGTAGATGAAGTCCTTGAAGCAAGCCCTGAACGCGTTCCCTACGCTTGGCCATTGTCCGGACCGCTATCGGCTGGCGGTGGTGTCGGTGGTGCCGATTTATGTCATGTTTCACTTCAGGGGCAGCTGACTTGGAAATCTCAAATCATCCGAGAACAGCTTAAGCGTCTAGGACATCAAGACATCGAAGTGCCTATTACTCGACCTGAAAGCGACGTAGCTCTTGATGGTCTGCACTGGCGCACAAGAATTGAGTTGATTGCTGACGAACAGGGATTACCCTCAATGCGTAGGCGGGGCACTCACCAGCGACTTCGCGTGCGAGATATGCCGCTAGCCACAACAACGCTGCTGAGTGTAGCGCAGCAGCAAGCATTATGGGATACGTCATTCGTCCCTGGTACACATATTCGACTATCTGTTCCTGAGCGCAGAGATGGGATTGAGGTCGACGATAACTTTGGTCTACTCACTAACGATGAACTGCAAGCAGGTAATCAACATTTAGTTGAGGGAGTAAATATAGATGGAAGGCTGTTCACCTATCATGTCGATGCTTCTGGATTCTGGCAGGTTCATCGAGACGCCCCAGAGTCTCTTACGCAAGAGGTTGTTGATATAGTTCGTTCGCGCGTCGACACGAATGCCCATCCATGCATTTGGGATTTGTATTCAGGATCAGGGTTATTTACTCTGCCGTTGGCAACATTGATTGCGGACGGTGTGACTATGCTCAGCGTTGAGGGTGCCAAAACAGCGGTTCGTAATGCTCGCAAAAATCTGCGTGATATGGATATCAATCATGTTGATGCTAGATGTGGTGATGTGGCAGCGACTTTAAGCCATTTGCCATCGAATTTGAGTGCGCCTGATGTAGTTGTACTTGATCCTCCACGGGCTGGTGCAAGGAGTAAAGTTTGTCGCCAAATCGCTGAGTCCAACGCTCGCAGCGTCATCTATGTTGCCTGTGATCCAACTAGTCTTGCCAGAGATATTGGTACTTTTAAGGGTCTCGGATATACGCTAGAACATATCCAGGCTTTTGATATTTACCCGATGACTCACCATGTTGAGACGGTGGCTTTGCTAACGAAGTAGACTCTAGCCTCGCTGAACATTGCCGTTATGGAGAGCAGTGGGCTAATGCTTTGTGTAGTGTCTACTTTGTGAGCACTCATGCACTTTTGCTGAGGGTATTACAGCTTTGACATAGAATCACCTTGATGATGAGCACAGACAATCGATCAGGTACGCAGGCATGGCGGAGTGTGAGGTTGTGCTGTGCAGTGCTGTTGGCGACTTTGCTGTGTGTCTCACTCGCATCGTGTGCACCCTCTGGCCTCGCTGTTGGCGATACGCAAACGGTGAATACTACACAAGACCACGACGGTGTTGATAGAAGTGATATACGCATGGTTGTTGTAGGCACTTCGTCTGCATCGTCGAATAGCGATCGCGAACTGCTGGAACAGTTATACAATTCGAATATCCAAGCTGTCTACTCTGCATCAGCACACGTTCATGATGGTGTGGCAATTGGTGTCAGAAGCGCTGTTGAAAGTAGAGCATCAATAATCATGCTTCTACTTGCTAATAAGAAGATAGTTTCATACCCCTCACTCGAAAGTGCACTGCGTCAGGCTAGGATGGCTGGTGTTCCGGTAGTAATTATGGCGGAGAGTGATATTAGCATCGATAAGACGCTGTATGCGGCGCGCTTCGCATCAGGGGAGTCACAGCAGTGCCTATCATCTCAGGCGCAAACGCAGCTGTTGGATAAAGCTCTTATCAGTGTGATTGACGACAAACCCCATGCCGATGTGATGTGCATTGCTGCAGATGGTTGAGTGAAGTGCACATGTGCTCAGGTGCCAAACTGCATACCGAATGGATAACTGACAACACATCGTCAGCCACAAGATGAGCAGTTCGATTTTTGAGTGCAAACAAGAGTTATGAGGTATATGAGGCGGTTGTACCGTATGAAATGAGCATGAGTCGATGAATAATACGAGGCGGAGGCACTAGTACCTTTGACACAAGCAGAGGATGGGTTCATGAAAGAGCAAGGGCAACAGCGATCCGAGTTTGCGATGCCACACGTAGACGATTCTGGCCTTAGCCAGCAAGAAGTAGCTGAGCGAATCGCAGCTGGCCAGCTCAATATTGTGAAATCTGAGAGTTCCCGGTCTTTGGGACAAATCATAAGAGCGAATGTATTCACCTTATTTAATGGCATTATTTTTGTCGCAGCATTGGTAGTACTGAGTACGGGGCAATGGAAGGATGCTGTTTTTGGGTGCATCATCCTGGTGAATACCGGCATTGGGGTGCTCACTGAGCTGAGGGCCAAACAGACACTAGATAAGCTTTCAATCTTGGTTGAGTCTGACTATGTTGTACACCGTGATGGACAAGATGTATTGATTAGTCACGATAAAATCGTGCTTGATGATTTGCTCTGGATACGTGCTGGTGAGCAGATACCGGCGGATGCAGAAATAATCCGTACTTTCGGACTTGAACTCGACGAATCCATGCTGACCGGAGAATCAAGAACAGTCAGCCACAGCGAGGGAGAGCAAGTTTACTCTGGTTCTGTTGCCGTGTCGGGGCTGGCTCTTGCACGGGTAAACGCAGTTGGCGACCATGGATATGCAGCAAAATTGACTGCAAAGGCAAAGGTCTTTACAAAAACTCATTCCGATCTCAATGATGGCATTAACAAAATTCTGCGCGCCATGACCTTCGTTGTGGTTCCTCTTTGTGTGCTCTTAGTATGGACTCAACTTGTAGCAGTGGGGGGTCTTGAGTCTGCAATTGCCACTGGTATGTGGCGTGACGCTGTTGTGTCAGCAGTCGCAGGTGTGGTCAGTATGATTCCTGAAGGTTTGGTTTTGCTGACATCATTGAATTTTGCGATTGCGGCTATTCGTTTGGCAAGACAGCAAACTTTGGTTCAGGAGTTGGAAGCGGTAGAGACTTTAGCGCGCGTAGACGCTTTGAATCTCGATAAAACAGGTACTATCACCGATGGAGGAATCGAGTTTTCACATTTACAAGAACTGGTTGAGCATGCTGACAGGGCAGAGTTGGAACAGCGTTTGATTGACGTGTGTGCTGAGGAACAGCCAAATGCTACAGCACAAGCGGTTGCGCAAGGTCTGCCAGCGGTACATCCATCTGCGAATGTTGTCGATAGAATTCCTTTTTCTTCTGCCAGAAAATGGAGCGCTGCAGTGTTCCAAGATGGCAGTCAGTGGTTTATGGGAGCGCCAGAAATTCTGATGGAGCGGACTGCTGTTGATGCTCCTAATGAGTTCGCCCACAAACGAGATGATATCCATCAACAAACACGCGATCTAGCGGAACAGGGATACCGTGTATTGCTGTTGGCAAGGTCCGACGCTGAATTGAGCAAGACAGCTGAACATCAGTTGCCTGATTCCCTGATTCCTGAAGCTCTGGTGTTGTGTACTGAGAGGATTCGTGAGGATGCAAGTGACACTCTGGCTTGGTTCAGAGAACAGGGCGTACGCTGCAGAATTATTTCAGGTGATAACCCGGGCACTGTACGTTCCATCGCTTCCACTGTCAGACTGACAGGGGATCAAGAGCCCAGAGCTATGGATGCGCGTGAATTGCCTAAGGATGTTGAAGAGCTTGCTGACGTACTTGAACATGTTGATGTGCTTGGTCGGGTGCTCCCCGAGCAGAAGAAAGCCATCGTACAGGCCCTCCACTCTCGTAATCATGTGGTCGCAATGACAGGTGATGGAGTAAACGATTCTTTAGCTTTGAAAGAGGCTGACCTCGGTGTGGCTATGGGGAATGCTGCACCAGCTACGAAGTCGGTGGCTCAAGTTGTTTTGGTTGATTCAAAGTTTTCTCATCTGCCCGATGTGGTTGCTAGGGGTCGTCAGGTGATGGCGAATATGGAGCGAGTGGCTGGTCTTTTTGTTGTCAAAACCGTATATTCGGCCTTAATTTCTATTGGCGTGGTACTCAGCGCGATTCCGTATCCATATCTACCGAGGCATATCACCTATATCGGCTCATTAACTATTGGTATCCCAGCCTTCTTATTGGCGCTTGCCCCCAATGTTCGTCGCTACAAGCCTGGCTTTTTGAAGCGCGTGGTCATGTTCGCTTTACCATGTGGCACCGCTACTGGTATCGCAGTTTTATTGACCGCGTGGGTCGTCCCTGCTGTTATGGGGTGGGATTTGACTAAGCCGACCGATTTGGCTCAGTTGCGAGTGGTGAGCTCTATGGTGTTGTTCGCTATGGGCATTCTCGTGCTGGCACGCGTGGCGCGCCCATTGCGCTCATGGCGTGGGATATTGGTTGCTGTTTTCGCCGTTGCAGGAGTCATAGGCTTGTTTATTCCTGTGGTCAGTAATTTCTTCGCACTGTCGGTGCCTACTGGTGTAACGCTTTTGGTGACGTGTTGCGCACTTGTTGTGTCAGCGTGTGTGTTCATGATTTTCATATGGGCTGCTCCACTGATCGAGCGGATTTTCTCACGGAGAAAGATGACACGCTAGATGTTGTAACAGGAAATGTATTATTCATATCAGATAATCAATATGTCATAGGGATTCATATATGAGTCCCTTTAAGTGTGCCGTCCGAATGATCACAGGGATCATGTGGCGATACCCGTCTAGAATCACGGAGGAAGCATGTCTTTGCATGATGATCAGCTCGCTACATTGCAGGTAGGGGAGCAGACCTTTGATTACTTTTCTATTGCGGAGCTTCCGGGGATAGATCATCTCCCGTACTCGTTGAAAGTACTCGTTGAAAATCTGGTCCGTAACACCGATGGAGCGAATATCACTGATGAGCATGTGCGCTCTTTACTTGATTGGGATCCTAAGGCTCAACCAAGTCATGAGATTCAGTTCACTCCCAGTCGTGTAGTCATGCAGGATTTCACTGGTGTTCCGTGCATTGTTGACCTCGCCACTATGAGAGACGCTGTGAAGGAACTTGGCGGTGACCCAGAGGTTATCAATCCTCAGGTTCCAGCACAGATGGTGATTGATCACTCGGTGCAGATTGATGTCGCAGGGGTTCCTGGTGCTATCGAACGGAACATGGATATTGAATATCAGCGCAATCGTGAGCGCTACCAATTCCTGCGGTGGGGTCAACAGGCTTTCAAAAACTTCCGTGTTGTGCCACCGGGGACTGGCATCATTCATCAGGTCAATATCGAGTACTTGGCCAAAGTGGTGATGGCTAAAGATAGTGCAAAGCATTCAGACCGTCAATTGGCATATATGGATTCTTGCGTCGGTACTGATTCTCATACCACCATGGTCAATGGTCTTGGTGTGCTGGGATGGGGTGTCGGTGGTATTGAGGCTGAAGCAGCAATGTTGGGTCAGCCTATATCGATGTTGGTGCCGCGCGTGGTCGGTTTCAAGCTCACGGGGAGTATCTCTGAAGGTGTTACGGCTACTGACATTGTGTTGACCATCACAGATATGCTCAGACAGCATGGTGTGGTCGGTAAGTTTGTTGAGTTTTACGGTGATGGTGTTGCGAATGTGCCTCTAGCTAATCGCGCAACTTTGGGTAATATGAGTCCTGAATTTGGCTCAACTTGCGGCATTTTCCCAATTGATAACGTGACATTGGACTATTTGCGTCTCACCGGCCGTTCTGAGGAACAGGTTGCTTTAGTTGAGGCTTATGCAAAAGCGAATAAACTGTGGCATGACACGGCTTCTGCTGATTATGTGGAGCCTGAATACTCTGAATACATGGAACTGGATTTGAGTACTGTAGTGCCATCAATTGCTGGCCCGAAGCGCCCACAAGATCGCATACGTCTCAGCGAGTCGAAATCCAGTTTTGAGCAGACTGTACCTGCGTATGTAACTGATCAGACCAATGAGGATGCTGTTGCCGTTTCAACTGAGACTCACGGAGAGTTCAATATCAGTAATGGTGACGTGGCTATTGCCTCAATTACGAGCTGTACCAATACTTCAAATCCTTCTGTGATGATTGCCGCTGGTCTGCTGGCGCGCAATGCCCATCAACGTGGTCTTAAACCGAAGCCTTGGGTAAAAACTTCACTGGCGCCTGGTTCGCAGGTAGTCACGGACTATTTAGATAAGGCAGGTCTAACTCCTGATCTTGACGCTCTTGGCTATCAGCTAGTGGGATATGGATGTGCAACATGTATCGGTAATTCTGGGCCTCTTGATCCAGCTATTTCGCAAGCAATCAATGAGAATGATTTAACAGTGACTGCGGTGCTATCGGGTAACCGTAATTTTGAAGGACGCATCAGTCCGGATGTGAAAATGAACTATCTGGCATCGCCTCCACTGGTTATCGCATATGCGTTGGCGGGAACGATGGACTTTGACTTCGCTACTGAAGCTTTGGGCCAAGATGATGCGGGCAAAGATGTCTTATTACGCGATATCTGGCCGAGTAATGAGGATATCGAGGAAGTCGTCGAAAACACCGTTAGTCGAGATATGTTTGTCAATGACTATGCATCTGTGTTCGAGGGTGATGCGCGGTGGAAGGGTCTGCAAGTTCCCGACGGAGAGCTGTTCGCTTGGGATGCTGATTCCACGTATGTGCGCAAACAAACGTTCTTTGATGGAATGAGTCAACATCCTGAGCCTGTTGTGGATATTCACGGAGCTAAAGTTTTGGCGCTTCTTGGTGATTCAGTAACGACCGATCATATTTCTCCCGCTGGTGCAATTAAATCAAGTAGTCCGGCAGGCGTGTATTTGCAAGAACGAGGTATCGGTCCGAAGAACTTCAATTCCTACGGATCAAGGCGTGGCAACCATGAGATTATGGTTCGCGGCACTTTCGGGAATATTCGTTTGCGCAATCAGCTGCTTGCTTCTGTTGGGCATGAGGTGACTCCTGGAGGTTTTACCTATGACTTCCTGACGAAGAAACCAACAACGATTTTCGAGGCTTCACTCGATTATCAGCAGCAGGGGATTCCTCTGGTGATTCTTGCTGGCAAAGAATATGGGACTGGTTCATCTCGCGATTGGGCAGCCAAGGGAACGGTTATGTTGGGCGTGCGTGCAGTTATTGCTCAGAGTTTTGAGCGTATTCATCGCAGCAACTTGATCGGCATGGGAGTGTTGCCATTGCAATTCCCTGAGGGTGCTTCTGCTTCGAGCCTTGGTCTTGATGGCACTGAGAGTTTCGATATTGCTGGCATCACAGCTTTGAACGATGGCATCACTCCGAAGACTCTTGAGGTCACAGCTACAAAGGCAGACGGTACATTTCAGACATTCTCTGCTGTGGTGCGTATTGATACCCCAGGCGAAGCTGACTACTACCGTAATGGAGGAATCCTCCAATACGTCCTGCGCAATTTAATGCTGAGCCGCTGAGCCGTTAAGCGGGAAGCCCAGTGGGCTTCCCGTAGGCGAAGTGAGCGGCTGCAAAAGCCGCGAAGAAGCGCGAAGCGCTTGCCACACGTCGTGATACATAACGCAACCTTCCCGGAAGTGAGGCGAAGTGAGCGGCTGCAAAAGCTGAGCCGTTAAGCGTACAGCCCTGTGGGCTGTACGTAGGCGAGGTGAGCGCCCACAAAGGGCGCGAAGGCCATCGCCTACGCGATGGTAAGAAGCGCGAAGCGCTTGCCACACGTCGTGATACAAAAAGCATACCCTTTGGGGAAGTTTGGCCCATCTGCGCTTGTTGCATCCGAAATGTTGTGGCCCCGCCGAATTGTACTCGGCGGGGCCACAACATATTTCAGCCTATTGCAACAGCATGCTTCTGTGCTGTTCTAGTTGTCACTTGCTCCGAAGAGCTGGAGAAGATACAAGAAGAGGTTGACGAAATCAAGATATAGATTGAGAGCGCAGAGTATAGAGATGCGCTTAATCATTTCTGGACCTTGCGTAGCGAACTGGGCGAAGAGTGCCTTGGTACGTTGAGCATCATAGACAGTCATGAGAGCGAAGAGCACTACTCCAATACCTGCCACGACTCGTAGAGTGGTAGCGCTTGGGGCTATAAACATGAGGACTATTTGTGAGATAATCAGCACGACGAGACCAACGAGCAAGATTGGTCCAGCCTTCAGCATGTTGACTTTTGTGGTCAGTGCAAACATGGTCAGTGCGAAATAGAATGCCGCACAAAATCCTAGTGTGATGATAATCGTGCTAGCGTTATATGCCCAGAAGATTGAACTGAGTGTAAATCCCATTAATGCTGCGTATCCATAAAACATTAATCGGGCAGTTGCTGGCCTGATTTTCATGATCCGTGCGCCGAGTGAAATAGCTAATCCGACTTGAACAATGGCTAAGATAATCCAACCAATCGTTCCAGTAGCAGCCATATACGCTTGCAAGGCTCCTGTGATTTGCGATACTAATGCAACAACTGCGGTCACAATCAGCCCAAGCGCCATTTCCCCATATGCGCGTGTTATGGAAACACGAGAGGCCTGTTGCACACTTTCATAAGAGTATGCGGTTTGCGCATTGATTGCGGCTTGTTGAGCATATGGTTGTTGTCCATATTGCTGTTGGTATTGATTAGCGGTGTTTTGACCGTATTGGGCCTGTGGGTCGCCCTGGTTTTGATACCCCTGGGGCTGTCTGCCAAATGACATTGTTGCTCCTTCTGCATAGAAATAGCAGGTGCAGTTCAACTTGCATGCACCATGCTCGGTGCATGCCTTCTACCGCTTATGCGTTGTTTACATCACATAATATGAGAGGAAGCTTACTGTTCTATGAATTCCCCCGAATTATTCCGGCGGCGCAGTCTTTCTGAGAGCTCTGTCCAACGATACGATAGTGTGAGCAGAAGTATGTCGATAATGTGCTAAGCCACCTTGGCTCATGGCATGACACAGCCTCAGGGAGGAGAGATATGCAGAGTACAGGACCTGAAATACTCACACTGAATGCTCACACGGGTGATGCGTCAAGTACGGGAGGTGTTGTTGGCACTACCGGTATTGGAATCCCACAGCTTGGCCTTGGCGTATTTCAGACGCCAGAAGGCAAAGAAACTGTGGATTCTGTTCGTTGGGCTTTGCAAGCTGGATATCGACACATTGATACAGCTGCTGTGTATGGCAATGAACAATCCGTAGGTGAAGGCATCCGCGAATCAGGGGTGTTACGACGTGACATTTTCCTCACCACTAAACTTTGGAATGATGACATTCGAGCAGGCCGGACTGAAGAGGCTTTTTATCAGAGTTTAGATCGCTTAGGAACTAGCTACGTTGATTTGTATTTGATCCATTGGCCGGTTGAGGGTTGGCAGCGGGCTTGGGAGGTTATGGTTGACCTCTACCATCAACATCGCATCCGTGCGATAGGTGTGAGTAATTTCCAGCGTCATCATTTAGAAGAGCTCCGCACTATTAGCGCAGTTAGGCCTGCAGTTGATCAGATTGAATCTTCTCCACAATTTACTAATCAGGATTTGATTGATTATTGTTTGAGCAAGCGGATTCATGTGGAGGTCTGGAGTCCACTGGGCGGTACTGGCGGCAATTTATTGCAGAACCCAGTTTTGCAACAGATTGCTGAATCTCATGGTAAATCTGCCGCACAGGTGGTTATTCGTTGGCATTTGCAGCGTGGCTTGATTGTTATCCCGAAATCAACGCATGAGGAAAGAATTAAGCAGAATTTTGATGTGTTTGACTTTGCCCTCAACGATGCTGAAATGGCAGCAATTTCAGCGTTGAACACAGATAAACGTAATGGTGCCGACCCTGATAACTTCGATTTCTAAAGAGTTTCTGCGCAGTTTCAGATGAGTTTTCGTTTGTGTAGGGATTTTTTCGATAATCCAGCATTTATTGGATTCGTGGTGCTGCAATTCCGCCATTCTAGAACTGTTTATACTCAGTAATCCCTACACAAACGAAGCTTAACTCCCAAAATGTCCACGAATCCGGTGGGAAACGCATATTGTCGATGATAATTCACCCTTGCTGGGCTTATTGCATGCATATGTGCACATTCTGATGTGTATTCAGCATGATTATCAGACTGAATCCGAACCCTTAAGGCCACAGTCCTGTGGACTGTGGCTAGGTGAGGTGAGCAGCTGCTAAGGCTGCGAGGGCCGCGGGAAGTTAGTTGTTGTGTGGTGCCTCAGGTGCACCTTCTTCCTGCTGAACCGTTAAGGCCACAGTCCTGTGGACTGTGGCTAGGTGAGGTGAGCAGCTGCTAAGGCTGCGAGGGCCGCGGGAAGTTAGTTGTTGTGTGGTGCCTCAGGTGCACCTTCTTCCTGCGGCGCGCCGCTAATATCGCGGTGAATGGACTGCATTTGGACTTCAATGTTTTGCAAGGATCTGGCACAGTCAAGTAGCGTTTGTGAATGTTGTGCTATACGGGTATCTGGTAGATCTGACTTGTACCTGAGTTGATGTTCGAGGCTAGCCCAATAATCCATCGCGATAGTTCTAAACTGAACTTCCACAGGCGTGTAGTGTGGTCCCGAAGTGAGAAATACTGGTACTGCATAAATAACATGCAGACTACGATAACCATTTTGTTTCGGGTTTCGAATATAGTCTTTGACTCTCAACACTTGAATGTCTGATTGTTCGGAAAGATATCGAGATACTGCATACACATCGTCTCTGTAGTTGCAAACTACTCTGATACCTGCGACGTCAAAGAGGTTGTCTTTTATCGCTTCGACTGTGATAGGAAGTTCTTTCCTATGGAGTTTCTCAACGATAGAATTTGCACTTTTCAGTCTTCGTTCCATGTGATGAATAGGGTTATGGCTGAATCGAACTTGGAATTCATTGTCCAATATTTCGAGTTTGGTACCAATTTCATACAGTGCACCCTCATAAACCTGCATCAGATCGATGAATTCAGTGACATCTCCGATTTCGACATTGTTTACGGAGCCGGTATCGAGGGTTTTAATTCGGGTTGCCAGTTCTGCCGTGTTCATTACATTTTTGCGATCTAATATCACAGTCGCCTCCTCGGCGGAAATGTTCGTACCCTGCGGAGTTTTCATTTTACCTACGCAGCTCAATGTTGGCTGTGGATTGTCCTTAATGGGTACGAGTTCCTCACTGGTGCTTATATATAGGTATTGCGAAATATAGGTGTGGCAACTAGACGCGAGACGCACACTGAGGCTTGACCTTCGATAGAATCAATGATTATGGATGAAGCGATGATGACTGAGCAAGAGCGTTCGATGGTGTCACAAGATCCCACACATTCTGGGCGAGGTAGGGGAGTGTATTACGTGCACACTCTTGGTTGCCAGATGAATGTACATGATTCGGAACGTATTTCTGGTGTATTGGAGTCTCAAGGGTATGTGCCTGCTAGACAGGATCAAATTGAAGGCCAAGATTTTGATCTGATTGTGCTCAATACATGTGCAGTGCGTGAAAATGCCACAGATCGTATGTACGGAACTTTGGGATCTTGGGCAGAGCTCAAACGTGAACACCCACAGTTACAGATCGCTGTCGGTGGGTGTATGGCTCAGAAAGATCGCGAACGTATTGCGCAACGTGCTCCTTGGGTTGATGCTGTATTTGGAACTAAGAATATTGCTTCTTTGCCACATCTACTTCAAGAGTCTAGAGAACTTCATGGTCCTCAAGTTGAGATTACACAGGATTTAGCATACTTCCCGAGTGAACTGCCTGCGGCCAGAGCTTCAGCTGTTTCTTCCTGGGTGTCCATCTCGGTTGGGTGCAACAATACTTGTACCTTCTGCATCGTTCCAGCTGTACGCGGCAAGGAGCGCGACCGCAGAATGGGCGACGTGCTTGATGAGATTCAGCGGTGCGTCGATTCTGGGGCCAAGGAAGTAACCTTGCTGGGGCAAAATGTGAATTCCTTCGGTTATTCGACTGGTGACCGTTTTGCTTTTTCTAAGCTACTTCGTGCGTGTGGAGAGATTGAAGGTTTGGAACGCGTGCGCTTCACGTCTCCACATCCAGCGGCATTCACTGATGATGTTATTGAAGCTATGGCGCTGACTCCGAATATTATGCACCAGCTACATATGCCTCTTCAATCTGGTTCAGATCGAGTTCTTAGGGCCATGCGCCGTTCATATCGTACTGAGCGTTTTCTCAGTATCCTCGGTAAGGTCCGCGAAGCAATGCCAGATGCACAGATTACTACGGATATTATTGTCGGATTTCCAGGAGAAACAGACGAGGATTTTGAGCAAACAATGAATGTGGTGAAGCAATCTCAATTTACTTCAGCCTATATTTTTGAATATTCTCCTCGTCCAGGAACACCCGCAGCAACTATGGAACAGGTGCCTCCCGAGATTGTGCGCGAACGTTTCCGTCGTTTGAACCATTTGCAGGAATCAATCACCGCTGAACGTATGCAGGATTTCGTTGGTCGTGAAGTAGAGGTGCTAGTTACGGATGCTAGAGGGAGAAAGGATCGCGACACGCATCGAGTGACAGGACGCGAACGTACCGGAACGTTGGTGCATATCGGCGCACCTGCCGGTCATGAGGTTGCAAGTATCGGTGACATTGTCCGGTGTACGGTAACCCATGCAGGCAAACATTTTCTGATTGCGGATCCTGACCCAAGCGTTGAAGGTCAAGTGTATAGCGTTCGATAAATATACGATGGTGAACATCAGCGATTCGAAAGGTTGTGATGACAACGGGGATGGGTTCCGATTCTGGTGAACTGTCAATTGATGATGGTGAAGACGCTGCCATGCACCGTGGCGCAGTAGCTGCAGATACGGTAACAAAGAGCAGAGTGGTGTCAATTGTCGGCCCAACTGCTTCTGGCAAAACGGGTCTCGGCATTGCCTTGGCAGATGCGCTCTCAGAGCAGGGTCAGCGTTGTGAAATCGTTAATGCGGATGCGTATCAGATGTATAAAGGCATGAATATTGGCACTGCTAAACCTAGCCAACAAGAACGTTTGCATGTGACTCATCATCTCTTAGATGTAATTGAGCCCAATGAAATCATGAGTGTTGCACGCTTCCAACAGATGGCGAGGGAGTGCATCGAAAATCTCCAATCACAGGGAATACGACCGATTCTGGTTGGGGGTTCCGGTCTGTATGCTCGGGCAGCCTTGGATGATATTCGCTTTCCAGGAACAGATGCTCAGGTCAGACAGAGACTTGAGCACAGGGCCAGTGAAGAAGGCCCTGGAATACTGTTTGAGGAGTTGCGTGTTCAAGATCCAGATGCGGCTGAGCATATGAATCCTCACAATGTAAGACGTACTATTCGTGCACTGGAAGTGATAGCGATAACTGGCATGCCATATTCGGCTAATCTTCCACATTATCGATACGTGATACCCAGTGTGCAGATTGGTTTAGATTTACCTCGTCAAGCACTGGACGAGCGTATTAATCTACGTACAGAACAGATGCGTCAGCAAGGTTTTGTTGATGAAGTTCGCGCCATTCGATCCACATTAGGGCCCACAGCAGCTAGAGCGTTGGGCTATCAACAAATTATCGATTATCTTGACGGTTTGATTGACGAAGATGAAGCCTTTGCAGATATCGCTCAAAAGACGAAACGTTTGGCGCGCAAGCAGATGGGCTGGTTTGGCAGAGATCCGCGTATCCATTGGCTACAAGCGCTGAATCCGAATTTAGTCGAGAACGCTGTGGCGATTGTGCAGCACGCAGATGTGGGGGACTATGATTCCACGGATGCACTTGCTGATACATATACCCAACACCATTTAGGCGCTTTAGAAGGCTGAGATCCTTTAGGAACGTCTTCTTGAGAAAAGGAGTGAATATGGCACGTCACACAGTGAGAAAAAGTCTTGAACGTGTATTTCAGGATGAGAAACCTCTGGGGGAAAGCGATCCTGATTTTATTGATATGTTCAACCGCTTTGGATATTCCAAAGTCGCCAAACATGGATTGTTGAATGATCAGCAACGTTCTTTAGTAGTGCTATCTTCACTCATCGGTTGTCAGGCTGTGGAAGAATTCGCAGTGATGGCTGAAGTTGCCTTGAAGGTTGGTGTGCATCCAGCGGCATTGAAGGAAATTCTTTATCAATCAGTTGCTGTATTAGGTATGGGGCCAATCTTTCCTCTACTGCGTGTGACTAATGAGCTATTGGAGTCGAAAAATGTGAAGTTACCGTTGCCACAGCGAAGCTTACCGGACGACGAAACAGTTACAGACAACATCCAGCGGATGCGAGTCGTGTTACAAGCGGCAGATTCGCCTAGTGGGCCGGCACTCTACAAGGCAGATTCGGCGTTGGGACAACTACAACTGTGGGAGGATGAATATACCTATGGGAATTGTTATGCTCGTCCGATCCTGGACGTGGGGATGAGAGAGCTGTCTACATGGTGTTTACTGTTGGCACTTGGTGATGTTGATGAGGAACTGGAGCGAAGTATTAACACGAATGCTGCTGCAGGAAATGATAAGACGCTGTTGACGGATGCCGTATTGCAGTGTGCACCGTATATCGGTTTTCCGCGCGTCCGCCATGCACTGAGGCTCCTTGAGGAGCGATAAATTGCTTAAGCATAACGTTTGTGTAGGGTTATTTCAGCACATCACCGTTTTCAAAACCAAAGAATGTTGAAATATCAGTCTTTTCTGTAACGGTATATATGGGGTTAGAGCAAAAATCCCTACACAACAAGTTGTGTAGGGCAATAATCGCGTGTAATGACCATAATTCAGTGGGCAGGTCCCTGATTCCATCCAGCGATTAAGAATGTGCGTGTTGGATTGGCTGGTCTGATGATCTCACTAAAGAGTTTTACAAAGTCTGAGGTGTCACCGTTATATGCTGCACGCTTTGCTTGTTTGTAGGTGTTGGCATCGACGATGCCCCAATCCAAATCCCAACCTGCATCGTGTGATAGACGAGAGGCAAATATGCGAAGCACCATAGCATTGCCACCTACAAAGGGATGCAAATAGCCTAACTCGTCGTATATATGAGCGAGTTCGCGAACGAAATCACCGCGATCAAGGCATTTGAGATTCCTTTTCTCGGCCAGCTCTCGTGAGATGTTTGCAGCCCCTGTGTCGATCAGATTTGAGGGAAAGAATGCTTCTGGGTTTGCTGAACGCGCGCCACTGGAGTCTTTTGTAGTGTCGGTGCTGCGCAACTTTCCAGCATCATTATGTACTCCATCAAAAAGCCAGTGGTGGATAGTGCGCAGCTCTTGTAAATCTCCGCTAGCAACCCACCCATGTTCAATCATCTTGACCGTACGAGTGACAATTTTATCAGCGTGCTGTCGTTGCTCAGTTTCAGCCATCAATTCATCGGCACTCAGCAATCCGCGCTCATATGATTGCGCTGCCGAATATGTCTCCTTGTTCGGGATCAGTGATTCCAATGCGCAATTTTTCCAAGCAAATGCGACTGCGCTCGCACGTTCTGCTGGTGTTGTCATAATCACGATGGTAGCGGTAAAAGGTTGTGAACACATCCTAGAACACGTCTGACGAGGTATTGTGCGAGGCGAGACAGTGTGTTTACGGAGAAAAAATTGTGCGAACATGTCGGAAAACCGCCACTAATGCCTATGCGCCGGGTAGTCTGGATGCGTTATGACAAGAAGCACAGCCAAAGATAATAAAGACCCAGCATCGGGCAAGCAGCGTCACTCGTCGTCGGCGCGATCTTCCGCTACGTCTAAAGGATCGTCCAAGGTCACAAAGGAAGAAAGCCTACAACAAGTTCCCGAAGCGCTGTGGAAAAAAATACTGTTGAGCATCCCACGAGGTTTCGGCTCGCTTATTCGCTCAATCACAGGGGTGGGGCAATTCGATCCCGCCTATCGTAGCGACGGTTTATGTTTCATGCTGATTATTTTTGCTGTGCTGTTTTGCGCGAGTGAATGGTTTCGTGTTGATGGTGCATTAGGTCGCATGCTGCATGCCTTGGCTTCAGGGGCCTTTGGCATGATGAGTGTGGTGTTACCGGTGTTATTAGTAATTATCGCTGCACGGCTGATACGCAATTCTGGTTCTCATTCTGAAAATCCTCGTGTGGTTAGTGGCTGGTTTCTATTGTTGTGGTCTATATGCTCGATTATTGACGTTGTAGTAGCAGCAGATCATCGAGTATTCGACATTGGGATTCTTCAAGAATCTGGAGGTCTATTAGGATTCGTCCTTGGTTCGCCACTAGCTTGGGGCTTATCAAAAGCCTTTGCAATTGTGCTCTTTGTTGTTGCTGCACTATTTGCAGTGATGATGATTTCTCATCTGCACGTTGCAGATCTACCAAATCTGAGCAGCACCGTTGCTGCTAAGTTGCGCGGTCAATCACCGAAGCAAGATGTACAAGACGAAGCATTGACGGATGACAGCGTTGCGGGAGACGACACTATTGTTTTCGCGCAAGGCGTTCCAACACATGAAGATGACGATACCAGCACGGAGGATGCCGCGGGGTCGAAGCGCTCATGGTTTTCGCGCTTGTTCCGTCGAGGACGAGACGAAGATGACAATCGTCGACTCGATCGCTATGAAGGTGACGATGCTTTCGAAAAGGCAGCAAGCCAACACGGTAAGGTTGACCAAACTACAATCGATAATGGCAGAGCCACAGATGAAACGGCTGTATTGCCTCATTTACAAGGATTTGACGCAGCTACCTTGCCCTCGGGTGCAGACGGAATGCTCTCAAGTCACGCCGAAGAGCCCGATCGTCTACGCACGGGGAGCGATACTGATAAGCCAGTGGATCGACACACTGGAGTTTGGGACGATCCGTGGAATCCATCAAATGAAACTCAGGTAATGCCCACAGGTGAGGAAACAGCAGTGCTGTCGTCTGCTGCGACACCAGTGGTGTCGCCTGAATCTTCGCCGCAAGGTGAGGGCGATGCGAATGCTGAGGGCGATGCAAACAGTGAGGGACAGGATCAGCTATATCACTTGCCGTCCTTGGATCTCTTGGCAATGGGTAAACCTCACGCTGCGAGAACCCCAGCCAATGATCATGTCATTCAGGCATTGCAATCGACTTTCCAGCAGTTTGGAGTAGACGCGAAGGTCATAGGGTTCCTACGCGGCCCCTCGGTAACTCAATATGAAGTTGAATTGGGACCAGGTGTAAAGGTCGAAAAGGTCACCAATCTGCAGCGCAATATTGCTTATGCAGTCGCGAGCTCTGATGTGCGAATATTGTCACCAATTCCAGGTAAGTCGGCAATCGGTATTGAAATACCAAATATTGATCGTGAAATTGTGCACCTCGGTGACGTATTGCGGTCAGATAAGGCTCAATCAGATGATAATCCGATGCTCTCCGCAGTCGGCAAAGATGTTGAAGGGCATTTTGTTACTGCTGACCTTACCAAGATGCCACATTTGTTGGTGGCTGGTGCCACAGGCTCTGGTAAATCGAGTTTTATCAATTCAATGTTGACTTCTGTGATTATGAGATCAACGCCCGAGCAGGTTCGACTGATCATGGTTGATCCAAAACGTGTAGAGCTGAGTGCTTACGCGGGGATTCCACATCTCTTGACGCCTATTATTACCGACCCCAAGAAGGCTGCACAGGCATTGGAGTGGGTGGTCAAAGAGATGGATGCACGGTATGACGACTTACAATACTTTGGCTTTAGACATGTTAAGGACTTTAACGAGGCTGTGCGCGCTGGGAAAGTCCATGTTCCTGAAGGCTCTCAGCGAAAAGTAGCGCCATATCCATACTTGCTTGTGGTTGTAGACGAGATGGCAGATTTAATGATGGTTGCGAAAAATGATGTTGAAAGCTCTATTCAACGCATCACACAGTTGGCAAGAGCAGCTGGGGTACACCTGGTTCTCGCTACACAGCGACCTTCTGTTGACGTGGTAACAGGTTTAATTAAAGCGAATATCCCTTCTCGACTTGCCTTTGCCACTTCCTCTGCAACTGACTCTAGGGTAATTCTTGACACTACTGGTGCTGAGACCTTAATTGGACAAGGTGACGCATTATTCCTCCCTATGGGCTCCGCAAAGCCTATTCGTGTGCAGGGCGCATGGGTTGGAGAATCTGAGATTCGCAGGGCTGTCGATGCTGTGCGGACTCAGCGTAAACCTCACTATCGTGAGGATATTGAGCAGATGACGGAGCGCGCAGAAAACAGGCCTGAACCAGATGAAGATATTGGCGATGATATGGATGTCTTACTGCAAGCTGCAGAATTAGTGGTGACCTCACAATTCGGTTCTACATCTATGTTGCAGCGCAAACTTCGTGTTGGATTTGCTAAAGCAGGCAGACTGATGGACCTCTTGGAATCTCGTGGAATCGTTGGACCATCGGAAGGTTCAAAAGCTCGAGAAGTATTAGTGCAACCTCAAGATCTGCAAGAAGTACTTGCTTTTATCAGAGGAGAAACTACCAGCTTAGGAACTTCGCAAGAGTCATCTCAAGTTTCGCAGTAGTCTGAGTTATAGTGCCATATGCATACTGACTCATGTCGTAAGGGCACAAGGTATTCGGAAGGCTGAGTCATGTGGTGGGGCGTCCCTATGGAGTAACGTAGGTGAAGCTGGTACATGAACAGTAGATGAATTGTTTTATCTACGTCATTGGAGTGGGAATCATGAGCACCGTAAGTCAAGGAGAGGGTATGGAGCAGCACTCAGAGCCCAAGTCAAAGCAGACTAAAGGGCATTTGTTTGCAGGGTGGAATAGTCCTCCAAATTTGGTGACTTATGTCAGAATCGTTCTGGTTGTAGTGTTTATCGTCCTCGACATGCGTGCGGGTAGATTTGGCGTTGATGACACCAATATGCGTTGGTGGGCCTTTGCTTTGTTTGTGTTTGCTGCTTCAACAGATAAATTGGATGGCTGGCTCGCTCGAAAATACGATCAGGTAACTGAGCTTGGGAAGCTGATGGATCCTATTGCCGACAAGCTACTCATTTGCTCGGCTTTGGTCGTTGCTTCCATCCACAGCGAGCTATCGTGGTGGATTACTGCATTGTTCCTCATACGTGAGCTTGGCATAACTGTGATGCGCTTCGTGGTTATTGACACAGGCGGTAAAGTAATCGCAGCATCACAAGCGGGAAAATACAAGACTTTAGCTCAGTGTGTTGGGATTGCCATGCTATTGGCCCCTGTGTGGTCGATGATGTCATTGTCTGAACAAGTGGTGTCTTGGTATCAAAGTCTGACCCTGATTATTGTGCTGATTGCTCTATTCCTCTGCTTGTATTCTGGAGCAGAATATCTGGTCAATACTTTTGCGGGTCGTTCACAGGCACATGAGGAGAGAAGCTCTAAATGACTCCCACTGCGCATATCGAGACAGATGATATTGCGGAGAAAATCATGCAGGTGTGTCTTCGTAGAGAACTGAGCATCGTAGCTGCAGAGTCATTGACCGGTGGATTACTTGCTGATGCATTTGTGCGTGTACCGGGCGCATCTCGGGTATTTCTAGGGTCTGTGGTGACATACGATATTCGCGCGAAAGCCTCAATTTTGGGTGTCGACGCAGAGCTACTGCGCTCCGAGGGTGCTGTGCATCCTGAAGTTGCCCGACAGATGACTGTTGGTGCTGCCTCGTTATATGCGGGTGTCGGGGATGTATCTCATATCATTTCGCTGTCTACTACTGGTGTGGCTGGCCCTGGACCAGACGGCATACATCCGGCTGGGGAAGTGTATATTGCGATATCGCTTCCCGATGACAGTTCTCAGGAGCTTAAGCGCCCTTCTGCGTCAACGCATGTTAAGCGTTTGCAGCTTGAGGGTTCACGTCAACATATTCGTGAGCTTACTGTATGGAATGTGCTAACAACTTTAGCTGGGCTCATCGAAGGTTGAGAAGTTGTCTGGTATGTTGACCTTCGATGTTGCTAGCTGGTGTTGAATTCTGCTGAGATAAGCGTAGACACTTGTGACCTCCCTCACATTTTGTTAGTTTGCATACGCTTTGAGGAATATTTCGCGTTGAGCGTTGTTGTGCAAGGTGAAGGTTACAAGAACAGCTTTGGCGGTATGAAAGGGGCACATGATGACAGATAATCAGACAGTGTTGCGACACACCGAGGATTCGTTCGAACTACAGACGAACGTAGTGCGCGAGGGCGCAGCCCGAGTGAGGGATTTGACGCCGGCGCAGCGTCGTGCGGTCGTATTCGCCCAGCAGCAGGTGCTGAGGGCAAGAGCAGCAAAGAAGGCCAAGGATGAGCGTCAAGCAGCTCTGACGCGGATGTGGATGAAAGAGGAAGGCGGAGATGTGCGTTCTGTGGCAGCTGCCACAGGTGCGGGTGAAGATTCTTATGCAGGTACTCATCAAGTTTCATTGCGCGAAGCGATTGGCCATGTGCTGCGAGATTTGCGCAGTAAGGATCACAAAACACTTCGAGAGGTTAGTGAGAATGCTGGTGTTTCGCTCGGATACCTTTCTGAAGTTGAACGAGGGCAGAAAGAAGCAAGCTCCGAGTTGCTTAGCTCGATAGCTGAGGCTCTGGGTGTCAGCGTTTCTCAGATGTTACGTATGGTTGCCGATTATATTGAATCTCTGCAGAATTGATCCACAGCTCAAATAATGTTGTTAACTCTAATATTCAGCTGTAATTGATAGTAATGTTGATCGGTAGTTGTGTTAGTTGTGCATTGATCTAGGGGAGTAGAGAGGTTTGTCATAAGTGAGGGAACGCGAGTTCTGGGAGTTGCTTGAAGAGGTTTTTGGGCGCAGTTATGGACGAAGTCTTTCTAGAGATCAACAGTTACATGAATTAGATTCACTGACAGTAGTTGAGGCGTTGGAATCGGGTGTAGAGCCTCGCACGGTGTGGAATGTGCTCTGTGACCAGATGGACATACCCGATTCAAGACGTTGGGGTAAGGACCACAACGCGCCTCCTATGCCAGCGCGGTAACAGCATGTGCAGTGTGCATGTGATGTTAGGCCAGCTTCATTTGAATTCGAACAAATGTTCGGGTATAGTCATGCCCTGAGCTCAGTTAATCACTCTTATGAAGTCCGGCGCACATTCGACCACATTGTTTGTGGAAGTCCTGTCCAGCTCGCACCTGGCTCTAAGGTATTAATTGTCACAGCAGTCAGAAAGCTAAGGAGAGGCCAGATGGCACAACATACAGGTGCCCGTGCACCCAAGAAATCTTCTGAAAGCGACATACAATCACGTCGCCAAGCAGCCTTGGATACAGCGCTTGCTCAAGTGGAGAAGAACTTCGGCAAGGGTTCGGCTATGCGTTTGGGAGATCGTCCGGTACAGAATGTTGAGGTAATCCCCACCGGTTCTCTCGCTTTAGATATGGCTTTAGGTATAGGTGGACTTCCTCGGGGCAGAATTGTTGAAATCTATGGTCCTGAATCCTCAGGTAAGACCACGCTCACACTGCACGCGGTTGCTAATGCACAAAAAAATGGTGGTGTTGCGGCATTTATAGATGCAGAGCATGCCTTAGATCCAGAATATGCTCGCAAACTTGGTGTAGATACTGATTCCCTGATTATTTCCCAGCCAGATAACGGTGAGCAAGCTTTGGAAATAGCCGATATGTTAGTTCGCTCAGGTGCCTTAGATATTGTCGTTATCGATTCTGTAGCTGCACTGGTGCCGAAAGCCGAAATTGAAGGCGATATGGGAGACAGTCACGTAGGTCTACAAGCTCGTTTGATGAGTCAAGCATTGAGAAAAATGACTGGTGCTTTGGCTCAGGCCAACACTACTGCTATTTTTATCAACCAGTTGCGAGAAAAAATAGGTGTATTTTTTGGCAGTCCAGAAACCACAACGGGTGGTAAAGCGCTGAAATTCTATTCATCTGTGCGCCTTGATATCAGACGAATTCAAACCCTCAAGAACGGCGATGAGGCTGTTGGTAACCGCACTAGGGTAAAAGTCGTTAAAAACAAGATGGCGCCGCCCTTTAAGTCGGCTGAATTTGACATGTTATACGGCGAGGGGATCTCTCGAGAAGGCTCCATTTTGGATATGGCTTTGCAAACCAATATCGTCAAGAAATCTGGTTCATGGTTTACCTATGATGGTGATCAGCTTGGGCAGGGCAGAGAGAATGTTCGTCAGTTCCTTAAAGATAATGCAGAACTAACGAGTGAAATCGAGAATCGTGTCAAGATGGAATTTGGCTTGATTCCCCGCCCTGAAGAGGAGACGAAAGATTCTGCCGAAAGTGATGAAGAAGCAACTTCGCAGGCTTCTGAAAACACCCATGCAGACAAACAAGCTGCAGAGCAACTCAGCAAATAGTTGTCTACAATTCAACTGCAAGTTTTCGTTATTGCAAGCGAGGCCATATGATTTCGGCTGATGAGTTTCTCAGCACCATGCACGAACCTTTGCTGCCGCATTCACAGACGCAGGCGCAGCAAAGGGTTGAGCTTCAGAGTGTGCAGCAGTCGTCAGATAAACACCTTTTCGAAGAGCGAACATCTGATGAGCAACAGCGTTTCGAACTATGCAAAGAAGCTGCGTTACGCTCCTTGGATGCAGCTCCGCGCTCTTCCTCGGATTTGGCAAAACGTCTGATACGCAAAGATTTCGAAGAAAATCTGGTTGAAGATGTGATTCATCGCTTACAAGAACTTGGATTGCTAAACGATGAAGAATATGCTCATTCACTGTTGCGATACTGCTTGCAGCGAGATATGGGTGCTCGCGGTGTCAGCATGGAAATGTCACGCAAAGGTGTTGATGCGGATTTAGCAGCGGAGCTGATTGAGCAAGCTTCGCAAAATGGCAATTTTGTTGAATCAGCATATGCATTGGGTAGAACTGTTGAGCGCAGGACTCATGGTATGGAGCGAAAAGTGCAGATGCGCAGATTGTGGAGTGCCGGCGCGAGAAAAGGTCATAGTCCCGACATGCTCAGACAAGTTTTTGCTGACGTTTTCTGCGACTAAGTTGAGATTATGGTTAGGAGTGAGTGAGACCTCTTTTACCCCGGGTTCTGTCATTCTTGCGAATGGATGACCATCCATCTCGACTTGGCGTTGCCGCCAAGCTCTAGCAGCCTACCCGAAGGCACGGGCGAGCAGCCCTTAACGCCTTCTGCTTGGCCTTGCTCCCGATGAGGCTTGCCATGCGGCCTACTGTTTCCAGAGGCCCGGTGGTCTCTTACACCGCCGTTTCACCCTTACCTACAACCCATATGTTTCCACAATGGTTGCAGGCGGTCTATTCTCTGTTGCGCTATCTCTCAGGTCGCCCTGGGCGGATGTTATCCGCCATCGTGCTCTGTGGAGCCCGGAAGTTCCTCAACATAAATGCTCATATGTACTTGTCTCCAAGTGCTCACATGCATTGTCTGTCGCGATCATCAAGAGGTCTCAAAACTATAATCCTAGCAGTCAATGCGTTAAGGCACACGCAATCTGCGCAAGGTTGTGAGTTCAACACGCAGGGCTCGTGAATGTTCTTGTTATTGGCTTAGCATCCGCTGAAGTCTACGAACAGTCGGTTACAATATGAGATACCCGGGCGGTGAAGGTGCCGCTCATCACATACAGCGGCTTAGCCGCTTGATCCAAGGAGGTTCACATGGAGAACGTCGTTACAGGTCGCCACACGCAAATTAAGCAGAGGTTCCGCGACGTGGTGGATACCAAGTTGAATCGTGTGACCGCCATCGCGCCTGATGCACAGCGTGCACAGATTGTGCTGACTCATGAGGGGAACCCACGACAGGCCGATACTGCCAAGCGAGTAGAAATTACCGTGATTGCAGGACGCACAGTTGTACGTGCTGAGGCATCAAGCACTGATGAATACAGTGCTTTAGATATGGCTCTCGACAAGTTGACCTTGCGCTTGCGTCGTGCTCGCGATCGCCGCAAGGATCACAGAAGAGGTTATCTCAATCCAGTTCCAGTGGATATGGGTGCTGTGTTGCCATCCACACCACAGGAGCCAGAAGAAGAGGAAGTTCCCAACAACAGCCCTGAGGCTGCCGTTGCCAGTGAATTGGCACCAGGTGAATCAGTTGAGGTGCAAGTAGGGGATACCCCTATTGTGATTCGTCGTAAGCTCCATATAGCTGAGCCCATGAGCATTGACGAGGCCCTGTATGAGATGGAATTAATCGGGCATGATTTCTTCCTCTTTGTCAACAAAGAAACGGGACGTCCTTCGGTGGTTTATCATCGCCATGGTTGGAGCTACGGTGTTTTTGAAATCGATACCCCTGAAAACACTGCAGCATAACGATAATGACTGAGGGACTAGCAGTGTTATAGCGCTCTCATGAGTATCATTTGCGGGTTGTTGCCATATGCTTTGTATGGCAACAACCCGCATTATTGTGTGCTTTGTAAATAACCGTCTGAGTTCAGCAAAGGTGTTTGGCCTTCGTTTTGACAGTGACGTGTGAATACGCGAGGCGTGCAAGTAGTGGAAATCGCAGTAGTCGAGTATTATGAACGAAGTTTGTGCCTGACGCTATGGCGTTGGGGAATGCCTGTGTAATAGGTAGCATATTAGGGAGCGAAACGTGGTAGCAATCCTGGATAAAGTCCTCCGTATCGGCGAAGGACACCAGCTTCGTAAGCTCCAAGGCGTGGCCACTGCGGTCAATGCTTTGGAAGATGACATCAAGGCGATGAGCGACGAAGAGCTAAAGGCTCAGACTCCCAAATTCAGGAAGCGCATTGACAAGGGCGAATCTCTTGATTCGATTATGCCTGAGGCTTTTGCTACGGTTCGTGAGGTTTCCAGAAGAACACTTGGGCAGCGTCATTTCGACGTACAGCTTATGGGCGGTGCAGCGCTGCACTGGGGTAACATCGCGGAAATGAAAACCGGTGAGGGTAAGACTTTGGTAGCAACTTTGCCTAGCTACCTCAATGCCCTTAGTGGCAAAGGTGTCCACGTTGTTACCGTGAACGATTACCTGGCCAGTTATCAGTCAGAGTTGATGGGTCGAATCTTCCGATTCCTCGGTATGACCGTCGGCTGCATTGTGACCGATCAGAAGCCTCAAGAGCGCCGTAAGCAATACGAGGCTGACATCACCTACGGTACCAATAACGAGTTTGGTTTCGACTACTTACGAGACAACATGGCCTGGGAGAAGGCAGATCTGGTACAACGCGGGCATAATTTTGCAATCGTTGATGAGGTTGATTCCATTCTTATTGATGAGGCTCGTACACCTCTGATTATTTCGGGTCCAGCTGAAGGCGATGTGACTCGTTGGTATAGGCAGTTCGCACGTTTAGTACCAAAACTGACAAGGGATGATGACTACGAGGTTGACGAGAAAAAGAAAGTAGTCGGCATCCTTGACTCTGGTATTAGCAAGATTGAGGATTATCTCGGTATCGACAATCTGTATGAACCAGGCAATACAGCACTTATCGGCTATCTCAACAACGCTATTAAAGCAAAAGAACTCTTCCTGCGTGACCGCGACTACGTGGTGCAGTCAGGCGAAGTGCTTATCGTTGACGAGCACACAGGACGTATCCTGTCGGGGCGTCGTTACAATGAGGGCCTACACCAGGCAATAGAAGCCAAAGAAGGCGTTGAGGTTAAGGCTGAAAACCAGACTTTTGCTACCATCACCTTGCAGAATTACTTCCGTATGTACGACAAACTTGCCGGCATGACAGGTACCGCAGAGACTGAGGCTGCTGAGTTTATGGGCACCTATAAGTTAGGCGTGCTGCCGATTCCTACCAACCGTCCGATGGTGCGCAAAGATCAAGATGATTTGATTTTCCGAACCAAGAAGGAAAAACTGACGGCAATTGTTAAGGATGTTGCCAAGCGACATGCAACAGGTCAGCCCGTGCTTCTTGGAACTGCATCCGTTGAGTCTTCTGAAGTCGTCTCGACACTGCTTGATGTAGCTGAAATTCCTCATCAGGTGTTGAACGCTAAGCAGCATGCCAAGGAAGCGTCGGTTGTTGCTGTCGCTGGTCGTAAAGATGCCGTGACTGTTGCTACCAACATGGCAGGTCGAGGAACCGATATTATGCTCGGTGGTAACACCGAGTTCCTGGCTGATCAGAAGCTGCGTGCAGAAGGCTATTCGGCTGAGGACACACCTGAAGATTATGAGAAACTGTGGCCTGAAACACTTGAAGCAGTCAAGGAGCAGGTCAAGGATGAGCATGAAGAAGTAGTTAAACTTGGAGGCTTGTATGTGCTCGGCACTGAACGCCACGAGTCTCGACGTATTGATAATCAGCTCAGAGGTCGTTCAGGGCGTCAGGGTGATCCAGGAGAATCACGTTTCTATTTGAGCCTTGAAGATGATTTGATGCGTTTGTTCAACACTCAGTTGGTAGCTCGAGTGATGTCGAAGGGTCTGCCTGAAGGTGAGCCAATCGAGTCCAAGAGTGTTTCCAAGGGTGTGCGCAATGCTCAGAAGGCCGTTGAATCCCGAAACTTTGAGATTCGTAAGAACGTCCTGAAATATGACGACGTGATGAATAAGCAGCGTCAAGTGATTTATCAGGAGCGTCAAGCCGTATTACAGGGTGAAGATATCCATGATGACATTGAGCGCTTTATATCTGATATCGCTTCTTCCTACATTCGAGGAGCCAATAAGGGCTCTGAAAAGCCAACTGCTTGGGATTATGAAGGACTGTGGAAAGCACTGTCCTCAATTTACCCAATCGACATCGACCAAGATGCAACTAAGGAATCCGTCGTAAAGCTCAAAGGCGATAAGGCTGCTGAGCATTTGCGTGAGGTGATCGTGGCAGATGCTCAAGAACAATATGAGGCTCGGGAGAGTGCTCTCGGGTCTGAGGGAATGCGGCAGCTTGAACGCCGTGTGGTCCTTGCAGTGCTTGATCGTAAATGGCGCGAGCATTTGTACGAGATGGATTATCTCAAGGATGGCATTGGGCTGCGTGGTATGGGACAGCGTGATCCGCTGGTCGAATATCAGCGTGAAGGCTATCAGATGTACAACTCGATGATTGAGGCAATTAAAGAGGAAAGCATCCAGCTGCTCTTTAATGTTGACATCGATCAAATCGCTAAAACCGAAGATCTCAATTCAGAAAGTGACGAAGATGCTGCCGTAGATAAGGCTCGAGAGAGTCTTAATGAGGATGAAGCACAGGCTGAGGGTGAGCATTTGACCTTCAACGCTCCTGAAGATCCAGACTCTGGCGATGATGACAGTGCTGAAGACACCGAGAATTCAAGTGATGCTTCACACAGTGATGAGCAGACTGCACAGCCTCAAGGTATCGTTGGTCCTGAACCGCTGAGTCATGCTGAGCAGAAGATTCCGGCTAATAAACGTCCCAAGGAGGAAACTCTGCGCACTCCTTGGTCTGATGGGCGTACTTTCCCGGGTACATCACGTAACGCTCCTTGCCCTTGTGGTTCGGGACGTAAATACAAGATGTGTCACGGACAGAACGAGTAATACTCTCTATGTGAATATCCCGATTGACCGCAAACAATCAACATTGTTGAAGGTTGGTCGGGATTTTTCATATCATCTGTTGTCGTATCAACACCTTCATGTTACGAAGTGGCATTAGAATAACACCGGATGTGTCAAGTTGGTAAGTAGGTAATTTCATTGCAGTCTCTAGGAGGAATAATGAGTGAGCCCTTCACACAGAAGGCTATTCTGAGGACTTTAGTCAAAGGCCAGACATTGACTGCGGATCAATCTTACTGGTTTGTCGATGAACTCATGAGTGGTAACGCAGATCCTGTTGCTGTAGGAGCCACCCTGGCATCCATGCAAACTTTGGGACTTACCAGTGAGGAAGTCGCGGGAGCTGCAAAGGCTATGGTTTCGCACGCGAAGAGTTTAAACGTCGATGGGGAGACCACAGATATTGTCGGTACCGGTGGTGATGGAGCATCTACAGTGAATTTGTCGACCATGGGGGCAGTAGTTGCTGCAGCCGCGGGGGTAAGGATTGTTAAGCATGGAAATCGTGCTGCCAGTAGTAAAAGTGGCACAGCTGATTGCTTAGAATCCCTAGGTCTTCCTCTTGATTTGGAGCCTGAGGCAGTCGGCGAGGTGGGTAATGAAGTAGGCATCACCTTTGCATTTGCTAAAACTTTTCACCCTGCTATGCGTTTTGTGGGACCTGTGCGCTCATCATTAGGCATTCCAACCGTATTTAACGTGTTGGGGCCACTAACCAATCCTGCTCATCCGAGTCATGTCGCCATCGGTTGTGCGGATAGGAAGCTAAGCCCCATGATGGCTGCTGTGTTTGCTGAAAACGGGCAACAGGGTTTGGTATATACCTCATCGGAGGGGCTTGATGAGATGGCGCCCACTGGTCCTGTTTCTATCTGGGAAGTTAGTGGCGGAAAAGTGGTCGAAACTGAGTTTGACCCGACCGTTGAATTGGGCCTTCCTCGAATTACTGTTGAGGATCTCAAAGGTGGGGAACCTGATTTCAATGCACAAGTTATGCGTGATTTTGTTGCAGGAAAAGATATTCCTTCGCGCACAACTGCATTGCTGAATGCTGCCTCAGCTATTGTTGCTGATACTCATTTGATGAGCAACCCTCAGGCATCGCTAAATGAGCGATTTACACAAGCCTATGCACTGGCTCAAGAAGCAGTGTCTAGCGGAGCTGCTCAGGATTTGTTGCAACGCTGGATTGCCGTCGCACAGTCCAAATCTGTTACTCAGTAACTCGCATTAGCTGTCAGTGGCCTTATTCTTTAGCTGCGTATTGCCTTTGGACGAGGCCACTGTCTGTGTCGTGCTCGAGTTGCCGAAGTATGTATTCGCGTCTGTTAAGCCTGTACAAGGAATTTGAAGCTGCCTACATATTTGGTGTTGCTGTTTCCTCGCGAGCCTTTGAGTTCTATACCCGAGATCCGTCATCAAAAGGATCGTTGCGGGTCTGAGTATGTCCTCGTAGTTGAGTAAACAAACCGACACCACCGATTAACATGAGGATACCGCCAACAGTGCCAATCGTTCCGGACCAAGAGGGCAACAATATGGCAGCGGCGAATGATATCAGGGCAAGAATACACATTATTGAAAAGACCAATACACCAGAGCGCAACTTGCCTAAATCTGGATTCGGTGGTGTAAAAGAGTTACCAGAATCCATCACAGCATCGGTATCGAGCCAGCTTCTCCCCTCGAAATCACGTGGACCACTGGGATGGCCAGATGCAGTGAAAGCAGAGTCCTTCAAATCATTGACGCTTAGGGCGGCCTTCTTTTGTGCTTTCTTTGCGCTCTTCTCGAAACGTTTAGCATCACGAGAACGTTCAACCGAAGAAATATCATCAGCATGAGCGTCAAGAAATTCTGACCATGCATCAGATCCTGAACCCTGAGTATGGGATGTTTGGTCAGGGGAGGAGTCACCATCCGGCTTCTGGTTTGGTTGCTGCTCAGAAGGGTTGCTATTGTTGTGGTCGGTCATATTTCATACTCTAACCGCATCGGTTGGCAATTGCATGCGAGGAGGTACCGTGCTGTATTGGTTTTTTGTTACATTGCTAGGCCCAGTTGCCCGGAGACGTTTTCACCCCACAGTCAAGGGTGTCGAGAACATTCCCAAGCAGGGAGGGGCGATCATTGCATCAAACCATCTTGCCGTGATTGACGATGCGCTATTACCGCTGTCAAGCCCTCGCATGATTCATTTCATGGGTAAAGCTGAGTACTTTAACGGCAAAGGTGTTAAAGGTCGATTAAAGAAGTGGTGGTTCACTTCTGTAGGAGTGTTTCCGGTCGATAGATCTGGTGGTTCAAAAGCCTTGGGAGCACTAGAAACAGCAAGACACGTACTTGAATCGGGCAAGCTTTTTGGTATACACCCCGAAGGAACACGAAGTCCTGATGGTCGACTGTTTCGTGGCCACACAGGTGTTGCACGCCTCGCATACGAAACTGGTGTGCCGATTATTCCAACAGCGATTATCGGGTCTCGTGAGCTGCAACGCCCGGGCACAGTAATTCCAGGAAAAGGTAATACCACAGTAATTTTCGGTAAAGCTATACAAGTTACAAAAACACCCTCTCAGGATGTGACGAGAGAGCAACTTCGTGAACTTACTGATCGCATGATGCAGGATATTCAACAACTCAGTGGTCAAGAATATGTTGATATTTACGCACAAGTTCTGAAAAATCGCAGTCCTAAGGTACTCCCTAAAGGCGATGCTGCCTAAATCTGGCAGCATTGCGATACCTACGTTAAACGGACAGCCTCTGCGCTAAGTATTCTCGCAGAGGCTGTCCGTTTAACGTAGGTATAACATATGGTGCAGTTGAGATTACACTACAGTGAGAGTAATGACTGTAGCCTTCCCATTCTTGTCTCTGAGTCTTACAGTCTGTCCAGGGTCAGGACTTTGTAAACGTACGGTATGAGTGAGATCACCTAGAGGAGCCGAAATGTTGACTTCAAATCCTAAGGATTTCAGCGTTTCGGTGGCTTCATCTGCATCTTGCCCACGTACATCAGGCATAGTAACTGTCTGTGGGCCTTTGGATACCACAACGCTCACCGCGTCACCCCAGTGAAGTTGGGCTCCAGCTTGCTGTGTAGCGGATATAACCTTACCCTTATCTATGTTGTCTGACCAATCTTCGGTGTAAGTCACTGTCAAACGTGCTTCTTGCAGCTGCTGTTGTGCTGAGTCTTTCGTCTCTCCAATTACATCTGGCATGCTTACAGGCTTTGGGCCTTTGGATAGCACCACTGTTACCTCAGCATTATGATTCACTGTGCTTCCTGGCTTCGGGGAGACACTAATTGCCGCACCTTCAGGAATATCAAGATTAAATTCGTCCTTATTTTCCTCATGCGTGATGGCGGTAAAACCCGCTGCTTTGAGCGCTTCAAGTGGCTTTTTCCCTACATCAGTATTCGGGTCAAGGAGAGATGAGGGAATGGTGGCCTGCTGTATTCCTTGCGAAATGACGATTTGTAAGCTTCCACCTCGCTTACTGACGTGTGAACCAACAGCCTCAGGCGTAGCGGAAATGATATTACCTTTGGCGACGGTATCGCTGAATGCTTCACTAGTTGAGTAATTGATGCCGCTGATCTTCAGAGTGCTTTCATACTTCGAGAATTCAGCACCCGAAATATTGCATACACTTTCGGAGTTGCACGAAATATCAGTAGGTTGAGGAACACTCCAATAGCTACCAGGACCGAGAAAATACCACCATGCTGCACTTGCTCCTGCAATGAGAAGAACTACTGCAGTGAGAATGGCAACGAGGATCACAGGGCGTTTGCTCTTGCTGTCAGCCTGTTTCTCGATTCCAGTGTTTGGCGACGACAGCGTAGCAGACTCGGAAGTTGTTTCGCTGAGATTAGCTTGCGGTTGTACGTGATTGAGATTGATTGTTGTATCAGGGTGCGGTGCTGGTGGATTCAAAGGCAATGTAGACGCAACACCGATCTGTTGGTGCACGGTGGGGAGGATTTGCTCGCTTTGACCTTGAGTTGGCGCGGACATGGTGAATAGGCCGGCCTCGGGGGTGAGCTGTTTCTCACAGCTGTTGAGTAGTTGTAAAGCAGCTTCTGCATCTTGCGGACGAGCATCAGGTATCCGCTCACAAAGCTGTTTCACCAATGCAGAGACTGATGGGTCAATGCCGTCACAAATCTGAAGCAGTTGAGGTACATCTTCATGAACATGTTTGAAAGCTAAGGTGACAGGATTATTACTAGCGAATGGAACAGCTCCTGTAATCATCTCGTAAGCAATGATCCCAACTGCATATAGATCGCCTTGCTTAGTGGCTTGATTATGCTCAATCATCTCAGGTGCTAAATATGCGGCCGTTCCAAGCAACATACCTGTTGTGGAAAGTGTTGCTTGTGAGACTGCCTTGGCTAAACCGAAATCAGTGATCTGCACATGACCACGAGTATTGAGTAAGATGTTCTCCGGTTTGATATCTCGATGAATGACGCCTGATTCATGTGCAGAGGCTAAACCTTCTAGTGTCTCTCTGATGATTCGTAGTGTTTCGTGCACACTGAAGGTGCTCTGAAGATTCATCTCATATCTGAGATTTACTCCGCGCACGTATTCCATGACCAAATAGTTTCGACCTTGGTATTCACCACTGTCATAAACTTGAACGATATGTGGGCTAGCTATGGAAGCTGCAGAACGGACTTCTCTGTGAAAGCGTTCAACAAATTGTTCGCGATGGGGTCCCTGAGCAAGTTGCTGGTGCATGATTTTAATAGCTACTTCACGGGACAAACGCTCATCAAGAGCCTCATACACTGTGGCCATGCCGCCCTCAGCGATACGCCGTATGATGCGATATCGCCCGTCAAGCGTGACTCCTTGCGGCTGTAGTCCCTCTTCACTCATGCTTGTATCCTACGGTCGTTGATGCCGAAAGGCATTCGATATCTTCTCGGTCTTGTCTAAAATTACACTTCGTGACCTTCGAATCACAGTTCTCGCAGCTCTTCAGGGATGAATTGTGCACACGTGTTGCGAAGTAGGTCCTCTGCCTGTGAATCTAAGCCAAGACTGATACTTGACGAAGTCAACGCAGCTGAAGACTCTTGCCACAGTTCAGCTATGCGTTGCTGTGAGTGTTCTATGGCACCTGTGCTGTGGAAGAGGTCAATGGTGTGTGTAACCTCTTCATCTGTGCGATGACTGTCCTCATAAACGGAGGATAAGAATTGTCGATCAGCGCCATGCGCGCCAGCCAATGCGTCTGCGAGTAGAACCGTTCGTTTACCTTCGCGGATATCTCCGCCAACAGGTTTGCCCGTATGCGTGCTATCGCCGATAACGTCGAGTAAGTCATCCGCTAATTGGAAGGCCAAACCGAGTTTGGTACCTATGGCTAAAGCATTGCTGCGAGCTGTTGTTGCTTCAAAGCCTGCCGCTAATAATCCAAGTTCGATAGGTGCGATAGTGGTATAACTGGCGGTTTTCCATCGGAACACGCTGAGCGATGCTGTGATGAGTTGGTCTGGATTATCAAGTGGAACGTGTTCAACACCAAGATCGAGAACTTGACCTATCTCAACTTCACGATGCATTGACAGAAAAGCATTGAGCATATCGTTTGCAGATTGACCAGCAGCAGTGTTGTAAGTGGTAGTGCTACATACATGGTGGTCACTTGCAGTATGGTTGCGTTCAGTGTGCTCATCCTCAGAGGGGAGCTGACTTTCAGTGTCCTTATTGATAACTGTGGAGTAAAGCTCAGAGAGTGATTCACAAGCACGATGGGCAATTGAGATACTCGCAGTTGCAAGTATGTCTCCCAACATGATGCCTAATCCCTTGCCGAAGGCAGTTTCCGCTTTCTGGTCAAGCACTGCGCTCTGTAAAGGGGGAGTTGAGATAGTGGATAAGGTATCTGAGCTGCTTAAAGTTCTCGATAGAGCAACATGCGCAGAGGGTTTTCCTCTACGTAAGTCGGAATCATCGATAATGTCATCATGCACCAAAGCGCCTGTTTGGAATACTTCGATGGCACAGGCCAGATCTATAACATTCTTTCGTCGTTCGGCTAACTGCTTGAACTTATCGTTTGCATGACTCGCCGCATCAAAAGTTGCCAGAGTAAGCAAAGCGCGCAGTCGTTTTCCTCCCTGACTGGATATACGAGCCTGTTGGAGAACCGAATCTAACACGAGATTACAAGGGCTCGCAATGGTGCCTAGTTCGTCGGAAGAGATATAGCGCTTTAGCAGATAATCAATCTTGGCTTCCATAATGGGAATATCCGTAGCTGAATCCATAAGTATGAGACTATCCACAAGGGTGTGCAAAACCAGAGATATGTCCCCATAAACACTAACAACAGCCTTATTTGACCACAACAGCAAACAGATCTTGTTCGAAGCTGGCGAAGTTGCCATAGTCACATCATCATTCGTATTCTCGTTGCTGTTGTAGTCCTACTAGCACTTCGGGGATATGCACGTATCACAGCAAGGTGGACAATTCATGAATGAGCAGCATCAGGCCGTAAACGTTGATGGAGACAAAGACGATACAGCAGTTGATTTCCACAGTAGAACCGGCGTGCACTCTGTGAAAGTACCATGTGTATCTACTCCCTTTAACAATAATGGTCCTCTACCTCTTGAGGGGACCGTGAGCTTCTCTCTGATTCAAATGCACGAATATCAGCAATTATTTGGCGATTTACGAAGGCAATATGGCATGCAATACGCCATCGAATATTGGATCGATGAACTTTTAGATGATTGGCTGAAGTGGATTACGTCAGACTCATGTGAGCAACCTCAGACGCCAGAAGATGCAGCGTGGCTGGCATATCTCGCAATTGGAATTTCAGAAGTGTTATCAATTCGTGACGTGTTGATATTGACTCTTCTGAGAGGGGTTACTATTACCGATTCTCATGGTGACATCATGAATATTAGTGTTGGCAAGCTGAAATTACTGGCGTCTAGACCTCATCACAGTGAACAGGTTATTTTCATGGCTTCACAGTTGGATATTGCCTTTCACCAACAGCAGGGTTCCTCCGCCGTGCTTCGTTGCAGGAATGGCATTGCAGCGTTGAGTTTGATGTGCACGATGGTTCCACAAGAATATCGAAGTCAAGCACTGGCAACAATTGCATATATTAACTGGTGGTTGGGTGATGCTGCAGCTGTATCGTATGCTCAACAGGCCTTATCACTGGACAGCGGGTGTTCCTTAGCTTCTATTGTGCTTTGCGCCTTGGAGCATAATATTAGTCCGAAAGGGACAGAAAAACATCGACATCGGGAATAATCGTCCTTGCAAGATGGTTCACTCTATTAGTTGACAATTTGCCCTTGTCATAAGTGTGCCTTCGTGCTAGGCGCATGGGCAGGATCATCCAGGAGGAAATGTTGGCCATTAAGGATACGACGGCTGAGAAGAACACCATCGAAACAGCGACGGCGTCGACCGCAACAACGAAGACGACTGCCTCTCGAGCCAAGACATCCAAGGCGGCGAAGCACTCAAGCACTTTGCGTAAGAGCAAGACAGCTGCGGTAGCTGCTTCTGACGTTGATAATGGGGATACCTCAGTCGCAGCAACAGACGAGGCTGACGATAGCGCGGCGGTGTCTGATACTACTGCCAAGAAAACGCGAAAAGCTCCAGCCAAACGCAAAAAGGCAGGTAGCTCATCGCGGAAATCTAAGACCGCTGAAGCTGAGAACGATATAGAGCAGCCGGAGGATGACGACGATATCAGCGATATCGACGATTCGTTAGAAGATGACGACGACAGCGACACCAACGAATCTGATGATGACGATGATTCTGAAGATGCTCAAGATGATGATGACATCAGCGATGATGACGATGATGATCAGAATTCCAAAAAAGAAGAGGTAGTCAAGGCCAAGGGTGCTTTTGTTGTCAATGATTCAGAAGATGACGAGAACACCGTACCTTCTGGCAATCCTAAGCGCAGGGTGGTTGCCACTGGAGCCACCGCTGATCCAGTTAAGGATTATCTCAAGCAAATAGGTCGAGTGAGTCTGTTGAACGCTGAGCAGGAAGTTGATCTTTCTGAAAGGATTGAAGCAGGACTGTTTGCTCAACATATCATTGATACTGAAAGCGATTCGCTTGAATTCAAACGTAAGCGAGAACTGAAGTGGGCCTCATCAGATGGGAAAAAAGCTAAGGATCATCTGCTCGAAGCTAATCTTCGATTGGTGGTTTCACTAGCTAAGCGATACACGGGTCGTGGGATGTTATTCCTGGATTTGATCCAGGAAGGCAACCTCGGATTAATTCGTGCAGTGGAGAAGTTTGATTGGAAGAAGGGCTTTAAGTTCTCTACCTATGCAACATGGTGGATTCGTCAGGCAATTACACGCGCCATGGCTGATCAAGCGAGAACTATCCGTGTGCCAGTACACATGGTGGAAGTAATTAACAAACTATCTCGTGTTCAACGCCAGATGCTGCAGGACTTGGGGCGCGAGCCAACGCCTGATGAGTTGGCGCGAGAGTTGGATATGCCAGTCGAGAAAGTTCAGGAAGTCCAAAAGTACGGACGCGAACCAATTTCTCTGCATACCCCACTCGGCGAGGATGGCGACTCAGAGTTCGGTGATTTGATTGAGGATACCGACGCCATAGCCCCCTCAGATGCAGTGGCATTTTCACTGTTACAGGAGCAATTCAAACAAGTACTCGAGACTCTTAGCCCTCGTGAGGCCGGAGTTATTAAGATGCGTTACGGACTTGAGGACGGTCAGCCTAAAACCCTCGATGATATCGGTCGAGTCTACGGCGTAACTCGTGAGCGTATCCGCCAGATAGAATCCAAGACCATGTCCAAGTTGCGACATCCGTCGAGGTCTCAAACCCTGCGTGACTTCTTGGATCAGTGAGTATGCAGGATGTATTCGATAGCGCGACCTGTGCAATTTCATAGGTCGCGTTTTCGTGTGGCTATCCTGATGACTACAACACAATGATTAGCGGAGATAATTAATGGCGAAATCCTATGGTGCACAAAGTCTGACCATTCTCGAGGGGCTTGATGCGGTTCGCAAGCGACCTGGCATGTATATCGGCACAACCGATAGCCAAGGTTTGATGCATTGCCTGTGGGAAATTATTGATAATTCCGTCGATGAGGCCTTGGCGGGTGCTTGCAATGACATCGTCGTTACCTTGCATAAAGATGGCTCAATCAGCGTGGCAGATAATGGCCGAGGTATTCCAGTTGATGTTGAACCCAAAACAGGTTTGACTGGTGTGGAAGTGGTGCTTACTAAGCTCCATGCGGGTGCAAAATTTGGAGATTCTTCATATAATGCCGTCGGTGGTCTACATGGTGTTGGGTCATCTGTAGTTAATGCCTTGAGTGTTCGTTTCGACGTTGAAGTTGACCGTGATGGCAACACCTATCGAATGGAATTCAAACAGGGGCATCCAGGGGTTTTTGATGATACAGATCCAGAAAATCCTTCTCCTGATGCGAACTTTAAGCGCACGCGTCGCAATAAACCTACCGAACTACGTGTCGTCGGCAAAGTCTCAGCGAAGAAAACTGGTACTCGCATTCGGTATTGGGCTGATCCTGAGATTTTCAACACCACAGCACATTTTAGTTATCAGCAGTTAATTGAGCGTGTGCGACAAACTAGTTTCCTTGTTCCTGGTCTAAAAATTAGTGTTATTGATGAGAACGTTGACACTGAACACGCTGGCAGTGAAAGCAATCTGGCTGCATCTGCTTTCTCTGATCAGCAGGAATCTAGCGCACTAGATGAACTGGATCCAATCGATTCAGAAGAAGCACAAGATGTTGAAGATACTGAGGCAGAGTCTGACGAAGAAGAGACTTCGCTAAGCGCCTCCCTGAGTGATCTTGATAATAGTGTCGAGATAGACGATGAGGAGAAGCCGCAAGAGTCGCAAAACACAGCAATTGATGCGGCTGAGACAGCTGCATCAACGCATCATGAAAGCGCTCAACATCCTCGAATTCAAGAATTCCTCCATACCGGTGGAGTTGTAGATTTTGTTGATTTCCTCTCTAAAGGTGAGCCCGTCAACGATATTTGGCATATTTCTGGCGAAGGTGAATATGAGGAAGAAACACAGAAGGTTGTCGAGGGCGGGCAGCTCCACGCTGAAAAGGTACACCGCAAGTGTGGCGTAGATATCGCACTTCGGTGGATTAACGGTTATGACACCACCTTAATGAGCTTTGTAAACGTGGTTGAAACACCTGGTGGCGGCATGCATGTAGATGGATTTATGAATGCGCTGACTAAGCAAATTCGTAAATATGTAGAAAGTAACGCCCGTAAGCTGAAGGTGAATCTCAAAGATTCACACACCAAAATTGAACGTGATGATGTCTTAGCAGGGCTTGTGGCAGTGGTAACTGTGCGCATCGCTGAACCGCAGTTTCAGGGGCAGACGAAAGATGTACTCGGTACAGCTCAAGTAAAGCCCATCGTTACCAGAATGACTGATAAGCAATTTGGTGAGATGGTTTCAGGTTCACGCCGTGGATTCAAAGATCAGTCTTCGCGCGTGCTTGAGAAAATTGTTGGCGAGATGCATGCCCGTGTGCAAGCTAGGAAAACGAAAGAAGTTACCAGACGCAAGAATGCTCTCGAATCAGCATCAATGCCTGCCAAACTTTCAGACTCGCAGCCAGGCAATGATGATATTGCTGAATTGTTCATTGTGGAGGGGGATTCCGCATTGGGCACTGCGAAGGCTGCTCGCAACTCGATGTTTCAGGCATTGTTGCCCATCCGAGGAAAAATTCTTAATGTTCAAAAGGCCTCAGTGTCCCAGATGCTCTCCAATAAAGAGTGTGCTGCCATTATTCAAGTGATAGGAGCTGGATCTGGAGCTAGCTTTGATATCACGCAGTCTCGGTACAACAAAGTTATTATGATGACGGATGCTGATGTGGATGGTGCGCACATACGAATTCTGCTGCTAACCCTGTTCTATCGATACATGAGGCCTCTAGTTCAGGCAGGACATGTGTATGCTGCTGTTCCTCCGCTACACCGTATAGCGCTCGCAGGTAAGCGTAAAGGCGAATATATCTACACCTATTCCGACGATGAACTTGCTGGAAAGCTTGCGGAGTTGAAGAAACAGCGTGTTGATTTCCATGAAGATATTCAGCGGTACAAGGGTCTAGGTGAAATGGATGCGGATCAGCTCGCTGATACAACCATGGATCCTCGTTCACGCATGCTTAGAAGAATTCGGATGGAAGATGCGGAACATGCGTCCGATGTCTTTTCTCTGCTCATGGGTGACGACGTACCGCCACGAAAGCAATTCATTGTTGACAATGCTGATGACTTCGATCGAAGCAAAATCGACACCTGATCCTAAGTCTTCTGGTAAATCACCAATGCTGTTATAGCTGTGCAACTTGGGTAAATTCATGCGTCATATTGAATGAATCGATTATGGCGGACGGATTGAGATATCCCAAGAGCACGAACCAACAGACAAAGAGCGTGGCGCAAAGAGTCAGCAAAGGTAAACGCTGAAAACGCAAACGTGCAATACTCAATATGAGAATCATTGAGACGAGTCCCATGAAGAGTAGTGAGGCAAGTCTGAGCCAGGTTAATCCATATGCATTGATGTACAAACTGAGTCGCAGCGCTGAAGACGATAGCACTACCGCCGTAGCCATGATTAAGCCAACGAGCAAAGCGTCAAGCACGGGTTTGCGCGGGCTATAGATCAACACTAAACCGAAGCCGATGAGATTGATGACGGTAACAGCGAGTAATTGCCAAAAACCTTGTCTGGCATACTCAGCGTAAGTGTAACCATCTGGAAGACCTTGACGTGCAAATAAGAAGGTAAATTGAATCGCACTAAAGGCTGAATACAGTGCCAATACAGCGATGAGTACAATCAGACACACTGAAGGGTTAAAGGGTTGGTGCTTGCTGAATGAAGAGGTGACATTCCCCTCGGTGATTTGAAGGTCCTTGATTGCGGTGTTGTTTAGAGTCTGTGATGGTGTCTCTTGTAGTTGCGTGCTGGGTGACTGTGTATGAAGTGACTGTGTATTGAGTGACTGTGTATGCTGTGGCTCCTTGTAGGAATTCCTAGTATCGCTATTGAACAGGAGAGAGTAGCAACATATAGTGAGCACTCCGACGATGAAGGCATGCATAGCGATCATAGATAGATCAATGTCCCCAATAATGGCGTTTACGCCTTGTTTAAATACGATATCTGCTGAGGTCAGCAATGCCGTCAATAAGCCAAGTATTGGAATGCCGACGAGTATTGACATTGCCGTAACGCGCAGCCTAGATTTGCGTGTGTCTCGATCTTCGGTATGCCATATTGCAGTGAGGGGAGAGCGCAGTTGCGATATTGCGGTGAACGGTTGTACGAAGCAACCAGAGAGCCAATTGAGAGCTGTTCGTGCTGGTGTGTGCACACTGAAATCTGCGCTAGATATTTGCAGGTGCATCATCGCTAGTGCTGGAATGCTCAAGATACACAGTGCTGTATATTCTGGATTGTTGTGATAATGCTGTCCAGCGTCTGAGAGTAGTAACCATATACAGAGCAGCACAATACTGATGCCCGCCAGCCATGAGTATGGTTTACGGTGGACATGCGACCAGAAGACTCCAGTAAAGAGCAGCACCCAAAGTATCCAAAATATGGCGTAGCAGCGAAGCTGCGTTGTGCTCGATGACGGTGCAAGAATCATTCTGTCTACGCCCAAGGCAGCTATGAATGAGAGAGCTAGCAGGACGTATTCTCTGGTATGGGAGAGTGCTGATTGGACTGGAGAAATTCCTAGGGGCGGTTGCCCGAACAACATGTTTGATGACTGGTGGTGTTGCGGTGATTGCGGTGATTGCGGTGTCTGCTGCGAGTCGGGCGGTGGGCTTCCGTGCTGCGCCGCCTCTGTGACATGTGGTGGTGTGGCTTCGGCAAACGATGGCTGTGCTTGCGTATTTGCTTGTTCAGAATTGTTCACGAGTTGCCTTTCTCTGCCGTTGTTGTGTGCTTCCGCATAGGATGATTCCAAGTCGAGCATAATCTATCGAAAATCGATAATAATCTATTGTATTTCGATTTATCACTGATTCTTCAAATTGAATGCTATTGAGATACGATAGAAACATATTGATAAGCGATACTTTGTAGTAGAACTGTTTCATAACGTAGTTTCAAGGTCAGAGATGGATGAGAGAGATCGGGGATACCAATATGGAGGGGGCAACACATGGCAACGTTGAATAAGAAGGTGGAAGCGCAAGCTGAACAAGGAGGTACTAACCAGCGACGGTCTTTACAGGGTTGGTTATTAGGGGTCTTAAAGGTGATTATCGCAATACTTCAATGTGTGGGCATTGCTGCTCAGTTGTGGTTGCTGCCCGAAATATCTGATGAATATGCTGTTCAAGACCCAACTCACGCTTATTTACGTGTACCGTACCTCATTGTTACGGTGCTGATTATCGTATGCTTTGAAGTCGCCTTGATTGCACTGTGGCAATTGCTTTCGAAAGCTGGCAGAGGGAGTGTTTTTTCTGATGGCTCATTCAGGTGGGTTGATGTCATTATTGTTTCAGCGTGTGCTGCCACAGTGCTCACCGGTGGCTTACTGATTCATGCTGGACTGGTAGCTCAATTAGGACCGCTGGGACTACTACTGGCATTGCTAGTATTCGTGATAATTGAGGTGGCTTTTATCTTGTTAATGGTGGTGATGCGCAATTTGCTGGTGACTGCAACGCAGCAACATGGTGAGTTGGAAGCGGTGATTTAACATGGCTATACGTGTAAATCTTGACGTTGTTCTCGCCCGTCGAAAAATGTCGGTGAATGATTTTGCTACCGCTATAGGTATTACCCCGGTGAATGTTTCAGTATTGAAAAATGGTAGAGCGAAAGCAATACGTTTTTCGACACTTGATGAAATATGTCGAGTATTGCAGTGTCAACCTGGTGAAGTGCTCGAATATGTTGAGGATGATACTGAGTGATCATGCATATGCGTGAACGAATTCTTTTGTGTAGGGATTACGATCGCGAAGCAATCGTTTTAAAGACGACAAATGGCGCAATGCCGGGCTTTCAGCCTGTCGGATAGTACCCGTTTCCTCAATAATCCCTACACAAACGAAGTTCGGAGGGGTTTAGGAGGAGAAATGGCGAGTTTTTCTGCACCTTGTCGATAGAATGAGGTCCTTGAGTGTGGAATTCGGCTGATCAACGATGGTTGATTGAGTATCCGTGGGGGTTATTAACAGCATGGCAACGTTGCTTCTTGCAGTGATATATCTGGCATTTATTAGCTTAGGGCTCCCCGATTCATTACTTGGCGCAGCATGGCCTTCAATGTATCAAGGCTTTGGTGTTCCCATATCTTATGCCGGTGGCATTTCAGTGGTTATAGCCATGGGAACGATTATCTCCGCATTGCTTAGTGACCGCATCACTTTACGTTTTGGAGCAGGAAAAGTCACCGCAATGTCAGTTCTCCTTACGGCACTGGCGTTGTTCGGCTTCTCTGTATCGACAAGCTACTGGCAACTTTGTCTAGTTGCTATACCCTATGGCCTAGGCGCTGGAGGAGTAGATGCTGCACTCAACAATTACGTAGCTCTGCACTATGCCAGTCGACATATGAGCTGGCTGCACTGTATGTGGGGTGTGGGCGCGTCAATCGGACCATACATCATGGGGTTTGCTTTAACTCGCGGGCAAAGTTGGCAGGGTGGGTATAGGTATATTGCCATCCTTCAAATTCTCTTAACAGTGGTGTTGGTGTTTAGCGTGCCGCTGTGGAAGCAGAGACCTACAACAAGCGTGAGTAGTGGTTCAGCTTCAGATAGTGCTGTTTCGCCGAAGCTAGAGACTTCTACGAATGCTGCAGAAGCATTATCGTCAAAACAGCGTCCAACCACGTTGAGTGTGCGAGAAATTTTGCGCATTCCTGCAGCGAGTCAAGTATTGGTGATGTTCTTTTGTTATTGTGCAATAGAAACCACAGCTGGACTATGGGCGAGCAGTTATATGGTGACCTACCGAGGTATTTCGGTTAGCTCTGCAGCGTCTTGGGCCAGCATGTTCTATATCGGTATCACTGTGGGACGTGCACTAAGCGGTTTCCTGACGATGCAGTTTAATGATGCAACGATGATACGTATCGGCTACACAGTCATGGCTTGTGGCTTACTGATGATTATGCTGCCCATTAGTGGAGGATTCGGTGTGTTGGGTGGTTTAGTTGTGCTTGGCCTTGGATGTGCACCGGTGTATCCATGCGTGATTCATTCCACCCCTGAAACCTTTGGTGCAGAACGTTCTCAGGCGATTGTCGGGGTGCAAATGGCAAGCGCTTACACTGGTTCACTATTGATGCCGCCAGTGTTTGGTTTTCTTGCGAATAGTGTGAGTATTGCCCTATTCCCTTGGTATCTTATGGCCTTGTTAGCACTGATGATTGTGATGCATGAGAGCATGCAACGAATCAAAGCCCAAGTTGCCCAACAGACAATCTAATTACCCTACTCGATACTCGGATATCGATAGTGCGACCGTGAAGTGGTATGGGATGTCTCTTCGAGAATGGTAATGCAACGAACTGGCAGTTGTTGGTAGCCAGCCTTGCTAGCTACCAACAACAAGTATTGTGCCCTATGCAACATATGAAATAGGTGCAGAGAGCTCCTGACCTGATGCATCACGGCGCATGTCTACCTGAGGTAGCTCCACCGCCGTTCCAGAGGCTGTGGAAGCGTGTAAAGGCCATGGGCCGACCCAAGCTAAGAGCAGCTCATCTTGGCCTTTAAGGAAGCGTTGAGAACGCACACCACCAGTGCCACGTCCTTTAACCGGATACATCTCTAATGGGGTGAGCTTGGCCGCGCCGTTCTCGGTACCTGGCAAGGCTTCTGAGTCACCAGCTACTGTGAGTACAACTGCTCCAGATTGAGAGCTCAAGCCATTATCGCCCTCTTCATAGGTCCAAGCGATTTTCCCTGCTGAGACGACGTTGAAGCAGATAACTCTGGTGTTGTCCGACAATCTAATCCCTGACATGCCAGCTGCATTGCGACCTTGCGGGCGCACTTGTGATGCTTCAAAAGTCAACAAACTGGAATCTGAAGAAATCATCACTAGGCGATCATCATCTTCAGCGGGGGCTGCAAACACCACGCTGTCATGATCTTTCAAGTCAATGATGGTCCACGAATCCATGGTTGTCGGGGACTCTCTATTCCATCGCTTTACTACACCGGACGAGGTGCCGATGGCTAAGGGCTCAGTATCTTGCAGCGACACAGCAGTAATCGCTCGTTCGTCTGGGGTAGCTTCTGTGCTGTCAGTCATGGCTAGCAACTCATCCGCTTGGACTCCACCCGAAACGCTTAATGCAGCGGTGGAAGGCAGAGCGGGTAAGTCGGCTGTATGGGCCATGACCAAACGGCCAGTAGAGGTAATCAGGCCGTAATCTGAGCGTGTGGTGGTAGCAAATATGGTAGTAATCTGATCATCTGCGGTTCTACGCTCAGAAGGAGAACGACTATTCCAAGCGTCAATGGCAGTTGGTGAGGTACGTGCTATGAGCCCTGAGGCACTCATCATTATGGCGCACGGGGTATCTTCAATTTGTAGTGCGGTTGGAGTGGCTGATTTTCCTGAAGTGTTCGAAGCGGAAAGCACTGAGAGCGTGCTGCTCATATTCGCGGTATTCGAAGTTGCTGAGTCTTGGTCCTGGTTATTGGCTACGGCAGAAAATGCTCCTGAAGGATCTTCGTCAAGAAGCACTGTACGACGCGGCGTATTCCATTGTGCAACAGCCTCATCCATCTCGGTAACGACTACATGATCTAATTCCGCTGCAGAAGATAGTATGCGTTCAAGTTCAGCAATGCGCTTGACTAAATCATCACGTTCTGATTCCAGCTCAATACGGCTCATTCGAGTCAAGCGACGTAAACGCAGATCAAGGATGTACTGCGCCTGAATTTCATCAAGATCAAAAACCGCGATGAGTCGCTGCTTGGCTGCTTCTGCATCGTCCGACGTTCTGATGACCTCGATGACTTCGTCAATGTCAAGCAATGCAAGGAGCAGACCTTCAACCAAATGTAAACGTTCTAATGCTTTGCGTTTACGATACTGGCTTCGACGTTTGACCACTGAACGGCGATGAGCAATCCAGACATCTAAGAGCTCACGTAAACCCATAGTTCGAGGCCGACCATTGACCAGAGCCACATTATTAATGGTGAACGACTCTTCAAGAGGTGTGTGTTTGAAGAGATGCAGCAACACGGCATTCGGATCAAAACCAGTTTTAATTTCGATGACGAGCCTAGTGCCGTTGTGCCGATCTGTAAGATCGATTGCTCCCGAAATTCCTTCGAGCTTTCTGTTTTTAACACCTTCAGAAATACGTTCTAGTACCCGCTCTGGGCCTACCATATAAGGCAGTTGTGTGACTACAATGGCTTTTTTCCGAGCCGTCACATTTTCAATGTGTGTGGCTGAGCGCGTAACAAAGGCTCCACGGCCAGTTTGATACGCCTTACGAATACCTTCGCGCCCAATGATGATACCGCCGCCTGGTAAATCAGGACCAGGTACAAAGCGCATCAGCTCATCTAAATCCGCATGAGGATGGTTCATCACATATTTTGCAGCTTCAACTACTTCGCCAAGATTATGGGTAATCATATTCGTGGCCATACCAACGGCGATACCTGAAGCGCCGTTAACTAGCAAGTTGGGAATTGAGGCAGGTAGTACCTGTGGTTCTTGCAGCTTATTGTCGTAATTTGGTGCAAAATCGACAGTCTCCTCTGAGATATTTGCGTTCATACCTAACGAACCAGGAGCTAAGCGCGCTTCTGTGTATCTCGATGCTGCGGGTCCGTCGTCAAGGGAGCCAAAGTTACCATGTCCATCAACAAGTGGTAAACGCATGGCAAATGGTTGTGCCAAGCGAACCATAGCTTCATAAATGGCGGAATCACCATGAGGATGAAGTTTTCCCATCACCTCACCAACAACGCGAGCAGACTTCATATAAGCGCGGTCAGGTGTGAGATTCATCTGTCCCATTTGGTAGATGATGCGCCGCTGCACTGGTTTGAGACCATCTCTGGCATCAGGCAAGGCTCGGGCATAAATCACCGAATACGCGTACTCGAGGAAAGACTTGCTCATTTCATCGTTGAGTGGTGTCTCAACAATATGCTCTTTGACAGTCCTTGGATCGAATGCCGGTGTATTGCTTTTGTGACGCGATGCCATGCGGTTGTGCTCTCCTGTGTTGCTGTAATCCGGCATCTATTATCCAACACCTATGGATGTTTGAGTGGAATGACGAGTGTTTGTCTCTATATTTCCACGGTTATGGCGTGCCTTCAGTAAGCGTGCAGAAGGGGCGAGCAGCCGCATATTGTGCCCGTAAAAGATTTGTGCAAAGCCCTAGTGGTTGAATGGATACTATGAGTATTGAGATTCCAGACACAAATGCCTTGTTGCATAGGGCTGAGCTAGCACAGTATGGTGACTCAATCCCGCCTCTGTGCGCTGATGGTTTTCGAAGAGGTGGCGCGTTCCATCTTTCTTCAGTGCTACCAGCACTAAGCGCTGCAATTGGGTGCCCTGTTGCGACTGCGGTGCATCATGACCCGAAGGCTTTGCAACGGGCCCTCGGCATCCCAGATTGTACTTCTGCAATTGTGGTGTTGGTTGATGGAATGGGATTTTGGAATCTCAACATTCGACTCGGGCATGTTCCGTACATGCGTTCATTGATGGAAGACAGTGTTAACCAACGTCCCATAAGTACGTGCTTTCCCAGTACCACGGTGGCAGCAATGGGGACTTTTGGCACAGGAACGTGCCCGGGGCTAACGGGTATGACAGGGTACACACAGCGAAATAGTGAGACAGGGGAATTGAGCCAGCTTATCCAATTCAAGAATGCCCCTGAACCACACGATTTACAGCGTCAGCCGACCATATTTGAATCGTTGACTTCACAGGGCGTGCGAGCTACAAGCTGTGGTATGGCAAAATTTGCGAATTCTCCCTTAACTCAAGCCGCTCTGAGGGGTTCTCACTATGTTTCTGGGACAAATGCACAGAGTCGGGTTTTGGCGGCGTGTAAGGCGGCAAAAACACCTGGATTGACCTATCTCTATATTCGTGATGCAGACAAAATCGGTCACAACTACGGTTGGAACTCTGATGAGTGGATTGGAGCCTTTGAAGGTATCGACTCCCAGTTGGCCATGTTGAGGCGTTGCGCACCGGCGGGAACGCTGATGGTGATTGTTGCAGATCATGGCATGATCTCTGCCCAGCCACAGGAACGTCGAGATATTGCTGGCGATGAAGCCTTGTTACAAGATGTAGTGCTCGTTGGTGGTGAACCTCGTACCCCTATGCTCTATACACAGAAGGAAAGTGAAGTTGAAGGTGTGGTCGACAGATGGCAACAACACCTGTCGACTCACGCACAAGTATGGGCGAGAGATGAGGCAATCAAAGAAGGTTTGTTCGGTATAGTCGATGATCGTGTTACCAAGATGCTTGGGAACGTCATCGTGAGCACATCAAGCGCGACAACGATTGTGGATAGTCGTACTCAAAGTGATAAAGCCACGCGATTACCAAGCGTTCACGGTTCTCAGAGCTTTATGGAGATGGATATTCCCTGTTTGATTGATGTTGCCTGAGGCATTCGTTGGTGTATTCGCACATCGTGCAAGCAGGGGAGTGCTGAATGTGCGCCTATGCCATCAGAATGAGTGGTGGCATAAGCAGATTAGTCTCCAAAGAGAATTTCATCCCAACTTGGTACTGCAGAGCGTCCTGACTTGCGGTTTGTGACATTCTGCTCGTTACTCTTGGCACTGCCTTTACTATCACGCCGCGCAGTGTCCCCATCCTCAGAGACTTCTTTGAATTGTTCAGTTGATACTGAGGGCGTTATAGCGGCGACAGATGGTTGACTATCAGAAGCGTCCTGTTGTCGAGATTTGCCATATAGCCAACCAGTGAACTCACCTGAGTTATTAGCCTTCGAGTTGTGCTGTGAAGCTGAGTTGGAAGTATCGGCTGCTGCGACACCTGCATTATGAGCTGATACTTGCTTATTTGACGACGTTTTGCTGCTATCTTTTGCTGAATTGCGTGCATTTCCATTAGGTGTCGGAACAGGTATAGATGGTGTTTGCTCAGACGCAGCATGGGGAGCTAGGGGAGTCGCTATGGCCGGACGATGTTCTTGAACTACCGGTGGAATTTCACTTTCATTTGCCTCATCACCGGATATCTCATCGTCCATCCACTCATATGGGGTAGGTCCTCTGCCATTAAGTGCTTGTCGCATTGAAGTCGGGAGGATGTCGTGACGCGTGTCACTTTCACCGAGTAGACGCTTAGCTGTCGAGTTCAAAGCACTGACGCTGTTGTCATGCATATCCCACGTCCAATCAGCTTTGACCATGCGTCCGGCGGCTTCAAATTTTGCATGAATGTGCCACGGTTCGTGATTTCGGCGTGTCGCATTCCAAGCGATACTGGCAGGACTGATGCGAGCATTACGAAGTGAAGCCTCGATTAGCTCGCCGTTGTTTCTGGCTTTGGATTTTTTAGGCGCAGACACGCTCAGAAATTGCTCTATTGCATATTTTTTTTCTGTTTCAACTGGTGCGGAGAAACGTCTCACTATCGCTTCGTTCACCGAGAATTGTTGCGCCACTCGCGCGGTATCCATGCCAGCACGGATATACGACTGAATCGAAGATATTGGTAGTGCTGAGGAGGCCTGTGGCTGCACTATACCTTGGGCTTCTGCTCTAATCTGTTTGGCTTCCATAAGACCACGTTCGAGAGTGTCGTCAATGCGCACAGCGAAATGGCGATGATCGAACACGAATACCAAATCGCCCTCGTCAGTGACATGGTCGAAATGGGCCACCCTTATGGGTTCTTCAGGCATCTGCTTACCAACTTCCTCCGCATGTTGTTCTTTACTATTGTGCCTCATACACGGTATTTTTCGAGTATTTCGAATCGCGTATCAAACGTGACTGAGAAAGTCGTGTATCCTATGGCGCAGTGATTACCACTATATGGCACCAATGAAAGGAAAACGATGGCTCAGGATTATGATTCCCCGCGAAACAAAGACGAGGATGAGGAATCGCTGCAAGCTCTCGGCAAGGGCACACCGAGCACATCCAGCGACATTGATGATGACGAGAATGCGATTGCCGAAGATTATGAGCTTCCAGGTGCTGATCTCAGCAACGAGGATTCTTCAGTCACCGTGATTCCTATGCAGGGCGACGAGTTCATCTGCTCGGTTTGCTTCTTGGTGAAGCATCGCAGCCAGTTGGCATACATGAGCGAAGATGGTCAGCCTGTATGCAAGGAGTGCGCTGCCTAATGGCATATGACGAGGACTACGACGAAGCAGAAAACGTTGAGGTGCTGGTCAAGTCTCTGAAAGGAGATCAAAGCACTCAGTTATGGTACGTGCATGACGGTGACGCCGGAGCAGATTTGCGCACCACTGAAGATTTCACTTTGAGACCGTTTGAGCGTGTCCTCGTACCAACTGGTGTAGCTATTGCATTGCCATCAGGCTTTGTTGCTTTAGTGCACCCTCGTTCTGGTCTAGCAGTTCGTCAGGGAGTGACTGTGCTGAATGCTCCTGGCACCATTGATGCTGGGTATCGCGGTGAGATTAAGGTTCCGCTAATTAACCTTGATCCACAACAGACAGCCACATTTTCAGCTGGTGACAGGATTGCGCAGCTAGTAATTCAACGCTATGTGAAGGCACGTTTTGTCAGCGCTGAAAAGCTTCCTGGATCAGATCGAGCAGAACATGGCTTCGGCTCAACAGGAGTGTCTTCCTGAGCCCTACGCTTACAAAATATTCAGGTGTGTAGGATAGTTCCACCGCGTATACACGAGGGATCAGTAAGAACTCGACTCCTCAATGTTGGTTATGTGCACTAGTTGTGTTGTCTAGTCAGCATGGTGTAAACGATTGAAGTGTAACGCGTAGGGGGCATGGTTACGCACAAGGGTGTAGATATGGCAGGAGGAGAGATGGTCGGTAGCGACGAGGTCAGGCAACCCGAGGGCAAAATATCCTCGGATACTGTGCAGGGGCTCTCTTCGCGTGCGCTCGGATGCGAAATTAGCACCGACCCCACGAATCCATTAGAGCCTATACGCCAAATGTGCGAGCTTCACCATCCAGATGAAGATATGGCAGTTTTGAGCCGTGCGTATGAACGTGCTGTGGTGCAGCATCGTGAACAACGCAGGAAATCAGGAGAGCCATACATCATCCACCCACTTGCAGTCTCTCAAATTCTTGCAGATTTGGGTATGGGGCCAACTGTGGTTGCTGCAGGACTGCTGCATGACACCGTTGAAGACACCGATTACACGCTTGAAGAGTGTCGGGATGAATTTGGTGAGACCATCGCTGGCTTGGTAGACGGTGTGACCAAGCTTAGCAAAATGGAATACGGGGACTCGGCACAGGCGGAAACCATTCGTAAGATGGTAGTAGCAATGAGTCGCGATGTGCGTGTTCTGGTGGTGAAACTTGCTGATCGTGTCCATAATGCACGTACGTGGCGCTACGTTAAAGCAAGCAGTGCACAGCGTAAAGCGCGTGAAACTCTTGACGTTTATGCTCCTTTGGCAAACCGATTGGGCATGAACGCGATTAAAACTGAACTTGAAGAGTTGAGTTTTAAGGTGCTATACCCGAAGATTTACAACGAAATTGTGGTGCTGGTAGCAAGAAGAGCTGGTCAGCGTGATGTGTATCTCAAGCAAATTCTGGCCGAAATCAATGACGATTTAACCAGCCAAGGTATTGAGGCTTTCGTCAGTGGAAGGCCTAAGGACTATTTCAGCATTTATCAGAAGATGATCGTTCGTGGACATGATTTTGCAAATATCTACGACTTGGTCGGGGTGCGTGTCGTCGTTGATTCCATTCAGGACTGCTATGCCGCACTCGGAGCGGTTCATGCACGTTGGAACCCTGTTCCAGGGCGGTTCAAAGACTATATAGCCATGCCGAAGTTGAACATGTACCAGTCGTTGCACACCACTGTGGTGGGCCCAGGCGGTAAGCCTGTAGAGATTCAGATTCGTACGTGGGATATGCATAGACGTGCCGAATTCGGCATAGCAGCACACTGGAAGTATAAGGAGAACGGCAAAGCTGGGCGCGTTCTTTCTGCACCAGACAATACAGACCGTCAGCGTGAGCAAAATGAGGTTTCCGAACTCTCGGAAGCAGACAATCTCAAGTGGATTCAGCAGCTTGCTGATTGGACGAGCGAGACCCCAGATTCTAGTGAATTCTTAGGTTCTTTAAAAGAAGATCTTGGATCTTCCGAAGTCTATGTGTTTACCCCGAAGGGCAAAATTGTCTCCTTGCCAGCTGCAGCAACGCCAGTTGACTTCGCATACGCTGTGCACACAGAGGTTGGCCATCGCACGATGGGCGCAAGGGTTAATGGGCGCTTAGTTCCCTTAGACACCACCCTTGAGAATGGTGACACTGTCGAAATTTTGACCAGTAAGTCAGATAATGATGGGCCGTCACACGATTGGCTGAGCTTTGTGAAGAGCCCGAAAGCTCGCAACAAAATTCGACAGTGGTTCAGCAAGGAACGTCGTTCTGAAGCCATTGATGAGGGCAAAGACGAGCTGACCAGAGCAATGCGCAAGAAGAATCTGCCTGTTGCTGCACTGCTCACACCAGAAGCATTGGTTGGAATTGCACAGGAGTTGAATTTCCCTAACACCGAAAGTGTTTACGCAGCTGTCGGTGAAGGACAAGTCTCAACACAGAATGTCATTTCACGACTAGTCAAAGATGCTGGCCCTGCGGAAGTTGACGATGAGGTCGAGCAAGAGTCTTTGCCACTGCGGCAGTTGGAGCAAACTTCAGGAACTGGTAGCTCGCAAGGTGTGTCAGTGAAAGGTGTTGGGGATATCTGGGTGAAGCTTGCCAGATGTTGCACACCCGTACCGGGGGATCCAATCGTTGGTTTCATTACTAGAAATCAAGGTGTTTCAGTACATCGTGCAGATTGTCAGAATTTGCTGGATCTTCAAGAACGTCAGCCAGAACGCATTGTTGAAGTTTCTTGGACAAGCACCAAGGGCACGTTCATGGTTAAAATTCAGGTCGAAGCTTTGGACCGTCCGCATCTGCTATCTGATGTTACTAGAGTGTTGGCAGATCACGGAGTGAATATTCTCTCTGGAAGTCAAGCTACGGGACGTGACAGGGTAGCCACAAGTCAATTCGTTTTTGAAATGGCTGATCCGCAGCATTTGAACTCCTTGCTCACCGGAGTACGCCGTATTGATGGTGTTTTCGATGTGTACCGTCTCACTGGTGCCAAAGATTCTGCAGAACCACGCCTCCGCCACATGCAGTCTCACTGAGCTAAAAACAATGCTCATTCGTTTGTGTAGGGATTATTGATACATCGGCGAGTACAGACAATAGGAAATTGTTGAAATAGCAACGTTTCTGCAGCTGATATATATCGCATCTGCGCATAAATCCCTACACAAACGCATACACCTTGCAGCGCAGCACGTATTAGGGGCATTACTCGGGTAAATTACGCAACAAACATGTGCATAGTGGCATGGTAAACGGTACAAATGTGTCGTTTACCATGCCACTATGCACATGTTGCAATCAGTGGTGTTTCAAATATTACTTAATAACTTTGAGCCACTGTTCCTTGGCCGCTTTTTCAGCTTCGAGTGACTTGCGTTTCTTCGGGTCACTTTCTGCCTCGATCTGGGCACTCAAATCAGCAAGTTGGCCAGTCAGCTGTATTTCAAAGCTCGACTTACGAGCGTCAGCTTCTGGATCGGATTGTTTCCAAGCAGCATCTTCTACTGATTTAATCTGCTTATCAACTTTATCCAAACGACTTTCGATGCGATGCACATCTTCGCGGGGAACATAGCCAATCAAATCCCAGTCTTCTTGAATCTTTGCTAGTGACTGGCGTGCCTTCTTTACAGATTCTTCGTCCTTCACAGGCAGCAAAGCCTCAGCTTTGAGCAGCAAGGCTTCTTTCTTGACCAAGTTATCTTTCTCAGTGCTGGACATTTCATCACGATCAGCCTGACGCGCGTTGAAGAAGGTATCCGCAGCTGCACGGAAACGAGTCCAAAGAGCATCATCTTCATTGCGTCCCGCTCTGCCTGCTTGCTTCCAGCGGTCCATCAATGCGTTGAACTCATGAGAGGTGGCGCCCCAGTCAGTGGATCCTTGAAGAGATTCCGCTTCCTTGATGATCTCTTCTTTAAGCTGCTTCGCCTTGGATTGCTCCGCGTCTCTGCTTTGAGCCCACTTCCTTCTGGCTTGGTTAAATTCTGTACGTGCAGAAGAGAACCGCTTCCACATGGCATCAGCCTCGGTTTTATCGATACGTACTGAGGTGCGTTGATGTTCTTGCCACTGGTCGAAGAGTGAGCGGAACTTATCTGCAGTAGAGCGCCAATTGGTGTTATCGCCGAGTGAAGCTGCTAGGTTTTCTGCTTTTTCCACGATTACTGTGCGCTCTGCTACGGCCTTCGACATGGCCTCTTTTCTGGCAGCAGTGAGTGCTTGCTTCTTTTCAGTAGCTTGCTGTTGTAGATTTTCAAGAGCAGATGTGAGGGCAGCAATATCACCAACAACTTGTGGCTCCTTGCTTTCCTCCTTCAAACTTTTAAGAGATTCATCAATTTCATGAGATTTGATTTCGCTGCTCTTCAAGCGTGCTTCGAAGAGGTCAAACTTAGCTTTCAAATCAAGATAACGGTGAGCATACAAATCAAGAGCTTCGGTGCCTTGTGCATTTGGGAATTGACCTACGATGCGCTCAGTACCATTGTCGTTGACAAATACATTGCCCTGGTCATCAACTCTGCCGAACGTTTTTGCGGCATCAACTTCGTCTTGCGAATATGCACTGTGCTGCACGGGGGCTGCAACCTGTGGGGTTTTCTTAGCAAGCGCTGAAGGCGAGGGAATGCGTGGTTTCGGGCTAGATGCACCAGGCTTGGGCGCCGGTGATGAGGTCACCGTTGCAGTCTGGGCGTTAGCGCCCTCGTTATCAGGCGAAACGGTCTGCCCTTGAGCGGATTCGGTGTTCTCGGGTGTTGTGGCAGTCTCGTCGGCCATGGCCAGCTCCTTAGCTTGTGTGATAGAGGGGTTGCGACCACACCATGAGGTATTTTCCGCAACCTCACCTATTATATGGAACCGTGGCTAAAGGTGCATCATTATCAGGATTTCCAGAATGGCTCCCCTCCGAACGAGCGGTCGAGCAACGCGTTATTGATACCGTACGAAAGGTTTTCGAACTCAACGGATTCCTTGGAATCGAGACGCGAGCAGTCGAGCAGGGCTCTAGTCTGCTCAAAAAGGGTGAGACCAGCAAGGAGATTTATTTGCTCAGTCGACTTCAAGAAGTCGGCTCAGAAAGCGACACGCCGGTGGAAGATCGCTTGGGTCTGCATTTCGATTTAACGGTTCCGTTGAGTAGATATGTAGTGGAGAATTCAGGTGCTTTGACCTTCCCCTTTAAGCGGTGGCAGATCCAAAAGGTGTGGAGAGGTGAGCGTCCACAAGAGGGACGTTTCCGTGAATTCGTACAGGCAGACATCGATGTTGTCGGCAACGGCGATTTGCCTGAGCATTATGAAGTGGAATTACCTCTGGTAATGGTTTCCGTAATGGAGGAGCTGCGCGCCTTCGGTATGCCTAAAGCAACGGTGCATGCCAACAATCGAAAACTGTCAGAAGGCTTTTACCGTGGACTCGGTTTGACTGACATTGAAGGTGTGTTGCGTGAAGTTGATAAGCTCGACAAAATCGGTGCCGAAGAAGTGACCAAGTTACTCGTCCAAGAATGTGGTGCCGATCAGTCTCAGGCCGAGGCATGTCTTGCTCTGGCAGATCTCACTGCTGACGATGGTTCCAGTTTGAGATTGGGATTCGAGACATTATGCGAGCGCTACAACATCAATCACGACACTGAAGCTTATACGCTGGCGAGTGAAGGGCTTGCCACCTTGGCGATGATTGTTGACGAAGCTGCCAAAATTCGACCTGGCGCTGTAATAGCAGATTTGAAAATCGCTCGCGGACTCGACTACTACACAGGTTCTGTTTATGAGACCTTCCTTGATGGTGCTCCAGCTCTGGGTTCTGTCTGCTCAGGAGGGCGCTACGACAACTTGGCTACCCAAGGCAAGAAGAGATATCCAGGAGTCGGATTGTCAATTGGCTTGTCGCGTCTGGTGTCGTACATGTTGCACAGTGCTGGTGCCAAGCCTTCTCGTGTGTCGCCAGCAGCTGTGCTTGTGGCGGTTTGGGATGAGGAGTCTCGCTCGGTGAGCAATGGCATTGCTGCGCAATTGCGTAAGAGAGGAATTGCGGCTGATGTGTCACCAAGCGCAGCAAAACTCGGTAAACAGATTCGCTATGCCGATCATCTGGGCATTCCCTATGTGTGGTTCCCTGCTAATAGCGGTGACAGCCCAGAGGACAGCAAAGGTGAGCAAGTGAAGAACATTCTCACAGGTGAACAGCAGAACGCTGATTGTCTGTCTTGGATGCCGGATACCGTGTATGCCCAGCAAAGCGTGCAGATTGAGGACAAGGCGCAAGCCTGACATTGTGCATGAAGGAAGCTATCTAGAACAGCAAACCTTGCTAGTGAATAGAGGAATAGATGAGCCACTCGGCTTATAGAACGCATTACGCCACAGAGCTTAGTGAGGCCGAAATCGGCAACACTGTCACCGTTTCAGGTTGGGTAGACCGTCGACGTGATCACGGTGGCGTTGCCTTCATTGATTTGCGTGATATGACTGGTCTCGTTCAGGTGGTGATTTATGACGAGGAGATTGCTCGCCCTCTGCGCAGCGAGTATGTAGTACAGGTTGAGGGCGAGGTCCGCGCTCGCCCTGAAGGGAACGAAAACACCCACCTGGCGACCGGCAAGGTGGAGATTGTTGCCCAGAAAGTCACTATTCTTTCTAAGTCTGAGGCTTTGCCATTCCAAGTTTCAACGGCTTTGGAGAATGAGTCAGAGAATAAACTTCCTGGCGAAGATGTGCGTCTGCGCTATCGCTATCTGGATTTACGTCGTCCATCAATGCAACGTTCGATTCGATTGCGAGCCAAAATGTCGAAGGCTGCACGAGCAGCTCTTGACGATATGGACTTCTGCGAAATTGAAACTCCAACGTTGATCAAGTCCACGCCAGAAGGAGCCCGAGACTTCCTGGTTCCAGCACGCTTGGTGCCCGGTTCTTGGTATGCCTTGCCACAGTCTCCACAGTTGCTCAAGCAGCTGCTCATGGTGGGCGGTATTGAAAAGTACTATCAGATTGCTCGTTGCTATCGTGATGAAGACTTCCGCGCAGATCGCCAGCCAGAATTCACTCAGCTCGATATTGAGATGAGTTATGCTTCGCAGGACGATGTGATGGCTATGGCAGAGAAGGTCATCGCTTCAGTATGGCAGTCCGCAGGCTACGAAGTGAAGCTGCCATTGCCACGCATTACATGGCATGATGCAATGGACAAGTATGGTTCCGACAAGCCTGATTTACGTTTCGGCAATCAGATTGTGGAGCTGACCGACTATTTTAAGGACACCCCCTTCAGAGTGTTCCAAGCTCCGTATGTTGGCGCCGTGGTCTATAGCGGTGGCGCTTCTTTACCTCGTCGTCAATTTGACGCCTGGCAGGAATGGGCAAAACAGCGCGGTGCTAAAGGCCTAGCATATGTGCAGTTCACCGAAGATGGTGAGCTCAAAGGGCCAGTGGCTAAGAACCTTTCAGATGCTGAGCGTGAAGGCCTTAAAGCTGCAACGCATGCTCAAAACGGAGATGCAGTATTCTTCGCTGCTGGTGCACGTGAATCTTCGCAGCTGCTGCTCGGTGCGGTACGCGTAGAGATTGCCAGCAGACAAGGTTTGCTGAAATCTGATGAGTTCGCACTGACTTGGGTAGTTGACTTCCCACTATTCAAGCCCACCGATGACCCTGATGACGATGATGTGGCTGTCGGACATTCCAAGTGGACTTCAATGCATCACCCCTTCACCATGCCAAGTGCCGACTGGGTTGATCGTTTTGATCAAGATCCTGAGCACGCTATGAGCGACTCGTATGACATCGTGTGTAATGGTGAAGAAATGGGCGGTGGTTCTGTCCGTATTCACCGCGACGATATTCAAGATCGTGTGCTTAAAGTACTTGGTATTGCACCTGAAGAAGCCAAGGAAAAGTTCGGCTTCCTGCTCGAGGCATTCAAGTATGGTGCTCCTCCTCACGCAGGTATTGCTTTCGGTTGGGATAGAACTGCTCAGATACTTGCAGGTGTAGATTCCATCAGAGATGTTATTGCCTTCCCGAAGTCGGGTGGTGGTCAAGATGCTTTGACTGGTGCTCCAGCACCGATTTCGGAAGATCAACGTAAAGAAACGGGCGTTGATTACGATCCGGAGGAAGACGCCGAGTAATCACTGGGAGTTCTAGCAGTTGCACGATGTTGAGTGCGATTGCAGTTTGGTGTGTTGAGGGTGCTGATATGCAGATGCATATCAGCACCCTCATGTTGTTATGGTGGTCTTTGTGCTGTATGGCGACTCAAGATGCTACTCATATTGGTGTATGGCGGTACGCGAAAATGGAATTCATGCTAAGAGAAGGTCATTCGCAGATAAATTTTCGATAAAGAACGATACTAAACGTAAGTTGTTCGTAATATGAATGGCTCACAATGGGGCAATGCCTCAGCTTGATATGCGGATTCAATGGTCAGTTGCTATCTACGATGTGACTCATTGCGTGCCACTGTTTAACCATCACCCGAATCGTTGTCTAAAAACCGCGAGCATCGGCAAGCTATTTCTTCTTGCTGAAATTATGCGCCAAGTCGAAGCGCATACAGTGTCGCTTGATCAACAAATCAGTCGTGATGATGAGCAGACAGATGACCCAATGAGTGATTCTGGAATCCTGTATATGTTGAATCAACGCTCTCTCAGTATTGCAGACTTGTGTGTGTTGGTAGGCGCTTTTAGCGACAATTACGCCACAAATTTGTTGATTGAGCGAGTGTCCCTCGCTTCGATAACGCAGATGACCCGCGATGTGTTGGGATTCAACACATCGCGATTGCTTGACAAAGTTCGAGATAAGCGCCTTTCTCCACCGATGCCTGTGGATATGTCTCAGGGCTGCGCTGCAGAGCTGTGCAGTTACGTTTGTCAATTGGCACAAGGTACTCTGATTTCTCAATCTGCCTCCTCACAAATTGAACGCTGGCTATCGGCCGACGCCGATACTTCTATGGTGGCCTCAGCGTTTCGCGTTGATCCACTAGCTCACTGGCCTTCAGATGCTGGAGTGCATCTGAGTCATAAAACGGGTACTGAACATGACGTTCGCTGTGACGTTGGAATGATTACTAACGTTGCAGATGGACATCAAGTGGCGTATGCAGTGCTTGCTAATTGGGACACTCAACGCTATGGCGACCTGCGTGATGTTGCATTGCATGATATGGCATCGATAGGCGCAGATATTCGATCAACCCTTCATACTCAGCAAGTTCAAGCGTGGTGATTGCATATGGGGCTCAACCAGAGAATTAATGAAGATTTATGCGGGCTGCCAGTGGGCGAGCGCAACAGCATCACAGATGTGCCAGGCATCCGCATCGGACATAAAACCTTACGAGGTCATGGTCGTATGACTGGCGTAACCGCAATGGTTCCAGGTTCGCAAATATTTGCGGAAAAATTCCCTGCGGCAGCTTATGTGTCAAACGGGTTCGGGAAAAGCATGGGATTGATTCAAATACAAGAAATGGGGTATTTGGAGACTCCGATTGTGCTGAGTAATACCTTCGCAGAAGGAGCGTGCTACGAAGCTCTGGTGCGTTACTCGCTTGAACGCAATCCCACCATTGGCGTAGAGACAGGAACTGTGAATCCTGTGGTTCTTGAATGCAACGATGGAGAGATGAATACCATTCGTGATCTTGCTGTGAGTCAAGAAGATGTGTTTTCTGCTATCGCAGATGCCACACCAGAGTGCGTCGAAGGTGATGTTGGTGCAGGGACCGGTATGGTCTGTTTCGGTATGAAAGGCGGTATTGGGACTTCCTCAAGAGTGCTGAATATCGATGGACGTGCTGGAACTATTGGAGTGTTGGTATTGAGCAATTTCGGCGATCAGCAGTGTTTTCGGTTAGCGGGGCAAGTGGTGCACGATGATTTGTCTGGAGCCAATCAACACGAGATGAGACATGGAATTCCAAGCGACATTGATATTCCAGGCGTCGATAAAGGCAGCATTGTCGCAGTGTTAGCTACAGATCTACCTATGGATGCAAGACAGTTGCACAGACTTGCCAAGCGAGTCACGGTAGGAATTGCACGTACTGGCGGGTATGTCGGCAACGGTAGTGGTGAAATCGTAGTTGCATTTTCAACATCGAATCGAATACACCATCGTATGGATGCTGCTGTCGAGACGATTGAACGGCTTCATGAGGATGCTATGGATGTGTGCTTTCGAGCCATAGCAGCTGCCAGCGAAGAAGCCATTATTAGTTCATTGATGCATGCTCACACTCGAATTGGCCGAAGCGGCATCATACATAGTTTGCGAGATGTGCTCAATACATCAGCAAATTTGCCGGCGGGCAAATGAAACGAATTTTTTAATAAACCAATGAAGCGAGGACTACATGAATTATCGCGGTATCCCAGTTATTGACGGCCATAATGATCTGCCGTGGGAGGCAAGGGCACATCGACACTATAGTGTTGAAGGCATCGATCAGGAGCTCCCACAGACCTTGCAGACAGATATACCCAAACTGCGCAGAGGAAACTATATGGCACAGTTTTGGTCGGCTTACGTGCACAGTGACTATCAAGGAGGGGATGCGGTAATAGCGACGCTTGAGCAAATTGATTTCATCAGACGTATGTGTGAGCGCTATCCTCGGGACTTCATGTTTGCCAGAACGGCTGATGATATTCGTTCAGCACATCATCAAAGCAGAATTGCATCTCTGATTGGTATTGAGGGAGGACATCAGATTGCAAATAACCTTGCTGTGCTCAGACAATATGCTGCGCTGGGCGTGAGATATATGACGCTTACCTGGAATAAGACCACAGAATTTGCCGATGCTGCAGTAGGGGAGCGTCTGTGGGAGGGTCTCAATGATCGAGGCAGAGCAGTAGTCAAAGAAATGAATCGAATAGGTATGCTAGTTGACCTTGCTCATGTGTCGGCAGAAACCATGAGGGATGCGCTTGAAACGTCTTGCGTACCGGTGATGTTTTCACACTCTTCTTGCTTTGCAGTCAATCCTCATCCACGCAATGTGCCTGAGGATGTGCAGCATATGTTGGTCAACAACGGGGGAGTACAGATGATTACCTTCGTTCCAATTTTTGTGTCGCAGGAGCTGTGGCAGTGGCATAACGATGGAGAACACGGTACAAAACCAACGGTGACAGTAGAAATGATAGCCGACCACGTTGAGTGTGCGAGAGAGGCTATGGGCGTTGATTACGTTGGTGTTGGCGGCGATTTTGACGGTGATGACCTGATGCCAGAGGGCATGTCAAATGTCGGTTGCTATCAGCAGTTGTTTGATATTTTGCGCCAGCGAGGATGGTCTGAAGAGGATCTGAACAAGCTGGGTTGGAAAAATGCTTTACGTGTACTTGAGGCAAGCGATAGCGCTTACCGTTCCTTTATGTCGCTATCTGAAGATGCGGTCGCCGTTTGAGTTCTTAAGACGGTGTGCTTGCTGCGGTGCTGACCACCCGCGGCAAGCACACCATACGCTGATGCTAATCAGCATATCGGCAGTATGAGGCGAAGCTCGAAATTAGTGTTTGTGCGACTTGCGTGTTGACATCCTTGTGCTTGACTGCACCTTCCACCAACTCTTGCCAGTTATACCCGTCTCTGGCTATCGCATCTTGCTCCTGTGCATCCCAAGATATGATATTGTCTGCACTGACTTCAGGGTGGAATTGCACCCCCCATGCGCATGAGCCAATTTTGAAAGCTTGATTTGGGCATCGAGAAGAATAAGCCAAATGTATAGCGGTGTCTGGCAGTTTCGTTATCGCATCAACGTGGTTTTCTGTCATGGGATATGAGGCTGGTAAATGCTTGAACACGTCATCTGACTGTGCTGCGTCAGGAATGTTGGTAATGCGACACATGCCGTGTTCGGGGGGTAACACACGTCTCTCAACTGTTCCACCGGCAACAACAGCAAGTAATTGGGCACCTAAACAGATGCCAAGTGTTGGAATGCTGTGTTGTACGGCAGCAGCAACAATGTCGCGTTCCAGCGGAAGCCACGGAAAGTCGATATCTTGGTTAGGGAGAGGGGCGCCTCCTAGAATAATAATTCCAGCGCGTTGATTAATATCTTCGTGTTGTAAATCAGTAGCGAATACAATGTCTGTCGACAGTTGATGGGCTGCCAGCCATGGGATCAAGCGACGTGGACCAGAATTCTTTGAATTCTGTATTACCAAAATGGTGCCTTCTGCTGGCGAATCCTGAGTCATGATGGTGTCTTTCCTTGAGCAGTGTGAACATGCAAACGAGTGATGAATCGTAGATTGCATGCATATTGATGTTCTCAAAAATATGGCGACATACGAGTTTTTTCGAAATATCTAACGAATTCAAGATTATCTTCCTCTAGTTTCCATCTGGTTGCGCAAATTTTCAGACTTTCGATAACGTCACCGTAACAAAGCGACATACGTAGGAAACAAAGAAACGGCATCGTTTGAGCATCACAGCTAATGACTGAGAGGAAGACACCCCCAATGAACAGAAATCCCAGCAATAGGCGATCAGGCCTAATCAAATGCCTAACAGCAGGCCTGGCAACATTGGCTTTATTGGCCACTGCTGCATGTGGAGGTGCGGAAGGTTCACAAAACGCAGCTTCTTCACAATCTGACAGCGGCTCTTTAGTTGTTGACAGCTCATTCGATCTCATTACCATGGATCCAGCGAGAAGTTTTGAGACGTCAACAGTTATGATGCTTCGAGCAACATACCAAAGTGCGTTGAAGTTTGTCGACAATGATATGAACTCCCCTCAGCCGGAAGTCTGCAAATATAAGATGTCAGCAGACAATAAAGTCGTAACGCTGACACTGAATGGCGATCATTACTTTGCAGATGGCAAGAAGGTGACCGTTGATGACATCGTGTATTCATACCAGCGAGTACAAAGCATCAAAGGTAACCCTTCCTTCTATCTTGACGGTGTAACTGTTGCGAAAGTCAATGACACCACGCTTACTTTGACCAGTGAAACTGCGAACCCGTCAATCCCGTATATCCTTCCTAGTGTCAACCTTGGCATAGTCGAGAAATCAGTAGTAGAAGCGAATGGCGGCAAGCTCAGTGAGAATGATGGGGCAGAGTCCTATCTCAATAAAAATTCTGTAGGTTCAGGTCCTTATCAATTTGATTCGGTGTCTATGGACTCCAAAGTAGTGCTGAAACGAAATCCTAAGTACGTCGGTCAAAAACCAAAATACGACAAAATCATCATTAACAATGTTGATTCCTCAACTCAGTTGACGAATATCAAGGCCGGCACCACGGATGTGGCTATGGATATCAATAATGATGAGGCTCAGCAGCTGACGTCGTCAGAGGCACATGTTTCATCTGGTCCTTCCGGATCAACCACTTTCCTGTGGTTTAATGCGGATTCTCAATATGGCGGCAAAGCTTCAAACACTAAGTTTGTGAGTGCCGTACGTCACGCTCTTAGCTACGACAAATACATCAAGGTATATGGAAAAGGCTCCGTCCAGGCATTCGGCATCGTACCAAACTCTTTCCTTGGAGCACTCAGCTCTTCCTCTGAAAACAAGAAGAATCTAAAAACAGCTAAGACTGAACTTGCTGCTTCGGGTTACGACGGTGAAGAGATCCAATTCTTGTACTCCTCTGATGATGATGAGGCTACACAAGTTGCTCAGCTATTCCAGTCAGATATGAAAGAGCTAGGGGTGAATATTAAGCTAGTTGGTCAGCCCACAACAACAAGGCTGGATACCTTCAGATCTGGTAAATTCCAAGCTGGTTTGAGCACCTGGGGTGCTGACTATCCGGATCCTTCTGATTATTTGGTGTTCACACCAGATCAGAATATTTCTAAGAGAACAGGTTGGTACACCACTTCAGGGGCCGCTGCTTCGAATGGCTGGAAGGCATCAGAATCAGCAGATGACATCATGCCTCTGGTTGAAGCTGCTCAGAGTGCCAGCGGGAACGACGCTCGTGCAAAGGCATGGCAGAAACTTCAGGAATCGTTAAATAAGCAAAGTCCCTTCGTGCCCTTGGTCACTCAGGGAACCAGTATTGTCACTTCGACGAAGCTATCGGATGTGCAATACGATCTGCTGAACAATATCGATTTCACGGTTATTCACTAAAGTCCGTTTTCTCGGCTCGGTCACTGTTTACTTTGTGAGACCGAGCCGAGAGGCGTGTCTGAGATAAATATTGAACAAACCGGACATAATTCGGTGAGGAGTGTGCTTATGTCAACTGCTACAGCTGTAGTTCATCCTGAGAGACAAGGTCTATCTCTGTCAAAGATTTGGGGTTCCCACCCGCTGTTGCGTTATATATTGAAGCGTTTGCTCATTAGCATTTTTCTTGTTTTTGGTGTGACGCTGATTACTTTTATCCTCACCAACTTGGTTCCTGCAGACCCTGTAAATTCCATTCTGGGTGAGCAAGAAGCTAATGACCCAGATGCTGTGGCTCGTGCACGAGCTCGCCTTGGACTGGATAAACCCTTGCTGGTTCAGTACGGTATTTATCTACTGAGACTCGTTCATCTGGATTTTGGCACATCCTTTCTCACCAAACAGCCGGTTTTGGACGATTTAAAAACAGTGTTCCCCGCCACACTTGAACTCGGTGGCTTTGTCTTCATTATCACAATCATCCTGGGCGTGCTTCTTGGTTTGTATGCAGCTCTTCGCCATCGTCGTTTTGCTGACCAACTCATCCGTGTAATCTCCCTTGGTGGTGTCTCGATACCGACCTTCTGGCTGGCTGCGCTGTGCTACTACACGTTATTTTATAAATTGGGACTTTTCCCAGGGTCGGGCAGACTGGATTCGCGGATGACAGCACCCCCTACTGTTACAGGGCTCTATACCATTGATTCTCTGATCGCAGGAGATTGGTCGACATTCGCAAATGCGCTGTGGCATTTGTGTTTACCAGGTTTTGTTCTAGCTACGGCCTTTTTAAGCAGTTTGATGAGATTTGTGCGTTCTTCAGTGTTGGAAGTGATGAACCAAGATTATGTGACCTCTGCTAAGGCCAGAGGCTTATCATCGCGGAAAGTAGTGTTTGGCTACATTCTGCGAGGCGCTTCGGTACCAATTCTCAATCGGACAGGCTTGCTTTTTGCTAGTTTGATTACTGGTTCTGTGATGACAGAATCTATTTTTGCATGGAATGGTTTAGGCCAATATGCATATAAAGCAACGATGGCTCTCGACTTACAAGGAATTATGGGTGTGGGCATTGTGATTGGCGTTGTATATATCGGCGTGAACTTCGCTGTTGATATCATCACCGGTTTCGTGGATAAGAGAGTGAGAATCAAATGACTTCCCCTGAAATTACTTCAATACCTTCTGAGTCTGGAAGTCGGCCTGTTGCTGCGCTTGTTCCTCAGGGATTGCCTGATTTGCCTCCAAAAGTTGCTAAAAAACTTAACAAACGACGTCTACACATTTCGGGTGTATGGAAAAAACCTTTGGTCATTATTGGACTGACACTCATTATATTGTGGGTGCTAATCATGATTGCTGCGCCACTGATTTCTCCATACGATCCCTTAGACCAAAGCGGAGTACGACTTCAAGCACCGAGTGCAGAGCATCTATTTGGCACTGATACCTTAGGGCGAGATGTATTTTCACGAGTGTTATCTGCCTCGCGTATTTCTATTCCTTCTTCTATTCTCTTGGTGCTGTTCTCGGTGGTGATTGGCAGCGCTATTGGCGCATTCGCCGGATATTTCGGGGGCATTATTGATGAAATATTCATGCGAGTCACCGACTTGGTGTTCGCATTTCCCTCGACGATTCTAGCCATGGTGATTTCAGCTGCTCTTGGGCCGAGTATCCGTAATGCCATTCTTGCTGTTGTGTTGGTGAGTTGGCCGACTTATGCACGACTTGTGCGCTCCTTGGTTATCGGCTATCGAAATTCAGAATTCGTGATTGCAGGCAGATTGTTAGGTACTGGACCTATCACATCCTTATTTAAAGATGTCTTTCCTAACATCATGCCGCATATTTTTGTTATGGCTTTTGTTGATCTAGGTGATTGCCTACTGACGCTCTCAGGCCTATCGTTCCTGGGGTTAGGCGCTACGCCACCCACTGCAGAATGGGGTGCCATGGTGTCAGAGGGCGTAATGAGAATGTCCTCATGGTGGCTAGCCTTCTTCCCAGGATTGGCTATTTTTACAGTCGTGATTGCTGAGAATTTCGTTGGTGATGCAGTCCGTGATTGGTTTGACAGAAGTTACGCAGGTACTGAGGGGGCACAATGAGTACAAATACGAAGGTTGGAGAGCCTCATCAAACGTCATTATTTGCCGATCAAGGAAAACCCGTCGGTATCTCCATACGAGATCTTAGCCTCGAGCTGCATGGCACGACTTTGTTGAATCATGTGTCTATCGATATAGAACCAGGACGCATCAACGGTTTAGCTGGTGAATCAGGTTCAGGAAAAACACTTACGGGAATGTCGATTATGGGTTTGCCTCCCGAGGATGCCAAACTCAGTGGATCGATCGTGTACGGAGACGGCGTGGATTTGCTATCGCTAAAAGAAAAGCAGCTCAATACCTATCGAGGTCGTCGTATCTCTATGGTGTTTCAAGATCCGACATCAAGTCTCCATCCGATGCTATCCATCGAGCGCCAGTTGACAGATGGAATTCGGCATCATCTTCATCTCAATGCACACGAATCGAAGGAACGAGCGCTTGAACTGCTTAAGCTAGTGAAAATTCCGGATCCTCAAGCTGCATTAGAACGGTACCCACATGAATTCTCAGGAGGACAGCTTCAACGCATCGCTATTGCTTTAGCGTTGTCATGCGATTCGCGAGTATTAATTGCCGACGAACCCACCACGGCACTTGATGTGACTGTGCAAGCTGGCATACTCCATCTGCTCAAGGATCTTAATCAACGTTTCGGTTTGACAATTGTGCTAATTACCCATGATCTAGGAGTGATGTCTGCTTTGGCAGACACGATTGCTGTTATGCGCCATGGAGAGATAGTCGAAGTTGCCAGCAGATATGACATTATTCGACATCCACAACATCCATATACCGTGAGTTTGATTGAGTCTCTTCCTACCAGAGTTGAATCCACACTTGAGGATACAGCTGAGACTGGCGGCATCGAGGCAATATCAACAAATCCCGCAGCCCTTGATGAAGGAGGCGAGAGATGAGTAATACAGTGAGAGTACAACAACAAGAGTTCGCTGATTTAGCACACATCGAACATGGTTTAGAACTCAGCGACATTCATGTGGACTACAAAAGTGGGGGAAAAATTGTCCACGCAGTTCGGGGTGTCGATCTCAGCGTTAAGCCTGGTGAAGTTGTCGGTCTTGTTGGAGAATCAGGTTGCGGAAAATCAACTTTAGCTCGCGTGATTTGCGGCCTTGTGGAGAGCACTCAAGGGAAGGCAACCTACCAAGATGTGCCAATAACGCCTCTCAAATTCCGGCGCAGGGAGCCATCTCTTCGCCGTATCCAAATGGTGTTTCAGAATCCTTACGCTTCACTCAACCCGCGGCGTAGCGTTCGCTCGCAGATCGAAGATGCGCGTCGCGTCAGTCCAATCGAAGCACCGTCGGTTGAGGAGCTGCTAGCTCAGGTGGAATTGGAAGTCAGTGATGCTGACAAACTTCCACATCAATTTTCGGGTGGGCAACGTCAAAGAATTGCTATAGCCAGAGTCATGGCATCATCGCCTACACTGCTTATTGGCGACGAGCCAATAGCTTCTTTGGACGCATCGTTACAAGCAAAAACGGCGTTACTGATGCGCGATATAGCTGCGAAACAAGGGACGTCACTACTCTTCATCAGTCATGATCTTTCTGTGGTACGTCTAATCGCCTCACGAGTGGTCGTGATGAACGGAGGAAAGATTGTAGAAAGTGGTCCCACAGAGGACGTGTGGGAGCATCCTCAGGAAGAGTACACACAGAATCTGCTCAATGCCATTCCAGTACCCGATGGGTTGGGGCATTTACCGGCTTACTCAGGGATGCTGTGACAGTAGCGGCCATAGCAGTCTCGTAAATACTGCTGCGCTCGCGGCACTAAGAATCATGATTGGGCAGTATATTTCCAATAGATCGGAACGTTATGCACAGTATGCAAGAAGCTTCGATGCAAGGCGGGACGTCAGGCACAGAGATATCACAGCATGAGCTGTACGCTCTTTTGCAAGATCAAATGCAGCGGTATGGGGTTCCTGGAGCGCAGATAGGAATACTGGATAGTTCTGATGCAGACCATCCCAAGATGCTGAGCGCGTATGCGGGCGTCATTAGTACTGCAACGCAGTATCCGGTGCTTGCCGATACAGTGTTTCAAATCGGTTCTTTGTCAAAGATTTGGACGACTATGTTGGCTTTTCAATTGATTGATGAGCACAAACTTGATCTTGACACCAGTATTGAAGAGGTGTTGGGTTCGTATGAGTTACGCGGCTCAATCGATTTTTCGAAACACTGCACCATACGTCATCTGATGAACCACACCAGTGGTATTGAGGGAGATGTATTCCCAAGGCACCTCGGACGAGGTGATGATTGTGTGGAACGCTATGTTCGATATATCAGTGATTTTCCTGCTAGAACGTCAGTTGGCGGACCTTTGAGTTATTCCAATGGGGCGTTTGTGGTGCTTGGAAGAATTGTTGAAGTACTTCGTTCAATGACCTGGGATGAAGCCATCAAGCAATACATAGCTCATCCTGCAGGATTCGACAGTGTGTGTACCTTGCCAGAAGATGTGTTATTACGCTCATCGGCACTCGGGCACGTTCGAGCTGTAGCAAATGATGTAGCGATAAACCCGCCTCCTGTGCAAAGCGTTGATGTTTGGCAATTACCTCGATGCGTGGGACCTTGTGGATCCGTCAGCGCGTGTATCAAGGATGTTCTCGGTTTCGCGTCGATATTTCTTAATGGAGGTGTCGCTCCTAATGGAGTGCGATTGCTATCTGAATCTGCAACTCATGCTATGACCTCGCTAAGCGTGAGTCTCGCGAGCCAGGGAATAGAAAATATTGGATGGGCCTTGGGATGGCAACTTCCCAATTGGGGGAAAACTCAGGCTTTCGGGCATTCAGGGGCAACCGAAGGACAGCGCGCATACCTCGTGGTGTTTCCCGAGCGACAGACTGCTTTATGTGTGTTGACGAATGCAGATTCAGGTTCGCAAATGTCAACGACGCTAAGTGCCGAGGTGACTCGACGATGGGGAATTGAGCCACGCCCTGAAGTGCTATACAGCAATGAGCCCATTGACGATGCAACTATTCACGACCTGCTCGGCACCTATAGGCGTTATGGAGTTACCTTCTATATGATCGCTGGAGGCGAGACAGGCATTCAGGTTGTTTTTGAGCCTGAGGATGATGATGGTCCCTATGGCACTCGTCTAACTGTGTCTTTGTTTCGCAGTTCTTCGGGACACTTCCTCGTACAGCGACCGGATCGCGTGAACCCCACAGAAATAGCGGTTATTACTACAGTGGATGGTACACAATATGCAGCAATCGATCATCGTTTAACGCCCAAAGTGAGTAGTGACACAGCAATTCCCGATGCTGTTCCAGTACTGGCGCGTGATTGACGTTCTGCGTGATGAATAATCAATGCGATCGATAATTCTTGCGATGAATATGTTGTGCAACGAATATGTACAACAATTCTGCTCGGTGCAATAGTGCCAGTAGTTTTTCACAGTTGCGAAGCGTAAAGCCTTCCTGACCAACTAGATTCAGTTAAGGAGTAGCGATGGGGTGGATAGCTGTTGATCATTCGGTAGAGTCATATAGCAGTGATGCCACCAAAATGCATCAACAATTGCAGAAGGCACTCAATCAAGAGGCTCTCGCTGAACTTCGACATATAATGTCGAGTTTACTGAGTGAACAAAAAGCTCCTGCTTATGCAATAGGAATTTTTGATACTCAAGGGATGCTTCTCTCCTGGGGTGATGCTGCAGCAGGTAGCGTCCCGAGAGCTCTAAACGAACGTTCAGTGTTCCGAATCGCTTCTATGTCTAAAAGCTTCACTGCAGCGGCAGTGTTGAGACTGGCAGAACAAGGTGCGCTGAATCTTCATGCTCCCGTGCGAGACTACCTGCCTCGTATGCGGATTCTTGACACTTTGACGAGCAGCGGCTTAACTGGTGCGTCCACTGAGATAACCGTTCATCATCTGTTGTCGATGTCATCGGGGCTCGTAGAAGATGACGCATGGGCAGATCGACAGGAGTCGATGTCTCGCAACGCTTTTCTGACTTTGTTGGGCACTGGGATACGTCCGGCATATGCTCCTGGCAGGCACTATGCTTACTCAAATCTCGGATATGCCATTCTGGGAGAGCTCGTTCACACAGTCTCGGGCATATCGCTTCCTGAATACGTCAGTAGATACTTCTTGATTCCACTGGCTTTGACAGATACGAGCTATGACTGGCGACGGGTAAATCCTGACAACTTGCAACCTGGTTATCATCGGCATCACCAGCAATCGGGACAAGGTGCCTACTGGGTGAAGGAAGAGTTTACTGAACCAGGCGCCTTTTCAGCGATTGGCGGGGTGTTGAGTTCTGTTCGCGATGTGTCGAAATGGTGTCGCTATTTGGAAGCATCGAATTTGTCGGAGAATCTGGCATACACAGCTAGTGGTGAGCCTTCGGGCACAGTGCTTTCACCATCAATGAGAAGCCTGATGCAACAGGGGCATACTCCAATTCCACCAGTGCTTCGGTGTGGAGACAGTGCTGGGCACGCCGTACGCACAGCTTCGAGCATTGAGTCATATGGCTATGGACTGATAGTCGAACACGACGTTGATTATGGTGATATTGCCTATCATTCCGGCGGTTACCCCGGCTATGGTTCACATATGCGTTGGCATCTTGATTCTGGTTTGGGTGTAGTGGTGTTGGCCAATGGTCGATATGCCGAGCCGGGTATACAAGCCGGTAGCGCGCTGCGAATGGTGTTGTCTTTATCTGAAAGTGTAGGCAGGCGTGTCGCATTGTGGCCGGAGACATGGCATGCGGTTAATGAAGTCAATGGTGCATTGGAGTTTCTTGCGACTACATCACATTGTGGTGACGCGTTATGTCCCACAGATATCAGCACGCTAGCTTCAGCATGTCAACAGGCCTTAATACCTACCACAGGATTGTGGTCTTCAAATGTTGTGTTGGATGCCACTCTTGAAAGTAGAGCAAGGGTGTTAGCTCAGGAGATTGGGTTCACAGGACTTCCTAAGTTGTTTGCGGATGGAAATCTGCATATCCACAACTGTCACTCATATTCGCCTGCCTCGTTTTCTTGGACTGTAGATTGCACTCATGGTTTGTTGCGTTGTGAGGTTTCTTTGATTGGCATTAATGAACAGTCAACAGTTCAGACTGTTTCCTTCTCGCATGTCTCCACTGTGCACGCAGGCACAGTAGTCGAGCGGTCTGCGACAAGTAGAGCTATGAGATGAAGGTAATTTCAAGACCAACATGACTGGTGTGCAACACAGCGACGGTGTATGCGGTGTTGGGTGCCCCGTGTTGGTCTGTATCGTGCTGAATGCTCAAGCGTGCGTGATAGCGGAATTCATGGTAAAAAAATCAAAAAATACTGAGAGTTTCGACAAAATTTACGTGAATGTTCGATATATGATGTAAATTCTTCGCATATACTTCATTCGATTATATATGTGGAGGGACCATGACTTTTCAGCTAGCGCATACGAGGTTGTCGCATACGGCGATGCAAACACCTCGTTCCGGCATTCGTGATGTTTTTGATGAAGCAGGAAAAATTGCGGATGTGATTTCATTAGCAATTGGTGAACCTAGTGATACGGCATCTGATGTGGTCGCACAAGCAGGCGAAAATGCTATTGAAATTGGGGATACCCATTACACAGATGTCCTCGGGAGCGACGATTTTCGTGAAGTTGCAGCTGATTATGAGCGTATGGCGAGAGATTTGGTATACGATCCCAAGACCGAAGTTTGTGCGGTTCCAGGAGCAACATATGGTTTGTTCCTGAGCATGAGAGTATTACTCGACCCAGGTGATGAAGTCATTGTGTGTACGCCCGCTTTCCCCGCTTATGATGCTCAGGTGCTCCTTTGTGGAGCGAAACCAGTGCATGTACAGCTCAAACCAGAGCATCAGATGCACTACGCTGCCCAAGATATAGAAGCTGCGATAACTCCCCGCACACGAGCCATCGTGATTAATTCGCCTGGGAATCCTACCGGCGCTGTGACTTCTTATGATGAATTAGCACAGATTGCCCAGGTGTGTGTGGCTCATAACCTGTGGGCTATCTCTGATGAGGTATATCACCCATTCGTCTATGACAGTTCAATTCGTGTGGCTCCTAGTATTGCTGCTGTTCCTGGTATGCATGATCGCACTGTAGTAGTTGAAAGCATGTCCAAATCTTTCGGCATGACTGGTTGGAGAATTGGTTATCTGCTTGCACCACAAGACTTTATAGAACGGGCTTCGGAGATTGCTGAATCATTGCATTCATCGGTGAATACCCCAGCCTTACGTGCTGCAACCCAAGCGTTGTTGCATCCGCAGCAAGATATTGCTGCACGGCGAGAAGGCAGTTTTGAGAAGCGATCGTTGGTTTTACATGCGCTGCAAGGTTCCCAGATGCTAAAACCGATGAAACCAGAAGGAGCCTTATATGTTCTCGTTGATATCAGTGCAACAGGTTTGAGTGATGTTGAGTTTAGTAGTCGTCTGCTGCATGAGTCTCATGTAGCCGTCGTGCCGGGGGAGGCTTTTTCAGATACGACTCAACGTTTCGTCAGGGTGTCCTATGCGGGTGATGGTGAGTCAATTGCGGAAGGTGTTTCGAGAATGAGCGAATTTGCCGACAATATGTCTCGAACTAGCTATGTGGCACGGTAACTCTGATTGCGAGATGGTGCGTGAAGCTATCGTTGAGTGATACCACTGCTCACAGCGGTTGGGCAATTACCTGTCTTGGTCTAATATCGGCGACACTGCGGTTTTCATGGCGGTTTTGACAGCAATAGCGTCGAATTCATCTCTCCGTATTGTTGTTGGGTAGCATGGGTGTCATGGATGATGGAAAGACTGTGGCTGGAAAACAGCGCGAACTTGATCAATTGGATCAACGGATACTTAACGCTCTAGTTGATGATGGCCACATCACGCTTTCGCAGTTATCGCAATCAATAGGGCTGTCTGTTTCAGCCGTACAATCGCGGATTCAGAAAATGGAACGACTTGGCGTGGTTCAACAGTATAGGGCCATTGTTGACTATGAGAAGGTCGGATTGGCTATTGCTGCTTATATAGCTGTTACTCCGCTTGATTATTCAGAAGAAGACTCGATTCCTACGAAGCTCAGAGGAATCAATGGCATTGTTTCCTGTTATTCTGTCGCAGGCTCTCCAAGCTTCATGCTGTTCGTCAGGGTTGCATCGCCAAGGGCATTAGAGAATCTGTTGACACTGATTCATCAGACTGTTCCGGTTTCGACACAAACGACAATCGTGCTTCAGGCATATTTTGAAGGGGAAGAACCTGAGATTGGTAGCGGTGACTCATTGTAGTGCGCATGAATAGTGCATAAATATTGACCTTGGTACTATTTGCGCTGCCTAATATAAGGTCTAGGGGGCAAATTATATGGCAAAACTCACTGAGAATAGAGCCTCGAGTGAAATACGAACTCATCAAATTTTGCATGCAGTAAATAGACAAGAGCATCATGCTACCCATAGCGATATAACACTCAAAGATACAGATGATATTGGTTCCACAATCGAACGATCACAAGAACTAAGTTCAATTTGGGACGCTGATCCAAGTGATTTATTGCGTTTCAACTCAAGTGTGCAATTGGCAGAAATGGACCAATCAGCTACACCAGGGTTTCCGGGCAAGAAGGCAGACGGTAAGCGTTTTATTTCCTTGAGTTCCGATGAGATCATGAGTTTGCAACATCTGTTGTATGCCAATGGTGCCGTGGGTTCAAAACGCAGACTCTTGCTGATCCTTCAAGGTATGGACGCTTCCGGCAAGGGTGGAATCGTGCAACATGTGTTCAGCCAAGTGAACCCTATGGGGATTCACTATCATGGTTTTGGCGCTCCAACTCCACAAGAGTTGCAGCATGACTTTTTATGGAGAGTCAGGCGCGAATTGCCAAAGCCTGGATGGATGACAGTGTTCGATCGTTCGCAATATGAGGATATCGTAATGCCGCGCATTTATGACACCTACCCGCCGTCAGTATGGCGCGGCAGATACAGTATCATCCGCGATTTTGAGCGGCATCTGGTTGATGATGGCTGTGCAGTTATCAAAGTCTTTCTTGCTACCAGCAAAGAAGCGCAGCGAAAGCGTTTTATTAAGCGTCTTAATGATCCAACAAAGCACTGGAAATTTGCAGAAAGTGATTTGGACGCTAGGGAACGTTGGCCTGAATATATGGATGCCTGGCAGGAAGTTTTTCAGGAAACATCAACGGATGTTGCACCCTGGTATGTGGTTCCGGCAGATAAGCGCTGGTACTCGCGTGCTGTAGTTTCGCAAATGTTGCGGTCCACGCTGCAAGGCATGCAGCTGCAGTGGCCGAAAGCTACTTTCGACCTTGATGAGGCTCGCCAGAGGTTGGCTTCTGAGTGAAAAATTGCATTGTTGAAGACTTCAGGCGTTCAATAACCATATGATTTACGTTTGTGTAGGGATACCAAAGTAGATAACCCTCGGATATCGGGCCAAAAGACTGCAATAACGCCATTCTAAAAATGACGTGTGGCACAGATACTCTTGGTCTCAGTAAAAATCCCTACACAAACGTTTTTGACTGCTGTGATGCTATCTCAACATCATCCAAACGGAAGTATCTTGCGGAAGTTGACCGTCATGTAGTGGTGCTGAGGAGAGCAGAAGCTCTCCATCAGGCAGCGCAATATCGTGATCGCTAAAGTTGGTGATATTTGCCCAACCATTTGCTCTACGGTATGCGATTGCTCCGCCAACTTGCCCATCGGCACCATCGCGTTCATTGGAAGATTGATCAATATCCTCAAGCCATGTCACAGTAGCATCCGAGATCTGATGATTATGTCTCAGTTCAAGCGCTGTGCGGTATAAGGACAGCATCGAATGTTCATCTGATTCTTCGCGATCTACGGCATACTGAGCGAACCAGTCAGGTTGCGGTAAGTGAGGTTCTGCGCTTGTTGTGACACCATCTGTGCGCATTTTTGGTGAAAAACCAAATGAACCTGCACCACTGCGTTCATCAATATGTCCGAAATGTGAAATGCCTTGGACAGCCGGCACCTCAGCATCGAGGATAGGGGAGTCTTCAGCAATCCATGGCAGTGGAACTCTGCATCCATCGCGACCCTTGACCATGCCTGTGCGTGATGTCCCTTGGGCTTCTGGATCTTCCAAGGCATCCCAAGGTAGATCTGGGACCTCTGGCAAACCAAGTTCTTCACCCTGATAAATATAAGTCGATCCGGGCAACGCAAGCTCAAGGAGTATAGCTGCCCTTGCCCTACGATTACCAAGCTCTCGATCTTCGAAATATGAACCACCATTGCGAAGAATCCAATCTGCTGCGAGACGGTGATGCTGGCGAGCAGGGACCTGTGGCAAACCATATCTAGAGGCATGACGTGGCACATCGTGGTTACTCATTACCCAAGTAGAGGTTGAGCCTGAGCGCTCGGCTTGTGCAATACCATCCTCAATAGCCTCATGGAGCTCATCGCGAACCCAGTTTTTCTTGGCAAATTCGAAATTGAATATCTGCCCAAGTTCATCGGGGCTTGAATACAAGTGCTGACGCTGTGGATTTACCCAAGCTTCAGCTACGGCAAATCGTGGCGGATTATATTCATTAAACACTTTGCGCCAGGAGCGGTATATATTGTGTACTTCGTCTCGATCATAGAGTGGATGACTTCCATCACTTGGGAGTGTGTCGTTATTAATACTCCACTGATCGAGGTCATCTCTGTCTAGATCTTTCGCTAATCCGTGAGCTACATCGATGCGGAAACCATCGGCGCCATGATCGCTCCAGAAGCGCAAAGTCTTGAGGAAGTCCTCTCGGATTTCGGGATTATCCCAATTGAAATCAGGCTGCTCTTTGGCGAACATATGCAGATACCATTGTCCGTCAGAAACCCTTGTCCAAGCAGGAGCGCCAAAACTGCTGATCCACTGGGTCGGTGGCAGTTCGCCGTGTTCACCGCGGCCGTTGCGGAAGATATATCGATTTCGTGCAGGTGATCCTGGTTCCGCTTGTAATGCTTCTTGAAACCAAGGGTGCTGATCGGAAGAATGATTCGGCACGATGTCTACAACGATTTTGATGCCCTGCTGATGAGCTGTGTTTGCAAGTTCATCAAAATCATCCATAGATCCGAGTTTGGGATCAACATTACGATAGTCAGCTACGTCGTAACCGCCATCGGCAAGCTCTGAGGGATAAAACGGTGAGAGCCATATAGCATCAACGCCGAGCTGTTTAAGATACCCAATTTTGCTGGTGATGCCTGCGATGTCACCGAGCCCAGAGCCTGTGGTGTCTTTAAAGGAGCGAGGATAAATTTGATATACCACAGCCTGTTTCCACCACGCGTCAGACAGTGGGGATGTTGCGGTGTTAATTTGTGATGTGTTGGTTGTGGTTGATGTCTCCATCGCGTTCTCCTCATTGACAACTATTAGGTGTGCTCAGCCTGCTGTTAAGCAGAATTTTCTTGCGTCAAGAAGAATAATAGCGCTTGCACAGAATAATGCAATTAAGTGCGTTAATGATTGATTTTTCAATGAATTTACATGTAAATGCGCTTGCAGAATTTTCACAAGTTATGATGAGTATGGCAATGTGAGCTGAGGATGGTTCATGTCATATGAGTTAAGGAGAAAACAGTGGCGAGAATGACCATACACGATGTCGCCATTGAAGCAGGGGTTTCCGACTCAACAGTGTCAAGAGCATTGCGAGGACTAAATCGTGTTGATCCAGGTACCAGAACTCGCGTAGAAGAAGCTGCACAGCGTTTGCACTTCACTTTTTCACGCAGTGCTTCATCACTAGCTTCTGGAAGAACCATGCGAGTAACAATGCTCTTTGCTGGGCCTGTGAACTCATGGTTCAATGCTTCGGTTATGCAAGGTGCTTATGAGGCTTTAGCACCCGCTGGATATGACATCGTACCGTTAATCACACCAGACCAGCAGTCTCAAGACCGGTATTTTGAGCTATTGCCGGGCAATAGGAATGCGGATGCTCTCATTGTGACATCCTTTGATCTAGATAAAGAGAAGCTTGAACTTCTTGAAGGTCTGACGATTCCTACAATAGGGCTCGATTCACGTACGCACGATGGGTACGATGCCTCGGTGCGCCTTGATGAACGCCAAGCAATGAAAGAAGCTGTGCAGCTACTGCGCTCGCTTGGGCATCGCCGCTTAGCTTATGTGGGGCAACCATCTGACCTTGAATTCGCGTTCAGTGTGAAGTTGAGATCGAAGTCATTTCTAGATTCGTCAAAAGAGTGTGGGTATGGCTCTCAGGACATACTGATGTTGGAGGCAGAAGCACAGCAGGGCGAATATTCTATCGATGCCGCAGTGTCGTCTGTATTGGCAGATTTATTGGCACAAGTTCAACGACCGACAGCAGTTTGCGTTGAAACAGATGATTTCGCGGTGGCTTTAATAGCACGGCTTCGCAAATTTGGTATCAGAGTGCCTGAGGACATGACAGTTATCGGTTTTGACGACAGCAGAATTGCTCCGGTCGCGGATTTGACGACCATCCACCAAGACCCTGTTCATATGGCAAGAATGGCAGGGAAACAAGCCATACAGCTCATGAATCATCTGAGAATGGAACAACCTCATGCGTTGGTGGGCACCAGACTAATTTTGCGAGGTACCTCTGGCCCTGCTCCTCAATCAACACAGTGAGCATGAGTGTCAATGGTGTAGAGGATACACTGCAAGAGAAGGTTGTTGAACATCACACCATCTCTACTATGGTGTGAGGCTGATCGCGCTGTTTAGAGCATGCTTTGTCTAGAGTGCCAGCGACAGCACAGAAATGGAGTCTGCCGGATTGAGTGACGAACATCGTAGCGATAATGATGCATTAGAGAAGCAAGAGAGCCTTTCCTTGTCTCAGTTGCTTCCTGATATTGGGCATGAAGCAAGAAACCTGAATGCTGACGATATTTATGAGCGCTTTTTCAGATGGGTGGAATCTCGTGGTATTACCCCGTGGCCTCATCAAGAGGATGCCATGCTTAGCTTATTGTCCGGAGACCATGTGGTGCTCAATACGCCTACCGGTTCGGGTAAATCCTTAGTTGCATTAGGGATGCATTTCGCAGCTTTGTGTACTGGGAGAGTGTCGTATTACACGGCGCCGATTAAGGCTTTGGTCAGTGAAAAATTCTTCGATTTGATGAAGATTTTTGGCAGAGATAACGTCGGCATGATTACGGGCGATACTCATATCAACACCGATGCGCCGATTATTTGTTGTACGGCTGAGATTTTAGCAAACCAGGCACTTCGTGAAGGAGAGCGAGCAGAGGTCTCCTGTGTTGCCATGGATGAGTTCCATTACTACGGTGATCCAGAACGAGGGTGGGCTTGGCAGGTACCACTGTTGACATTGCCTAGAACACAGTTCCTGCTCATGTCGGCAACCCTAGGTGATGTTAGCAATATTGCTAGCTCTTTGGAGAAGAGTACTGGCAGTGCTGTTGATGTCATTGCTGATGCGCCGCGACCAGTACCCCTGAGTTATGAGTATGTGGAGACTGCTCTGCCCGCAACAGTGGAATTATTAATACGTCAAGAAAACGCACCAATTTATATTGTCCACTTTGCCCAAGATGCAGCATTAGAGACGGCGCAGGCACTGTCGAATAGTGGGATATCGGATAAGCAGCAACGAGAACGCATCAAGGAAGCTATGGTGGGTACTCGATTCACTACAGCTTTTGGACGAATCTTGCAGCGCCTACTACGCACTGGTGTTGGGGTTCACCATGCGGGAATGCTTCCCAGATATCGTCGCTTGGTTGAGCAGCTAGCCCAACAGGGTCTATTGCCTGTTATATGTGGTACTGACACCTTAGGGGTGGGAATTAATGTACCAATTCACACGGTGGTACTCACTGGGCTCACTAAATATGATGGTCATCGTATGAGGCGGTTAAAATCCCGCGAGTTTCATCAAATCGCTGGTCGAGCAGGGCGGATGGGATTTGACACTCATGGGTTGGTGATTGCGCAAGCACCGGAGTACGAGATTGAGAATGCCAAAGCTGTGGCAAAAGCTGGCAATGATCCGAAAAAACTCAAACGTGTCAAGCGCAAGAAGGCTCCTGACGGTTTTGTGACATGGAATAATGCAACATTTGACAAGCTCATTCACTCTGAGCCCGAGACCTTAGTTCCCCACCTGAATATCACTCATTCTATGGTTCTCAGTGAAGTAGTGCAGGGAGGAGACGCACGTAGCAGGATCAATGAATTAATTGATGATTCACAGCAGACTCCATCGCAGAAAGAGCACCTGCATGAGCGAGCTGATGAAATATTTACGACCTTGCTTGATAGCGAGGTAATTGATGCAGATAAGCTTCGTGATGGGTCCATGGAATATTTCATGAATATCGAAATTCCAGATGATTTTGCTTTGGATCAGCCGCTGTCACCATTTCTGTTGGCAGCCTTGGAGCTACTTGATGAGCAATCGTCAAACTATGCGCTTGATGTAATTTCGATGGTTGAAGCGACTTTGGATGATCCAAGACAGGTTTTGAGAGCGCAGGAACGCCAAGCAAAAGATGCGGCAGTGTCTGAAATGAAGGCTGACGGCATCGAATATGAAGAACGCATGGAAAGACTTGCTGATATCACATACCCGAAGCCTCTGGAGGAGATGCTTGATGCTGCCTTCACGCAGTATCGAGCTGATGTTCCCTGGGCGAATGACTTCTGGCTGAGCCCTAAATCAGTGGTGAGAGACATGGTAGAAACTGCTTCAGATTTCACAGGATATATCGCTAGATATGGAATCTCGCGTTCTGAAGGAACGCTGCTACGTTATCTTTCCGATGCCTATCGTGCGCTGAGCCGTACTGTCCCACAAGATAAACGTGATGAACAGTTGGACGATATTATTTCCTGGTTGCGTCTTCTAGTACGTTCTGTAGATTCCAGTCTTGTTGACGAATGGGAATCGGCAGGTAGTGAAGATATCAATAGTCAAGCTCTGCACACGGCGCCACCACAGCAACGTGATGTGCTCGCTGATCCTCGAGGTATGGAGTTGCTCATTCGTAATGCCATGTTCCGCCGAGTTCAACTGATTGCCTTCGATAAGCCAGAGCAACTCGGTGACCTTGACGGAGATTGGGGTTACCCAGTGCATCGCTGGGAGGAAGCTCTTGATGACCTGTATGACGCACATGAGGCGATAAACACCGATGCTGCTGCAAGAGGTAAAGAGTTCATTGTTATAGACCGCTCGGATGAGCGAAGAGAACATATGTGGCGAGTGCGGCAGATTCTCGACGATATTGAAGGTGACCACGATTGGGGAATTGCTGGAACAGTTGATTTGGATGCAACGCAGAATTCTGGAGAAGTAGTATTCCTTACATATCGTGTCGGTGCAATAGAAGATCTTCTCGATGAAGAGCACGAGTAGATTTCTTCTCAGTGCAGCGTACTGAGTTATGTATCGCATATCATGCACCTACGCACAATGTTGCGTGCAGTGGTGATGTCATGCGTGCTGTGGAGATGTTTTTTGGCTTGAAATAGCTATCAGAGTGAACTACAGCGCTATTGATATAATTAGAACGGATGTTCGAGCGCAGCTGGTGGCTATTCGTGCTAGCTCAGTTATGACGTTGATAGGCATAAGGTACGGGAGTACTTGCGGGAGGTTTTATGGTTGATGATCTGTTTGGTATGGCTGATGTGCCGGACGAACACACCTTACCGCTGGCTGTCAGGATGCGCCCTACTTCCTTGGATGAGGTCTTAGGCCAATCAAAGATATTAAGCGAAGGATCGCCTCTGCGTCGGCTTGCCTCTGCAACATCGCGCCGCTCCCTTACAGCGCCGAGTTCTGTTATTTTGTTCGGACCTCCAGGGGTAGGAAAAACCACGCTGGCGTATATCGTTGCTAGACAGTCCGGTAGAGAATTCGAAGAGCTGTCCGCTGTTACTTCCGGAGTGAAAGATGTACGCGACGTACTGCGACGAGCTCATGACCGATTGGTTACTGAAGGCAAAGAGACAGTACTCTTTATCGACGAAGTACATCGCTTCTCAAAATCTCAGCAAGATGCTTTATTGCCCAGCGTTGAGAACCGCGATGTGACATTTATCGCGGCAACCACTGAAAATCCAAGTTTCTCTGTAATCTCGCCACTGCTATCGCGATCAGTTGTCGTCAAACTTGAGGCACTTGAGGTTGAGGATTTGCAGCTGTTAATAGAGCGGGCCTTACATGACAAGCGAGGTCTTGCTGATGAGGTTAAGGCAGATGATGCTTCAATTGATGAAATCATTCGTTTAGCAGGTGGAGATGCACGTAAATCGTTGACAATACTCGAAGCAGCAGCTGGTGCTGTGACGGGCGACAGTAAGAGAAAAAAGGGTGCTCGTAAACCTGTTATCACACCCGATGTTGTCTCTAAAGTAATGGATATAGCTACGGTGCGTTATGACCGCAAAGGTGACGATCATTATGACGTGGCCAGCGCATTCATTAAGTCCATGCGCGGTTCAGACGTTGATGCAGCCTTACATTATTTAGCTCGTATGCTGCGAGCGGGGGAGGACCCTCGATTTATTGCGAGACGCATTATTATTGCCTCTTGTGAGGAAGTGGGCATGGCAGCACCACAGATACTGCAAACTACTGTTGCAGCAGCACAAGCTGTGGCCATGGTAGGCATGCCCGAGGCAAGAATTATTTTGTCCGAAGCAGTGATCGCTGTAGCTACTGCCCCTAAATCAAATGCTAGTTATATGGCAATCAACCAAGCCCTAGCCGATGTTGATGCAGGAAGAATCGGGCAGGTTCCGCTGCATTTGCGAAATGCCCCGACTGCATTGATGAAATCGTGGGGTAACCATGAAGGATATCAATATGCACATGATTCGCCAGGTGCTGTTGCCTCACAGCAATACATGCCTGATGAGCTGGTCGGACAACAATACTACAATCCCAATGACCGTGGGTATGAGCATGAAATTGGACCAAGACTAGAAAGAATTCGAGAGATATTGCACTCATCTCAGACAGACGGCAGCAACACGGATGGCGATAACGGTAGTAATCATCACAGCACACGGTAATAATGTCGCCGGTGGTGGTGATACCAACAATCAGAATTAGTCCTTATCCAGCAAACAAGCGCCATTCCACTATCGTTTGGTGTCGTTGGCACGGGCAGAGATGCTCAGATTAGACCATTGTGGCGGCTCTCTGTAGCGAGAATACTTGTGATAACAGGCCAATACTAGAATGACATCATGGCTTATATAGCAACTTTTGATGTGGGGACTACGGCGGTTAAAGCGGTATTGGTGTCGTTGGATGTAGATGTAACCACATATAAGCGCGAACCGTTATCTGCACAGATTGATGGCGTGGTGTCATCCGTGAGTGTGACCTTGCCGGCCGCTGATCATGAGATGGGGCATCACGAGCAGAACCCGGACGACTGGTGGCGCTGTTTTCTTGAGGCATGGCGAACAGTGTTACACGAAGCTGGTTCTCATGTGAGCGCTCAAGAGGTGGTAGGTATCATTTTGAGCGGTCAGATGCAAGATGTGATTGTTCTAGATGCTCAAGGTAAACCGTTGCGCCAGGCAATGTTGTATTCCGATGGTCGCGCTGCTCATGAAGCAGCCACTCTTGAAGAACGATACGGCTCACAACGCTTTCTTGACATTGTTGGCAATCGTTGTGAAGGTTCATTGCCATTACCGAAACTCATGTGGATACAGCAGCATGAAGCAGAGATTTACTCGAATATCGCGCATGTATTATTTGATGCCAAAGATTATATTATTAGTCGCTTGACCGGCAAGTTTGTGGGTGATGTTACCGCTTGTTCTACTGTTGGCGCGATGAATATCCACACTCGAGCGTGGGAAGATTCCCTGATAGCCACAGCTGGTATCGATATAGCCTTATTTCCACACTTGCATGTGCCGTCAGATGTTGTTGGCAACGTTAGTCAGGAAGTTGCGCTGAGTAGTGCGTTTATATCAGGAACGCCGGTATATGCAGGAATTGGCGATGCTGGAGCAACTACTTTGGCGAGCGGTGTTGCACGATCTGGACAATACAACATTAATATTGGTACCTCAGGTTGGATTGCAGGTATTTCAAATGAAGCAATAACAGATCAACCTGGTGTAGCGAATCTGGCGTGTACCACTCCAAGTGGCTTTATTAACGGTGTTCCTTTTCTCAATGCAGGCGGAATACACGGATGGGCAACACGGGTATTCGCCGCTGCAGTTCAATCTCCACATAACTCGTCGAATAGAGCAACGCAACAAGAGTACAAGAGGATGTCGCATCTGCTAGCGGATAGCGAGCCAGGTAGTCACGGGGTGCTGTGCTTACCGTATTTCGTAGGTGAACGCTTTCCCGTGATGAATGCAGATATTAGAGGAGCGTTTGTAGGCATAGGGATGGAAAGCAATGCATCAGATCTTGCCAGAGCATGTCTTGAAGGCGTGGCATTTTCGCTCCGGCAAGGTATGGAGCGCTTTGAAAGTGTAGCTGATGAAATCACATTAATTGGGGGAGGTGCCCGTGAACGCGTCTGGTGTCAAATTATTGCAGACGTATTAGGTCATCGTATTGAAGTGTTTGATAATGCCGAAACTATGCCCGCGGTGGCTTTGGCTTATATTGTGCTGTGGTCGCACCGACAGCACAATGAGGTTCAGACGGTTGAGCTGTTATCCGATGCGAGTATTGACCGTATGATGCAATCATTGCGTGCTCAAACGCATAGCGTGATGGTTGAAGTTGACACACAGAACGTGCAAGTTTATGACCGTGCGTATGAACGTTTCTGCAAACTATATCCAGCAGTGAGTAGTATGCAGTAATGCACCAGAGATCTTGAATGGGATGAAGAAACTGACTTCGTTTTGCAACGTCAAGCTATTGGTAGTGAAACAATATATGAGTCCATTGCACTATTCATTGGATCATGTGTTACAGATGGGGGAGGATGCTGCATAATGTCTTCAGCTTTTGTGGTGACGCTGGTACCTATGATTCTGGGTGTGGCAATTGGTTTCGGCTTACCAATGCAGACAGCAATCAATTCTCAACTACGGTCCTTGTTACGTTCCCCGTTTAAAGCATCTCTAGTTTCCTTTGCGGTTGGAACTGCAGCCTTGTGGATCATCGTTGCTCTTGGCGAGGGAGATGCTGGTCTGCCTGCCGGCTTCGTAGAATCAGAGCCTTGGTGGATTTGGCTTGGTGGGGTTTTAGGAGTGGTATTCCTTACCGGTAATATTCTGATGTTTCCAAAACTGGGTGCGGTACAAACAGTGGTGATGCCTATATTGGGGCAAATAATCGCCAGCAATGCTATTGATATGGGTGGCTGGTTTGGTCTGCCGGTACATCATATGACCATGATGCGTGCATTCGGAATAGTGCTTGCTGTCGTTGGAATTGTCTTAGCGGTAGTGATACCTGATATATATTCAGCCAGAAGTCGCGCCGAATCTTCAACTCGATCTACTCATGTTTCAGGACGTCCACTGTGGCAGTGCATTGGCATACTGCTTGGTGCTCTCAGCGCAGGGCAGACAGCAATTAATGGACATTTAGGCAGCGAACTGGGATCTGCTACACATGCGGCGTTTATTTCTTTTGCTATAGGACTACTGCTATTAGTACTTATTGTCATCGCTCAGGAGAGCTTCTCGGGCGCTCGCAGCCATGCGGCATCTCACGGTTCAAGAGCATCAGCATCTGCATCTGCATCAGCAGAAAATAAGGACTCAGGTGTGTTGTCGTTGTCTCAACGCGTATCAGCATTAGTAAGTAGCCCCTTGTGGTTCTGGGTAGGTGGCTTACTGGGTGCTGCATTTGTTTTCGGTAATTCCTACCTAGCACCTGTTCTTGGCACAGGTCTTACCGTGGTAATAGTGCTACTCGGACAGATTTGCGGTGGTTTAGCGGTCGATCAGTTTGGACTGTTGCGCGCTCACAAACGCAGAGTGACGGCACTGCAGATGATTGGTGTGGCAGTACTGCTGACAGGGGTTATCATAATACGAATGTTTTAGTAGCATCTCTTGCCGGTTATCCGGAGAGCCGATGCCAGCAGTAGTGGGTGTATTTTCTGCACCACAAACATCGTTGTTTATGCTACAGAAAATACGTTTCTATTCGCGCACCAGCTTGATTTTTGTGACCTGTTCATCGTGAGTCTCACGATAGATAACGCATCTATTGCCGATCACTTGGACTACTTCGGCATTGAGACGGCTTGCCAGCTGTGTTGCGGCTTCTTTGGAAGTTAGACCGGAACCATCTAGTACTGAGCATTTGACCAGTTCGTGTTTTTCCAGCGTTTCATCAGCCTGTTGATAAGCAGCATCTGACAAATCATGCTTGCCAACAATGATGAGTGGGTTCAAATGATTTGCTAACGCACGCAGCTGCTTAATCTGCTTTTTGCTCAGTGCCATAAGATTGATGATTCGCTTTCCTGTGTGGCACCGCGGTGCCATTGATTGATTCCGTTACCAGCATACTGGTATGACGCAGAGCTGTTTACATATTCTGATAATCGTATGTATGTATCTGCGCAGAAATATCGATACCATTGCTAATCGCATCTTCCAGCCATTGCTCATCAACAATAGGAATATGATATGACCGTGCTTTGCGTGCTTTCGTTGATTCAGAATCAGGATCGGCAGCAACTAATACATGAGTTTTCTTGGTGACTGCGGCTTGAGGTGTTAATCCAATCGCGCGCAACATCTCTTCCCATTCACTACGCTTCCTGCGCATACTTCCTGTCAACGCCAAATAATCTCCTTGCACAAGCGTGAATTGTTGATATGAGGGCAACACATGTGGGCGGTGCGTAGGATGAATGGTTACTTTGGTAATTGGCTGGTTGGTTCCGCTGTCTGCAATGGCTTGGTTAATGATGTCTTGAGAGATTGACAAAACGTTCCCGATAGAGGTGAGCGTCTGACGTTCAGATTTCTTAGGTACGCCTTCTTCCCATATGGCTTGAGCTCTCGATTGAAAGTACTCTTCGTGTAAGTTCTTACAGTGGTTAAGGGAGAGCTCTAAATGATGTGCTAGCTCAACAAGAGCGAATTTGTCATGTACCGATAGCTGCGCGTTGATTAGCGAAGCGTTGAGCAGATTCATATACTCAGCTTCATTATTCGCGTCGTCAGGGAATATCGTTGTTGTGGGATGTTGTTGAGCCAGTAGCTCACAGAGATTATATTCGCTGAGGCTACGCGGGGCATGAGTTGGTGATTGATTATGTATGGAGAATGATTCACTAGTTGGCGGTGGAGATCTGAGATGGCTTATTCTCGGAACCCACTGCTGCTTTTTTTCAAGAATCTCAGGCCAATCATGTGCTGCGGCTCCACTCATCATGGATGACCAACCGAGCCAATGAGGGTCTTCTGCCATAAATATATTTAACAGCTCTGCCGTGGCATGAGCATCACTCAAAGCGCTGTGGGCATCGGCATTGTCAATGCCACACAGTGCGCAACACTTTGCCAATCCACCGACTCCTAGAATTTTTCGGGCCAGTTTCAGCGTGCAAATAGTATTGGAATCGTCAACAGGGATGTCATAACCGAGCCTGGCATATTCTTGGCGGAGGAATGACGAATCAAACGCGGCATTATGTGCAACGAATACTCTATGTTTCAGTAGACTTCCTAAATGTCTGGCGATGCCTGAGAATTCAGGAGCTTCCATCAATTCAGCAGCATTGATGTGATGCAAAGCTTGTAATCCAAGATCACGTTGCACATGAATCAAAGTTTCTGTCTCATCTTCAAGCGTGCCGTCAGGAGCAACGTGAACAATCCCAACTTCAATAGCACGATCTCCTCTTGCAGCACTTAATCCTGTGGTCTCGAAATCTAGGACTGCAAAACCCCTGCAAATGCTCATAGGTACCATTATGGCCCAAACCATGTTCACAGTTCTCGAAAGTGAGGATTAACACAGAGCTGTCCAGCGTTTGTTTTAGCTTATGTTCTGCAAGACACGGGAGCTGGAAAGCTGAGAGGGAGACGACAAGTCTCCGACCGTTGAACGTGACACGGCTAGTATCGTCGAACGAAGTCAATGCCTATCTTGGTATTCCTCTTTCTCGTGATATCCCGCCCTGCGCTTTGACATAGGCGTAGAGCACCTATCTGAGGAGAGCAATGTCTGCACAACAACACGTCACTACGACGCTGAACAAGCCTGATTATCACTGGAGGCCAATTGATATCACCATCGCATCAGTTATTGCAGTTGCATCTGGATTAGTGTTTTGGGTTTTCGATTTGGTGGTTACCGCACCGTCGGCTCTGCTGTCGGGAGTGCTTCCCGGTCTGGAAGGTATTCTGAGCGGATTCTGGTATTTCGCCGGTGTAATTGCAGCGTTGATTATTCGCAAACCCGGAGCTGCGCTATACACCGAACTCGTGGCAGCTGTTTTAGAGATGTTGCTGGGGAATCAGTGGGGATTCAGCGGCACAATCGTCGCAGGGCTGGTGCAAGGAGCCTTTACTGAACTGGCCTTTCTTATATTGCTGTATAAGCGTTGGAATATCTGGTCTGCTATTTTTGCTGGGGTACTCACGGGACTTGCAGGGTCGGTGTTTTCCTTCTTGACTACCTACGCTGGTGTGCATATTACCGGAGGCTTTGCTTTGACGAATATCATTGCTAATTGCATTTCTGGTGCACTAATTTCCGGTGCTTTAATGTGGCTTTTGTATCTGGGTATTGCTCGGACCGGTGCATTAGGAAGATTCGCATCGGGGCGTACTGTTACAGGTACTGTGTGATCGTTAGGCATGGAATTACAATCTGACTTCGGTCAGGGATTGATTGGCTTGATTCTTCAGCAGATTTTGTAGCGTAACAGCATACAGAGCCGACAGTCGCCTTAGGGTAATCAGCGATCAGCAAGTTGCATAGTGCAATAATGCTATATTATCGCTCAAGAACTTGGATCTTTGGCATACGTGTAATCTTATGCTGCAAAGTATGGCGGAAGAGGCATAGATGGTCGGTGTGCGCGATGTTGCAAAATCTGCGGGAGTTTCAGTTGGAACCGTTTCTTCGGTATTAAATAATTCTGTCTGGGTTTCAGACGAGATTCGCTCGAAGGTTGAACGAGCTATGAAGGAATTAGGGTACGTTCCTAATGAGTTAGCGCGTAATCTTTTCAGGAATCGTACTGATTTAGTAGGCGTTATTGTGCCGACAATTGCTCATCCTTTCTTTGCCGAGCTGGTGGAGCATTTAGAAAATCATCTTTCTCAACATGGCCTGCGGGTGATGTTGTGCTCTACCAATACCCAGCAAAGGGGTGAGCAAGAGTATGTCGAGATGCTTCGCAGACATATGATGGATTGCATTATTATGTGTGCCCACACGATTCATCCAAGTTCGTATTGGGAGTCCATTGGTAGACCCATTGTTGCTGTGGACAGAAACCTCGGGGGAGCGATTCCAAATATTGGGTCAGACCATGTACAAGGTGGACGCTTTGTAGCTAATGCACTCATCAAATCGGGTGCCACTCATGTCGTTCAAGTTGGAGCCTCTGCAGACCAGTTACACGATTTAGAAGACTTGCAATCGGGGATGAGTCGCATAGCCTCTTTCCCCTCACTAGCGCACCATGTTGAGCTTATTCGGCTCCTCACAGAACATGACATAGCTGTGGAAACAACCGTTTTTACAGATATGTCTCACAACGGAGATCTTGACACCGCAGCAGACGCAATATTTGAGCAATTTCCAGATGTTGATGCCATTGTTGCTCCTGATACGGAGGCGGCTGTTTGCCTACGTAGGGCATTGGCTGCGGGCATGCGTGTGCCGCAAGATTTGCAAATTATCGCATACGACGGCAGTTCTATACTTCGTGCCGCTGGAATGGATATTACTGCAGTTGTTCAAGATTTTGATCAGATTGCTAAGCGTACCGTCGATAGAGTGCTCAAAGAGATTGAATCAGAACATGCACCCGAGCAAAACAATGTGAACAATCCTGATGTAGGTACTGAACTTGTTCCTGTGAGTTTTATGCAAGGTCTGACCACTAGATAATCCTAAGTTGTTTACGCTATCTCTTGGCTATAACGCTTCGAATGAGATGAATCTCATCAATGTTAGGGGCAGTGGCAGCTGGGCGAGAAGTTTGGCTTTGTTGTAATCATTCACACCGACGGTCTAACTCGTAGTACCGCTTATCGCTGCACATTATGGGATTAGCAGTTATGGTGTTGCTCCGTTTTGAGTCCCAAAATATGAAATTGACAAGATTGAACCCGTTCATTACACTTTGAAAATGAACGGGTTCAATACATAGTGGTGTTGCCCGCCAAGTGAAAGTGGGAAGACAATGAAATCTGTATCTCCTTTGTTGCGAAATCGCTTGAAAAGGGGTGTCACAGTGAGTTTGGCATCTGTGGCAGCAATCGTAACGGTACTGGGAACTGTTGGCTGTGGAGAAGCTGAGCGTGAAGCAGCTAAAGCAAATAGTAATGAGATCACGTTGTGGACACATACAGCGGGATTTGACGATCAACTCAACGCAGTGAAACAGATCGTTAAAGATTACAACGCTTCTGCAGATAAGAAAGCAACTGTAAAAATTCAGGCTTTCCCGCAGAGTTCATATAACGATTCGGTAATTTCTGCATCATCTGCTAATAAACTTCCTTGCCTAGTGGATGTTGACCAGCCGAATATACCGTATTGGGCATCGGCAGGCGTCATACAGCCTTTAACAAATAAAGATTTACTCAGCCGATCTGAAGAACTGCTTCAATCAGCTGTTGGCAAGTGGAACGATGCTACGTATGGAGTTGGATATACGGATGACACTGTAGCTTTGTTTGCTCGTAAATCTGTTTTGAAATCGCTTGGTATCAGAGAAGCTACATTCGATCAGCCTTGGGACAAAGCCGAGTTGATGGACGCATTGAGCAAAATGAAGAGCTCTGGGAAAAATCCGGTTACTGGAACAGCATGGGACTATCCGTTGGATATGGGAACGGCATCTTCAGGAGGGGAGTGGTACTCCTATGCATTTTCTCCGCTCTTGCAATCCTTTGGTGGGGACCTCATCAATCGCGAAAACTACAAAACGTCACAGGGAGTGCTGAATAGCTCGAAGGCCATTGAGTTCGGTAACTGGATGCATTCGCTTGTCACAGATAAATATATGGCTGTGAAAGGAGCTTCGGATACAGGCCTCGAGTTTGTCAACGACAAAATTGGATTGTTGTATTCAGGCGAGTGGACGTACGGAACCATGAAAGACAACAATATTGATATCAGTGATATTGCCATCATGCCGCCACCCGACTTAGGGGAAGGGCCAGTCACTGCCGGAGGTGCTTGGGAAGTCGCTGTTACAAAGAGTTGCAACAATACCGAAGCTGCCCAAGACTACATGAATTTTTCTTTGCAAGATAAATATATTCTGAGCATGGCTGGGTCCAGTCTCCCAGCCAGCGAAGCTGCCATGGCGCAATCCGACTTATATAAGGAGGGTGGTGACCTCGCAGTTATGGCAGAAATCTCTAAGAAGTACGTCAAGATGAGACCTGAAACACCTTCGTATAGCTTTATCTCAACTGAATTCGACAAAACTATTTCAGACATCATCAACGGTGCCGATGTGAAACAGACTCTCAACTCCGCGGTGACTGCCATTGATGCCAACATCCAGAGTACTGAGCAGTCGTCAAGCTCTAAGTGAGCTTAGGAGGAAATGTTATGTCATCGTCAACGACTGGAATCACTAAACAGCGTGGTTCAACATCGTTTGATGGACGCTCGCAGAACCGTGTGGGGTGGGCTATGCTCACTCCCGCGGTGCTGTTACTGCTGGTGTTCATTGTTATCCCAGTGGTGTTGGCTTTTGGCCTCGCCTTTACTGATGCACAACTTATCTCAACAAAAGCGATGAGTTTTACGGGGTTGAGTAATTTTCAGCGTTTATTTTCTGATCCGACTTTCTGGCGGGCGTTACTCAACGTTATTGTGTTTTCCCTAGTGGTGGTTCCTCTACAAGCAGGTTTGGGATTATTCCTAGCAATACTCATTAATAAAAAGGTACGTAGCTCAGTCTTCTTTAGGACTGTATATTTTCTTCCAGTAGTCACTTCAATGGTTGTGGTGTCGTTGCTGTGGATGTTCATATATCAAAACAATGGTATGCTCAACGTTTTACTTGAAAAAGTCACGTTTGGACACTGGACCCCAGTTGACTGGTTGAACGATTCACGAGTTGCTCTGGCGGCAATTATTGTTATGTCGATATGGCAGGCAGTAGGTCAACATATGTTGATCTGGCTGTCGGGATTACAAACCATACCTGGTGAATTATATGAAGCCGCAGCTTTGGATGGAGCAACGGGATGGAAATCATTTGCCCATGTCACTTGGCCCTGTTTGCGTAGCACTCGCAACATGATTCTGATAACCATCACTATTGCAGCTATGGGATTGTTTACACAGATCAGCGTCATGACCCAAGGCGGCCCAAGAGATTCAACAACAACCGTAGTATTCGAGGCGGTTCGCTCGGGTTTCCAACAGCAAGAGATGGGTTATGCGTCTGCAATCACACTCGTATTCTTTATCTTGATTCTTGTGATAACTGGTATTCAGCGTTATCTCACACGAGAGAAGTAGGGGGATTGAGCAATGAATATAAGGCATTCGCGTAGTGCACGCAGAATCAAGAATAATGGAGACCATGTCACAATTGCTGGGTGGATAATTCGCTTAGCTTTTGCGGTGTTGTTTGCTTTCCCTCTGATTTTCATGGTGGTGTCGAGCTTTAAAAGTGACGGCGCAATTATGAATGATCTTGGCTCGTTGAAATCATTCTTGCCTATCGGCGATCTTTCTCTAGAGAATTATCAGCAAGTTTTTTCTCGAGTTCCAGTGATGACGTTCTTGATGAACTCGGTTGTTATCACACTCATTACCGTCGTTCTAGGGATAGTAGTGAATTCCATGGCAGCATTTGGTTTGAGTAGACTGCGTGTGAAAGGTAGAGCGGTAATTTTCACCTTCATATTGGCCACCTTGATGGTACCGTTTGAAACATATGCCATACCGTTGCTGTGGTGGGTGAATCAGCTCCCAGGTATCGCTATAGATCAATTTGGTCCATACTTCACACAAGGATGGATTGACACAATTTATGTCCAAATAATCCCATTTATAGCTAATGCTTTCTCGATTTATTTGTATATGCAGTATTTTGATTCGATCCCCAAAGAGCTTGATGAAGCTGCTCGTGTAGATGGTGCTGGCTGGTTCAAAATTTATTCAAGGATTGTGATGCCTCTGTCGGGGCCAGCTACTGCAACGGTAGTTATTCTGAGTTTTCTGCCTATGTGGAATCAGTACGTATGGCCTCTGATGGTTGTGCAGTCCGAGTCGCATCGGCCGGTGATGATTGGTATCCAATACTTCCAGCAGATGACCACATCGTGGGGGCAAATTATGGCTTATTCTTCTCTGATAACAGTGCCGATAATTATAGTTTTTGTACTTTTTCAGAAACAGTTTGTCAATTCAATTGCCTCTTCAGGAGTCAAAGGCTAAGTGTCCCTCGAAGGACGTACAACATTGAAATGTGGGAAAATGACCTCAATGGTATTCAGCGCAGAAGAATACTCGCGCTTGGAAGTGTTTTATCAAAGGCAATCAGACTATGACATGTGTGCCTCACAGCAGGACTGCAGTTTGAGATTCACAGCGTATTCGGCAGATGGCAGTGTCAGAGTGTTGAGTGAAAGGCTTCAATGCCATCGGCGTGGGTATGAACGTTTTGAGATACCTCTTGTTGAAGACGGCGAAGAGTTTGCACTGGAATACCTTGGTTTGAGTATTACATTTGCATATCTTTCGAGACCGTGTGGCAAAGGCCTGCAGTTTAAGGATATGAAAGACCGAAACCCCCAGTGGATCTCATATCAGCTCGGTAAGGGCATACGTGTGCTAAATGAGCAGGCAACTGCCACAACCGATCTGATCGCTAGACAGTCCGCAGTGCATGCTGAACCACCAAAACATTGGATGAATGACCCTAATGGCTTATGCTTCTTCCAAGGTTTCTACCATTTGTTCTTCCAATTCAATCCATATAGCTCCACTTGGGACAATATGCATTGGGGGCATATGGCGAGTAGGGATCTCGTGCATTGGATATACCAGCCAGTAGTATTTTGGCCCCAGCAGGAATTGAATGAAGATAGTCGTTTGACGGGTGGTGCATTTTCAGGAAGCGCGATTACCTTGAATAGCCAAGGTAATTTGGCTTCTGGAGAAGATGCCCAGATTCTCAGAGTGTTTTTGACTAGACATTTCGCGAGCAAAGAAGTTCCATCGCAGATTGTGGAATATCAAACCACAGCGTGCAGTCTGGATGGTGGGCTGTCTTTTTCAGATGAACAAACACTCGTATGGCGTGACCGTAGTGAAATAGGTGTTGATTTCAGAGACCCAAAGGTGAATTGGGTGGCGGATACGCATAGTGCTGATGGAATATGCGGACACTGGTCTATGATCCTTGCGAGCAATATGCCTTGGTCCGCTTCCAAGAGTGATTCATTTACGATGAATTGCGATGGTGGGCCTGCACAGGGTTCTCTAGATGAGGTTGGCTCATACGCACCACCTGCTGGCAGATCAGCTGCGCTGGTTCAATATGTGTCGAATGATTTGCTGCACTGGGAATGGAAAGGTACGCTCCTTCAAGACCCACGGGGAGAAGATGTTAGAACATACGAATGTCCTGATTTTTTTGAACTGGACGGTATGTGGATTGCTGCGGCATCATTGATGAATTATCGTGATGGGTGTGGTCGATTCCAGCCTGTGATGTGGTATGCCGGTTCATTTGATGGAGAACGACTTACCCCTCAGTACTCTGGGCTGTGCGATTTTGGTGGTGCCTACTACGCTTCGCAAAGCTTCAGCTATCAAGGGCGGCGTATTGTTATTGGCTGGTTGTGTGATTTCTATGGCCTTCGCACGCAGCTACCATACCAAGCAAACGGTGTGATGAGTTTACCGAGAGAATTGGGATGGAGCAATGGCAAACTCATTCAACATCCAGTTGCTGAGGTATATAGGGAATTGCTTGGAGACACGCTATTCGAAGTTGAACGACACGGTGATACCAATACATCTGTCTTGGAGGATGATAGAGGGATAACAATTCCCCAAAATGCATATTATTGTGCATGCGATTTGCTCAGCGACAACGACTTCACCATTCAGCTTGCAGTCTTGAGAGAAACTCGAAATGATGGAGAACAGCGGCAGTACGAATCAGTAAACAAGACTTTGTCGTTGGTAATGCGATCAGGACGCTTGTTATTGGAAACACAGGGTGCTCCAACAGACTCAGTCCATTTTGAATCTCCAAGTACGGATATCCGGCATCTTGAGATATTTTTTGATCAACAGGTAGTGGAGGTATTCGTCAACCACGGAGAATCTGTTGGAAGCTTGGTGTTTCCGTCAGATGACAGCATCGGGAACGTTAAGTTCCTTCATGGTTGCAACTGTGCGATAGCAAAAGTGTCTCTACGACAGCTGCGGACGCTTAGCACAGATATCTGATAGTGCATCGTGGACTCCCAGATTGCAATGCACTCTACAAGTTATCTGGGAGTTTGCCGGTTTTTTTATTGTTGCTCTTGTGGCATTTGCTGCAGGAAGATAGTTTGGGCTGTATGACCAGCCCAAGTAAATCCTCGTCACCAGAGTCTTCCAAACAGCTCAACAATGAAGAGTTACCTTTTGCCCAGCGTGATTCGGCGCATATTCCGGGGCATTGGTTGTTGGCACGTCTTGGCAAGAGAGTGCTCAGGCCAGGTGGTTTGCAATTAACTAGGCAACTACTTGCACATGCAAAGCTCGAAAATCAAGATGTGGTGGAGTTTGCACCAGGTTTAGGTGCCACAGCGTCAGAGATTCTTACATATCGCCCATCGGGTTATACCGGAGTAGATGAGGATTCTAAGGCTGCTGTAATCGTCAACAAGGTAGTTGCAGGCAAAGGGAGATGTATCACGGCGAAAGCCCAAGATACAGGCTTGCCAGACTATAGCGCCGATGTAGTTGTTGGCGAAGCTATGCTGACCATGCAAAGCGACCGTGGTAAACAGCAAATCATTTCAGAAGCTTGGCGTCTACTGCGACCAGGTGGAAGGTATGCTATCCACGAACTTGGTTTGGAACCCGATAATTTAGAAGGTGACACCAAAGAACAAATACGCAAAGAGTTGGCGCAATCCATTAAAGTTAATGCTCGACCTCTGACTACTTCCGAGTGGAAGAGTTTATTGATTTCAGAGGGCTTTGAAGTTGATTGGGTTGGTACGGCACCCATGGCATTGCTACAGATAAAGCGTAATATCGCGGATGAAGACTTCATGGGGGTGCTGCGGATACTGAAAAATATCATCCGTGATAAACAGGCCCGCAAGCGCGTGATGACTATGAGACAGACATTTACCACATACAAACGGCATATACATGGTATTGCGATAGTTGCGCATAAGAAGGCTTAATAGAGGAGTCGCCAATGGCAGTCGATCACACAGAGACTCAACGGTTATTCTTCCGCGGTAATACAGGTCACTGTGGGGCTCGATGTGCAGGTATAAATTCACCTGTGGGATTGACATTTCTATAACAAACAATGCGATTATGAAATCTTGATCATTGACATGAAGCAGTACAACTGAAAGGAATAAGCATGGCGGAACATGAGGAGCTGAAAGTTGCTAAGAGCGCATTGATAGCAGGACAGCCGCGAGTTGAAGGATCAGAGGCGGCAGAGGCTTTGGAGCTTGGTTATATTCCTGATGTGAGTTCTCTTGTTAAGGTCCAAGACGAGGCTACTGTTTCTCGCACCATTATGCAGCAGGCTGGTGGGAATGTGGTGCTGTTCTCTTTCGATGCAGGACAGCAACTCAGTGAGCATACGGCTGCTATGCCAGTATTTGTGCAGACAATTTCAGGTCATCTCAAAGTTACAGGATCAGGTGAGACAGTGGATTTGCTGCCTGGGGGGCTTATATATTTCCCAACCCGTCTGCCACATGCTGTGCAAGCTGTAGAACCGTCAATCATGATGCTCACGATGATTACACCAGCACGTGCCGCTGTGAACGCATAATGATTGATCACATCACACTGCGGGTCACAGACATTGGGCGCTCCATTGATTTTTATACTCGAGTGTTGGCCCCGTTAGGCTATGTTCCTAAGGTTCAGCACGATGAGACGATTGGTTTTGGTGTCTCAGATGGGACGCCGCACGCCGATTTTTATGTGTCTCCAATGCTGCCGTCCCAGGAGCCAGCCATTGGGGATGGTCGACATGAAGTTTTATCGCCTATTACGCATATTGCATTCCAAGCGCGTAATGATTCTTCAGTGAGATTGTTCTATCAAGCTGGTATTGCAGCTGGGGGTAAGGATTATGGACAACCAGGATTAAGAGATTATCACCCAGGGTATTTTGCTGCTTTCATATTAGATCCCGATGGTAACAACATCGAAGCTGTTGTTGATTGGGCACATGGTGAGTCATCACAAAATCGGACGCAACAACAATACTGAAAACTGTGTAGATGAAACTGTGTAGATGGAACTGTCTATATAGCAAACTGTCTGCAGATGTCCCCAGAATATCTGAAATAAGTGAGATAGGCGGCTGTTTACACACCATGAGTATGCCGCTGCCAATATGGTCAGCGCACTGGCAGCGGCATGGACGAGAAGATATTATTTAGTGTTGTGGTGTGGTCTCAAAGGGGTACCGTACACCCCAGATTCCACGTATCTCATCCATCATTTTCATGATTCGAATCGTGTCCGAATGAGGCATCTCGGGGCACTCCTGCTTCCCCTCAAGTATTGCGTGTGCTGCTGATTCGACTTCGTATTCATAGCCGGTGAGTTGTTCGGGAATGCGATAATCAGTGATTAGCTTATAATCTGGCCCAAAGGTTTTGATCGAGGAAATGTCGTTGATGTTTTCACAGATGAGTACGCCTTTGGTACCCCAAACGCAGCCAGTGCGATCCGACTGGCCAAGCATGCTGCTGGTGGCTACAGCCATGATTCCATCATCATAAAAGAGTGTGGTCGAGCTTTGAGCGTCAACACCAGTGCTATATGGCTGGTATGCGCTAGCAATCCGGCTAGGATTTCTTCCTTGTAATGCCATATCCAAGAAGTTGAGAGGGTAGACGCCTACATCGAGCAGTGCGCCGCCAGCCAACGATGGATCGACAAGCCGTGCGTGACCAGTGATTGGATAACCAAGATTTGCGCTAGCTGAGACCACCTGTCCAATCTGGCCTGAACTGATAATCTCATCGATGATGCCACGAGAGGGCATGTACCGTGTCCAAATTGCTTCAGTACAGAGTAAACCTTTGGACTCAGACAGCGCGAAAACTTGCTGCGCCTGCTCAGCGTTTGCAGTAAATGACTTTTCAACCAATATATTCTTACCGGCCTCAAGGCAAAGAAGTGCCTGCTCGGCGTGCATGCTATGTGGAGTGGCGATATACACCAGATCGACATGTGGATCTGCCACCAAGTCTTCGTATGAACCGTAAGATACAGGTAGGCCATACTGTTGTGCAAAAGTGCTGGCCCGTTCTGAATCACGGGCAGCAACTGCATATGGATTGATTAAGCTGCTATAGCGTTTGTCAGATGCCATGGCGAGCAGTGTGCGCGCCATCGTGTTAGCAATTCCACCTGCACCGAGAATAGCAACATTGATCTGACCATCTCGCGTGCGGTGGTGCTGAATTGGAGCTGTTGCGCTCATTTTGGTTCCCCTTTGAACAGTCGTTATTAATGCATGTTATCTGTGTTGTGTGTACTTTCGAAGATTATGGTTAATATTTGGCATTAATACATACATCAACACCATCAGCGAATAAGAGAAAACCCCACGTCTTCGTTATGCTGGTATGCACTGAAAAGAGTGGGGCTTCGTTGAGAAGTTCAGATGATTTCGATGGTTTCAATCATCACTGGTTCCTCAGGAACATCTGAAGAATCGGTGGTGACAGCGTCAAGAGCGTCCACAACTTTGCGGGAATCTTCATCGGCGACTTCACCAAAGATAGTGTGATGACCATTGAGCCAAGGAGTGGGGACTGTTGTGATGAAGAATTGTGAGCCATTCGTACCATGAACTGCGCCAGTCCGTGGATCGCGACGAAGCCCTGCATTGGCCATCGCGAAGAGATAGGGCTTATCGAATTTTAATGAAGGATCAATTTCGTCATCAAAGTTGTAGCCAGGTCCGCCAGTGCCGGTCCCAAGAGGGCATCCTCCTTGAATCATGAAGTCTTTAATGATGCGGTGGAAGGAAAGTCCGTTGTAAAACGGTTCGTTACTCTCTTCACCAGTGAAGGGATCGGTCCATGTTTTGCTGCCGTTGGCGAGGCCGATGAAGTTTGCAACTGTTTCAGGTGCATTTTGGTCGAAAAGATTAATACGGATATCACCCATAGAGGTGTGCATAATCGCTGTTGTCATAGTTCTTAGTTTGTCATGCCTTGCAGACCATTGCACAGCCGAGTTCTTGTCCTGATCAGAGTTAACTGCAATACGGGTCGGTATATTTTCGCAGAATTTCGATGAAAACACTGATTGTATTGCAGATGTATCAACTTGTCTCATGTCCTTCGGCGTCAGGGCTAGTTAGGTGAAGTTGGGATGAACACTGAATGAAGGTCAATGCCTTGGGGCGTGGCTGATGAAGTTAGAGGTTTACAACGGAAGTACCCCCGTTGTGAAAAATGCGTCAGTGTATGGGGATGTGGCGCACGTTCTCGAGGGTTGATGAATCATGAACACATTTGGAGAACACATGAAGAGAGCTTTGAAACTCGTGTCTGCTTCTGTGCTTGCATTGGCCACGCTAGTACCTGCCACTGCAGCCCAAGCCGCAACGAGTTATACGTCAGACAGTAATAAACCGAATGTCGTTACCCTTCTGGGTGAATATAACAATTGGTGGACGCCTAAGGCGAACGCAAGCAACGCAAGCAACGATGTCTACCGCGGTAGTGTCAGTGAAGCAGGCAAAAGTGTGCTGGCAAAGAACGACACACTGACAGAGAGCATTAATAACGCTACTGCCAGTAGCACGGCAACAGTGGATGGCACACACACCCAGGCGCAACGAGCCTTAATTGATGCGGATCAGAATGCTAAAGAGACATACTCAGATGCACTTGGTCCGATTCTGAGCAAATTCTTGGTGAATGGTCTTAATGATGGATCATTGCCCAAAACCAATGCTTTACTATTCAGCAAAACTGCGACGGTAACCACTTATCTAGGTACAGGTGCTGCAAAGCAATATTTCAATTATCCACGTCCTTTCTTCACTGTTGCTCAGGACAGACAAAACCGTTCTATGAGTGGGGAGAATAACCTCAACGGTTTGAAGTCAAAGCTGCAAATCAGTCGTATTGCTGATTGGACAGATACCAGCACAGGGCTGACGCACAGTGCAAGCTATGCAAGTATGTTTGCCGCGCCTTCACAAGCATTCCCTTCGGGACATACCACCTATGCATATTCTGCGGGAATCGGTCTGGCTACATTACTGCCTGAATTAGGCACCGAAATTGTTACTAGAGCTTCAGAAGCTGGTAACAACCGTATTGCTCTTGGAGTGCATTATCCACTCGATGTAATGGGTGGACGTATCAACGGGGAAGCGGCGAATACCTCACGGTGGTCAGATGAAAACTTCCGCAATGACGAACTGCTGCCAGCTAGAGAAGAGCTGCTTAACTATATGACCGCACAGTGCAAAGCTGCGGGTTACGGCGATACTTTCCAGGATTGCATCGATAAAACTGGGGCAAATGATGCCAATGGATACACCAATACATTCACTGACGCTGTTTCAACCACGCCTGTCACAGATCGTGCTTCAGCAATATCTGCTTACACAGCACGCATGACTTACGGCTTTAATCAAACCAGTGCATCAGGTAAAGCAGCCGTAGTTCCAGAGGGTGCAGAGAACTTGCTTCTCACAGCTTTCCCCACGTTGACGGGTTCACAGCGCAAAGCGATTTTGGCAGCAAGTGAAATTGATTCAGGCTATCCTTTTGATTCATCATCAAATGGTTATGAACGGTTGAATCTTGCTAAGGCATACAGCGCCAAAGTTACGTTGAGCGCAGACAAGCAGAATATTCTCAGCATCTCCTTCGGTAACAGCAAACCCTCAGTGAGTGTGTCCAGCACGGACGCGATAACTGGATTGCTTGCAGATTTCGGTAAATATTGGCAGGCAGGTGTCGGTGTTACTGCAGCAGGTAGCAGCGTGTTGAAGCACGATGATGATTTGACTGTGTCAATCAACAATAAAGCGGCAACTGAAACAGCTAATGGTACCAACGACCAGCAGGCCAGAGCCGTGGTTGATGCAGAAATGAACTCAGAGAAGACTCTTCATGATGCCCTAGGAACTGTTATAGGTAATTATTATGAGGAAGGCATTAACGGTGGCAAGCTCTCCAAGACCGCAGATTATCTGAAAGATATGAGCGCTTCAGCTAGCACCGGCAAGGCCAAAACCGCCTTTTCGCACCCACGCCCATACGTAGATCGTGTGAATTACAATGGCACAACGCTTAATCTCAACGGTTTGCAACAGACGCTGGGAATTAAGAAGGTGGCTGCGTATGAACAACAAGGTCAATATGACGGCCTCGCATCATCGGGTTCTTTCCCATCTGGTCACACCACTTTCGCTTTCACTCAGGGAGCTGGACTGGCCAGCATTCTGCCTGAATTTGGCACCCAAATTATGACTCGTGTATCTGAGGCGGGCAACAACCGTATCGTGCTCGGCGTGCATTATCCACTCGACATTATGGGCGGACACATTGCTGGTCAGTACGGTGTAGCAACTGCACTGAATGACCAAAGTGTGAGTGCAGAAGAACAATCAGCACGTCAAGAGCTTGTCAGCTATCTGACTTCGCGATGCAAAGCTGACGGTTATGGTGACACCTTGGAATCATGCATCACTGCCACAGATGCAAAGAGCTCTAAGGGCTACCAAAACTCCTTCACAGACAGCGTTTCAACGAAGACTGTAACTGATACAACGAGCGCAATTGCTGCTTACACATCACGGATGACCTACGGTTTTACCCAGACAGGTAAAACGGGACAAGCTGCAGTTGTTCCCGACGCAGCGGTTAACCTGTTACGCAACGTTGCTGGTTACAGCTCCTTAAGCGACGCACAGCTGAAGCAAGTTCTAGCATCAACAGAGATCGACTCCGGTTACCCCCTCGATGCTTCGAGCGAGGGTTGGGGAAGAATCAATCTTGCTGCCGCATACAGCGCTAAAGTCACTGTAGATACCAAGGGGAATGTGGTGAAGGTTACTACTGGCCAGAACGTGGCTTCTGTAGAAACTCAAAGCGATGCTTCAACTCAACCTGGTACTGACAAAGGCAACACATCGACTCCTACTACATCCAACAACACGCAGCACAAGGGAAATACCAAGAACAATGCCGGCAATAGTAAGGCATCCAAGAAGACGGATGCGCTCGCGACTACAGGTGCGCAAAGTTCTGTTCTGATGGCAGTTGCTACCTTGCTGTTACTTACAGGTGTCACAATTACGGTGATTATTCGTAAACGCATGCACTGAAATCTGTACTAGGTAATCTGTACGAGGTGATCAGTACGCGATAATGTGTGCGAGGTAACAAACAAGTGGGGCTCAGGGAAAACCTGAGTCCCACTTGTCGTATGTCGCCCAGTTGTATGGTTCCATGCATGCTCAGCATGGTGACTCGCTGCGCTTGATGGGAAAAGATGCTTGCGCCATCTGCAGACTTAGGATTATCGGGGTTAGAGTGGTTGAGGTTCATGATTGGGGCGGTGAAGTTTCATCGGTGAAGGGAATTCATAGAAGAATTCTCAGAAGGAAGGTCAGCGCAATGGCTAGGGCTTACATGATTGGTGCAGGGATTGGCAATCTCGCAGCAGCAGCGTACTTAATTCGCGACGGTTATTGGAGAGGGAGTCAAATTACTATTATGGGTTTGGACGACCACGGTGCCAATGATGGTAACGCGGTTGAGGAATTCACCAGAGAATATGGCATTTCAGATCTTCAGCGTAACCAAGGTTTCGTGAACCGCGGTGGGCGCATGCTCAATGAGGAAACCTATGAGAATCTTTGGGACTTATTCTCTTCCATCCCATCATTAGATACACCAGGTTTGAGCGTTACTGAGGAAATTCTTCGTTTCGATCACGCACATCCAACTCATGATGTTGGTAGATTAATCGATTCTTCTCAAGGCATCAGAAATAAGGGTGATGCCAATGATTACAAGCATATGCAGTTCAACAACAACGATCGAATGCTGCTTAGCAAATTAATGATGATGCCGGAATCTGATGAGCGCAAACTCAACGACATCAGTATTGAACAGTGGTTTGCATCCAGTCCGCACATCTTCCGAACGAATTTTTGGTACATGTGGGAGACCACATTCGCCTTCAAAAAATGTAGTTCTGCTATGGAATTACGACGTTATATGAATCGTATGATTCTGGAATTCAGCCGTATTAATACGCTCGAAGGGGTTACGCGTACGCCCTACAACCAGTATGAGAGTCTCATCCTGCCGTTACGCAAATGGCTTGAAGACAAGGGTGTGCATTTCGTTACCAACATGATGGTTACCTCGTTTGTATTCAAAGACTCCGCGTTACGAGATGAGATTTTGGTAACTGGTCTGGAATATCGCATCGTTGCGGGTGAGCAACAGGGGGATGAAGGCATTATTGATGTTGCCCCTGAAGATTTGGTATTTGATACCAACGGTTCCATCACTGATAGTGCTTCCTTGGGTGATTTAGATACACCTATTACAGAAGATATGCGTTATGCTCCGAGTGCAGCATTGTGGAAGCAAGCTGCTGAGCATTTCTATGATCTAGGACATCCTGACAAATTCTTTGGGGATCGTTCACAAAGCGAGTGGACGAGTTTTACTGTCACCACCAACTCGCATCTGTTGATTAATGAGATAGCTGCAATTACTCAGCAACGTCCAGGCAATGCGTTGAATACCTTTATTGATAGTCCAGAACTGCTTTCTCTGGTGGTGCATCATCAGCCACATTACAAAGCTCAAAAGGAAAATGAAGGTGTGTTCTGGGGATATGCTCTTAATCCTCGTGAGTCGGGCGTATACGTAAAGAAGCCTTTTATTGAGATGACGGGTCGTGAAATGCTTGAGGAAACACTTGCGTTGCTTGCTCATGCTGATACAAGAGCTTCAGGAATTGCACAGCGTCACGATGAGATTATGGACTCTATTGTGAACGTAGTGCCAGCACATATGCCTTACGCTAGCGCGTTATTCAACCAGCGATCAGTTGTAGATCGTCCTTTAGTGGTGCCGAGGCATTCACGGAATCTTGCTTTTATTAGCCAATTCGCCCATATGCCATTCGACATGGTGTTCACCGAGCAATACTCAATTCGTTGCGCACAAGTGGCGGTCTATCGATTCTTGGGGATTCCGAGCGACCGGCTTACTTCATTGCACCACTATGAAAAGAACCCGAAAGTACTGTTGTCAGCAATGAAGACCATGTTTAGGTAGGTTTCGTGAGAATGTGATCACTATAATGTTCGATTCACACTGAGTAAGACCCGCTAATCCCTATGCGCTTGCGTTTGTGTAGGGATTTTCTGGCAGAGTCTGTCTATCCGATTTCTGAGAACGTTGAAATTTCAACGTTCTCAGAAATCTTTCTATTGGTTATATTCAGAAATCCCTACAGAACTGAAAAGTCAGCAATTATAGGACGTGAAAGTGGCGTAAAGCATTGAGAATGCCGTCATCGTCGACTTCAGTGGTGATGTAATCAGCAGAAGCTTTGGCGTTAGGCGTAGCGCCGCCCATCGCGACTCCAATTCCAGCGAAGGCAAGCATTGAGGCATCATTGCCGCCATCGCCGAAAGCGATGGTTTCTGAGGCTTTCAAACCCAAATGTTCGATGAAGCACTGGATACCTCTCGATTTACCTCCGTTAGCAGGAATCAAATCCGTGAAAGCCCTGTGCCAACGCACGCCGGTGGTGTGTGGCAATTTGCTGACGATTTCCTGCTCCTGCTCGATATGAATGAAAGGGCTCATCTGATACGTCGGATGCTGCAATGCACGTTCCACATTGTCTACTTGAACATCCGGTGCGCTCTTACCTAATACAGCCCATGCATCTCGTAAGGTTTGGGTGTCCTGATTGAAGTAGGTGTAGTCCACCTCTGCGAAACTACTCACAAGAGTGGGGTGGTTGTGGAGATAATCAATAAATAGACGGATATCTTCCTGATCCAGAGTCAGCTCATTTACAAATCCGCTAGCGTCATAGCAATATTGGCCATTCAACGTGATGTATCCATCGAATTCAACAGGTATCATCCGCTGCGCTGCATGCAGTTGGGAAGGAGCTCGACCAGTGCAGATAAAAATCTTCACTCCTCTGGCTTTGAGATCTCCCAAGGCGATTATGGTCGAAGCTGGTACGGAATGCGTATTAAAACTCGTGAGTGTGCCATCAATATCGAAAAATGCTGCCTGTATAGGTGAGTTGGTGTTCACATGAGCGACCATGCTGCTGCTCCTTGGGTTGACGTTGTCACCTGATATATCGAGATTATCAGCCGTCATCTACGGACATTTACCTACCAAAGACGCATAACAGGTAATGTCGAAGCAATAAGTAAAAGGGGCATAAGCAGAAGGGGCACAACTTCGTGCAACAATCCCTTAAAGAGATCAGGTCAGTAGATAGAGGAGCAACAATGAGCAGGGAATATCTTGAGAATGCTGATAGGGGAGACTACAACTCCTCTAATATGGCGGAGTTATTGGGGATTCGCAAATATCTTCATCAACATCCTGAGTTGGCATTCAAAGAATACGACACTAGTGCCTACCTCAGGCAGCAGTTGGATGACCACGGTATTGAGTTGCGCAGAGTGAATCTCGACACTGGTGTATTTGCTCGTATCACAGGCAGAAGGCCAGGGCCGCATATTGCATTACGAGCTGACATTGACGGTTTACCGGTTGTCGAAGAATCCTCATATCCTGATCATTCTTTGAATATAGGGTATATGCACGCTTGCGGTCATGACCTTCATATGACAGCTTTACTAGGAGCTGCCTTCGATCTATATAGCAGACGCGAATCATTGCAAGGCACTATTGACCTGATATTCCAGCCAGCTGAAGAGATTGGTAAAGGTGCGCAGGCCGTGATGAGAGCCGGAGCGCTCGAGGGTGTGCAAGCAATTGCAGGGATCCACAACAATCCTGACTATCTCCCAGGTCAAATTGCGATTGGTACGGAACCTATGATGGCTGGCTGTGCTCGCTTTGCAGTCAAGTTGCACGCCGAAGGCACACATGCCGGATATCCACATAAGGGAACAGGCCCTATGGAAGCAATGGCTACGATGATGTTGTCTACGCAAACTATTGTGAGCAGAAACGCTTCGCCGTTTCACTCTGCAGTGTTGTCCATTACCGAGGTACATGGGGGCAGTGTATGGAATGTGGTCCCCGCGGAAGCTGGTTTTATGGGGACAGCTAGATTCTTCACGGAAGGAGATAAAGTGCTTCTCCGTGACCGTCTTCGTGCACAAATTGCTGGTATCAGTGAAGGATACGGTATTTCAGCAGAGGTTGATTGGGAGGATATTAGTAATCCGCTTGTAGGAGATCCACAACTGAGCACACTGGTAGCAAGTCATGTCGGAGAGTATGCATCATTGCAAAAAATACAACCGAGCATGGCTGGTGAAGACTTCTCAGATTATGCACATCAAATTCCAGCGGTGTTTGCATTCGTAGGTTCAAACGGACGGCCTGGGCACCATAATTTGCATAGTCCAAAATTCCTTGGATTAGATGACTGTTTACCGACCGCAGTAGGTTTTTATACCTCGACAGCTGAAATTCTCTTGCAGTATTTGAGTTGAATATTGCCAATGCTGCGACAGTAATCTCGTGTGAGGGTACTGATTTTGCCGAGTGTTGTCTTAGATACTGATTCCAGCATCGGGCTTAGGATGGATTTATGACAAGCAGTGAACAACAATCATCATCATCCGGAATTCTGTTTGGCTTAGCCCAGATTGACACGTGTGTGGGAGATCTCGCAGGCAACGCTAACAAAGTTCTCGAGCAGAGCAGGCTTGCTTCACAGCAGGGTGCACAGATAGTCGTATTTCCTGAAATGACGCTTACTGGCTATCCTATCGAGGATTTAGCATTCCGTGCCACCTTCCGTAAGGCGGCCTGGCAGACAGCGAATGATCTGGCAAAGCGCTTGAAGAGAGAAGGGCTTGCAGAGATTTTTGTCATTGTAGGTACTGTTGGCACAGACCGAGAACATGATCGGCCGAGAAATCGTTTAGTAGTACTACATGATGGTGTGGTCTGGGCTGGCTATGACAAGCATTTCCTGCCCAATTATGGAGTTTTTGACGAATTCAGGATATTCACACCAGGGGAGCGGTGTGTGGTCCTTGAGATTCATGGGGCTCGTGTTGGAGTGGCTATATGTGAGGATATATGGCAGGACGGTGGACCGGTTGCACAGCTGGCGCAACAGCATATTGACGTGTTGCTCACTATTAATGGTTCACCATATGAAGAAGGCAAAGGACATGTGCGACAAGAATTAGCTATCCGTCGCGCAAAAGAAGTGAATGCACCTGTGATCTATCTCAATCAGGTTGGTGGCCAAGATGATTTGGTATTCGATGGAGGTAGTTTTGTAGTAGATGCTGCCGGCGAGCTACTTGAACATTCACCACAATTCTGTGAGGATTTGAGTTACTGGCACCTACCTTTGAATACCAGCGATGTTGAGAGTGCTGTTTCCACAATCCCGCTCTCCGTTGTCAGTCCAACGCTTGACGCTGATGAAGAAGTGTACCGAGCATGTGTGCTCGGTTTGAAGGATTACATGGCTAAAAATCACTTCACTGGGGTTTGCCTCGGCTTGTCAGGTGGTATTGACTCAGCTTTGGTAGCTGCAATGGCAGCAGATGCTTGTGGCGGTGACAATATTTGGGGTATTTCTATGCCAAGTATGTACTCTTCCCTTGGTTCTAAGGATGATGCTGCAGATTTGGCAAAGTATCTTGGAGCACATTACGAGATTCAGCCGGTCGAGCCATTGTTCAATGCCTATCAGCAACAGCTCCATCTTGAAGGTGTCGCCGCAGAAAATCTTCAAGCAAGAATCAGAGGTGTGATAGTGATGGCTTACTCCAACGCTAAAGGCCTCTTAGCTCTGGCAACCGGCAATAAGTCTGAGTTAGCTTGTGGTTATTCCACCATTTATGGTGACGCAGTCGGAGGTTATGCGCCGATAAAAGATCTACTCAAAGTCAGAGTTTGGGATCTTGCGCGTTGGCGCAATCGTTGGGCAGATGAGCATGGCGAGCAGCCACCGATTCCAGAGAATTCTATCCGAAAACCTCCAAGTGCTGAGCTTCGTCCTGGTCAGCAAGATTCTGACTCTCTGCCTGAATATGAGTTGTTAGATCAAGTTTTGGCGGCTTATATCGAACATGCTCACGGGCGTTCTGACTTGCTTGCAGACGGTTTTGATCCGGAAACCGTAGATACAGTGATGCGTTTAGTCGATAGAGCCGAATGGAAACGTAGGCAATACCCGATGGGGCCTAAGGTGACCGCCTTGGCCTTCGGTAGGGATAGGCGATTGCCGGTGACCAATGCTTTCCGTGAATAGTTTGAGTGCGCGCATCTGTACTGCTGTTGATTGAATTGGCAGGGAACTGCAATTCGATTAATTGTGTGATGAGATGAAATCACCAGCAAATAGGGACAATCTTGCAAATGACAGCACGTAATGCGATGTAAGTGAAACACCATGTTCCTGAAACACGGTGTTACCCAAATGCAGTGGTAGTGAAAGGGGAGTTATGAATACATCAGATAAGCAGTGGTATTTCAACACCGTCACCGAGAAGGCTGAACTTGGGCCGCAATCTCCTATAAGTCAGCGAATGGGGCCATACGCCACTGAGGAAGATGCTTTAAACGCTTGGAAAATTGTTGCGCAACGTAACAAAGAGTGGGAAGAGCAAGACCGCAAATGGAAAAGCGCTAAATAATACACAATTCTCGTATGCGTTGCGCTGAATGTGAGCAAGCTCACTATTTACTGTCAGAGCTTGCCCAGCTGTGCTCTGTACAATTACAAATACAGCGACGTGAAGAAGCGTCTACTGAAAAATAATACCAAGGAGTGTCTATGACAGCAGTTGAATCTACAGCCGTCTCGCAAGATGATCTCAAGGCTAAGGCATGGGAGAGTTTTACTGCGGGTAACTGGCAGAATGATATAGACGTTCGAGACTTTATCCAGAAGAATTACACCCCGTTTGATGGTGATGAATCCTTCCTTGCTCCCGCAACTGAGAAGACGAAGTCCTTGTGGAACTACCTGGACGAGCATTATCTGGCAGTTGAGCGTAAACAACGTGTTTATGACGTTGAAACGCATATTCCAGCAGATATTGATGCTTTCGCAGCCGGTTACATTGACGGTAAAGCAGCAGGCGAAACACAGGATAACGTCATCGTAGGTCTGCAAACCGATGTGCCATGCAAGCGTGCAATGATGCCAAATGGTGGTTGGCGCATGGTTGAGCAAGCGATTGTCGAAGCTGGTAAAGAGCCAGACCAAGAGATCAAGAAGATATTTACTCGCTACCGCAAAACCCACAACGATGGTGTTTTTGGTGTATATACTCAGCGAATTAAAGTTGCTCGACATAACAAAATTCTTACTGGTCTTCCAGATGCATATGGACGTGGCCGCATTATCGGTGATTACCGCCGCGTTGCGCTGTATGGTGTCAATGCGTTGATTGCTTTCAAAAAGCGCGATAAAGATTCTGTACCGTATAGGAACGATTTCACCGAGCCTGAGATTGAGCATTGGATTCGCTTCCGTGAAGAGCACGACGAGCAGATCAAAGCTTTAAAGAAGTTGGCAAAGCTTGGTCAGGAGTATGGTCTGGACTTGAGTCGACCTGCACAAACTGCTCAGGAAGCAGTTCAGTGGACTTACATGGGCTACCTTGCTTCAGTGAAGAGCCAAGATGGTGCTGCAATGTCTATCGGTCGTCTTTCCGCCTTCTTTGATTGCTATTTTGAGCGCGATCTCAAGAGCGGTTTGATTAACGAGACTGACGCACAGGAAATCATCGACAATATAGTGATGAAGCTGCGTATCGTTCGCTTCCTGCGTACCAAGGACTACGACAACATCTTCTCCGGTGACCCATACTGGGCAACATGGTCTGATGCTGGCTTTGGTGATGATGGACGTTCGATGGTCACTAAGACTTCCTTCCGTTTGCTCAACACCTTGACTCTTGAACATCTCGGACCTGGCCCAGAACCCAATATCACTATTTTCTGGGATCCAAAACTGCCAGAAGGATATAAGCGTTTCTGCGCACGTATCTCAATCGATACCTCAGCAATTCAGTACGAATCAGATAAAGAAATTCGTGCACACTGGGGTGATGATGCAGCCATTGCATGCTGCGTGTCCCCGATGAGAGTCGGTAAGCAGATGCAGTTCTTCGCGGCTCGTGTCAACAGCGCCAAGGCTTTGCTCTATGCGATCAACGGCGGCTTCGACGAAATGACCGGCATGAGAGTTATCGACGAAGGTTACATTGAGCCGATTACTCCGAATGAAGACGGCACGCTCGACTTTGAAAAGGTCAAGGCCAACTACGAGAAAGCTTTGCAGTGGCTAAGCGAAACTTATGTGCAGGCACTGAACATCATTCATTACATGCACGATAAGTATGCTTATGAATCCATTGAGATGGCTCTACATGACAAAGAGGTCTATCGCACACTGGGTTGCGGTATGTCTGGCTTGTCTATTGCTGCCGACTCACTTTCTGCTATCAAGTACGCTAAGGTCTACCCGATCTACAACAAGGACGCACAAGGTACCAAGGAGTTCTGTGAGAAGGGTGCCGACGATCTAATCGTTGGTTACAAGACTGCAGGCGAGTTCCCGGTGTATGGCAACGATGACGATCGTGCAGATGATTTGGCTAAGTGGGTTGTCAGCACAGTGATGAATCAGGTCAAGAGACTTCCTGTATATCGTGGAGCTGTCCCAACGCAGTCCATCCTTACGATTACTTCGAACGTAGAGTATGGGCACAACACAGGTTCCTTCCCGTCCGGACATAAGAAGGGTGAACCATACGCTCCAGGTGCAAATCCAGAGAATGGTATGGATTCGCATGGTATGCTGCCTTCGATGTTCTCAGTTGGCAAGATTGATTACAACGATGCACTCGATGGTGTGTCACTGACCAACACCATTACACCAGATGGTTTGGGTCGTGACGAAGACGAGCGAATCGGCAATCTGGTAGGCATTCTTGATGCCGGTAATGGTCATGGTTTGTATCATGCCAACATCAACGTGCTTCGTAAGGAACAGCTTGAGGATGCCGTCGAGAATCCTGATAAGTACCCGCATCTCACGGTGCGAGTTTCAGGCTACGCAGTGAACTTCGTTAAGCTCACCAAGGAACAGCAGCTTGACGTGATTTCCCGTACCTTCCATCAAGGTGCAGTTAGCGACTGATTCTTGCATATTAGTGCTAAATATTAGCTGATCATCGTACGGGGGTGGGGCTTAGAGTCCCGCCCCCGTACGCAATTGAGGAGGAGGACAAGGATGTCTCAGGTCATGGAGTTTCACACGACCAAACCTCACATGCTCAAGGAATCGAGGGAATATCAGCGACAAACGCTGATGGGCGGACTCTCCGGTTTCGAGTCTCCAATCGGGCTGGATAGACGCGATCGCTTACGCTCTCTTAAAGATGGCGATATCGGTTTTGTACATTCATGGGATATCAATACGTCCGTTGATGGTCCAGGGACGCGTATGACAGTATTTATGAGTGGATGTCCTCTTCGTTGTCAATACTGTCAAAATCCTGATACATGGAAGATGCGCGATGGTCAGCCGGTGTATCTGAGTGCAATGATTAATAAGATTGATAGGTATAAGGACTTATTCAAAGCAACAGGAGGTGGTATCACCTTCTCTGGTGGAGAATCAATGATGCAGCCGGCCTTCGTGTCGCGCGTGTTCAGAGCAGCAAAAGAAATGGGCGTACACACGTGTCTTGATACCTCTGGTTTTTTGAACAGAAACTATACCGATGAGATGATCCAGGATATTGACCTGTGTTTATTAGATGTGAAATCAGGCGATGAAGACACTTACAAAGAAGTGACAGGTGGCGTGCTGCAGCCGACTATTGATTTTGGTAATCGTCTGTCGCGCTTAGGCGTGAAAATCTGGGTTCGTTTTGTACTAGTCCCAGGGCTAACAGATTCAGTAGAGAATGTTGAGAAGGTCGCGCAGATTTGTGAGCAGTTTGGTGATGTCATCGAGCATATCGATGTGCTGGGATTCCATCAGCTTGGTCGACCAAAGTGGCATGAGATGCGCATACCTTACCCGTTGGAAGATGCTAAAGGGCCATCAGCGGCGCTTAAGCAACGGGTAGTCAAACAGTTCGAGAGCCACGGTTTTTTGGTGTATTGAATCAGCCAGTCCAGCAAGCTGAGCAAATCCTGCCTGTATTTGTAGATGAGACACCGTATATGCTGCTGATGGCTGATGAACCTTCGGTTGTGTAGGGATTAGAAAATACGATTCGCATTGTTGAGTCCAAGAATGGCGGAATAGCGTTGAATAATTCTTGTGATAGTCGCCGTTACTAAAAAAATCCCTACACAAACGGGTAGCACCTCCCAAACAGAGCAAAATTGGCACTTTACGAACGCTTATATCCACAAAAGAAAAATTATGCGTGGTGTCATTACTACGAAAGTGACTGATGTGCACATAATCTTGGTATATGGCCGAGATTTTTACCATTCCAGTGCATGATGCATCTGTTTCTCACTGTGGTTTTGACCAGACTGACTGTTCATTGATCAGACCTGACGATGTGCCTGATGATCTCTGGTATGCCGTTGAGTCTGTGCACCACATGGATAGAGTGGAATCCATCGATTATCATGAGCTTCGTGTACCTGCCAGTCTGGCGGATTTCGGTATCGGAGTAGAACTGAGTTGTACTCCATCCTCGAATCTCCAGTCTCAAAATCGGCGTAGTGCAAACCCTGAACATCCCAATATTCCACAAGCATTGGCACCAACTCATCGCCCGAGTGGATGGATTATGATTCTGTACTCGAGCGAGCCACGTTTGGAATGGGATTCTCAATGGCGGTGTGTTGCTTTTTTTAGTACAGAGATAGTAATACAAGAGCATGATTCGCTCACATCAAGTATGTTCCTCGATGAGATGATGGCGCATTTAACCAGCGTGCAGACAGACAGTGTGCGTGGAACTGTCACTGTAAGTGAGAACCAGTCATTTGGTGTCATTGAGCAGGAAGAAAGCTGTAGCTGTGAAATACGGGTATCATGGACGCCTGCGGGCGTAGAGTCGCATGGGCTCGAAGCTGATCTACAGGTGCAAATGTGGGCTCAGTATTTGAGGGATATGGCGTTTTAGGCGTCGTATCAGTAACGGACTCATCCACCGAGTAGTGCTGGTAGTTATCCGAAATCAAGGAGTTAGACGTATTGCTCAGCGAGAATCAAGAGCCGCGGTTGTTGGCTGAACCTCATCTTGGAGTTCCGAAAGTTATTGATACTCCGGCCGCTTTTCGCCAGATGTGTATGCATTTTGAACAAGCGCAGGGTTCCGTCGCAGCAGATGCCGAAAGGGCTTCGGGTTTTCGCTATGGCCATGAGGATTGGCTAGTGCAGTTTAAACGTGAAGGTGCCGGTATCGCCTTGGTTGATCCAATAGCTTTACGAGATACTGAGGTGTCTTGGGAGTTGTTCAATACTGCAGTTGGCTCCGCTACATGGATTATCCACGACTCATTACAAGATCTTCCTGGATATGCTGAATTAGGTATGAAGCCTCAAGCGCTCTTCGACACCGAGCTGGCTGCAAGAATGTTGGGCGCACATCATTTTGGGCTGGCTGCAGTCACAGAACATTATCTTGGATTGGTATTAGCAAAGGAACATTCAGCTGCTGACTGGTCGTATCGGCCGTTACCCCGAGATTGGCGCAACTATGCTGCATTGGATGTGGAGCTGCTCATCGACCTTGAATCATGTATGCGTGCGCAGTTAAAAGCTCAAGGTAAAGATTCATGGGCTCAAGAAGAATTTGCATGGCTACTCAAGCGGGGGCTAGCACCGAAGATTCCGCGTCAAGATCCTTGGCTGAGAGTGTCACACATCACAGATTTGCATCGTGACCGCCGCGGGCTAGCAGTGGTTAAGGAATTATGGACAGTTCGAGATGAGATGGCACAGCAATATGACATATCTCCGAGTTTGCTGCTTTCAGATGCAGGCATAATCGAGGCAGCAAAAATTAAACCTCGTAATTTGCGAACTTTCCGATCTATACGGTTACTCAATCAACGCGTGCGGGTCCATACAGGGAGTGAACAAGACAAAATGTTTGAGAGGTATGCGCCGATTCAGCGCATGGTAAAGCCTGTAGTTTGGAAAGAGGCAATTGCCAAAGCTCTGAACCTCTCGGATGACGAGTTGCCAGTATTACCTGTGCGGAGGAGTGAAAACAGTCACGGCGAGGATGGAAATGCGCCTCGTTCAATGCGATTGTGGCAGCAACGTCACCCTGAGCGTTTCGACAGACTGGGAAGAGTCCGTAAAGTGGTGAATCAGATAGCGGTGGACACGCGGACGCCATCTGATGTGATTATCAAACCACAGTATTTACGAAACTTGTGTTGGGTCGAAGATGTCGAACATGTCGACGTGGCTGAGTTCCTTGCCGAACAAGGTGCTAGGAATTGGCAGATTAGGCTAATTGCAGAGTCCGTAAGTCGAGCTATCATGTAACGGTTGCCTTGAGGCAGAATACAGAATGTGATGAATTGGAGCGCAGCGTGAAAATCAGCGTTAGGAATCTTGAGCCCACTAAGGTGAGGCTTACAATCACCGCCGATCAAGAGGAACTTGATCCCTATCTGGATGCGGCTCGCAAGGAAATTGCGAAGCAGGTTAACATCCCAGGTTTCCGTAAGGGACACGTACCGGGAAAGATTATTGATCAGCGTGTTGGCTACGGATCTGTTGTGAGTGAGGCAGTGAACAGTGGTGTACCTGAACTCTACTCAAAGGCACTTGCTGAAAAGGAAATTCATCCAATGGCTCAGCCAAAGCTGGATGTTAAGGAAGTTCCTGAGACTGCAACTGACGACACTAAGCTGAAGTTCACCGCTGAGGTTGAGGTTCGTCCGAAGTTCGAGCTTCCAGCAGTGGAAAGCTTGGAGATTGAGGTTGCTAAGCCTGAGGTCACTGATGAAGATGTCAACACTCGTCTAGAAGCACTCCGTCAGCGCTTCGGCACCTTGGTAAGTGTTGACCGTCCTGCGACTAAGGGCGATTATGCCAACATTGATTTGGATGCCAAGATTGGTGACGAGTCTGTAGATTCACAGGAAGGCGTCAGCTACCAGCTCGGTTCAGCAACCATGCTTGACGGTCTGGATGAAGCTCTTGACGGTCTTTCTGCAGAAGAAGAAACCACTTTTGAAGGCACACTTGAAGCGGGTGAGCATGAGGGTGAGAAAGCTCAAGTCACCGTCAAAGTGAACTCTGTCAAGTCTGAAGAGCTCCCAGAGCTTGATGATGATTTTGCTCAGGAAGCATCAGAATTCGATACTTTGGATGAACTCAAAGCTGATGTTCGCAAGCAGAGCGAAGCCGATGCCGAAGGCCGTCAGGCCACGGTAGCCAGAGATGCCTTTATCGCCCGTTTGCAACAGGGCGTTGAAATCCCTGTTCCTAAGGGCGTTAAGGAAGAGATGCTTGCTGAGCGCGAGAAGAACGCTCAGAATAATCCTCAGGCTCCTGAAGAAGACAAGGCTGCAGCTGAAGAGGCCGTTGAAAAGGAACTGCGCGATCAGATTGTGCTTGATGCACTTTCTGAGCAGCTCAAGATTACGGTAAGCCAGGCTGATGTGACGAACTTCTTGGCATCTATTGCGCAGCAGTACGGCATGGATCCCAGCAATTTCATCAATGCCATTGTCAACAACGGTCAGCTCGGTTCAGCCGTGCAAGAAGTAGGCCGTTCAAAGGGTCTGCTCGCAGGTATGCGTGCAGTGACTTTCAAAGACAGCGAAGGCAATGTGCTTGATTTGACGAAGTTCCTCGGAGATGAAGCTGAGGAAGAGGAAAAAGAAAGCGTCGAGGCGGCTTCCGCAGCAGCAGCGGTTGCTGACCAGCTGTCCGATAACCACGACGAGGCTTCGGCAGAGTAGTAGTTTACCGAGCGCGTAATTGGTGGCCCCGAAAACCCATGAATTTGTGGGTCTTTGGGGCCTTTGCATAGCCGAGAGCGCAAAGCCGCCTAGAGCGTCGATTCTGGGCTGTACGCTCAATACATAACCACACATAGAAGGAGACACGGTGAGCAATTCTCTTGCAACTTCACCGGTTCTGGCTGAGGGCGAATCGTTCTCGCCGACCGATCCGATTTTCAACCGTTTGCTTAAGGATCGCATTATCTGGCTCGGTGATGAGGTTAAGGACTCCAACGCCAACGTCATTTGTGCACAAATGTTGATGCTTGCTGCAGAGGATCCGAGCAAGGATATCTGGCTGTATATCAATTCACCTGGTGGATCGATTACTGCAGGTATGGCAATTTATGACACTATGCAACTCATTGAGCCTGATGTAGCGACTGTGGCTGTGGGCATGGCAGCTTCCATGGGTCAGTTTCTGTTGTCAAGTGGCACTAAAGGCAAGCGTTTTATTACTTCGCATGCCCGTGTGCTTATGCATCAACCATCCGGTGGTGTGGGCGGCACACAAACAGATGTTCGCATCAATGCTGAACTCATCATGGATATGAAGAAAACCCTTTCCCAGCTGACTGCAGAACAGACAGGTCATACGGTCGAGGAAATCTATCGTGACAATGAGTACGACCACTGGTTTACTGCCGAAGCTGCATTGAAATACGGTTTTGTAGACAAAATTGTGACTACTCCAGGCACGATGAACGCCCAGAAGGGAGAGTGACGAGATGGCATCTCAAGAAGCCCAGTTCGTTGCACGCGCCGACAGACTTGCCGGAGCGCGTGGAATTACTAGTATCGCCGCTGAAAATCGTTACGTTCTTCCTCAGTTTGAAGAAAAAACGCCGTACGGTTTCAAGCGCCAGGACCCATACACCAAGCTTTTCGATGATCGCATCATATTCATGGGTGTACAGGTTGATGATGCCTCTGCAGACGACATTATGGCTCAGTTGCTCGTTTTGGAAAGCCAAGATCCAAATCGTGATGTGATGATTTACATCAACTCGCCTGGTGGCTCAATGACCGCCATGACTGCCATTTATGACACGATGCAATACATCAAGCCTGATGTGCAGACTGTATGCTTGGGCCAAGCTGCTTCCGCAGCAGCTATACTGCTAGCGGCAGGAGCTCCTGGTAAACGTCTTATGCTGCCTAATGCTCGCGTTTTGATTCACCAGCCTGCTATGCAGCAAGATTTCGGCAAGGCAACCGAAATTGAAATTCAAGCGAAAGAGATGCTTCGCCTGCGCGAGTGGCTCGAAAACACGCTTTCTCATCACACTGGTCAGCCTGTAGAAAAGATTCGTAAGGATATCGAGACGGATACCATCCTCACAGCGGCACAAGCCAAGGAATATGGCATTGTTGACGAGGTCTTGGAGAACAGGAAGTAGTCAGGTTATAAGACTGTTGTTAACAGTACTTACTGTTGTTATCAGTTAACATACCTCTGACTGATGGCGTAGGTACTGTGCAGACGACGAGAGTCGTTATATGCATGTCCCGTTGCTCGGTGCACAATAGTGTGCAGAGCAACGGGTTTTTTATAAGAGGCTTCAGGAGGACAGATGGGACGTGTGGTCAGCTACAACGAGGACATCCCACGTTGTGAGTTCTGTGGCAAAACGGAGCATCAGGTTCGTAAACTGGTTACTGGTCCAAATTCTGCAATTTGCGACGAGTGTATTGAACTGTGTGTTGATATTATTTCGGAAGAACGCAAACATGACGTCGAAGTAAATGCGTTAAAACTGCCAGTACCTAGCGAAATATTCGCCTATTTGAACCGTTTTGTTATTGGGCAACAGGATGCCAAGAGGACACTTGCCGTAGCTGTTTATAATCATTACAAGCGCGTCAATCTGGAATTGCAACAATCAGTTAAACAGATAGATAATAAGTCGCGGTCGCAGCAATATGATGATTTTGCCGACGTAGAAGTTGCGAAATCAAATATTCTGTTATTAGGGCCTACCGGGGTAGGAAAGACCTATTTAGCTCAAACCTTAGCCAAAGTGATGAATGTTCCCTTCGTGATTACTGACGCGACGACTCTTACTGAGGCTGGCTACGTTGGAGATGACGTTGAAACGGTGCTACAGCGCTTGTTACAGGCGGCTGACGGTGATGTTGATCGAGCTCAACATGGCATTATCTATATCGATGAAATCGATAAAATCGCACGAAAATCAGGTGAGAATACTTCGATAACGCGCGATGTTAGTGGTGAAGGAGTTCAGCAAGCTCTGCTGAAAATACTTGAGGGAACAATCGCCAGTGTGCCTTTGGAAGGCACGCGTAAGCATCGTGATCAGGAGACCGCACGAATCGACACTAGGGGCATCCTGTTTATTTGTGGTGGCGCATTTGTGGGACTTGATCAAATCGTCGAACAACGTCTGGGCAAACATGCAAGCGGTTTTGGTGCCTCATGGCATACGCTGCAACCAAATACAGAAGAGTTATTAAACGAGGTAGATGCCGATGACCTTTCAGAATTTGGATTACTACCTGAATTCATAGGTCGACTACCTGTAGTGAGTGTTCTTCATGAACTCAGTGAGCAGGAACTTGAGCATGTTCTCACGGATCCTGCGAATGCTTTGGTGAAGCAATACAAGAAGCTGTTTGCAAGCGATGGTGTGAAGTTGCAGTTTACTGAAGATGCTATAACGCGCATCGCTAGGACTGCATTGAATCGTAGAGTTGGTGCTCGTGGTTTGCGTTCAATTATCGAGAAAACTCTAGAATCAACGATGTTTGAATTACCTGAACTGCGCGATGTTGAGACGATTATCGTTGATGGAGACGCCATTGATGGTAAAGCGGAACCGCAACGCATCCATGATGAAGAGCCACAACGCAAAGCAGCTTGATGCTAACTGCACGGTTGAGGGTGCAATATCGAACATGCGGTATGACGCTATGTGCCGGTGAAGGGAAATTTTTTATGACAGTGCTGCAAACAGAGCGCTTAGTGCTCAGACCTTGGAAAGTTGATAACGAATTGGAAGCACAAGTATTGTATCGCTACGCTTCCAATCCTGAAATTGGTCCATCTGCAGGATGGAGCATACATAACAGCTCTCAGGAAAGTGCCGATATTATACGTACAGTATTGGCTGTGCCCAACACCTTCGCTATTACTATGAAAGGCAACGACGAGCCTATAGGTTCGATCGGCTTGTCATATGGCACCGTGATTTTTACTTCCACAGAAGTGGACGGTAACCGCTATGGTTCTGGGATGAATAGCGAAGGTAACAAACCGCAGGCGTGTGAATTTGGCTATTGGATTGCTAAACCTTATTGGGGGAGAGGCTTAGTGCCTGAAGCAGTTCGTGAGCTGTTGCGCTACGGTTTTGCTGATCTGGGGTTACGTGCAATGTGGGCTAGACATGATGTCGAAAACATCAAGTCACAACGTGTGATGCAAAAGTGTGGTTTGTCATACGCAGGAACGATGCACCACGTTCGTATGGAGCTTTTGCCAGGGGAAGTTTACCGAGATGAAGATGTCCGTCGAATCACTAGAGCTGAGTGGTCTGCCAGAAAAACGGTATGAAGCATGGTGAATGCGGACATAGTAGTAATTTGGACACTAGCATCATCACAGTTGCTGGCTATTACTGCATGTTCTCTTTTCCTCGCAATTGCATGTTGATTTTTGCTCCATGCTCAAGTAGCCAAGCGTGAAATTCGCATACTGGAACCGCTCCAAGTGTTCCCGGAATTGCCCGTTTATTGTGCAGTGTGTCCCATTCGTCGCTTGGAGTCCTCTCGCAAAGTGGAATACTGCATGAATGTCGATCATTCATAAGTCTGCCCCTTTCGATGATTGCAGCGTTTGAGCATCGAGTATGGTCCTAAAACCACAGTATCTGCTGGAAAAATGCTGAGTGTGCACGTATATGGTGTTGTCCACAGCTGGTATGGGGAGAAGCATGATTGCATACTTGATGCCCTCATCATTTCTGTGAGATTCAGCTTTAGGAGAGGATCATAGCTATATGTGGAAGGTTTTTCAGCTGATCTTGGTCGGAACAGACAGAATTGATACTCTGAGATATGACGATAATTTGGGAAATGCATCGCTAATCGGGGGATAAGCGACAGTAGTCGGTGGATGCTGAGCCGTTCAAAAATCTTCGTCTCTGCTACAGAGAAAACAAGTTAAAAGATGCCTTGGGAATATTTTCGACGAGTTTTCTGCCTATGCAAAGTTTCATTGCTTTGCATCCAGACATACAGACGTACTAGCTGAATAGTTGGAGTCGGGGAGCGCTGTTCTGAAGAAGTCTGTGTGAGCAAACAAGTAATTCAGTGCTGAAACTACTTATGGGGAATTCAGTACTCGATGGTTGGGAAATATTATGAAAATTCATAGCAATGCCGCTAAACCTCATAGAGGTCTGGCGATTGTTTCCGGTGCGTTGATTGCATCGGTAGTGGCATTTGGTGTACTGGTGCCACAATTATCCGCATCCGCTAGCCAAGAAGAGTATCTGATGGCGGATTATATGCAATGGAATGTTGTAACATACGGCGACGCATATCTTCAAGCCGAATCAGAAGGGGCTGTTGCGGTGGGTGGAACATTGAGTTTCAGCGGCACCAACACTGCAACACAACATAGCACTACCGATGATGATTCAGGCATTGGCCTGTTAAGCAATAAGGTTGATCTGAGCAATTCCTCAGGTCAGTTGAAAGTGTTGACTGGATCGATAAGGATTGAGGATGATACACAAATAGATGTGCTTAATCGGGATAATAACAACGCTCAAATATTCACACATGTGGTGGCGAAAAATGCGGGTGTGAACAGTTCACCAAGTATTGTGGCTAACAATTCAAGAGAAGGTTCCGACACAGTAGTGAAATCTGGATTATTTGCCAGTCTCTTCACTCAGAGTGCTGCGGAGTCTCTTGCTCAACAAATTGCGGCTTATCCACAAACTGATACCCAAGGAGCTCAAGCAGCAGTTGAGATTCAAGGTAGCAAATCAACGGTCACGTTGAGCAAGGGAAAAACAAATTATTGGCCCATCAGTGCGGATACTCTAGCTTCACTTACCGAAATTACGTTTAGTGGAACAACACCAAAGGCTGACGACGGGACCTTTTTAGTGATTCCAATTTCTGGTTCATCAGTGACCTTCAATCTCACTCTTGCCGGAAGCAGAGACCCAAGTGCAATGCTGTGGGTTGCTGCAGATGCAAGTAGTGTCGTGCAATCGGGGGATTCTCTCGATGGATCGTTGTTAGCACCCAAAGCAAACTTGGAGAAAAAATCAGCGAATATTCAAGGAACCATTGTGGTTAAGAGCGGTACTTTCGGAGGATCGGAACAACACTATTTCCCTTATAAAGGTAAAGTGCCACCAGTGGTGCCAACTAAAGATCCTACCGATCCAGTAACTCCGGTAATCACGACTACGGAGCCTACGACTACGGAGCCTACGACTACGGAGCCTACGACTACGGAGCCTACGACTACGGAGCCTACGACTACGGAGCCTACGACTACGGAGCCTACGACTACGGAGCCTACGACTACGGAGCCAACGACCACAGATCCTACAACCACGGAACCCACAACCACGCATAAGAACAAAACAACATCAGCAGAAGATACCAAGAAGACATCATCGTTAGCAAAAACAGGTAGCGGTAGTGCAGTAGTTGCGGCAGCAATCGTGTTTACGGTTTTGACTGCTGTAGGTACAGCGGGAATTGCTATAAGTCGTTCTCGAAAACATCACCGGAACCAGTAATGGCACGTTATGATGTCAATCACATCGCAATAAACAAGCTATGTGTATACGGATAATAACCTCAACTGCCCGTCAAAATAGTTTCAAAAGAGTTTGACGGGCAGTTCTTTGTTGTATTTGTCGAATTTCGTAGCAAGTATCGTAATCCCAGCAGTAGCACTATCTGGAATTGAGATGATGAGTTACTGTGCCAAATCACCAAGTTCGTTGACGAGCTATCTGCGAGATGGATGTGATTGTCGAAAAATATGCCTCACCGCTCAGGCCATCTACGCTGGGAACGTTGTCGTGTGTGACGCCATCAATACTTCCTGTTGATACGATGTGAGACAGCAGTTCTTCATGCCAAGATGCTTCTAGTAAGTGCTCCAACTCCTTATATCCTAAGACGTGTAAAGCTCCCACAAGTGCGTGGGCTGCCCAGTTGGATGTGCCTCCAATAATAAGTTCATCAGTGGCGACTGAACATCCGATTTCATCGCCGTATCGCACCAGCCGTTGCATGTCAGAAGGCCAAATCTTTCCCATACCGATTTCATTGCCACCATCACCAATGCCGATAGTGTGCAAACCTAGACTGGTCAGACGAGATAGAGGAGCTGTCCATTCCTTGATACATGAGGCGCGCATATTTCGCGGAAGTCCACCATAAGAAGGTCCGACTCTTTCAATAAAGATCACAGTATCGATTTCTTCGACTTTGATAAGTTGTTGCACCTTGTTGAACCATTCATCGAATCCTGCATCAACTGGAGCAATAAGTACGTGATCATCCGGCAGTAGTGATTTTGCTGATGGTCTGAGTACAGATTCGCAGGGGGCGTCACTTACCATCCATGCATCTCCACCGATAGCGCGTAAAGCTGCACATAGCTCCAGTGCTCCTAGCGGTCCATCGGTTTCTGCTGCAGGATGAACTGCAGAGGGTACATAGAACCCTGTGACCACCAAAGCTCTATGGTTAGTGCGATTGGCGAGGGCTTCAGCCGCTTCGAACAGCTCCCCATAAGTCAGCACGGCAAGAGATTCGCTGCCGCGACCTACATCGTGTGCAGCTTCGCTTTCAATACGCTTAATAGCTTTACGCTGTTGAGATGTGCGAATCTGCGATGACAACCATGATGGAACCAGCCGTGTAAATGCAGGTCTGCGAGTTTGCTGAGGCATATATGGTCTTTTCATAAATCAATAAAGTGGTGTTGTCTGGTATGTATAACAAACAACGTAGATGATGTTGAGTAAAGAGGAGGTTTCCTCAAGAAATACTGATTTCAACATATGTAACAAGAAAATTGTTGGGCAGCTTCACATAAATCTTCGACCTGAATAATTGTCTCTTGGATATCGCCGTCTAGTGACACCGCGCACAATGCTGCAATAAGTGATTCGTTGGCATCACGAATTGGTACAGCTATGCTGACGTGATCTTGACTAATTACGTTTGTGTAGGGATTTAACAATAGATACCGAGTATGAGGTGATTGAGAAGGTTGCAATTGCAACGTTTGCTGTCACCTCATACATTGAATCTTGATGTAAATCCCTACACAATCGAATTCTGAGCTATCGTGGGGTGCTTATTTGGATGAAATACGTCCCAATTCAGCATCGAAGGCTACGCCGTCGCCGACTTTACAAGTCTGGTGTAGCACCCCAGATTCGGAGGCTGTAATCTGTGTCTCCATTTTCATGGCTTCAACCACTACCACAGGGGCTCCAACTTCTATGGAGTCGCCTTCCTGAGCAAGCCATCGAACAACAGTGCCGGTGATTGTTGAGCGAATAACTCTGGGATCTTGCTTGTCTTCAACGGGTGTGGTCTGAGCTGGTCTGGCCTGCATAAAGTTTAAAGATTCAGGAAGTCCGAGTCGTATGTGCTTTCCATCGACCTCAATCCATGTGCGTAGCACTGTAGAAGGTGTCGCACGTTCAGCAAATTCCTGAGGATCAGTATCCACGAGAAAAGATTCCTCAATCCATCTGGTGTATACGTCAAGACTTTCATTGGATGTGAAATCAGCTTCTTCGAGCAGTTTCCGGTCGAATCCAATAACTGTAGGTACTCCGACGATGTGCAGCTCACGTAGTGCTTGTCGTGCTCGTCTAATGCACTGTTCGCGAGTAGGAGCAACAACAACTAATTTAGCGAGCATAGAGTCAAACTGATCTGATACTTGCGACCCTCTATGAATTCCTGTGTCGAAACGTATGCCTGGACCACCAGGCACATCAAGTTCAGTAATGACCCCTGGGAAGGGAACAAAACCGCGAGCGGGGTCTTCAGCGTTAATCCTAAACTCCATCGCGTGTCCGTGCTCGTGCGGCTCGAGAGCTTCTATGGATTCACCTTCAGCAATGCGGAACTGTTCAATGACTAAATCGATGTCGCTGGTCTCTTCGGTGATTGGATGCTCAACTTGTAGCCGTGTATTGACCTCCATAAACGAGGCGATTCCGTCTGCAGAGAGCAAAAATTCTACTGTTCCTGCGCTCACATACCCTGCATGTTTACAAATAGCAATCGCTGAGTTTTTCAGATGTTCGCTGATTGCTGGCTCAAGAAAAGGGGCTGGTGCTTCCTCTACGAGTTTTTGGTTGCGTCTCTGCAAGGAGCAGTCACGAGTGCCAACAGCGATGACATTCCCTAAGGTATCTGCGAGTATTTGAACTTCCACATGTCGAGGTTTATCGAGGAAGCGCTCGACGAAACTCGCACCGTTGCCAAAAGCAAGTTCAGCTTCGTGAGTTGCCGACGCGAAAGATTCTTCGATATCGTCTAGATGACGAACGACTTTGAGTCCTCGTCCGCCTCCGCCATAGACGGCTTTGATAGCTAGCGGAAGACCATGAGTTTTCGCAAAATCCACGACTTCAGAGGCATTGGCAACAGGAGAAGTGGTGCCTGGGGCCATTGGTGCTCCAACCTCTGCGGCAATTCGACGAGCTTGTACTTTATCGCCGAGCAAACGAATAACTGATGGAGGTGGACCAATCCACGTCAACCCTGCATCAATTACCGCTTGCGCAAAATCAGCATTTTCCGAAAGGAAACCGTAGCCAGGATGGACTGCATCAGCGCCTGAGCGTACGGCAATATCCACAATTTTTGCGATGTTCAGATAACTATCATGAGGTGAACGCCCCTCCAACGCATACGCTTCGTCTGCTAGGTTGACAAAGAGTGCGTCACTATCGTCATCTGCATAGATAGCAATGGAAGTGCGACCGGTGTCTGCACAAGCACGAATGATTCTTACAGCGATCTCACCACGATTGGCGATAAGCACTCGTTTCATTATTAGAGCTCCTTTTGATTGCTGTCGGTGTGATGAACGAAACGTACAAGAGCGTGGGGTGGTAGTTGAGCAGCGATATTAATAGCTTCAGCATCGAGTATGGCTACCACTGGGTATCCGCCTGTTACAGGGTGATCGCGCATAAAAATCACAGGTTGCCCGTTGTTTGGTACTTGGATTGCTCCAGGAATAGTTCCCTCACTGGGTAGCTCGCTGTGGTTGCTGCGTTCGAGTGCTTCGTCACCTTGAAGTCTTATCCCAACGCGGTTGGATTGTGCGGTCACTTCCCATGGCTGCTGGAACAATGTATCCAGCCCGCGCTGAGTGAACCAATCATCTCGAGGGCCAAGTGTGACAGGCAGTTCAGTTATCTGATTAGGGCGAGGCATATCACTCCAACTCAATGGTGGCGAGATGGAGTGATGAGTCTGAGAACCAGCAGTGAGATTATCTCCTGAGGATAGGGGGAGAGGGCCTATGTGTGACATCGTATCCGTAGATGCACTGTTAAGGATTTGAGTGCTCTCGAACCCCCCTTGTACAGCCAGATAATTGCGTAAACCGGAATGCGGAGTAGCAATCTTGACTAGTTCACCACTACGGAGCACAAACGCTTGCTGGCATGAAATGTCCGCAAGCGTGATGGTTTCGTCAGCGGCTGAGCAGATACTCACACTCACAGGTGCTCCTGTAATTGCTATCACTAAGTTATCCTTGGCAGCAAAAACCGCATTGCCTCCAGTAATCTCTATAGCTGCTGCGTCTAGGGAGTTGCCGACAAGTTCATTGGCTAGGTGGAAAGAGAAACGATCCATAGCGCCTGAACTATTAACTCCCATATTCACAGCGCTTCTGCCTTCGTCTTGGATAGTGCTGAGTATTCCAGTTTGAAGCACCTGCAGGAGGCTGATCGAAGAGTTTGAGTTTGTTTTGGAGGCCAATGGCTGCTTAGCAAGTGAGGCGTGTTGTTGAGAATCAGGTGGTGGTGTTTCACGAATGCTATCTTGCAGGATTGCTTGCGCTTTCACCGGTACAAAACGGACATAATCTCCGGCTTGCAATAGGGCAGGAGGATTGCGTTCATCATCCCACAATTGGATTGCAGTCGTGCCGATGAGCTGCCATCCACCTGAACTCACACGAGGATAGATCCCACTGAACGCTCCTGCTAAGCCCACTGATCCTGCAGGAACGCTAATACGAGGTGATGATTTGCGGGGGACATCGAATAGTGGATCGCCGTCGCTGAGATAGGAGAAGCCAGGTGCGAATCCACTGAAGGCCACCAACCAAGGATGCGATGTATGCCGGTTGATTACTGTCTGTTTCGAAACTCCAAGTATGTGTGCAACCTCATCCAGATCTTCACCGTTGTATTCCACTGGAATCTCAGTAGTGTTACCAGAGCTCTCTTTCGGAGTAATGGTCGGTAACGCTGCAATTGCAGTTGCTAGCTCGTCATGATTGGTTTGTGCAGAATCGAAAGATACGAGAACTGTCCGCGCGGCAGGAAGCAACTGGATTACGCCAGGCAATGAAGCTTCGCGCAAGGTGGCGTAACTCGTGAGCGCTGACGTTAGATCGGGCAATTCGATAAGAAGACCAGACTTGCCAACTGGAAGGAAATGCATGCTATTTTACCGATCCATGAATGAGGCGATATTGATGCCATCCTCAGATAGCCGATGATTTATGGATTTCGCCATGGCGACTGCTCCTGGGGTGTCGCCATGTACACAAACAGAATCCGCAGAAACGGCGATTGTTGATCCATCGATTGCTTCGATGTGATGAGTCAGAACCAGCTGCGAAACTCGTTGAGCAACAGCTGCAGGGTCGCTAATGACTGAATCTGGCAAGTTGCGAGATACTAAACGTCCTTCCGGCGTGTAAGCGCGATCTGCAAAGGCTTCATGAAATACTCGCAATCCTGCCTCATCAGCAAGTTTGCCAACTGCTGAATCAGGTAATGTCAGCAGTCCAAGATTGGCGTTGAGAGCCACAATTGCATGAACTACTGCCGATGCTTGAACTTCGTCATCGACAATTCGGTTGTACAGAGCTCCGTGTGGTTTTACATAGCGAACAGCAGAACCTGTAGCGTTCGCCAGACCTTGTATCGCAGCTAGTTGGTATTCAACATCAGCTTGCAACACCTCAGCCGGAACATCGATAGATCGCCTGCCAAAACCAGCTAGGTCTCTGTAGGAGACATGAGCCCCGATGCAGACTTGATGTTGGTGTGCTTTGGTTAGGGTTCGCAACATGACGCTAGGGTCGCCTGCATGGAAACCGCAAGCGATATTGGCACTAGATATGAGTCCAAGCATTGAGGTGTCATCGCCTAGTGTCCAGCGTCCGAAACTCTCTCCCATGTCGCTGTTAATATCAATGCTCACCATAAGGCTTATGGCTCCTTTGTCTGTTGTAGTGAATGGTGTAATGTGATGAATTCTCACAACTTGAGATTGCTTTTAGTTTTCTGAATCATAGTTTTCTGCATCATAATTCCCTACACCATGTAATGCTGATCGGGCATATCAGTAATAAACATGTGTCCTGGCGCATGCGTGATAGCAAAGGAAGGTTTTGACGACATCACAGCAGCTTGTGGGGTCACTCCACAAGCCCAAAAAACTGGGATATCTCCGTCTTTCAGAATTGGTTTATCACCGTATTGTGGCGAGGTTAAGTCCTTTATACCGATTGCTGATGGATTGCCAATGTGCACTGGAGCACCATGAACACTGGGGTAGTAACCTGAAATACGGACGGCATCTGCAACTTGATTTGGTTGGATACCGCGCATAGAAACCACCATGGAGGAAGTGAACATACCGGCGCTCGCGCAGGATATAGAGGTGTCATACATTGGCACGTTGGTGTCAGCTTCTATGTGATGGACTGGTATTCCTGCTTCCATCAGAGGGAATTCAAAGGTGAAACTGCACCCAATAAGAAAAGTTACTAAATCGTCGTGCTCAGCCCATACATCGGTGATGTCATTGACTTCGTCAACAAGCTTGCCATCATGCCAAATACGATATTTTGGTATGTCACTTCGTATATCAGATCCAGGTGCGATGGACGGAGCCGTGCTGCCCACATCTAATACTTCTAGCAACGGGCATGGTTTGGGGTTGCGTTGTGCGAAAAGTAAGAAATCATAGGCATAAGCTTTAGGGAGCACAATCATATTGGCTTGAGCAAATCCCTTGGAAATGCCGGCCGTTGGGCGTATAACGCCCTGACGAAATGCTTGTCTCGCTTCTGCCGGTGTGGTCTGTTGATCTAAAACCAGTTGCCTACCAATACTCATTTCCCGCCTCTCTTCAAAACGCTTAAGGTCAGAATGCACCACTGATAGTCATAAGCCTAGAATTCTCATGCTCACAGAACATTACGGGTTGACAACGGCTATGTTACCGAGCATCGAAATTGTGTGTAGAAACGTCATACTCAACAGACAACAACCGAGTTCAACTAATCGGTAATTATCTAGGTTATTGCTGTGCTTATTGCTCAGTAATATCTTGGCTTGCTGGGGCTTGGCGACACAGCAAGCGATTGATCGCTTGCCCTGCAATACTCCTCATGTCGACGCTTCTATCCGGCATTGATGTTTCAGTGCTTTGAATGTCGTTGAGGTCGCGCTGTTTGAGTACTTGGATCATCAGATCATCCATTGAATCGAAGTAATGTAGTACGGCCACGTCAGAAATGCCTACCACTTCTGAGATTTTACTCAATGTGGTTTGGTCGAAACCATCGGAACCAACAATAGTGAGAGCTGCATCCAGAATTTCTTTACGCCGAACCTTGCCTTTGGCATAAGGTCCGCGTTTGCTCGCATCCATTGTGAATCTCCCTCCATTGAGTTTGCTGTAACTGCTACAGGCGCATAGGGTCTCACTGGTAATAGTAGAACAATGCTCGATTGCAAGTTCTGTTGTTATCACAAACTGATTGGTCTTAGGCGCGGGGGATTACACTTGTTCTTCCTGCCCATTATGCTTACCTGCTCTGTCTAAGTAGTGGATTTACTCATTGAATCTATCTAGGTAATGAAACGCTCTGGTATATAGAGTTAGGAGTGCATAGCGGTTAAGAAAAGAATACATTCGTGTGGCAGCGAGGGCACGCCAACGGTAAGCAATATATTGTCAAATATCAAACACTACGTATTAAATTTCTGTTACTATCTTCTAGTGCGCGGTCCTACCGTGTCCGGTTCAACAACACGAGAGAAATCTAGGAGAAGCATGAGCAAGAAGATAATGACGGGGGGGGGGGCATCGTTCTAGCTGTCTCCTGCTAGCTGCCCTGCTGATGGTGGGTTTGACATTCGGAGCGATGGTCGCTCCCGCAGCTTCGGCCGCGACCAGTGATGTGGCGGTCAATGAGAGCAATTTCCCTGATGCGGTGTTCCGTGGATATGTGTCGGAGCATTTCGACACTGATACTAACGGCTCGTTGTCGGCTGATGAAATCTCGAATGCGCAGAGCATTCATGTCAGTGAGTATCTGGATGATTCCCAGAAGTTCCATTCCGTGCAAGGCATCGAGTATTTCACGGAGCTGACGAATCTCTTCATTCCAGGAGCGTATGTGAGTGAACTGGATGTGAGTCATAACCATCAACTCGTTGAAGTGAACGTCTACAACAACAAGCTGACGGGTCTCGACCTGTCAGCCAATACGCATGTCACCACGTTGAATGTTGGTGGTAACCCTCTCGTGGCATTGAAGCTCGGAGCAAGCGTTAGCGGTCTGACAATCGGCTACTTGGATTATGCCAAAGGATTCTTCGGGGATGACGGTACCTTCGACCTGAAGTCACTGGTGCCATGGTTCGATGCATCGAAAGTTTCTAATTTCTCGGGGGATAACGGTGAGGCGCTTGAAGGTTCGATTGTTACAGGGTTGACGCGAGACGTGTACGCAGGTGATGGCTTATTGACTAGGCGTGTCCATTTCACGTATGACGCTGGGCATGGAGCCTCGGTGAATGCCAATATCTCACTGACGCAGGTGACTATCGCAGATAGTGATGACATCAAGGTGTCGAATCCTCGTGTGGAGGATGTTGGCTCCCACACGGTCGGTTTGAAGGTTGATTATGAAATCAGTCAGGAACTCTGGGATCAGGTCGATAAGGTGTGCCTCTCGTCAAGCTTTTCACGCGTATTCCTCGCTTCGATACATCCGGGTATGACCACTGGTTGGGATCCGGGTTCAACAAATCTCTGGGATTGCACCAGCGGAGTCGATGACTCAGCCCTGTCACAAGACTCAGCACTCAAACGAGCGCGAATATACGCAGTACATTCTGACACTGAAACCAGCGAACAGTGGTATCCCCTTGAAGAGGGCAGCAAATGGACGGTGAACTACCAGTCCTTCAGCAGGTCATCAGACGATTTCACCAAGGAAACGCTTGCAAGCAGAACCGGTACCGTGTCGACCACGCTGGGCGGATTCCTCGACAACACCAAGTATGGCAACTGGCTGTATAGCGAGACAGGTGAACAGCTGCGGCCAAGTTCCACGCTCACATGCAGCAGTGCCGGTGGGGGCGGTGCTTGTGGGTATGACACCAAGGGTGTGCCCAATCTCTGGTCGTTGCCAGCATATTCACTACTTGGATTGTTCGATGGGTATACGTCTGCACAGTTCAGCGAATTGTATAAAGACAAGAATGCTTGGCCGACACTCTCGAAAACTGACCCCGCCTCGTACCAGTACACAGGTCTGGTGCTGTTCACCAAGGACGGTCGCATTATCAAGCAGAACACCAATGATGCGGCACTCATCCCCGAGTTCACCACACAGTCTGTTACCCCGGTAGACGAGGGTGAATTGAACGACGGCAACAAGGGCGACATCAAGGGGGAGAACAACAATTCAGCGAATCCGGATTCACCGTATCGTGTGTATATTAACAAGCTGGTTGATAGCTGCAAGACACTGGTAGATGAGGGGCTCTACTGCTATTGGGCAGGGTACATCTACTCCACACCAACCCGCCTGCTCACTCCTGACGGGCAAAATCATCTACTTGTGCAAAAGGACAACAACGGCAAGTACTACGTCAACGTACAGCTCCCCGCAGGCTACTCTGGTGCGCACAAGATAGCGTTGTATGACCAGGAGGGCAACATCCAAGGATGGACGAACTTCGCCATCGGCAAGAGCGCGACAACGGGCAAGAACGACTTGACCGATAAGAATACATCCAGCAACAATACGGTTGCTAAGAATTCAGATTCAACACAGAAACAACTTGCCTTTACCGGAAGTTCGATTCAAGTCATTATTTTGGCCGGTGTAATAGTGTTGCTAGTCGGAATAGTGGTGATTGTCGTCAGGAAAGTCCTCTAAAGATTACCGCTTACCCATTCACTCACTCATATCCTCCAATATCTCAACACCGAGTTCTATGCATGCTGTGCTGTGTGCATAGAACTCGGTGTTGTTAGAAGTTTGCCCTGTTCATGAGTAGATGAGTTTGTCAAATCTGACGTTGGATACTATACATAAGAAGTCAATCCAGTACTGGTCTGAGTGCCAGCGTTAGCATACTGGATGGAGTGAATTGACTTGCCATATTAAGTATGAGTTTGAGGATACATGTAGAAAGTGTCTACGTATTTGGTGTTGATCACTTGTGGTGTTGCAGCAGATGAGGTAGTTGTTCGGCTCTTGTCTGAATTACGTGTATGAGGCGAAATTACGTCCGATATAGAAGCTGTCCTTGAGATGGTCGAAGACCTATTATGTGACGGCGTTGCCTGGGCAGTTGCTCTTCGCGATTATCGATTGGGAGATGCCGACCGTGAAGCTATTGTGTCATTGCGCGTGCTAGTACGATCTGATAAGGGTGGGGTGCTGTTCATCGCGTCGAGAGCGGGGCTTTATTGTGCTTCGATCAAAGGATTTCGTCGCTTGTGTCTTTGCTCTCATTAGTGCTTTGAGGCTGATTCCACATTAGCTTGATGGCTTTTTCTGCAATATCAGCCATATCGATGTCTCTGTCGATGAGCCATTGAATCTGTAAACCATCTAGCAGAGCTTGCATTACTCTTGCCATTTCTTCTGGGGATAATTCTGTATCCAGATGCTCTTTGTCGATGACTTTTTTTGCAGCGCTTCCTACCACAAACCGTTCCACCTTGCCACGTTGCTTGAAATATCGGTATGCAGGACTTGTAGGGTCTGATGCTCTCACTGACATATGTGCGTAGAGTTCCACTAGTCCAGGTGTTTGCGAGTTACGCCTGACGATCTGCATGACTTGCTTGATTGACTGCTCAGGGTGGGCAATGAGCTGTATCATCTGGCTAACCATGTCAGGGAGTGACGAAGTGGCTGCTGCCATGTCATCGGTATCGCGCTGTTTGAGTACTTCAACTAGCAAATCATCCATTGTCCCGAAATAATGTAGCACGGCCACATCTGAAATGCCTACGGCTTTGGAGATCTTACTTAATGTTGTTTGGTCGAAGCCTTCCTTGGCAACAATGTTGAGCGCGGCCTTCAGGATTTCTTTTCGTCGCGCTTTGCCTTTCGCATAGGGTCCTCGTTTAGCCCTATCCATTGGAGCCCTCCCTGCGTTATTGGTGTTTACAACACTATATGAATATCCTGTGAAAGATTTGGTATATCTTACTACAAGTGGAAAGAGGATTTGTGTGTTGATGAGTAGTGGCGCTGGTGATTCCGTATCCTGATAGATATGGTGAATGAGCAAGGTCAGAATAAGACTGTCGTGGTTTGGTCTTGGCGCACATATGGCACATATGATGGTGTTTTGCTGTGTTTGCTTGGTATATGAGAGAATCCCTACAGCCAAGATGACTGTAGGGATTTTATATGTGCGCCAGACAGGATTCGAACCTGCAACCTGCTGATCCGTAGTCAGCTGCTCTAATCCATTGGGCTACTGGCGCATGTCGTCTTGAAGCCGAGGCTTTTAGGCAACTCGAATACAATAGCTCGCTCGGAGGTGATTTGCAAACCGGTGTGTCACGGATTACTTACAGAAATTCTCTGGTATCTCGTAACTGATAGTTCCAACAACGCCTGTAGCATGAACAGGGTTTAAGCGTAGAATGAGTGAATTGAAGAGGCACAGTATGTACGATTTCGATACCATCATCGACCACAACAGTTGGGCATCAGAAAAATGGTCCGAAGTTCGTGAGGTTATGGGACCTGATAGTGAGGATGTCGTAGCTCTCTCTGTTGCTGATATGGAATTTAAAACTGCGCCAGAAATTATTGAAGCTCTCCATCGTGCAGCAGATACAGGCATCTTTGGTTATGAACATTGTACTGATGCCTATTACGAAGCACTGCAAACTTGGATGTCCAAACACCATCAGTGGGATATTAAGCGCGACTGGGTGTCGGTAACTGATGGTGTTATGACGGGCGTTTTTACTGGTTTGCGCGCGGTAACGCATCCAGGTGATGCGGTTATTATTCAGAGACCTGTTTATTACCCGTTCACCAATGCTGCTGTGCGTAATGGCTTGACGATATTAGACAATGAACTGGTATTGAATGCGCAAGGGCATTACGAAATGGATTTCGAGGATTTGGATCTTAAGGCTTCAAATCCGCGTTGCACTGCTATGGTGCTATGCAACCCTCATAATCCCGTTGGTAGGGTGTGGAGCGTTGAAGAGCTGGGCCGCGTAGCGCAGATTTGTATCAAACATGGCGTTACCATACTGGCAGACGAGATTCACGCGGATTTTGCATACGACGGTCATCAAGTAACGATGCTCTCCACCTTAGGTGAAGAAGTGGCAGCACACTGCATGGAATTTACAGCACCAAGCAAAACCTTTAACCTAGCAGGATTAATCACCTCTAATGCTGTGATTTCTAATCCTGAGCTCAAGCAACGCTTCGATATAGCAGCCGATAATGTGGCAGGTCTTTCCGTAAACCATTTTGGTTTAGTTGCTTGTCAAGCTGCATATGAACATGGTGAACAGTGGCTACAAGAATTACGCAAATATTTAGCGGGGAATCTTGAAGTGCTCAGAAGTTTTGCAGCTTCTCAGCAGGGTATTTCGCTTATCGAACCTGAAGGCACTTATTTGGCTTGGCTGGATTGTCGCGGGTTGGGAATGGATAGCGATGAGCTGCGTGATTTCATGCGCAACAAGGCTCGGGTCTTTTTCGATGAAGGATCGTTATTCGGTGATTCAGGGAAAGGATTTGAACGTGTTAATCTCGCATGCCCTAAAGCGATGCTTGAACAGGTATGTTCAGGGATTGCCAACGCTGTCAAAGAGTTAGGATGATACTGAATTGGTAATGAATGTCGTTTGTGTAGGGATTCTTGCGTATACAGCCCCTATGGTCATGGTGAGAATGGCGTAATTGCAAGCTTTTGTGACAGCCTACAATGCTGGTATATACTTCCATCCCTACACAACTGACATTGGGTACAGAGTACGCATTGCGCCCTATTTGATGAACGGTATCTGAATTGTCTGTAATTGTAGGGAGAGCAACAGCATCGCAGCAGGCATAATAACGCTAATCATTGATACCCTTATGATGACAATATTAAGGGAGCGCGAATGTCGAATAAGTCTGACAAGAAGACCACCTCAACAAAGAACACAGCTTCAGATAAGCACGGCAAACATGCCAAGAATAACGCTGGGAATAAGAAGCACAGTAATAGTAAGAAGAGCAACGGGGCTCAGATGAGTAGTGACGAATTAAACAATCAGTTGAAACATCAACAGGAACAGACTCCTGCTAACCAAACTGCGGGTGAAACTCAGCCGCAAGAAGTCGAATCGCCCTTGGGGGATACATATCATCGTGGTCCGGTGATTATGCGTGGGCATATGATCCCGAAGGACAACACTACAGGTAATCTATTAGCTCCAGTCAGCAGTACTGACTGGCTCCATATGGACCCCTGGCGAGTAATGCGTATCCAATCAGAATTTGTTGATGGTTTTGGGGCTCTTGCCGAACTTGGACCTGCTGTGTCAATCTTTGGTTCTGCGCGTACCCCGCGAACAGATCCGGTATATAAGGCTGCACGTCATATGGGCAAGAAAGTGGCCGAGCAGGGTATTGCCGTGATTACTGGTGGCGGTCCAGGCGTGATGGAGGCAGCAAATAGGGGAGCTGCACTCGCAGGTGGAAAATCCGTTGGCTTGGGGATTGAACTTCCTTTTGAACAAGGAGTTAATAACTGGGTGAATCTTGGCATGAGTTTCCGATACTTCTTCGTTCGCAAAACGATGTTCGTGAAATATTCATCAGGCGTGATTATCTGTCCTGGAGGTTTCGGCACTTTAGATGAAATGTTCGAGCTGTTGACCCTCGTACAAACCAGTAAGGTTTCGAGTATTCCTGTGGTGCTGTATGACAAGAAGTACTGGCAAGGATTGTTTGACTGGCTGAACACCACGGTTATGGAAAGCGGTATGATTTCGGCTTTAGATCCTGAACGAGTATTAGTCACGGATGATGCGGATGAGGCGGTCAGTGTTGCTACTAGCGGCATTGGTGAGCATTAATACCATTCTGCTCAGGGCGTGCGATGCTGTGGTGGCAGAAGCCCAGTGCCGGCAGAAACCCAGTGGTGTAAGGCAGCCTGGTGATGTAAGTCTTTGGTCTTTAGTTTTAAGTCTTTAACTTGGTCATCACAGAATGGTGCGAGTGAGTGCAATGTTGTCCTCGTTGACATCTTCGCGCTCACTCATTGTGGTGTATAAGCTGATTTTACTGATGAGTGGTAAGCAACATTCCTGTACCTACCGGTATCAGAGCGCTCTCAGTATGTTCATCGTTCTCAACCAGATTTAGCAGGCTTCGTAATTCGAGCGTTTTGGGTTCGCGATCCACAGGATTGAGTAATCCACCAGATGAATCTGGTGCTGCGAAGCCCATCATATCGGTAAATATCGTAGCCCCACCCTGCTTTAATAATCGCGATGACTGCTGAAATGTTGCCGTGTAATTTGATGCGTCACCTGTGACAACGATCAGATCGTAATCCTCCGCATTTAGTCTAGGGAGAAACACCCCAGCCGTAGCATTGACTACCCGCATACGTGTATCGCTCACATTATCCAGGTCGTTGAAAATCGAACGAATAACAGCAGCGCCGTCAGAGCTGGAATCTACTACAGTGAGCTGGCCACTTCCATGCATCGCATCAATGATTTCAATGGTTTCTACTGCTGCAGCTGTCCCTACAAGGATTACTGAGCGAGCATTGGTAAGACCAACAAGCATTCTTAAGAATCTCGCTTGCGCTGCCGATCCCTGCTCATGCCCTTGTGCTTCGACTTTGCTCCGGACTTCCTGTAGATACGCTCGCTGCTCATCAAGAGCATACGACTCAGTGAACTCCCACGCCTTGGAGAGATTCGTATAAGAGGTTTTATTCATAATCCCATACTGTAGTGGTGTTATCCGGCTCTGTCTTGTCGTGGCTTACGTTTCGGTGTGTACTCTGCGTTGCAAAATGACTAGTTTGACGATGATCCACTTCGCTCGACCAGCTTCCACATCTCTTCTCCAACATCAATACCTTTTGGACAGTGACGGGAGCAAGCGCGCACTGACTGACAGGCCGCAATACCATCAGCTTCGGCGATATCTTCAAGGCGGCTTTTGCTTGCTTTGTCGCGAGAATCGTTAATAAAGCGTGAGTTAATGACTAGTGCAGCAGGACCAATGAAAGCCTCGCCGCCTGCATAAACAGGGCAGCTACCTTCACAAACACCGCAGGCAATGCAGTTGCTGAGCAGTTCGTATTGTTGTAGTTCTTCAGGGCTTTGCAGATATTCGAATACGTTTACCGCGCCGGATGCCGTAGTTTTCAGCTCACCTTTAGCTTGCAGATATGGCCGTAATCGTTTGATCTGTTCGAGCATTGGATCAATGTCACTGATGAGGTCGCGTTGTACGGAGAATCCAGGTAGAGGTGCAATCTCCACAACCTGATTGTTAGACCATGCTTGTGATGGGGCGTCTACGCTGCGGTCATCACTCTGGACCGTGCCTGTACGTCGGAATTTACCTGTTGTGGTTGACGTTATAGGATCGTTCTTGGCCCATTGCTCTACTGGTGCGGTGCACAGCAGAGTTGGTGTTCCATTGATACTCACTGCATCAGATCCGCACATACCGTGACCGCATGAGTATCTGAAGGAGAGAGTGGGATCTATGTCGCGTTTAACTTCCAGCAAGCAGTCAAGAATGGTTGTTTGCGGATCAACATGAAGCGTGTATTCCTGCACCCATCGTTTGCCGCGCTGTCGTTTTCGCTGACCAAACGGTGAAGGATTGGTGGCAGATTCCTCAGCAAAGGGATTGCGGTGTCGTCGAGCCTTTTCCTCTTTCGGAGTGAATCTTGACACCCTCAAGACGACGTCCATCAAGAGGTCGGATTGCTGTCGTGCACGAATATCTACCATGCCTATCCTCTTGCCTCCAATATGTTGTGAAGAGCTACCATCTGTATACATGTTCATGACATGTTGACGATTAATGTGTTGACGACTATTACCGTGCTATTTTGTCACGTTATTAGTGCTATTTGGTGTTGTTGCACTCGCCGTCAATAATCTCGTCGTGCTGTTGGTACATCGATGATATGCACAGCCTGCCAACATAGTTTACCCTCGGCATTGGTCATCGAATGTGCAAGAAAGTGTTCATCATCTCTGTCGGGGTAGTCTAATCGTTTGAGCGATCCGCGAGACTCCATCCTTGCAGACATGGCGCTGAGTACGGCCTTGGCCAAGGTGAGTAAATGTTGTGCTTCGAAGATTGCAGTGAGTTCCTGATTGTATGCAGGAGTTTGACTATGTGCCCGTAACGATTCAACTCGGGGAGTGAAATCTTTCTCAAGGCTTGTCTGAGCTTGTGTAATGTTGCTCGCATCACAGAGTACGGCTACGTGTTTTTCCATTAATGCTCCCAGATCAGCAATCAGGCGGTAAGCATTATCAGAGTTGTCGTTGATAGGTTTGGTGAGCCTGGTTGATGAGTCTGTAGATAGTGTTTCGGATGTCTCAATGTCGGCAGGGTGTAGCAAAGATTCTACAGTTTGCTGTCGCAAAGAGAACTCGCTCTCAGGTATCTGCGGGGTTCTTGCATCAAGATGCTGTAGTAACTCGTGGGCTATTGCTGTGCCTGCGCGTGTGCCAAAAAGACAAGCATCGAGTAAAGAGTTGCCACCAAGGCGGTTTGCTCCATGCACTCCTACGCAGGAGCATTCCCCAGCGGCGAAGAGACCTTCAACGACCACACGTTTATCTGCTGACCAGGTATAAACTCTGCCATCAGTGTCTATTGGAATGCCACCCATAGTGTAGTGAGCAGTCGGTTTGACTGGGATCAGATCGCTTGCGGGATCTAGTCCTGCAACATCTCTGATAGTCTCACAAACTTGGGGGAGAGTTGCTTCCATGTGAGCTGGGTTGATGGAACGTAAATCAAGCCAGACGCAGTCTTTCGGACCATCAGATTGCCTTGGGTCAGCTACACCTCGTCCTGCGAGAACTTCTGCTCTGATAGCTCGGCTAATAACATCGCGTGCCGCAAGATCATTGTGTTCAGGGGCATAACGCAACATGAAGCGTTCACCATCAACGTTACGGAGAACTCCGCCTTCAGCGCGAGCTGCTTCTGAGAGCAATATGCCGGTATGTGCGAGACCAGTGGGGTGGAATTGGATGAATTCGGCGTCCTCAATTTGCAGTCCGGCGTTTAATGCCAGCGACAAACCATCACCGGTCAAATCCCATGAGTTCGACGTAGTGGTAAACAACCTACCTGCACCACCGGTTGCCATCACTACATGAGTGGCATTGAGCGCATGCAATGTGCCGGACTGCATATCAAAAGCGATCACACCATTGACCCGCTGCTCCCCGTGTGACATGCTCAGAGAGAGATCACTGACATACCAATCTTCGGCGAATTGCACTCCTAGAGCCACACATTGCTGCCACAGACTGTGCAAAATCTGGTGACCGATACGATCAGCCGCATATGCTGCTCGTTTGATTGGAGCACCGCCAAAATTAGCTGTATGTCCACCAAAACGGCGTTGAGCAATATGACCGTCAGAGGTGCGTGAAAATGCGACGCCATCGTGTTCCAGCTGAATGACAGTGGCAGGCGCTTGCTCAGCTAACAGACGCGCGGCATCCTGATCCACCAACCAGTCGCCGCCTTTTATGGTGTCGAAATAGTGCCAACGCCAGTGGTCTTCAGCGACATTGCCTAAGCTCGCTGCAATGCCCCCCTCAGCTGAACCGGTGTGAGCGCGCAGAGCTTGAAGTTTTGATATGACCAGAACTTTTGGAGCTGGTGAGTTGCTTTCAGCTGACTCTTTCCATGTACGAAGCAAAGATAAGGTTGCAGATAATCCTGCAGCACCCGAACCGACAATAATGGCGTCATAATAATTTTCGAGCTGACTGGAATCCATAATATTGATTCTTGCACAATGGGCAGAAAGTCTGTTGACCGGCGCACGGTGTTCACTTCGTAGAAGTGTCGAGTAGTGCTAAGAAGATGATGGTTATGACTGAGCTTACATTTTCGCAACGTGTATATGAGGTGGTACGCCGTATTCCGGCTGGTCGTGTAGCAACATACGGTCAGATTGCTGCGCTTGCAGGTAACCCTCGCAATGCGAGAATCGTGGGTTACGCTTTACATGCAAATCCTGAGCCTGGGGTAATTCCTTGCCACAGGGTCGTATTTCGTGATGGCTCTTTGGCACCTGGTTTCGCCTTTGGAGGCCCTGAGAGACAGAGAGAACTGCTGGAAATGGAGCATGTGTATTTCACACCTCCGAGTAAACCTACTAGTGCAGGTGCTGAGGGTTGGCGGGTTGATCTCGATCGGTGTCAGTGGCAAGCTTGAATTAGTAGTCGTTTGACAGCACCGCTTATGGGATAGATCTGTTATATGCCGACGGATGCTGATGAATAATTGACTTGGGGATTTCATCTGGACTGGTTAATACCTCTGCTTGGTGGTCGCGAATTAATGCATTACAACCAGCATTGTGAGGTGCGGTAATCATTCCAGGTACGGCATAAACTTCACGACATAGAGTATTAGCCCAAAGCGCGGTATTGAGGGCTCCTGAACGTATTCTCGCTTGGGTTACCACGAGTGTGCCTGCAAGAGCTGCAATAATTCGATTCCGTATGAGAAAGCGATGCGCTTCTGGAATCGTATCTGGGCTCAATTCGCTGATGAGAACGCCTCCATGATTGACCATCGCTTCAAATAGTTCAATGTTACGAATTGGTCCGATGTGATTGAGTCCTCCTGCGAAAACGGCAACGGTTAATCCGGCAATCTCTTCAGCGCTCTGTATATCTTTTCGACTTAGTAAGGATTGCTGCGATATTGCAGCTCGATGAGCACAGGCATCAGCACCTATCGCCCCGCCAGATATCACCACATGCCCTTGTCTGCTAACTTCCTGCGAAATAGCTTGAGTTACTTGACGTCCGTATACATCTAATTCTCGCGATCCGACAATAGCCACAGGGCGTTGACATGTAGTGAGGGTTGATGAGGGACCTTGACCCCATAAACACAACGGTGTTTGTGATTCTCCGTGCTGTTGTAAATCGTTGAGTTGCGCAGGCCAACATGTGTGACGAGGCGTGATGATCCAGAATTTCCCTTCGACACTCAGCCATGCGTACAGTTCTTGTGCACTGGTGTTTGGTATAAGTGCCAATCTCTGTGACCACCGTTTCAATCGTTTGTGCAACGTTTGTAGGAGCGTTGTGTGTTGTTTAACGGTGGCGTTCTCGACATATGATTTGAGTTTGCATTCAAGATATCGAGAGCTGCTTCCTGATCCAGGTTCTTTGGATTGACTTTCTTGTAAGATGCAATGCCAAAGCTCCTGCGGTCCTTGGAGCAGACCTTGCTCGCTTGCTGCAACGAGATCTTGCATAATTGGGTCTGGACCATCGGCACAGTAGCTGAGGAGAGCTCGAATCAAGGTATATTCATCAAGCTGATTAATCATGGTTGTGTCCTCTCATACTGTTGACTAAGCCAATTTGGTACGTAGATGAATACCTAGATTGATGTCATCGACTGTTGGGCTGTCATGTCCAGCTAAGTCAGCCAGCGTCCATGACAGCCTTAATGCTCTGTCAGCTCCGCGCATGCTCAGCAATGATGTGCGCAAAGCCTGATTGAGATGTTCCAACACAGCAGCAGAGCTATGCTCACGAAGCCAACTTCCCGCGGCTTCAGCATTGCAACCCCACCCGTGTTCGTCATAGCGACAACGTGCCATCTCTCTTGCAGCTAGTACTTTGCCGCGGAGATTGCGACTGTTATCTGTTCCGGTTTGGTCGTTACTGGGAAGGCATGGGACATCGAGTACTTCAGTTTGTATATCGATGCGATCGAGAATAGGTCCTGATAAGCGGTTCCAATATCTACGTCGCTCACGTGAGGAACATGTGCACCGCTCTGCAGTTCCGTAAGAAAATCCGCATGGACAGGGATTCGCAGCCATAATTAACTGAAATCGAGCAGGATAAATGGTGGTTCCTTGAGATCGTGCCAGTGCTATCATCCCCGTTTCTAAAGGTTCTCGAAGTGACTGCAATACTCTAGGAGAAAATTCCGGAGCCTCATCCATAAACAACACACCATGATGTGCTCTAGTAATCGCTCCGGGTTGGGCTAACCCTCCGCCGCCACCAACGAGTGATGCATTTGATGCAGTGTGGTGAGGAGCTTCAAAAGGTGGAATGTCGCTGACTCCATATTGAGAAAGTGTGCCGCATAAGGAGCGTACCGAGGCAACTTCAAGCTGTTCTGCTTCATCTAACGGTGGAAGAATAGTGGGTAAGCGTTCAGCAAGCATAGTTTTCCCTGACCCTGGTGGCCCAGTCATAATCAGATGATGTCCTCCCGCTGCTGCAACTGTTAAGGCCCATTTTGCAGTTTCTTGACCTGAAACTTGGCACATATCCAAGCTCTGAGCCCCTGAAGCAATCTGAGAAATTGTGCTAACAGCACGTTGAGGAGGAGCAGTCAGAGCAGGAGCACTTGATTCTCGTAGTGTGCATGTGCCACCAAGCATTACGATGAGTTCGCTGAGATGCTGGATACCAACAATGTCAATACTCGGTATTAATTCGGCTTCACTGATGTTGTCCACAGGAATATATGCTTTGGTAATGCCGCATTCGACGCCGTGCATCAACATAGGTAAAATACCGTGAATTGGTAGCACGCTACCGTCTAGATTCAGCTCTCCAAGAGCGATCATGCCAGTGCAGTGTTGTGCTGAGATCATTCCACCAGCCGCAAGCACGCTAACAGCTATAGCTAAGTCGTGTGAGGCACCTCGCTTCGGTAATGAAGCTGGTGAGAGATTGACAGTAACTCTAGTTTGTGGCCATGGGAATCCAGACGCTGCGCATGCGGATTTGACGCGCTCGCGGGCCTCATTAATAGAAGCATCAGGCAGCCCTATGATTGAAAAATGCGGTAATCCTGGTGATATGAAGGCCTGCATTTGCACAATAAAGCTTCGTAGACCAACAATACCGATTGATTGTGCCGTGCCGATACCCATTAGAAAGCCTTAGCAATGTGACGTATCGTTAAGCTACCCTCAATGAGGAGCAGAGCAACCACATCGAAGCGAATACCAGTACGACGACAGCGGTGTTCAGGAGCTAATAACCACTGAGATGCAGTCGAACGCAGATGCGCTTGTTTCTTTGGCGTAACAGCATCTTGCGGAGCACCATATGTAGTACTTCTACGAGTTTTCACTTCTATGAATACCAGAGTGCCGTCAAGGTCGAAGGCAACAACATCAAGTTCGCCGTATCGGCTGCGCCAATTACGGTCAATAATGTTCCAGCCCCGCGCTTGAAGCCAGCATGTAACGAATTCTTCGCCAAGGTTGCCCAATGAACGTGAATCGGTGTCTGGTCTGAGTAGCGACTTACGGATGGATTCAAGGTTGGCGAGTGACCGCGTATCGAGTGGCGGAGTGTGGACTAACGGTGTTGATAAGGTCTTTGTGTTCATGCGCACAGTCCACCACACCAGCTCATTTAAAAAGAAGTGCTGCACTCCGATGTGGTCGAATGTGCAGCACTAGTAAGGCTGTTGTGGATGGGCGATTCAGCACCAGTATGGTGAGCAATATGGCGACATTCCAGCGTGATATTTAAGCATGTGATCTCAAGGTGCTAACTGTCACATCAACTGTTTCAGCCTCTGTTCTCAGTTAACTAATGCTGTGAGTTCCGCAAGATTGAGTTCAAAACTCACACCACGTTGTTCGAAATGCGGCTGGTTGCGAGTGCTGCTCATTGCCGAGCGAACGAACTCACCAGCAATCTGAGCAGATTCAGCCAGTCCTTTTCCGGCTAATACTGCACCGCACAGTGCTGATGCAAATGCATCGCCAGTTCCGTGAATCATGTAGGGGTGTTTATCGTGAGTAAGTTCCACTTTCCCAACTACACCTGTTGAAGCAGAAGCGACATAGTTGCGGATATTGCCATCGTGACGATCGATACCTTTGAGAACAACGTTCTTTGCGCCAAGCTCCAACAGTGCGCCTAGCCAATCGTCGACTTGGCTATCGTCAAGATTCTGACCAGGGTACTCGCGTGAAGTCAAGATGCTTGCCTCTGTAAGGTTCGGCATGAGGACATCAGCTCCATCTGCGAGTTTGCCCATGGCATCGCATAATTCCTGAGTGTAAGTCGGATACATCTTTCCTGCATCGCCCATCACGGGATCAACAAGACGCAATGCGGTGGGGTATTCCTTATATAGACGTTTGATGATGTCAACTTGTTGAGCACTCCCTAGAAAGCCGCTGTAGACTCCGTCTAGCTCGACCTCTTCTTTACGCCACGCATCCAGATAATCGCTGAGCATATCTGTGGTGTCGTGGAAGGTGTAATCCTTATACATGGTATGAGCGCTGAATAATGCTGTTGGCACTGGGCAGACATCGCAACCTGCAGCTGACAGGATTGGAATGGCGGCTGTCAATGAACATTTGCCGTAGCCACACATATCGTGCACTGCGGCCACTCTGGGAATGTATTTCGGATCGCGATTGTATAGTGTCACGTCACTGGTCATGGAAGCCCCTTATCTTGGCATAGCTTGCGAGTGCATCAGGCAACGACTGTACCTTATACACTCCGCTGCCCATGTTACCGACCGTGTCAAGGAGTTTAATAGCTTGCTCCTGAAGGTGTTGGCGTGTTGAGGTTCATGCTTACGCTTCAGTACGAATATCGAAAGTGTTGGTAAATCAAGTGCTTGCAAAGAGCTATAAAAAGTTGCGATAACGGGAAAGCGCGCTCGACTTGTCAAGAGGAGTGAGATTGAACTACTTTCTAAACACAAGAGTTTCCTAAACAACGAGTTTCCTAAACACAGAGCAACAGATGTACCGCATACTATTCGTTATCAACAGATACAAGATTGATGAAGCGCCAACCGAATAAGGAGTAATCGTGACCGAGAACCACTATCGTTTTGAGACCCAACAGCTGCATGTGGGACAGGAGGAGGCAGATCCAGCTACAGATGCACGAGCCGTACCGATTTATGCCACCACCAGCTATGTGTTCCATGACTTCGATCACGCCGAAGCTCGCTTTGGACTACAAGATCCAGGCAATATTTACGGTCGCCTGACGAATTCAACTCAGGGTGTGTTTGAAAACCGAATTGCAGCTCTTGAAGGTGGAACTGCTGGTCTGGCTGTCGCTTCTGGCGCCGCAGCTGTAGAGTATGCCGTGCGCAATATCACTCAGACAGGGGATCACGTTGTGTCCGCCAAGAATATTTATGGTGGCACTTATAACCTGTTGCGTCATACCCTTCCACGTGACGGTATCACCACGACTTTCATTGATCCTGAAGAACCGCAAAATTTTGAAGATGCCATCCAAGACAACACGAAGTTGGTATTTTTTGAGACTTTCGGCAACCCTAATGCTGATTTGGTCGATTTCGAAGCTATAACGGAAATTGCTCATCGTCACAATCTTCCTGTGGTGGTTGATAATACCTTTGCAACCCCATATCTTTTCCGCCCATTGGAACATGGTGCAGATGTTGTTGTTGAATCTGCGACTAAGTTCATAGGCGGCCATGGCAGCACATTGGGTGGTGTAGTAGTTGAAGGTGGAAACTTTGATTGGGCCGCGGTTCCTGGTAAATTCCCGACACTCACCGAGCCTGACCCCAGCTATCACGGTCTCAATTTCTTTGAAGCTCTGGGGCCTGCTGCTTTTGTGACGCGGATACGTGCAATTCTATTGCGTGATACAGGTGCCACACTTTCACCATTTGCAGCTTTTCTATTACTGCAAGGTACTGAAACACTGAGCCTTAGGGTTGAACGTCATGTTGAGAATGCTCTCAAAGTTGTGGAATATCTGCAGAGCGTTCCAGAGGTTGAAAAAGTCAGCCATCCTGCTGTTCCTGGCCGTCGCGATCATGAACTGTATGAACGTTACTTCCCGAATGGTGCTGGCTCAATCTTCACCTTTGATATCAAGGGTGGTAAGGATGCAGCTCGAGTATTCATTAACAATCTCCAGCTGTTCTCATTGTTAGCGAATGTGGCTGATGTGAAGTCTTTGGTAATTCATCCAGCGTCGACAACTCATTCACAAGAAAGTCTGGAAGAGCTTGAGGATCAGGGTATTCACCAAGGAACTATTCGTCTGTCTATTGGTACGGAGAACATCGAGGATATTCTCGATGATCTCAAGAAAGGATTTGCTGCAGTGAAGGAATCAGGACTGGCTGAGTAATAGCGTAATGCGCTGATTCAGTGCCGTATTGGTTAAACGGGTGCGGTACAGAATTAGCCCTATGTAATTAATTAGTGCAGTGTAATTGATTAGTGCAGTGCAGCGAATTAGTAATTATCAATTAGCACAGTGCAGCGGCGCCCCACCGGGAAATGATCCGGTAGGGCGCCGCTGCACTGTTGTTGTTACTGCTCAGGGGCAATTGAGAGTGCCTCATCGTGTGTTCGTCCGCTGTGAATTGCCTCATTAATGGCATCAACTTGCTGGGGGTCAACACTATAGCTGTTGCCATTGAGCTCACCGACTGGAATTACCCAGCCTCCGTGAGTCATATACAAACTATCGGCTTCTTTGAGTTGCTCGAAGGGCAGCTTCTTATATTCAAAGCTGCCGCCTTCCTGCTGCGCATAAGCAAACAGCTCTCGCTGACTGGTGCCATGCAGAATGCCTATCGATGGGTCTGGCGTGATGTATCGATCCCCGTAGCGGGCCACAATTGAGGAGTTTGGGCATTCCAGCACATACCCATCTTCCGTGGTGAGTATTGCGTCATCTGCTGATTGTCTATCGCATTCACGGTGAACTGCCTGATTGACGGCATAGCTCAGAGTTTTTGCACCGTTGAGTAACCAGGGTGCTTTTGCGGTGATATCAGAAGAATATCCACGAGTTAGGGAAATCATTGAAATCTTGTCAGTTTCATGTAAGTTTCCTAGCGAATCGATGAACATCCAAACGCTGGGTAAACCATCGCTATTTTTACCAACGCCTGTTGCGTCATCCATCCCGCGAGAGATGAGAATACGCAGTAAAGGTCCTGGTTCATCGCCGTCGTACTGTTCAATAAGCGCATAAATAGCCTCGGTGAAAGCGGAAATATTTGGCAAAGGCATATCCATCAAACGCGCCGAATAGGAGAGTCTGCGTAGATGATTCTCCAATGAGATAGGATAACCCTTCCATACTGTGGTTGCTTCAAATATGCCGTCACCACGAGTCACAGCAAGATCGAATGGCGATACGATTTGCGCATGAGGGTCAACGAAGTCCAGCAAAGCTTCTGCATGTTCTCCGGTGGGATTTTCCGAAGCGAAAAGTGATGCAGCATTGCCTCTGCCGAGAACGATGTTTGCCATGCGATATCCTTTCAAGCGCGCCGTTGGCAAGTTTATTACTCGCTCATTAACGGTAATTGATGACTATGTTCTGGTACAGCATATGCAGAGCTAGATTACGTAAAGGTGTTCGATGTCACACACAGGACACACGACAAGATAGGCGGTCTCATTCTTGCGGATGATTCCGTAGCTGTGTCAGCACATTAAGTCACCCTCGCGCATGATGTTGCGAAAAGCTTTTGGAGCATACCTTGGAGTTCAGTACATCGGTTGAATCCGGTCGGCTGCACACAAGAGAGGGAACCATGAGCCAAAATAATTCACTGCCGAAAGAGGGCATTAGTAGTGTTAGCACCATCACTGACAGCAGCAAAGCTACTGTTGTAGATGATGCAGACAGCTCTATCGCAGCACTTAGCGGAGTACATGCATATGTTGCCAATCGTCAGGGTGTAGCTATTCAAGCCGTGGATTTAGTTAAGGATTACGGTGAGGGCGACAATGTAGTACATGCATTACGTGGAGTGAATGTTAGTTTTGAGCAGGGCAAATTCACTACCATCATGGGACCTTCAGGCTCAGGAAAATCTACATTGATGCACACCTTAGCTGGATTAGATACTGCAACCAGTGGCAATATTGTGTTTTCTGGTTCTGACATCACCAGTATGAATGACAAGCAGCTGACATTGATGAGAAGAAATAATGTTGGTTTCATTTTTCAAAGTTTTAATCTGCTGCCGATGTTTACTGCTGAACAAAATATTGTTATGCCCTTAACTCTCGCTGGTCGTAAGGCTGATAAACAGTGGATGCGCACATTAATCAATACGTTGGGGTTGGAAGGTAGATTGCATCACCGACCTCATGAACTTTCTGGCGGGCAGCAACAACGTGTTGCTATTGCAAGGGCGTTGATTACCAAACCGGCAATCGTATTTGCTGATGAGCCTACCGGAAATCTTGATTCAGTATCAAGTGCTGAGGTTCTTGAATTTCTTAAGCGTTCGGTACGTGAATTTGGGCAGACCATAATCATGGTTACCCACGATGCAGTTGCTGCTTCGTATGCGGATCGTGCAATTGTGTTTGCGGATGGAAGGATTGTTGCCGACGTGCAAGATCCTTCGGCAGATCAGATGAATGCTTTGTTGCTCGAAGAACGTAGCAAGGTCACTTCCTCACAAGCACGTGTCTCAGAACATGCAGAAGATTATGGCAATGTCCTTCTGCGTCGTTGAGTTCTCACATCAACTGAGTAAAAGAAAGTCTGAGATAAGGAATTCACGATTATGTGGACAATAACGTTTAAACTTATGAAACGCAGTATGAGGATGTTGATCCCTGCTGGCATCGCTATCATTATCGGAACCATGTTTGTTGCAAGCACATTCCTTTTTGGTAATGCTCTAGATCATTCGTTAAGGCAACAGGTTTCTGCTGGATTCGGTGATGCACAATATGCAGTGTCTGCATCAGACGACAGTAGTCAAGGGGAGCCTAAGACTGTTGCCAATATGCACCTCAAACAAATCCGCTCAATCAATGGCGTGGCTGGTGCGAGACCGGATACAGCTGGCGTTATAGAAGTTTCTGGCGGCTCACGCCATGAGCATTCCTCCACAGCTGTTATAGGAATGGCGAATTCCAGTGGTGTTATGCCTGTGAAGCTGTCTTCAGGATTGTGGCCAGCTAAGTCAGGTGAAATTGCTATTCCAGATTCGATGGCCACCCTTCTCTCATTGCATATTGGCGATACGGTGGACAGCACTGTTTCAGCGGATCGCAGCGCTACAGGGCAGCAAGATTCACTGTCGATGAAAGTCGTAGGAACAACCACCGATTCAGCGGGTGCTTATGCCTACTACGGTGGTGCAGCAATCGTTGCTGAGCAAGACTTTGCACGAATGACCGGATTGGGTGTCTCCGCCAGTTTTGAGGATCTTCCTATATCAACCATTTATGTAGAGTTGGCACCTGCTTCGGAACAACAACAGGAACTCACTGTTCGTAAAATTAAGCAAGAATTGCCAAAAGGTCTAGAGATTAACGATCGCGCAAGTATTGAAAACAAGATGATGGACAGCCTCGGAGGAGGACAGGTCAATATCACCACAACCTTTATTTTGGCTTTCGGGGTTTTGGCAATGTTTGTAGCCGCGATTGTAATCGCTAACACTTTCCAAGTAATGATTGCTCAGCGACGCAGGACTTTGGCACTATTACGCACGATTGGTGCTAGAAAATCGCAGCTGTATGGTTCGGTTGTTGTAGAAGCTGCGCTGCTCGGTATCGTTTGCTCCGTTATCGGAGTGGGGTGTGCGCTGTTGCTGATACTACTGCTCGGATTGAGTGGTATTAATCTCGCTGGAGCCCAATTCGCTTTGATTATTACCTGGCCAGTATTTGTGGTGCCGATACTGTTCGGTGTGATTATTACTATGCTGGCGTCTATGGGGTCAGCGCGTGCTGCTACCGGTGTAACACCGCTAGAGGCCTTACAGCCAATAGAAGGTTCAGCGAAGAAACATCATGGATGGTTCTCGTTGGTGTTGAGCTTGCTAATGCTTGTTCTTGGATCACTGGCGATAGTTATGTCGATTCTTCGTGTACGAGAATCCTTGACGGGGCAAACTAGTGCACTGTCATCAGATCAATCCTTACAGTTGCTAGGTGTAGCTATATGCGGAGTGATGGTGGTTTTCGTCGGTGTATTGCTGAGCTCTAGTCGCTGGATGCCATGGCAGTTGAAAGGTGTCGGAGCTATTGTTTCGCATACTGGCCCTGCAGCGACGGTTGCATCAGCCAACATTCAAAAAAACCCAAGACGTGTGGCCTCTACTGGTGCAGCACTGCTGATTGGGGTCACCTTGGTATCTTGCCTGGGAACGGGTGCAGCTAGTGCGAAACAAACGATGAGTGACGCTCTGGATGCCCGTTACAGTGTTGACATTCAGATTACAGGATCTCATTTAGATACAGCTGATCTCAACAAAGTTAAGAAAGTTCGAGGAGTACAAGCAGCTGGGTTGGTCCCCACGATGAACTCATCGATGAAGCAGGGCGACCAGCAAACCATGATGAGTCTGTATGAGGTTAGCCAGAATGAAATGTCTCAGCTCATGAGAGTGAGTACTGCTTCAACACACGATGGTGATCTTCTCGTGCCTCAATCTCTTGCAACTAGTAAGAATGGTCTCGCGCCAGGCAGTAGCGTGCGTCTGACCCTAGGTGATACAAACGATAATGGTGATGAATCGGGTGGCTCCAGCACACAGAACACTACAGATGTAGTATCTCGAGACTTTACCGTGACTGCAGGGAATTATCGTGGTATCGAAAGCAACAATGATTATTATGCGTTGGTAGCGCCAGGAACGTTTGCTAAAGCCGGCCTCAGTGATAGCGAAAACCAGATTTGGGTAAGTTCAAATGGGAATCAGCAAGCCGGAACTTTGGTCTCGAATATTCAAGATGCTCTCAGCGATGTTGACGGGGTGAGTGTAGGTGGCTCCATTGCAGTCAGATCTCAGTGGGAACAGATTGTTAATGTGCTGCTGATGATTCTTGTAGCTTTGCTTGCTGTAGCAGTAGTTATTGCCCTGATTGGAGTAGCCAATACTCTGAGTCTTTCGGTGATAGAACGATTAAGAGAGTCAGCAACCTTACGGGCTATTGGCATGACTCGAGGGCAGCTACGATCTTCTCTAGCTATCGAGGCATTACTGATTTCAGGATGTAGCGTTATTGTCGGCTTAATTCTTGGCACGGTGTTCGGCTGGGTTGGATCGTATCTAGTGTTCTCACAATTTGGTACGGTGGCATATCCGCTCAGTTGGGCAATGGATTTGACCATCATAGGAGTCGCTGTTGTCGCAGCGTTGCTTGCTAGCGTCTTACCTGCAAAACGTGCGGTAAGTACCGCTCCAGTTGAAGCCTTAGCTGAGGCATAATACAGGTGCAATGCTGTGAAACTGTGGGTGATGGCACGCCAAGCTACATGTTGTAGCTGCTTAACGTGCCATCACCCACAGTTTCACAGCATATTGAATTACACTAAGTGATTTTCGTAAGCGAATACCACTGCCTGCACACGGTCTCTAGCATTAATTTTTTGCAGAATATGGGCAACATGCGTTTTTACAGTTGGCAGGCTGATAAATAGCATATTAGCGATTTCTTGGTTGCTTAATCCGTGTGCTATTTCGATGAGTACTTCCCGCTCGCGTTGGGTCAGTTCTTCAACTTCAGGATCGACATAGTGATGTTCAGGCTGAGTTGGTGTGATGTCTGCCGCTGAGTGTGGAGTGTTGCTTAACTTTTGGGATTGGGCATTGACTTGTGCTTCCTCTTGAAGCATGTTTTCAATGAGTCTTTTTGTTGCAGAAGGCGCGATAATTGCGTTTCCCTGCTTTACGGTTCTTATGGAGGCTAATAAGGTTTCTGGTTCGGTATCTTTGAGTAAAAATCCTGATGCCCCAGCATTAATTGCGGCCATTACATACTCATCGAGATCAAAAGTGGTAAGAATCACCACTCTGGTGATGCCATTATCAGGATGTATCTCGTCATTTGAGTAGGTAGGTCCAATAGCAGTTATTTGTCTGGTCGCTTCAATGCCGTCCATTACAGGCATACGTACATCCATCAGCACTACGTCGGGGTGTAGCCGTTTTGCGATATCTAATGCTTGTTTGCCGTCGGCTGCCTGACCGACTACTTGCATATCGCTTTGGGAACCTATCACGAGGGAGAATCCTGCGCGTACCAATTCTTGGTCATCGGCAATAACCACCGTAATTACGTGGTCGTTATGCTCCATAGTGTTCCCTCTTCTTCTCTTATGCCACCAGATTGTTGCAACCCTATAGCACCTACTACTGTACGGTTGGAATGCGCCCTTGCCAATTTTAACGAGAATTCGAGTCGAATGTTGTTATGCCAGAGAGGTGTCTCAACTGTTCTTCTAGAGTCGGAGCAGGGTGTAATTCCAATGTGCTTTCTGACAAACCTGATTGTGGTTGAGTACCGCTTTCGCTCTTAGCTTCTCGAAGAATGCGAAGGAGTCGCCGCATGTGTGCTAGAGCGGCTCTTCCCTCTTTGCCTATTGCAGCAAAGGAGTCTTGCACTTGTTGAACGGTCTGCTGCTCTTGTTCATCTGTGATGAGATCCAAGGTAGCGAGCCCATCTGTAGCCTTGAGTTTCACAGCGCGTAGCGTACTAGTCACCTCATGCTGAATGGCATTACCTATGCGGTCACGTTCCATGCTCGCTGCCAGTAGTCGTTGTTGCTCTTCTTCTTGTCTGAGCGCCTCTTCGCGTTCATGAAGCACCAAGGCGTTGTTGCCTTTGGCTCGTGTCCATAGAGCTGAAGCGATAGTAGCTCCGCATAAAGCCAATGTTCCCAAGCCGATAACGAATGCAACGGTTAGAGCGGTGGAAAGGCTGTCAGTAGATGCACTGTTGACCAGTGGTGATTTGAACAGGGCCAAAATCAATGTTGGATAGCCCCAATAAACCCCAACAAAGAGTTTAGTTCCTAGTAATGTACACATGACTACAGTGGTGATGATGGTCCATGTAATACGCTTGGCAGGTCCTAGCAGAATTACCGCATGGAGATATAGCAACACAAGCATGTTGACGATATATACATCCGGAATGCACAGAAGTTGCAAGGTGCAAGCCACCACTGCAATACTTGCACTAGTCTGGGGGAAGCGGCGACGGAAACACAACGTTGGTACGAGGGCAAGAATCACCACGGCTGCACCAAGTGGTTCAGAGCCTGTTGTCACGGGCAGCAAATCCGATAGCGTAATCATCGCTTTCCACAGGGCTTGGCTCCACACTCCTAGAACGATAATAATGACCATAATGATGGTGTCGATTAATGTGTAATGACGCTCACTCCACTGAGATAAGCGTTCAATACGGTTGAATCGTTTCCCTGCATCTGGGGCAGCTTGATCAAAGGGCTTTGACCGCAAATGCTGCAGAAATGAAGGAATACGGTCTTTAAACGATTGAATGTTGGAATCTGGAGGTAGCGCTAGAGGCTTGCTCGATACAGAGTTAAAGGGCAAATTTGCGTGCACTACGAAACCATGATCGTGATTAGCTGTTGCTGTAACAGAGCCGCCTATCGCATGAACTCGCTCAGCCATTCCCATGAGACCAAAGCCTGGTTGATGTCCATCAAGACTGGATTGAGCTCCCAATCCATCATCCTCAACAATAAGTTCTAAACCAGTGCTTGACCAACGTTCCGTTAGCGTTACCTGCACGTGGTTTCCTGCATATTTATTGATATTACTCAGGGATTCCTGAACGATGCGATATGCGGTTGTAGAGCTTTCATCGCTGAGTTCATGCGGTTCCGGTGTGCCCTCAATCTGGTGGCTGATCTGTGGGTTTCCGGCGATAGTATCGTGCTCGCGAATTAAGCCTTGAATGTCTGCAAAACGAGGCTCGTGAAGTGTCTCATTGTTTTGAGGCGACACCACACGGAGATCGGCCTTCTTGCTATTGGACTTTGTTGCCGAGTCTTCCTCTACTGGATATCGTGGCAGAGCATTCTCATGAGTGGGTTGATGCTGCGATACTTCGGCAGGTTCTTGCGGATCTTCGAAAATACCTAGCAACTGGCGCATATTGCGCAGAGCAGCATCACTTTCATGATCAATAGTTTGCATCGTAGAGCGTGCAATAGCGATGTTGTGGGATCCGGCATATCGACCCGCATCGGATTGAACGATAATCGTGGAGAGAGTATGTGCAACAACATCGTGCATATCTCGAGCTATGCGGCGACGTTCGGCAAGTGCAGCGATGCGTGCTTCCTCGCGTTGGCGAGCTTCGAGAGAAGCATTACGCTCTTGCATCATGCGAACGGTATACAACCTTGCTCGTTGCCAAAACGCCATAATTACTATGCTCAAGAGACACACAAAAAATAGCATCAAGATTGCGGTTGTATTTCCGGATATATCTCTGAAGCAGGTCCAACTTACACGATTACTGTCGCTACTAGAGCACGATTCGTATTCGAGCCAACCAGTGTTGTTGCTTTTGGAAGAGAACAGAGGACCAATGGTATAGCTGGATGTTGTTATTGCTGAGGCTATAAAAGCCATCACAAAAGCTAGTGAAATAAAGGCTCGTGTGTTGCGTGGATCGCCATACACAATTACCGAATACAACATAATCAAAGCAAGTGCGTCAGTGAGCATAATCGAGGGGCCAAACACCAAGTGAAGCATACACAATGTCACAAAAATTAATGCTGCAATTTGTGGGTATTTGCGTCTCATTGCTAACGGGATTATGTAAATCTGCGACCAGATTACTTGGCCAACATCAGAAATTGTAAAGAGCAGACCCTGAGCATTGTCAGTACTAACAATCACTACACCTGAGAGCACACTCAGCGGTAAAAAGAACAACAGGTCAACAAATACGGTATGCCTGTCCATCCAACTGACAATGCGCTGCATAAGACCCATGACTCGAGGGTAGCGCTTTATGCCTTGTCTTTGTCTGCTTCTAGAGGATGATTCTTGGTGAATGTGTTGAGTAGAGACATACACTTAACAACGAATAGAGAGAATGCGAAGGTGTCCGTTGCATAGAAGGGTTGATGAATGACGAAGCTGGCTGGCTATTATATTCCGGGTATATATGTGGAAGATTACTCGTGCCAGGTGCCGCTCAATTGGAGTGGTAATGAACCAGGTAAGGGTTTTGAAGGTAAGGCTATCAGCCTGTTTTATCGTGTGTTGTGTGCACCTGAGCGTGTGCACCAAGAGCTGCCTCTACTGCTGTTCTTACAAGGCGGCCCAGGGGGAGCTGGTCCGAGGCCACTTGACACGCACAGTGACGGATGGATTGATGAAGCGCTAAAACATTTTCGGATAGTTCTTCCTGATCAGCGTGGAACAGGTCGTTCTACGCATGTTGATGCTAGGACTATGTCAAATTTCGATGCCCCGCAAGATGCAGCACATTTTTTGAAGCAATTCTTGGCTGACTCAATTATTAAAGATTTTGAACACCTTCGTAGAACGGCATTTGATAACCGCACATGGGTAACCCTAGGGCAAAGTTACGGCGGTTTTCTGACCTTGAGTTATCTTTCCGCGTTCCCAGAGGGTGTCAATGCCTCGTTCACTACCGGTGGTATCCCTCATATTCCAGCCAACGCTGAGGAAGTTTACCAACATACATTCCCAAGAATGAAAACAAAAACCGAGCAATTCTATGCACGGTATCCACAAGATGCTGAACGAGTAGCAAGAGTTGCTGAGTTGCTGAGTTCGGACAATGTGATACTCGAGAATGGTGATCGCCTGACCGTGGAACGTCTACAAAGTCTGGGTAGTGATTTCGGTATGAAACCTAGTTTTGAGCGCATGCATTGGTTATTTGACACTGCTTTCAGTGATGGAGACGGATCAATAGTTTCACAGCAGTCCTCGAATATGAGACTGAATGATGACTTCCTTAGCGCTGTGATGCAGCGCACCAGCACTAAGGCACTCTACTGGCCTTTACAAGAATTTATCTACGCAGATGGTGACATTGAGCCTATACATTGGGCAGCACAACGAGTTCGTAACAATATGTCAGAATTCAATGGTGCTCAACGCCCACTGTTATTTACCGGAGAAGCAATATTCCCTTGGATGTTTGAACAGGAGCGGCAGCTTCGTCCATTTAAGCCTGCTGTGGATGTGTTGATGGAAGAACGCCATTGGGCAAACATTTATGATCGAGATCGTTTAGCCGACAACGATGTGCCTCTACAAGCTGCGGTGTATTACGACGATATGTATGTAGATTCAGGTATGCAACTCGATACGCTTTCACATGTGGGCAACTCGCATGCATGGGTGACCAATAGTTACGAGCACGATGGTGTGCATGGAGATCAGGTATTCCGCTCTTTATATACTTTGGCTAAAGATCGAGGAGACTTGCAATCGGTGTTTGAGTAATGAAATGCGTAGTCTTGAAGATGATAACCAGAAATGAGCATGACTAGATTGATGTGGGTGAAAGGACAATAGATGGAATTGAGCAGTCTTACGGTTGGATTTATTGGATACGGCAATATGGCGCAAGCTATAGCGCAAGGTTTAGTTGATGCAGGTGTAATACGTGGCAATCAAATTGTGGCGTGCGCAGGGCATTTTGACAAGCTACAGTCTGCTACGCAAAGCTTGGGAGCTAATCCCTTGCACTCAGCCGCTGAAGTTGCGGCAGCTGCAGATGTGGTGATTATTGCAGTGAAGCCGTACCTAGTGGAGAAATTATGCAAGCCCATCGCTGCTGAACTCGCAGATGATTCTACTGTTGTAGTGTCCATCGCAGCAGGATTTACATTGGAACGTTTCCAAGAATTCCTTCCTCAACAAGCGCACGTAGTATGCACGATTCCAAACACGCCTATTGCAATTGGACAAGGCGTATTAGTCACAGAATCCTCAGACACCCTTACTGATAATCAACGTGAACTCTTCCACTCGCTATTTGCCAATATTGCACTCATTGAAACGGTGGATTCCTCACAATTGTCGATTGGTGGCACCATAGCCGGATGTGGACCTGCCTATGCCGCGATGTTCATTGAGGCACTCGCTGATGCTGGTGTGAAACACGGTCTGTCGCGCGGATCAGCGTATCGTCTCGCAGCCAAGATGGTGCAGGGGACAGGGGCACTCAACATCGCCACAGGTACGATTCCTGCAGCTATGAAGGATGCAGTGTGCTCGCCTGGTGGAACCACTATCAAAGGTGTCGCTGCACTTGAGCGACATGCCTTCAGAGGTGCCATTATAGATGCCATTGATGCTGTAGAAGGCAAGTAATTCGTACTCAAACAACCTACAGTGATAACTGCATCAAAAGGACAGCTCTTCGCGCATCTTCAGCACTATTGCTATCCTTTCGATCCGGTTATCTTCCTTCGACAATAGACTGGAAGCCATGTCATTAACCATAGGAATCGTCGGATTGCCCAATGTTGGCAAATCCACATTGTTTAACGCGTTAACCCGCAATAATGTTCTTGCTGAGAACTATCCTTTTGCCACCATCGAACCCAATACAGGTATCGTGCCTCTGCCAGACAAGCGTCTGCAACCGCTCGCTGAATTGGTACATACTCAGAAAATTATTCCTGCGACCGTGACTTTCGTGGATATTGCAGGGATTGTTAAAGGTGCTTCAGAAGGTGAAGGTCTGGGCAATAAATTCCTGGCGAATATCCGCGAAGCTGATGCCATCTGCGAGGTGGTGAGAGCCTTCGAAGACGATGACATCGTGCATGTCAATGGCAAAGTTGATCCTTCGGATGACATCGACACCATCGATACCGAACTGATTTTGGCGGACTTGCAGACTATCGAGACCGCTTTGCCTCGTCTAGAAAAGGATCTGCGCGGGCGCAAGATCACTCCGGCATATCTGGATGCAGTGAAGAATGCCCAGAGTATTTTGGAGGCGGGGGAGACCATCGATCATGCCGCGAACGCCAAGAAAATCGACAAGGCAGACATCTATGATTTACACCTGTTGACAGCAAAACCCTTCATTTACGTATTCAATGTGGACGATGACGAGCTGCAGAACGACGAACTGAAACAGCGGCTGACCGCCTCAGTTGCGCCTGCCCCGTCTATTTTCCTCAACGCCCAGTTCGAAGCTGATTTGACTGAACTTGATGAGGCAGATGCCAAGGAAATGCTTCAAGATGCAGGGCTCAACGAATCAGGTCTTGACCAACTGGCGCGCGTAGGTTTCGATATTCTTGGTCTGCAAACCTTCCTCACAGCAGGAGAGAAGGAAGTTCGTGCCTGGCAGATTCATCAAGGTTGGACTGCTCCTCAGGCTGCTGGTGTGATCCATACCGATTTTGAAAAAGGTTTCATCAAAGCCGAAATCGTCTCTTATGATGATCTCATCGCTGCAGGTTCCTATGCCAAGGTTAAAGAAGAGGGCAAACTCCGCCTTGAAGGCAAGGAATACATCATGCAAGACGGCGACATTGTAGAGTTTCGTTTCAACGTGTGAATTTGTTGATTTGGGTCTGATTATGGCAGGGATTTGACACATTAGTAAGTGTCCAGCGGATGTTGTGTGCCAAATCTCTGTCGCTACATCAGCTTTGATGACTATGATGGCGTGAAGATGCGATTGCATGAAACTTAACGCAGTAATTTTTGATTACATCATAGCGGTAATTTTGATGCATTAAGGAGCCGTGGTCATCGCCGTGTAATCTGGAATGCACGCGGGTGTTTCGGAAGGTGGAACCATGACAGGCTTGTTATCTCTGGGAGATTGGATGTCCGACGAGCGTCGGGCCAATATCAGTCATGGTGTGTACTACTGGTCCGCGATTATGTTGACCTATAACTCGAATCATATGGAGGGTTCCACATTATCGCAGCGTCAGACGCAGCAACTATTTGATAGTGGTTCAGTAACACCTGATGACTTGACGACTCCGATCAGAGCGGATGATGTCGTTGAGACACAAAATCATTTCAATGCTTTTGCTGTGCTTATAGATCGTCGCGATGAGCCACTCTCGCATGAACTCGTTAAGCAGCTCCATGGCATACTAAAGGCACACACTGGTCAATCTCGTAACCAGCCATTGTGGCAGGTGGGCGATTACAAGCGTCATCCGAATCAGATAGGCTTGTTCGACCCTGTCCGCACAACTCCCCCTGACCGAGTGGAGTCGGAGATGGCACAATTATTCGACTTGATGAATGGTTTCACCGGTACCGATGCTCAGTTTGCCGAGTTCCATGCCACCTTCGAGAGAATCCACCCGTTTTCAGATGGAAATGGGCGTATTGGACGATTATTGATGTTCAAGGAAGCACTAAGATTGGGCGTTTTGCCTCCTCTGGTTTTTGACGATGAGAAGAGCAATTACATCGAAGCGCTTTCTTCTTGGCATCCTCGAAATCCGCAGACGTTGGCGACGTTCATACACCATAGTCGTCAACGCTACCGCAGCGAGATTCTGGACAGGTTTGACGCGGGGCAGGAATTTACCTACAAGTTCACTTCAGTACCCGACATGCAGACATTCGAATCACAGACAATAACTCTAAAAGACGAATAAGTGCTGAGATTGAAGTGCTTGAGGTATGGCGGAACATCATCAAATTGCACATCAAGGCAAACTGAAGATTACAAATGCTTGCGTTTGAATATAGTTGATTAATGAGAAAGAGTTATTTGAAGTTATAGCGTTGGTGTGATGCTTCATCCTCCACGCTAAAATAACGCGGATTATGAGTTTATTCTCAATGATCTTCAAATGGCTATGAAATGTCTTGAAATGAAAGCAACAGACATACAGACAATACATTTAGGCAAAGGGTGATAGCGGTGAGTCAGCGTGCTTCATTAACAATTTCGGCTGGATTTGGGAGTAGAAAATGGCTTACAGTTGATGAGTGGATGACATATCGGCGACGCGTTGCTGTCAGATACCCACAGAAAGCGCGAAAATTCGTTTCAAACCGCGATGGAGAGAAATGTTGTATATGTGGGATGAAAGGAACCCTACAACGCCCGATTCAGTTAGCGCACAGGGTACCTTTTAAGATTGGTGTAATTGATTGGGGGCTGTGTCCAGATTGGTTGGATTCAGTTAGCAACCTTTGTCTTGCGCATCGAGGAGCATGCAACGATAATGCGGAGATTAAAGAAAGTGACATTCCTGCTTGGCTGTGCAAATTGGGACTGGACTTGAATGATAGCCCAGCCATATACACTGGCGCACTTACAATAAATGAAAGCTCGCTAATTACCACCCTTAATTTCAAGAATTAGTGAATAATTCGTCTTTTCATCGAGTGAGGGAATATTTGTTGCCCATGAGATGTCCGTTCCTGTTGCATAGCACTACTTATAGCAGTAGTGCTATGCAACAGGAACGCTTACTCCGTCAGAACGCGTCGTCTATATTCGGCTCTGCGATGACTTTGATATTGACGAACTCGTGGATGCCTAAATCGACGAGTTCGTGGCCGTAGCCTGAGCGATTCACGCCGCCGAATGGTATATCAGCTTTGACACCCGTGGGATGGTTGATGAAGACCATGCCGGTGGAGATACGCTGCGCCGCTTTCCAGGCGCGGGCAGAATCCGAGGTGAATACTGAGCCTCCTAAGCCAAATGGTGTGGCATTCGCTACTGCCAGAGCCTCTTCTTCATCAGCAACTCGATATAACTGAGTTACAGGACCAAACATTTCCGTGGTGTATGCAGGGTTATCAGCCGTGATTCCTGTCAGAATTGTGGGCTGATAGAAGGCACCGTGTTCAGGAACTGGCTCACCCAAAGTTTCGGCATGAGCACCGGCCTTGACGGCCTCATCAACTTGGGCGCTCAATATGTCAACGGCTGATTTGCTGGACAGAGGAGCAAGCGTGGTCTCAGCGTCGGTGGGGTCTCCGGCTTTGAGAGCTGCAACACCTGAACGGTATGCGTCTAGGAATTCGTCGTACACATCATCCACCACAATTAATCGTTTTGATGAGACACACACTTGACCGCCGTTCCAATGTCGGCCGGTCACGGCCCATTGTGCGGCTTTCTTAATATCAGCATCTTCGAGCACAATAAAGGGGTCAGATCCACCCAACTCTAGGGTGCTTTTCTTCAAGTATTTTCCGGCAAGAGCTGCAACTGCTGAGCCCGCACCTTCACTACCGGTGAGTGCTACTCCCTTGACCCTAGGATCAGAGAGAATTAGCTCATTTTGGTCATGTGAGGCGAAGAGATTGGTGAATACACCATTCGGCAGCCCTGCCTCCTTAAACAGTTTCTCGAACGCCAAGGCGGACTGTGGCACATTCGATGCATGCTTGAGTAGCAAGGTATTGCCTGCCATAAGCTGCGGTGCACTGACTCTTACTATCTGGTAATAGGGGAAGTTCCAAGGCTCCACTAGATATAGCACGCCCAGAGGCTCATAGACCAGTTTGGCACGTCCCTCTTGATAATCTGTGCTCGGCAGTGTTCGTGGCTGCAGCTGCTGCTCAGCATGCTGAACATAGTAATCAATAATCTGTGCACTGAGTTCAACTTCAGCTTCCGCTTCAGAAAGCAGTTTACCCATTTCCAAAGTGAGAATTTCCGCGAATTCGGTGTGGCGTTCGCGCAGAATTTCAGCAACTTTGGCCAGTATGCCCGCTCGCTGCGCAAAACTTGTGTTTCTCCATGAAACGAAAGCCTTATCAGCGCTGGTGATTGCAGCTTTGACTTCTTCATCCGTCGCTGTGGGGAAACTCGCAACCTGTTCCTCAGTGTATGGATTGATGGTGGCGTATGCCATAATCTTCCTCTTCCTTGAGTCTGATCGAAGGTTTAGGCAAGGATATTCATGCGATGTGGTGCAACACGAACCCCGTACCCAACTTGCATTCATTATCTATCCTCTTTGCGTAAGCGCAACGGTCTTTTCCACTTAGCTAGGAAGAATTCGCGGCAGGCTGATTTTGGCTGTGAGGAGTAATAGCTTTTTCTGCATTACGTAAGCCAGCATTTCTTGTGTACATATTCGATGTGGAAATCTCTTGAGAGGAGAAAAGTTTGTGCAGGTGTTTTGTTAAATTCCTAGAGCTGATGGGAGTTACATCCAAGCATTAGGCTTGATATTGATATTGATATTGATATTGATATTGATACAGAAACCCCCGAGATATGGAATACGTCAAGGCAGAGCAAGAGGAGAAAACAATACAAGTGCAAAACTTAAATCCTCAGATGCTGGTGACTCTATGGAATATCGAACGATATGGTTCGCTCTCGGCTGCGGCGAGAGCAACAGGCTGGTCCCAGGCTGCAATCAGCCAACAAATGAAACGACTGGAACAACAATGTGGTTTTGTTCTTGTTGAACGAAATTCTCATGGGGTAAGTCTGACAACGCCTGGTATAACGCTGGCACGTCATGGAGAGCTCATCGCTAATCGCTTGACTCAGGCAGAAACTGATCTTGAGGAGTACCGCTTACATGGCTCTTCGCACTTGAGAATTCTGGCACCTCCTTCAATATGTTCGACGCTGCTAGCACGAGCATTAGTCAATATCAGTCAGCAAACAGATATTGATGTGAGTTTGGTGCAGATGGAACCACCCGAAGCCATCAAGCTCATGGAGAGCGGTCAGGCGGATGCCGCAATTATTTTTAGATACAAAAGTATTCCGAACTTTCTTCATGTCACTGAAGAAATGCACGTTGAATATTTTGGCGAGGATCCTTTGAAACTTTTGGTACGTAAATCAAGCGATGTAGCCAAACAATATGAGCAAGACGGTTTACCAATAGATCTCTCTGTATTACATGAAGAATCATGGATTGCGGGTTGCGAAACGTGCCAAGCAAATCTGGTGAGCATTGCACGTGAATCCCATTTTGAGCCGACAATTACTCATTCAACTGATGATTATGTAGTTACACAGAACTTAGTTGAAATGGGACTAGGTATTTCTATTGTTCCTAAACTCTCAACACTGTCATATCTGCGTGATGACGTCGTTGCTTGCCCTATTGCTGATGAGAATGCAACCAGGAGCGTGGGTTTGCTCACTCGCGCAGGAGATAATCGAGAATCAATCAAGAAACTTAACGATGCCATCAGAAATGTGGCAAGCCACTATCTAAGCCCCATGATGAGTTCGTGAGAACCCTCCCGCTCGAAACTGTGCATATCGGCACGTTAATCCCACCAATTCGCGGTCTGCACGTGCTTATGCGCACAGTTGGCATCGTTAATCCCATTCAACTGCGAAAACTGTGCATATCAGCACGCGAGCAGGGGTGATTTGAATGATTCGCGTGCCTATATGCACAGTTACTCGTGTACATTCTCATATTCCTTACCGTGCACCACACAGCCATAAGCAGAATGGCTAATGCTCTCACCAAACGGGGGAGAGTGGATGATGCACCATGCGGAATCATTGGAAACAATGAAGGTATGCCTCAATTAATGGAAAACGCCACCCTTGCGACCGTATCAGCCATTGCACAATCAGACGACGAGTGTGCGAAAGGTCATATGTCACATGTTTTCGACGCAGCTGCTATTGACCATGAAACACCAAATGATCTGGCGAGGATTGGCAGTGATAAATGGACTAGGTATCCCAACTGTATTGGCGCGTTTATTGCCGAGATGGATTTCGGTCTAGCACCTTGCATTCAGGATGCCATGTCCGAAGCGATTCAGCGCTGCTCACTAGGGTATATTCCAGACCCCGTGAAGAAACAAGTTGCTCAAGCTTGCGCGCATTGGCAGCAGCATCGCTTTGGATGGGATATCAATCCGGATTGCATCAGGCCGGTGCCAGATGTGATGGAGGCTTATGAGGTATTTCTCCGTGAATTTGTTGGTGCTGGGAACAGCGTTATTGTTCCCACGCCTGCATATATGCCCTTCCTAAGTGTTCCTCAGCTGTACGGTGTTGCAGTGATTGAGATTCCAATGTTGCAGCGCAATGAAAACTGGGAATTTGACTTCGCTGCTATTGAAGATGCATTTAAAGATGGATGTAGAGCATTTGTGCTGTGTAACCCTCATAATCCGATTGGGAAAGTACTTACTCGTGACGAAATGCTTAAGCTCTCTGAATTAGCTGAGTGCTATAGTGTCAGGATTTTCTCTGATGAGATTCACGCTTCATTTGTGTATGACGATTCCACGCACATTCCTTTTGCTTCGATCAACAAGCAGACTGCTATGCAGGCAATTACGGCCACTTCTGTATCCAAAGCATTCAACGTCCCTGGAACCAAATGCGCACAAGTAATTCTCACGAATCCAGATGATTATGACTTGTGGATGGACAAGGCTGAGTGGTCTGAGCATCAAACGGCGACAATCGGTGCTGTAGCAACCATTGCTGCCTATGAGCATGGCGGCACGTGGTTCGACGAGATGTTCCCATACGTGCTCAGGAATCGTAATTATGTTGATGAGCAAATGCGCACGCGTTTTGCCTCTGTGGGTTATGTTCGACCACAAGGGACCTATATAGCATGGCTTGATTTTCAGCCCTTAGGATTACAAGATCCAGCAGCATTTTTCTTGAAACATGCCCAGGTGGCATTAACGGACGGCCTCGCTTGCGGTCGTATTGGTACGGGCTGTGTGCGTATGAACTTCGCCATGCCCTACCCATTGCTGCAAGAATGTTTTAATCGTATGTATCAGGCTTTGGAGTCGGAAGGCATCATTTGAGGGCATTTTGGGGCGCAGGTTTGACGTTATGGCCTCAGTAGTGCTGTGAATTACGTTTATTGTGAATCAGGATTGTCTGCGTATTTATATTCTGTAGTCTGATTCTCAAAAGGTGTTACGTCACTACGGGATGCGAAGGCGCGATTATGAGCGAATCAGTTGGCAACGACACAATGGGTGATACTGCAGCAGAAACATTAACTGCGAAGGCACCGTCAAACAGCGCCTCAGCACTGTATGACTTCAGTGTCAAAACAATTAAGGGTGAACATAAACGTTTGGCAGATTACAGTGGACAGGTATTGCTGATCGTTAACACCGCCACGGAGTGTGGATTTACGCCTCAATATGACGGTCTGGAAGCTTTATACAGGAAATTCCATGATCAAGGTTTCGAGATTTTGGACTTCCCATGCAATCAATTTGCTGGTCAGGCTCCTGGTACAGATGAAGAGCTCGGGAGCTTTTGTAAATTACGCTTTGGCACCACTTTCACCACTTTTGCTCGGATAGATGTTAATGGTGAACATGCAGATCCTTTGTATAAGTGGCTTAAAGAACAGAAGTCCGGCGTTGCAGGTGGTCGTATCAAGTGGAATTTCACCAAATTCCTTGTAGACCGCCAAGGCACAGTAGTGAAAAGATATGCACCCTCAACTACGCCTGAGGCGATTGAGGCGGACATCGCAGGGCTGTTGTAAGGTCTCGAAGCTGTGAGTTTGAGCATTTCAAAATACGAGCAGGTTGCTCACATAGTGGTCTGACCGACCCTTAACCCCTTCTAAGACAGCTAAGTTGCGGATTTGGAAGGGGATGAGATTAATGTCTCGTGTAGTTCAGTTCGGTAAATGGCTTACTCGTTGGTTTACGGTCGTTGTGGTGGTGTGGGCCATTATTAACTTCTTCCTGCCTCAGACGAGTTTGTGGGCAAAAAGCTATACTAATTATTTCTTGAGTATCATCCTGTTTGGTATGGGCATGACACTGAGCATTGATGATTTCAAGCGCATTGTGAAAATGCCATTGATGGTCATCGTTGGCACGATTGCGCACTATGTCATCATGCCTCTGCTTGCTGTTGCGCTATGCAAAATTTTCAGGCTCGACGGCATGATTGCTGTTGGAGTCATTCTGGTTGGTTGTTGCCCTTCAGGAACCTCGTCTAATGTCATGTCGTTCTTGTCGCGTGGTGATGTTGCTTTGGATGTTTCTATTGGTTTGTTGTCAACTTTGTGTGCACCGATTATGGTGCCTCTGCTGATGAGCGGATTAGCGAGTCAATATGTGCAGATTCCGGTCACGAAGTTGTTCTTAACGGCTCTTGAAGTCGTATTGATTCCTGTTGCATTAGGCGTCATCGTTCATGCAATTTTTGGCCAAAAAGTGCAGAAGGTCACCGTGGCATTACCGGCTGTATCCCAAATTGCGATACTCGTTATCATCGGTGTTGTGGTTTCGGTAAACAATGCGAAACTCTTTACTGTTGAGACCGCTATGGTGTTGCCTGTAGTTGTGCTGCATAACCTTTGCGGCTACGGACTCGGCTATCTCTTTAGTCGTTTGATGTTTAAGATATACCCGAAAGGCTTCAAATACGCTCAACAAAAAGCCATTACTTTCGAGGTTGGTATGCAGGATTCGGCTCTTGGAGCTACTCTTGCTCTGCAAGCTTTCGCAGCAAATCCAGTGGTAGCTATACCGTCAACATTCTTTAGTGTTTGGCATAATATCTCTGGCTCTGTGCTTTCCTCGTGGTGGCGTAGACATGATGATGCATACGAAATTGCCGCGGATTCACAACATGGCGAGCACAGTAGTGCGCTTTCGAATGTTGTACAACCCTCAACTGCCTCAGTAGCGTCTTAAATTTCACCATGCATTCGTTTCTGTAGGGATTTCAAACGGTCACAGCAGTATCAATAAAGACAGATTGTTGGAATAGCAGTGATCTGCGATTGTTGCATTGAGTTTCTTGTATCGAATCCCTACACAAACGATGTATCGATTAATAATCGTGGCTATTGCACTATGAAATAGCCCATAGCGACCGCTGCAACCGGCACAATCATGGTGGCTGCAGCATAATAGCAAGCAGCGGTTATCTTCTTCTGCCTAGAGAGAGACACCATCTCATTGATAGCAGTTGAAAATGTTGAGAAGCCTCCAAGCAGACCAGTGGCCAACAAGAGATGGGTTGGTGCAGATATACTCTGCTCAACAAAGAGAGCAGCAACAACTCCTGTGGCAAAACCAGCAGTGATGTTAATACAGAATGTAGCAATCGGGAAGATCGTCATCCATCGAGATCGGATGACACCATCAGCAAGATACCGGAACACTGAACCCAAACCTCCACAGGCACATATACCGAGGGTGAGTATCAAGCTATTCATCAGCGTGCCTCCTGTATATTGCTAGTTTGCTCATCAGAAGATATCCCAAGATTTTGGTGATGATCCAGTAGCCAAGTACTGAGTCTTACGCCGCCCAACGCGCATGCGAAACCTGCTACAAAGGTCAACACCATATATATAGATGCCCCAATAATATTTCGGTCTTGTAGAGAGGAAAACACTTCCAATGCTAGGGCTGAGAGTGTGGAAAGACCTCCACATACCCCCATACCGAATCCTCGGCTAATGAGTTCGCGGTGTCGAGCCAAAATCCATGGTGCTTGAGCCAAATAGCTGACTAACATCGCATAGCAGAAGCAAGCAATCATATTTACGAGGAATGTACCTAGATGAAAGCTTCCAGCACTGTGTGAGCCTTGAGTGCCGAGCACAGGTAGTGATGCCATGGCATAGCGAATCCCTGTGCCAACTGATCCTCCGATAAATACCACACCAGCTACGGTAACGCTTACGAATGGGTATGGGCCAGAGCCATGTGTTGGCTGAACCATGAAAATCCTTCCGCATCTATGAGCAGATAGCGGAGCATTGCGAATTCACGCACCAGAGTTCCGCTAAAACACGCCCATCAGTGCAGTGGCTACGAAGCTCTGCACTATTGACGAGTAGGAACTATCAGCGGTATGCGGTTTGGAGCTAAGCTCCTGGCGAGTTCCATCGCCAAGCCCGATAGTACACCTTGCTTAGTGCAAAAAATACCGTACGAGTTCGATGCCTACAGAAAGCAGCCAGAATCCAGCTATCACGATATAGGGCCAGCGGTGTGCAACGGATATCGCAATAAACTCACGAATAAAAGCAGTCGGCCAATAATACCCTCTGGTGTGGCTGCCGATGCCGTCTGCAGCCACACCGACTTGGTGTGCGTACTCTGCTGCTCGGAAGACGTGATAATCACTGGTCACTAGAGCACAACGATATCGTGAAGAATCTGAATGAGCATCCATAATGTTCTTCGAGAAACGAAGGTTTTCAAGAGTTGTTGTTGATTTATCTTCGCTGAGAACCGAGTCCTGTGGAACATGTTGCTCGTCAACCAAATAGCGCCGCATGGCCTCAGCCTCAGAAATTTCTTCATCAGCACCTTGACCGCCAGAAACGATGAGTAGCGGCTTGCGCTTTTGTTGATTCCATAGACGCAGTGCTTTATCGAGCCTACCTTGCAGCAGCGGTGTTGGCCTGACACCACTTAATCCAGCACCGTGGATAATGATGTAGTCGTAATGCCTTTTTCGTGGCAGCATCCGATAAAACCATGAGTAAACCAACAAAGCGACAAATGAGAAAAAGAACCAAAGTCCTTCAAAAAGTATGAGTGAAGCAATGCTGGTTAACCATGAGGGAGCATGAAACACGGATAGCAAAGGAAACATGAGGATATACAACACCATGGCGCACGCCAAAATTGCTGGAAGAGCAGTTGCCAAAGAGAAGCCCTCATGCCCTACCACCAGCACGGTATTCCATATCAAAAAGATCACGACAACTATCGGGCAAATGGCTATTGCCAGAAGTACTGGGAGCACCATCCACTGCTGACCAAAACGAAAGAGCAAAGAAGTGGCCAATAAAATCAGAAATACTGTCAAATAGATAGCATTGCGAAACTGTCTTGGTTCTCTAATATATGAAAACAAAAACAGCAGTCCAAAGAAAATGACTGGTCCATATATCAGCATCTGACCAAACAAGATTTCCATCCAACTCTGCTTTCTGTGTTAACCAATTTTCGATGGACTAAGCGAAGTGCACTTGATAATTCTACCTATGCAGGTTTATCAAGATTAAGCAAGGTACTATGACCATAAAGATCGACGATAAAAGATCTGTCCCTGACGCGTTGGTGCGGGAGAAAGAGATTTCGATGAACAGCTACGATTATTATGCCGCTGGACCATTTTTTAATTCAGAGCAAATATTGAGTATGCAAGGTATGGAGAAGGTACTGTTCGGCCACCACGCAACGGTGTTTAGACCACGTTTTGCAAGTGATATTGCAGTCGTTGGGCCGAATCAATGCTTTCTCGATGACTGTGCTGGGATTCGGGCCTCTCGCTGCCTAATCGCTAATCTCATCGATGATGATCCAGGAACTATGTTTGAGATCGGGTATGCGATTGCACTCGGCAAACAGGTGTATGCCTACAAAGAGGGTTGCCAACCAGGCGATAAGGTGAATTTGATGATTGCTGAATCAGTAAAGGAGCTATTCGTATCAGCAGGCGACCTAGATGAGTTTCTTTCCAGGGGTCAGCACGCGCGTATTCAGGTCAAAGAGTATTAAATGCAGCTATTCATGGTGGTATATCTGTAATCTGACAGGGCATCGCTCAATACTTGCCAGCAGAGATCTAACGGTATTTCCAAGTCGCTCAGATAGTCTATGAGCAGATGAAATGCTATATGGAATGTGAAAGGAACAATATGAAGGTTCTCGTCGTTACCAGCAATCCTGAAGTTGGCAGTCTTACGAATGCTGTTGCTCAATCTTTTGCAGACGGAGCTCAAACTGGAGGGGCGAAAGCTGAGTTGCTTGACCTCCATGCAGTTGGATTCAATCCTGTGTATTCGCTGCGCGATCGTGAACATTATTTGGAACAGGCACCGGTTCCAGAGGATGTTGTTCCTATACAAGCAAAACTCGCAGCATCTGATGTGATTGCTCTGGTATTTCCGATTTATTGGTACACCATGCCGGCAATGATGAAAGGTTTCTTTGATCGTGTGATTTGTAGGGGTTTTGCGTACCGCAAAGATGGTTTGCCAGGAGCGTTGGCTGGAAAAACTGTAAGAATACTGGCTTTATGCGGGAGCACGGAGGACTGGTATCGTTCGAGCGGTATGGATAAGGCATTGCAATTTCAAATCTGTGACCGAACTTTTAAACACTATTGCTCGGTCGAGGACGTCTCCATGCATTACATTGATGGTCTATCTATGGGCGATAACAGTCAGGAAGCGTATGATTCGGCAGCCAGGCAACTCGCGCAGATAGCAGTGATGGGGGAGTCGCTCGTCAGAAGAAAGGCTCTGTGATTGCCTTTGTGAGTTTCGTGTGGCGTCGAGAAACTCCTGTGTCCAAATAGATTATGTAGCCAGCATATGGTGCTAACGTCCGCGAAACATAGATGCACATACACTGAGACTCAAGTCTTTTGCCAATACGAATGGTATATCCCGTATTGGCGAAGGACGCCAAATATAGTATTTTCCATCGTTTCTTCGATTTCGGCGGTGCACTTTGGCACAATATATCGGCTCAACAAGCCCCGATGATTCCAGATCTGCTGATTGCACACTGTTGGATTCGGTTTTGGCCAATCCTAGAGTACGACTGGTGCGGGAAGCCCTTGCTAACCGCGGTTTCAACGGTGAGATAAGGGTTTTTGATGAATCCACTAGGACTGCGGCACAGGCCGCCATCGCCTGCGAATGCCCCGTTGGAGCCATCGCTAACAGTCTTGTTTTTCGTTGCGAAGAAACGCCACTGCTTATTCTGACATCGGGTGCGCACAGAGTCGATGTCAGATATGTGCAACGGCAACTGGGTTGCGGAAAGCTTCATCGAGCCGATGCGGCTTTCGTGTTGGGGCACACAGGGCAAGTTATTGGTGGTGTTGCACCGCTTGGGCATCCAAAGGTCATACAAACGATTTTGGATGTGGCTCTATCTCAATTTCAAGATATCTGGGCTGCCGCAGGACACCCGAACACTGTGTTCCGTACCAGTTATGGGGATTTGCTTGAATACACACAAGCCAGTGAAATGAAGGTATCGGAAGATTAGTCAGCAGCTTTCTTCAATCAGACGGACGTGCCCTCGCCATTGTAAAGCGGCCACCACGCATAACCGTAAGCCCACCATCCTCTTTATACCGAAGTTGGATGGAGACGCGATATTTCAACAGCGGTATCAAATCCATATGGCTCCTTGCGTTGTTATCGGATGGTGAGATCGTCTCTCACAACTTGTAGTGCTGTGCTTCGTTCATGTCCCCTCGTTCGCAGGATGAACAGCGATTATGTTATGTATAACATTTTTTTCGGGAATGTAATATTCTGTTGATGAAGCAGAATCGGATGATATTTAATTATCAAAACACACAAATGATTCCAAAATTAGTGCTGGAACACAGTAAAATAGCCAAATAATTATCAATGTCGAACAATTGTTGAACATTCCTCGTCTTTCTTGTGCATCTCGTTAGAAGCGATGCTAGGCTAATCAAAGTGCTAAAACGCACATAAAAAATGTTAGTTTCAAGGAGGAAATATGACACATAACGCATCCATCACCATTAATCGAGGTTTGTACCTGAAGTCGCCCGAAGAGAAAACTGCGTACGCCAATGATGTCGCGAGAAGTTTTGGCATCGGTGACACAGAACTGGATGAGGTGGAACTGTATAAAAAGGACCTCACCCAACATGATGCTTGGAATCTACCAATTATGGGCTACGTCAATGAGGAGGGCTTCGGATACGCCTATGCCTCATCCGAAGCAGTGGCCGCGGATGGTTGGGATGCGCATAAAGCCTTCTTGGATATGTCGTATGGAGCACAAACCGCATTTGCGATTCGCATGCTTTGCACACACCGTGATGTGAGTCGTGCGGGTGCACGCATGTTTCTGCGTTACCACCGCGGCATCATCGTGCTGAGACAAGAGGAGGACGGCACTCCTATGGACTCCCCAGTTGAATAGTTGAATAACATGAATCGCCAGTGTACTGCAGCTAGATGCGAATAGTTTGAGATGCACAGCTTGAGGTAGATGACTTGGGGCAGATTGCTTGGGTAGAGGATTTGAGGCCTATGCCTATCGTGCCAAGTCAACGGAATATTTGAGAGTCATGACACGCGTCGCGGAACGGTGGATTTTCGCGGCGAAGGCCTTATCTTTTTTCGCCCGGGCGATAAGGCCTTGAACAACGGGCTCAACATATGAGCTGGCTCCTATGCAAGCGAGATCTCCTCCGGCTTCGATGAAGCGCACGCCCAGCTGATCCGGTGAAGTTCCGTCGAGAGCTGCAGCTGAGAGTGAATCTGACGTGATGACACCGTTGAAACCATGCCGGTCGCGTAAATTGTCGATAATGGTGGCGGAGAACGCCGCGGGATTTGTCGGATCAAGCCGTGTGTATGTCGCCAGAGACATCATGACCATTGCCGGTTCGGCACTGAGCGCATCGGTGAATGCCGAGATCTCTTCTCCATCGAAGCTTGTAGTGCTGTCTTCTATGCCGTGTTCGGTGAAATCCGTATTGCCCGTGACCGCGCCCAGACCTGGGTAATGCTTGATCGAGGTTGATACTCCAGCATCAGCCATACCTTGTATAAAGGCAATGCCATGTTCACCGTTGCCGTTTGCGTCAAGGCCGAAATCACGGTTCAGTGCGCCCACGGGTGCATTCGATTGCCGAGAGACGGTTTGTACGGTGTCGAGAACAGGTGCAAGATTCACATTGACCCCGGCGGTCTTCAACTGAGAACCCCATCGCTGGGCCGAGGAGCGCAATGCGGCGGTGGTCATGCGCCCCTGAATCGTGCCGCCAGGTATGCGATCAAAACCAGATCCTTGCAGATGCTGCACCTGCCCGCCTTCCTGATCGCTCGCAATCAGCAGTTGCCGTCCAGCGGGAGCGTAACTTTGCAAACTGTGCGTAGCTTGTTCGACCTGTGTAATACCGCCGTTCCAGTTGCCCAGCAGTAGTGCCGAGCCGATATGATACTGGGTGATAACCGAGTTGAATGCCGCAGGGTCATCCGTAACATTCAAGGGAGCCATTATCAGCTGGCCGACCTGTTCCTCCAACGACATAGAGGACACAGCGCGCTTGGCTTGGTATTCAGGGGATTGTTCGATGGAAACATTCGGTGATGGCGCCGGTTTTCTGCTTTCGAAGCTTTGCGTGTTCTGCACTTCGGGACTGCTGTTGGAAGTATTCTCGTGTTGGTTAATGAGGGCTGAACAGGCCGAAAGCGAGATAATGCCAGAGAGTGCGAGCAGAAATCCGGCGCCTCTGGTTGCGCGGGAGTGAATCGTCCTCAACCTCGTCCTATGAATATGACGCACGACTAATATTATTCCACTGTGCAGGGTGCTTATGTGTAAATGCCATACATAGCTTAAAACATGCTGGAATACTCATGTAGGCTTTATGTATGTCTTTCTTTGATAGCTTCGCTGGTATGTTCGATTCTGGTCGTAATCCTGACTCCAAGAACAACAAAGATGATGATGAACCCATCATCTTGAATGTTCAAGCTGATGGTGAAGAACCCAGTGAGTCATCACGAGGTCAGAGCGTTCGCCCTGGCAAGAGCGGTGGTCGTGTGCCACCATCGTCAAAGGGTCATAAAGGCTCAAATGCTGGATTTTCTTGGTCAAAGCCGCTCATTGTTATCGCGTTAATCCTTGCAGTTCTTGCAGCAATCTTTATGCTGATTACTCGTTTTGCTACAGATGTTATGTGGTATTCACAGTTGGGCTTCGCTAGCGTGATTTGGACTCAGCTCGGTGTCAAGGTCGGCCTTTGGGTGGCATATGCCTTGCTCATGGCTGCTGTGACTTACGTATCTGCAACTTTGGCGATTCGAGCACGTCCAGATTTTTCCGATGGTTCGAAGATTCGTGTGCGTGGCGACATTATCGAGATTGGTAAAGGCGTGAGCTCGCGCTTTGCTCGACGTATTGCCGTGGTTATTTCGCTTGTGGTTGGATTGATATTTGGCTCGCAGTTTAATGCTGATTGGTCACAAATTCTGTTGATGTTTAATGCACAATCATTTGGTGTGAAAGATCCGCAATTTGGCATTGACAATGGCTTCTACGTATTCATCCTCCCTGGTCTACAGCTAGTCGCCAGAGCAATATTGATGTTGCTCATTGCTGCTTTGGTGTTCTCACTAGTCACTCATGTGCTCATGGGTGCAGTTCGCTTAACTATGCCAGTGCATGGTCATGGCATTGTCAACATGACAAAACGTTCACGTAGACAGATTGGTATCTGGCTGATTCTGACTATGCTCTCCTGGGCAGCAAGCAATGTTTTAGGGATGTTCGATTTACTTTTCGAACAAGGTGATCGAATTACTGGCGCCTCTTATACTTCTGTTCATGCCACAGTGCCGGTAACGATTGTGCTCGCAGCTCTCACAGCAATCCTCGGCGTCGTGCTCGGTGTCTGGATTATGAAGGCAAAAGGACTTGGAGAATCCTCGCAGCCTGCTTCTTCAGCAGCTGCCGCATTTAGACAATGGCGTACACCTGCTGTAGCCATTGCTGTGGTTGTAGTTGTTGCCATTGCTCTGAGTGGGGTTTGGCCTATGCTCTTGCAGCGCTTCAAGGTCAACCCAAACGCTCAGGAACTTGAATCCACCTATATTCAACGAAATATCGATGCAACCAAGACAGCCTATGGACTCACCGGTCTGAAAAGCAATTCCTACCAAGCAACAACAACCGGTGAATCTGGTGCCTTAGCGCAGGATGCAGAAACCACAGCACAGATACGTCTGCTCGACCCACAGGTTGTTTCACCGACTTTCCGACAATTACAGCAATCGAAGCAATATTACAGTTTTGAAGATACGCTCGCCGTTGATAAATACGACATTGATGGAACCAGTCAAGATACCGTGATTGGTGCGCGTGAGCTGAATCTGGCTGGTAATGATAATCGCAACTGGGTCAATGACCATACTGTGTATACCCACGGATACGGTGTTGTAGCGGCGTACGGTAATAAGGTCACTGCTGACGGACAGCCCGAATTTTTCGAGCAAGGCATTCCAACTCAGGGGAAGCTCACTGATTCGCAGCATTATGAACCGCGAATTTACTTTTCCCCGAATGCTCCGGAATATTCCATCGTCGGTTCTCCACAGGGGACGAAAGCATGGGAGTTTGATTACCCGACTGGTTCTGAAGGAGCCACGAATACTTTTGATGGTAATGGTGGTCCTAGCGTGGGTAATCTAGCATCACGTCTGATGTATGCAATTCGTTTTGGCTCTGATCAAATATTATTTTCCGACCGAGTAACCTCCGATTCGCAGATTCTTTATGATCGCAGTCCTAAGGAGCGCGTAGCGAAAGTTGCACCTTATCTCACCTTGGATGGTCGCGTTTATCCGGCAGTGGTTAACGGGCGAGTCAAATGGATTGTGGATGGATACACAACATCTTCGAATTACCCGTATGCCCAAACTGTTGATCTTGGCTCGGCGACGCAAGATTCTACTACGAAGACATCCAGCACTATTCAGAGCTTGAGTTCACAGAATGTGAACTACATACGCAACTCTGTGAAGGCAACAGTTGACGCATATGATGGTTCTGTCGATTTATATGCTTGGGATCCTAGTGATCCGGTGTTGAAAGCTTGGCAACAGATATTCCCACAGCAATATAAGCCAGTTTCTCAGATCTCTGGGGATTTGATGAGTCATCTTCGTTACCCTGAAAGCCTCTTCAAAGTCCAACGTCAACTGCTCTCGAAATATCATGTGACTTCAGCTAGTCAGTTCTTCTCGGGTGAGGACTTCTGGCAGACTCCGATTGATCCTGTCGAATCAAAGCAGAATCAGGCAGATGGTGTGTTGCAGCCGCCATACTACCTAACGATGCAAAATCAGGGAGCGAAAGAGCCGACATTCTCTTTAACTTCTAGCTACATTCCTGCTGGAAGTGTCACAAGAGAAATCCTTACTGGATTCCTTTCTGTGGACTCCGACGCTGGTAATGAGAAGGGCAAAATAGGTCCGAATTACGGCACCCTGCGGTTAATGGAATTGCCAAAAAACTCTAATGTGCCAGGACCTGGTCAAGCGCAAAATAATTTCAACGCTAACGCTGATGTCTCTAAGGAACTCAATCTGCTTGAATCGGGCAGTACCAATGTAAAACGTGGTAATTTGTTGACACTGCCTATTGGTGGTGGACTAGTGTATATCGAGCCGGTTTATGTTGAGTCAAGTGGAAAAACCAGCTTCCCATTGTTGAAAAAGGTCTTAGTCGCCTTTGGAGATCAGGTTGGATTTGCAGATACCTTGGATGAAGCTCTCGATCAGGTCTTTGGCGGTGATTCCGGAGCTTCTGCAGGCGATGCAGACAACTCTACAGCTGAGTCATCTGGTGCAAATGGTTCTGCAGATAACAACAACTCTTCATCAAATAGTGATGGAGATTCGAATACGTCAGACAGTTCGACAAGCCAACACAGCGCTGCATTGCAGAAGGCTCTTGACGACGCCAATCAGGCAATTAAGGATTCCGATGCAGCTCTGCAAAAGGGAGATTTCAGTGCGTATGGTGAAGCCCAACAACGGTTGAAAGAGGCAGTGACGAAAGCTGTGGAGGCACAACAAGGTGAGTGAAAGCAACGCGAATGCTCAACATAGTTTCGGGCTCCCAGATGCTTGTCAGATTCGTCTCGCTCAAGATGATGATCTCACAGCTATCACTGATATCTACAATCAGGCGGTCGCTACGGGTGGATCCAGCGCGGATACCACCGTACAAAATATCCAGCAGCGCAGTGTGTGGCTTCACTCACATGCACCACGGGAGCAATATCCGGTAATCGTTGTTGAAGAGGCAGGTGAAAAGATTGCTTTTGCTTCCATTTCTCGATTTCATCCCCGCCCTGGTTATGATGCCGATGTGGAGCTGAGCTATTACGTTGATGTTTCCCACCGAGGACGCGGATTAGGATCTGCATTGGTGAGGTGGGGATTGCACACTGCGCGGGAACTACGCTATGACAAGCTGATTACCGTGATATTCGCCGATAATCGCGCTTCAATGTCGCTAATGAAACGTTTTAATTTCACTCAATATGGTTTGCTGCCGCAAGCAGCCGCTGATTCTCACGGGGTACATCATGATGTTGCCTATTGGTATCAGCCTCTAAATTGAATTGGTGCCTACGACTGTTGAGCGCGCTCATATATCAATCGAAAACACACCCAGTTGAGTTCGAATCTCATCAGACTGCAGGCGCTATTGCTCCTACTGTAGGAGCTGAATCGTTTGGTGTCGTCAACTCCATTGGTAGAATCTGTACGGTTTGGGTATAACGCTTCTATATGCAGTAATCACTGATAGGTGAGTAGCTGCCGATAGACACAGCTTTGCCCAAGGAGAGATTGAAGCGACGTTGTTAAGAGCAGTGCCGTTAAAGCGGTGTATTGAACAAGCTGTGTACAGCAGCAGTGGTGTTGATAGAAGGCAAGGTAATGGCATCTGATTGTTGGCTCATCGTTGGACTGGGCAATCCAGGCAAGGAGTATGAGGGTACTAGGCACAACATGGGCTTCATGTGTGCCGATGTGCTTGCACAGCGTTGGACGATATCCATGTCGGATCACAAAGGTCTAGCTAAACTCGGTAAAGGCATATTGCGCCTTGACGGGAAACAGATTCGGTTCTTTTTGGCAAAACCGCTGACTTTTATGAATGAATCTGGCAATGCTGTGGCGTCAATCGCTGCCTACTACGATATTGATCCTCATCAGATAGTGGTGATTCATGATGATATGGATCTTGAATATGGACGTATTAAGGTAAAATCCGGTGGTTCAGCCGGAGGACACAACGGTATTAAATCCATTGATAAATCTCTCGGCAGTAACGCCTATGGCAGGGTTCGCTTGGGAGTTGGGCATGCGGCGAGGCAAGGTGATGCTCATCGCAATACGGTGAACTGGGTATTGGGTGGCTTTTCTCGAGACCAGAAGGCTCAGCTGCCAGATTTTCTAGCGGATGGTGCGGATGCTGCTGAAACTCTGATTACTCATGGTTTGGCTGCAGCACAGGAGAATTTTAATGGCAGATAGTGCAACTGCAACTCGTCGAACTCATGCTCAGTCGACAAATCACGAGCATATGGAGCGGAATAATCAAGCCGACCAGCATTCAACTGAGCAGCAAAACGCCCGTGAGTTGGGCTCTCAGACCGCAGGAATGAACTCGTTGCATGAATTCTTAGCGCTGCTTGATGCTGATCACAGTTTCCACGACCTGCATTATGGCAATGTGGAGTTGCCAGATTCTGACACTGACCCGAGCCTAACGGTGGCTGCATCACTAGGTGTACGATCCGCTCTTGCTGCTGCGGTTGCAGAGCGTAAGCCGGTTGTTGTGGTGGTACCTTCTGGACGTGAAGCACAGGATATGGCTGAGGCATTACGCTCCTGGTACGGCTCGGAGTCTAATGATGTTGCGGTTCTTGAAGCATGGGAAACCTTACCTCATGAGCGGCTTTCACCTCGAGCCGATACCGTTGCCTCACGCATGGCTGTTTTCCGACGCTTAGCACATCCTGAGGGCAACGACGGCATGTTTGGGCCTATCAGAATTCTGGTAATGCCAGTTCGCTCACTGATACAGCCCGTGGTTGCGGGACTAGGCGATGTGCAGCCTTTGGTGTTTCGCATAGGCGAAGATCTTGGCCTTGATAATGCGGTCGAGCGTCTAGTGCAGAATGCATACACCCGTGTCGATTTAGTTATGGATCGCGGCGAATTTGCAGTCCGTGGAGGCATCCTCGATGTCTTCCCTCCAACTGCTCCACATCCACTGCGTATTGAATACTTTGGCGACGAAGTTGATGCGATTCATGAGTTCAATGCTTCAGACCAGCGTACATATGGTGACAACATTCGCAGTGTGTGGGCAACAGCATGCAGGGAAATGCAGTTAGACGAACGCGTTCGAGTGCGTGCCAAGGAGCTTATTGGCCAGATTCCGAATGCGGATGACATGCTCGAATCTATATCGCAAGCCATAGCAGTTGAGGGTATGGAATCTTTGCTGCCTGCGTTGGTGGATCACTTAGATGCAGTGCCTGACTTATTGCCTAAGAATTCAGTGGTGATGCTTTCCGATCCTGAACGCTTACGCAGAGCTGCAGAAGACTTGTCAAAAACAGCGAATGAGTTTTTAGCAGCAAGCTGGCATATCGCTGCCTCAGGGCATAGCTCAGGAGCACCGATAAGTTTCGATCAAGCGAGTTTTTTGGATATTGATGAAGTTATCTCATCAATCGCTTTCTCCCAGAGGGAGTTGTGGAAACTCACTGACTTCAGTGTAGATAGCTCACGTCCTGGTCATATTCAGATTGACGCGCATCAACCCGAAGAATTCAGAGGCGTTGAGGAACGAGCAAGTTCTGGCATTAGAGGTCTTATAGATGCCGGGATTACGGTAACTATTACATCGGCCGCACAAGGCACATTGAACAGACTTACACGTGTGATCCATGAGACAGGTATTACTGATTTTCGTGCTGTCCGTTCATTTGCTCTTGACGGTTTTATTGATGAGCGGGCAAAGTTCGCACTGTTGACTGAACGAGATCTCACTGGCCATACCAGCGCATCTCAAGTAACGAAAACGCCTAAACGTCGTCGTAAAGCTATCGATTTAATGGAGCTTAAACCTGGCGACTATGTGGTGCATGAGCAACACGGTATAGGCCGTTTTGTACAGATGCGTCAACGCACGGTCGGGAAGGGTGCTCAACAAGCGCAGCGTGAGTATTTAGTCATCGAGTATGCCCCTAGTAAGCGTGGGGCACCCGCAGACAAGCTCTTCATACCCACGGACCAGCTAGATTTGGTCAGTAAATATATTGGCGCTGAGGTTCCTAAACTCAATAAATTGGGCGGAGGTGACTGGGCTGCGACCAAAGCGAAAGCTCGTAAACACGTACGGCAGATTGCAGAAGATTTGGTCAAGTTGTATTCGGCAAGACAGCGTACAGAAGGTTTCTCCTTCAGCCCCGATACACCTTGGCAAAAAGAGCTGGAGGATGCTTTCCCATACCAGGAGACTCCCGATCAACTTACCACCATCGACGAGGTCAAACATGACATGGAACGCCCCATGCCAATGGATCGTTTGATATGCGGCGATGTTGGTTTCGGAAAAACCGAGATTGCTTTGCGCGCTGCGTTCAAGGCTGTCCAAGACTCCAAACAAGTGGTGATTCTGGTGCCGACCACATTGTTGGTTCAGCAGCATTTCGAGACCTTCACCGAACGATTTGAAGGTTTTCCGGTGCGTATCGCGGCCTTAAGCAGATTCCAGACAGCCAAGGAAATATCTGCCACCATTGAGGCCTTGGCCGACGGCGGTGTTGACATTGTCATCGGTACTCATAAGCTACTTAATCCGAAAATCAAGTTCAAAGATCTCGGTCTGGTAATTATTGATGAGGAACAGCGTTTCGGAGTAGAGCATAAGGAAACGTTAAAAGCGTTACGCACAAATGTGGATGTACTCAGCCTGTCTGCAACACCAATTCCTAGAACCTTGGAGATGGCCGTCACCGGTATCCGTGAAATGTCGACTCTGGCAACACCTCCTGAAGATCGTTTACCAGTGCTGACCTATGTTGGTGCGTATGAAGATGCACAGGTTACTGCTGCGCTCCGCAGAGAGCTGCTCAGAGGTGGCCAGGTTTTCTACGTACACAACAGAGTTGAAGATATTGCTAGGACGGCGGCAAAAATATCCGAGTTGGTGCCTGAAGCCAAAGTGGGAATCGCTAATGGAAAAATGGGGGAGAAGCAGCTTGATGCGGTAATCCGTGATTTCTGGCGTCGGGATATCAATGTGCTAGTGTGCACCACGATTATTGAGACCGGCCTTGATATTTCTAATGCCAATACTCTTATTGTTGATCATGCAGATCGTTTCGGACTTAGTCAGTTGCATCAGTTGCGTGGACGAGTTGGCCGCGGACGGGAGCGTGCTTATGCATACTTCCTCTATGACCCCAGCAAAACGATGACCCAAACTGCGCACGATCGTTTGGCGACGATTGCACAGAACAGTTCCTTAGGTTCTGGTTTTGATGTCGCGATGAAGGATTTGGAGCTGCGCGGTACTGGAAATCTTCTCGGAGACGAACAGTCAGGGCATATCGAAGGTGTGGGTTTTGACCTATATATCCGTATGGTTTCCCAAGCAGTAGCGCATGTCAAAGAGCCAGACAAACAGGAAGAGCAATCGGTCAGCATTGATTTGCCAATAGAAGCTTCTATTCCGGTGTATTACATTGATTCCGACAAGCTGCGTCTGGAGGCCTATCAAAAGCTTGCGGCAGCTCATAGTGAGCATGATTTAGACGAACTTCGTGATGAACTTAGCGACCGCTACGGCAAACTTCCCTCTGAGCTTGATGTTTTGTTCGACATAGCAAGACTCCGCGAGAAAGCTAAAGCTCTTGGTATCACTGAAATCATTGCTCAGGGACGTAACGTACGCGTAGCACGTATCGATCCGCCTGAATCCGTGATGATGAGATTGCAGCGTATCTATTCTGGGTGCCAATACCGTCCAGTTACACACACTCTGCTGGTCCCTGCTCCATTTGCAGGTTCTCTGGGTTCCTCAGCGATGGATTCACAAGCAGTGATGTCTTGGGTAGATCAGTTGCTTGAGGATTTGGCTTGGAGCGCGAGGCCCAGAAGCTAACGATTAACTATCCATAAGTTGAGTATAGAGATAGCTGCTTCATCAGCATTTTTTTGAAGCTTTGAAATAATTTTGCTGCCCTTATGGAGTCGGTATCTGCGTTGACTCCATATTTTCCAATAGCTTAGGATGCCTGTGAGCGTTCACAGAGATAAGGCGCACTGGCCTCGCTATCGTCCAACAAACGCACTAGTCTTAATAACGACAGCACAACACACATGTCTTAAGGAGAAGTTGTGGCAGCAATTGAAAGCGTTTATGCACGCGAAATTCTTGACTCCCGTGGCAACCCGACCGTTGAGGTAGTTCTTGAGACGGAGGATGGGGCCCAAGGCCTCGGACTCGTTCCTTCAGGAGCTTCCACCGGCGAGGCGGAAGCTTGGGAACGTCGTGACGGCGACAAGTCACGTTATCAGGGCAAGGGTGTCCTTGATGCAGTTAAGGCCGTGAACGAAATTATCGCACCAGCCGTTATCGGTCTGGATGCTACTGATCAGCGCGCACTCGATGAAACCATGATTGAGCTCGACGGCACCGCCAACAAGGGCAAGCTTGGAGCGAACGCCATTCTTGGTGTTTCCCTTGCAGCGATTTATGCCTCTGCTGAGTCGGCAGATCTGCCTCTCTACCGTTACTTGGGTGGCACTAATGGGCACATCTTGCCTGTACCGAACATGAATATCATGAACGGTGGCGCACACGCTGATTCCAACGTAGACATTCAGGAATTCATGGTGTCCCCGTATGGCTTCGACAGCTACAAGGAAGCTCTGCGCGCTGGCGTAGAGGTTTATCACACCCTCAAGGGCGTCGTTAAAGAACGCGGTCTGAGCACTGGCCTTGGCGATGAGGGTGGTTTTGCACCAAACCTCGATTCCAACGCTGAAGCACTTGACCTCATTGTTGAGTCCATCGAGAAGGCTGGCTACAAGCCAGGTGAGCAGATTGGTCTCTCCCTTGATGTCGCTTCCTCTGAGTTCTACGACAAAGAGACTGGCAAGTACCTCTTCGAGGGCGAGCTGCGTGATGATGATTGGCTGCTGGACTATTACAAGGGTCTTGTAGAGAAGTATCCACTGGTTTCCATCGAAGATCCATTCCAGGAAGAGGATTGGACTGCATGGCAGAAGATTACTGCTGAACTCGGTGATCGCCTTCAGTTTGTTGGTGACGATCTGCTCGTGACTAACCCGAAGCGTCTGCAGAAGGGTATCGATCTCAAGGCCGCCAACTCCCTGCTGGTTAAGCTGAACCAAATCGGTACTGTAACTGAGACTCTTGATGCTATTGAGCTCGCAACAGCTAATGGCTTCACCTCAATGGTTTCCCACCGTTCAGGCGAAACTCCTGACACCACGATCTCTGATCTTGCTGTTGCAAAGAACACTCGACAGATCAAGACCGGTGCACCAGCTCGTGGTGAGCGTATCGCTAAGTACAACCGTCTTCTTGAGATTGAAGAAGAGCTTGGCTCAGCTGCTCAGTACGCCGGATACAGCGCTTTCAAGGCCTGCAAGAAGTACGTCAAGTAGTTTCTAAGCTTTCTCGGTGATGTCGGTTCCGCCGGTGTCGCTGTGAGCATACCCGTCACACGTCGAGTCGAGTGTGGCGGGTATTTTCGTGAGCATGGCCTCCAAAACTGCACCACACGGAGAGAAGAACTCTCAGACACGTCATTCCAGAACATCTCGAGAGCGCGGCACCGCAGGGCCAATTTCATTTTTTATCGCGATGATTATCGTGATTCTGGCATCCATAGAGTTAGTTTCCACTTTTCATACCTATGCGCTGAATCTTTCTCAACTCAATAGTTTGCGCAAGCAAGAAGCTTCACTTATTGCGCAAAAGCAGGAACTGGAAAATAACATCAACCGCTGGAACGACAACGCGTATGTCACCGCGCAGGCTCGAGATCGTTTAGGATTTGTATTCGCTGGTGAACAGGCTATTCGGGTGTTACACCCCGAGGCAGTGACAGGAACGACCAGCACTGAGAGTAATGGCAGTTCAGACAACAGTACTAGTGAAGATAAGCCCTGGTACGAGGAAATGGCGTCGGCTTTTGAGAAGGCTGACAAAGGTAGCAGTAAGCACACTAGCAAAAACAGCACTAAGAGCGATAGCACTAGTAAGAGTGAAACTACCAGTACTGATAGTGGCAGCACTGATAGCAATACTGACAACAATGAGTAGACGATTGCTGCATACCGTTCAGTGTGATGCATGTAGCGGAACGAGGTTTGGATGAAAGTCGAGGAGCTTTTGGATTCTGTTTTGAAGAATCCGGCAACACCCGAAGACGTTGATACTGTCACTAAACAGTTGGGTAGATATCCGCGAGGAATTGTTGCAGTGGGTGCACGCTGCATTTGTGGCAATCCATTAGCGGTAATTACTAGGCCGATGTTGGAAGGCGGCGTGCCGTTTCCAACTACCTGTTACTTGACCAGCCCAGAAGCTGTAAAAGCTGTGTCTCATGTTGAGGCAGAAGGTGGAATGCGGATATTTAATGATTCGCTCGCTGAGGATGCGAATCTTGCTGAGCAGTATCAACGAGCTCACGAGTCGTATTTGAGCTTCCGACACGCCTTAGCTCAACGTCTAGGGGATGATGAAAGTCATATCGAGGGTACCAGCGCAGGAGGGATGCCAGTAAGAGTGAAATGCCTACATGCTTTACTCGCTCAGAGTTTGGTCATGGGCAAAGGCATTAACCCAATAGGCGATCAGGTGTTGACACAAATTGAGGATGAGTTTTCACCGAAAGTCTGTCGTTGCGCGCTATACAATGACCGAAGCAATAACTAAATTCCGGTCACAGTAGCAGCTGTAGAAGCATATCGTTCAATGCTGATCTTGCTAAGCGATATGCCTGAGCGTTGTGATGATTGGGATAGTAGCCAAGCAGAGTCTGGGGCATATGAGCTTTGCAAGGATAAGGGAGTTGATATATGGATTCAGTGACTGTCGCTGGTATTGATTGCGGTACCAACTCAATCCGTCTCATGGTGGCGGAGGTTGATGACGAGGGTTTGCATCCAGTCGTCCCAAGGATGCTGAGAGTAATCAGGCTCGGACAGGATGTAGATAAAACGCATCAATTTTCACGAGATGCACTTGAGAGAGCGTACACGGCCTGTCGTGAGTTTGCTCAGGTGTTACAGCAGCATGATGTCGATAAGTTACGTTTCGTAGCAACCTCAGCCACGAGAGATGCAGCAAATCGACGGGAATTCGAAGATCAAGTCGAAGCAATCCTAGGGGTTCGGCCAGAGGTGATTCCAGGCGCCCAGGAAGCAGAGTTGAGCTTTCTTGGTGCCACGAGCATGTTGTCACCGCTGCACAATCCACAGCCGCCATATCTGGTAGTTGATCTTGGGGGAGGTTCCACCGAGCTGGTATTGGGAGGTGACGGAGTGAGCACGGCTGAAAATGCTGTCACTTCGGCCTTCTCCATGAATATTGGTTCAGTCAGAATGACAGAGCGTCACCTTCAAGATGATCCGCCAAGCGAAACTCAAATTGACGAGGCCGTAGCTGATATCAACAAGCACATTGATGAAGCATTCACGCATATTGATGTTGCTTCAACCTCAACAATTATCGGTGTTTCAGGAACTGTAACCACTATGAGCGCACTAGCACTGGGATTGGATACCTACAATCGTGATCAGGTTGATGGAGCTCGCATAGATTTTTCACAGGTTATTGCGGCAAATAATCGCGTGCTGCACATGAGTAAGTCAGAACGTGCCGAGATACATGTTATCCACCCTGGAAGAATTGATGTGGTTGGAGCAGGTGCTTTGGTTTGGAGTGAAGTCCTTCGGCGTGTCAGCGAAGCTGCGGCTACGCAAGGTACCTCTCTTGGCTCGTATATAGCCAGTGAGCACGGTTTATTAGATGGAATTGTGCTCGATTGTGGGCGTCGTCTTCTTAAAAGCCAAACAAACGTGGCATAATACTCAAGGCGGCTGTTTACGGTCGCTGTGCCCCCGTGGCGAAATGGTAGACGCTGTGGACTTAAAATCCGCCGCCGCAAGGCATGTGGGTTCGATTCCCACCGGGGGCACTTGTTGTTACACGCCGTAATGCGGATCGTTATCGAAGATGCAAGATGATGTAGACGTATCTGTGAGTGTTATGAGCAGTAATCGTTAATTATCAGGGTTGAGCTTTGGCTCCGTGAGATGTGCAATCCTGACTTGGATCGGCGTGTCTAGAAAATTCTTAGGATGATATATACGGCAAGAAGTCTTTGATGAAGATGAGATGCTGTAAAAGGTTAAAAAACGCTTGGTATAACATGTATGACAACTTGTGCAGTGAGAGTCTCAAAGCCTTTTGGGCGGTAGTCTCATTGCCCTAACATGTTCACTGTAGTATTCGACTGTGGATTGGTCGCATCGGCGGCTATGTGGTGCCGGCGGCCTACAAATTGGCACGCTTGCTGTGCATGTTCTTAGATCTACGTAGAAACGGAAAGAAGAGCTATATGGCGGGGCAGTCAGGTAATACGTCCAAATCACTTGAATCATCGGGTGCAAAGCAGTGGCTTGATATGCCTACACAAGCAGTTATAGCTGCGGGTGTGATGTGCGTTTTAGAGATTATCTGTGCACCACTGTATTTGGCCATGGCGCCGCAGCATAGTATTGCGTTGATTCCATGGGCAGCTGTTGCTTGCCTACTTGCCGTAGGCTTCACCTATACAGTGGGATTTGCATTGCTGTGGATTGCTGATGTGTTGGGAAGTCGTGTATCGGAGAAACTCAGCCCACTAGTTTTTGGTGCGGTAGGTCTAGTTGGATTCCTCATTTGGGGTTATTTCGTTGTTCCTTCAGTATTTGATTCATTGGTAACTCCTTTGGGCGGAGAGGCCCTGGCAGCTTCGAATCTGTGGGCCGTGGCGTTTAATTGTGCTGTTATCGGTTTTGTAGCATTCGCTTTGGGGCGCTTCCTTAGCCCACGGGCTTCGAAGCGCGTACCGCTCTTAATTACGGTGACTGTAATCACTGTTGTGCTTGCGGCGCTGGGGATTTTCTATCTCAGCGCAATGTACTCACAGCTGTACTAAAGTGACGGAAGCGAAAAGCAATTAGCCCTTGGAAATTGTATTGTTTAGCAAAAAACGCTAACGTAGACACTCATATGCGACGAAGAAGGAGAAACCATGGCAGATAACAGCATGCCAACAGTGAATGCTGAATTCGGTGCGCAACCGACCATCGAATTTGATGGGGATGCACCCACAGGGCTTAAAGTTGTGGAGCTCGTAGAAGGCAATGGACCGGTGGTGCGCAAAGGCGATACTGTCACTGTGAATTATCACGGTGTAACTTGGGGCTCCCAAGAGGTTTTTGATTCCAGTTTTCAAAGGCATCAGCCTGCGAGCTTCGGTATTGGTGTCGGACAGGTTATTAAAGGTTGGGATCAAACTGTCCCAGGGCACAATGTTGGTTCGCGCTTAGTAGTTTCCATTCCACCTGAGTACGGCTATGGCTCGCAGGGAGTGCCTCAAGCAGGAATAGGCGGCGACGATACCTTGGTATTCGTCATAGATATTGTCTCAACGCGTTAACTCATCTTTCAACCGAACGCACAGCGCCGGTGAATCCGGCGCTTTTTCTATTCGGCGTCCGGGTCCACAACAGGTATAAACTATCACCTCAACGGATAGTTCAAGGAGGAATCATGGCAGAGGAAAAGACTATTCTGCTGACGCAGGAAGCATACGACAAGCTTAAGCAGGAACTTGCCAAGCGTGAAGGTGAGATTCGTCAAGAGATCACTGAACGTATTGCAGCTGCCAGAGCTGAAGGTGATCTTAGCGAGAACGGTGGCTATCAAGCCGCGCGCGAAGAGCAGAGCAAAAACGAAGGGCGTATTAACGAGCTTATCGTTAAGCTTCGTAACACCAAAATACTGAAAGCTCCTAAGGCAGGGACTGTAGGTAATGGTTCTATCGTTGAACTTGATCTTGCTGGAAACAAGATGACCTATGTTCTCGGCTCCCGAGATATTGCTGTTGCTACAGATTACGACGTCATCAGTCCAGAATCACCTATTGGTGCAGCAATTATTGGCGGTAAGACTGGCGATAAAGTTTCCTATAAAGCACCAAGTGGCAAAGAAATCTCCGTCGAGATTCTGGATGCTAAACCACTCAAGTAGTGTGCCTTCCTGCTTGCGCGATGACTGTTCGCGTTTAGGTAGATGAGATGAGTTCACCGTTTGTTACCGAACTCACGGGCTCACGAAGGTATAACAGGTAGCAAGTCGTAGCTGTAGATTGTCTTAAGCACAACAACGATACCAATCTATCGTCTACGGCTTGCCTTTGATGACATTAAGCAATGACGCTTATCGGATGCTACAAACCACCAAGAATATTGCCACCATGTGGCATGCATAACCTGCAACGGTTCCACAATGAAATATTTCGTGAAAACCAAAAACCTTTGGCCAAGGGTTTGGCCTGCGTAGAGCGTAAACGATTGCGCCTGCTATATAACAAATACCACCGGCCACAATTAACCAAACAACTGCCGGCCCCGCGCTAGGCGATTGCCAGAAGAGGCCGAGGAATCCTACCCCTGAGACGCCAAAAACGATGTACACCACGGTATACAGCCAGCGCGGGGCATTAATCCATATGACATGGACTAGTAGCGCTACAGCAGTGCAAGACCAAAGACCGATAATGATTACATGCTGCCAAAAATGGTTGAGTGCGAAGGCTGCAGGGGTGTAGGTGCCTGCAATGAGCAGAAAGATATTGACGTGGTCAATGCGTCTGAGAATATCGGTGACTTTTGGCGACCAATCGCCTAAATGATAGAGAGCGGAATTTCCAAAGAGGATAAGCGAACAGGTCATGAAAACTGCACAAGCCCATTTCAACGACGTGCTCGGGCTTAGACAGATCAGCACAATTCCTGATGCAAGAGCAAGGGGAGTAGTAACAGCATGAATCCAACCGCGTAGCAATGGCTTCGGGCGGCCGTGGACATCTAGCCTCAGGTGTGGTTGAAGTCCGGACGAGGACTCAGCGGCCTCAATCTTTGCAGCCTTTGCATCGGCTTTGTCGAGTATACGTTGTGCTTTTGCTCTAGCTCGCTCTCTTAGTATTTCGCCTCTGCTGGTGCCCTTTTCAGCGTTGAGTGAGCTTTGTGTACGGCTGTCTGAGCTTGCGCTGTGTTGTGAATTGCCGTGTTGAGAACCGCTAGGTGATGAGAACTCAGAGCTTGGTTGAGGTGCTGACTGCTTTGCACTCATATTCGCTGCCTTTCAAATCAAAGCTACGGTAACGTAACCTACGATACCGTAGCTTACATGATGTGTGAAGTCTTGTCTTGTGAGTGTCGATAATTCACAGAGCCTATCCCGCGGCCTTATGATGGAGAGCATGGCCGATTTTACGCACATCCTTGCCACCCGTCCCGATTTTAATAATGAAGATCGAGAGTGGCTTCATCACCTCGTAGCTGATTGGCAGGTCATCGCGGATTTGAGTTTTGCAGACCTCTTGCTGGTCTTACAAACAGGGGATGGGCATTATGTAGTGGCTGAGCAATGTAGGCCTTCTACGGTGATGTCATTGCGCTCTGAAGACGTTGTGGGTACAAGAATTTCTCCGTCTCTTACTCAGGAATTCGATGCGGCTATGGAATCGGAGTTTATTTACCGGTCAAACACGCTGCGAACTCGAGGTCGGGCTGTGGTTTGTGATGTGTATGCACCAATCCACCATCGAGGTAAAACGCTCGGGCTTGTGGTCAGAGAAACAAATATGGCCACACGCGAATCGAATGGTCGTTATGAGTCAGAAAGTATCGATGCTGGCAAAGAACTGTTCGAGATGATTCCCCGTGGCCAATTTCCATATATTGATTCAGTGTTAAATCAACGGCATAACGCCAGAGTATCGGACGGCTTCATCATTCTGAGCGCTGAGGGTATTGTCCGTTATGCATCGCCGAATGCTATCAGCTGTTTCAGAAGACTCGGATCCATAGATACAATGCAGGGCAGATATCTCAGTGAAATCGGTACTTCATTGATTCGCGAGAACGATCCGGTTCCCGAATCTCTTCCATTAGTGCTCAGTGGAAAAGCAGCCATAGATTCAGAACTGGATGCGAGCCGTTCTGCGGTGTCAATACGTTCTCTACCACTCATTGATGATTCGGGCCGCATCGGCGCTGTGGTGTTGTGCAGAGATGTTACTGAGCTGCATCGGCGTGAGCAGGAGCTCCAAACAAAAGATGCCACTATTTCCGAGATTCACCACCGAGTGAAGAATAATCTTCAAGCGGTTTCGGCGTTGCTCAGACTGCAAGCGAGACGTACCAAACTTCCGGAAGTGCGAAAAGAATTGGAAGAGGCACAGAGGCGTGTGCAGACCATCGCTGTAGTGCATGAGGGGCTGAGTCAGACAGCTGATGAAGTTGTTGACTTCGATAAGGTAATTTCGAGTTTGTTGAAAATGAGCGTAGATCTTGCCACAACTCAGGATCAGCACATTAGTATCTCATTCATGGGTAAGTTTGGCATGATGCCAGCGCAAGATGCGACGCCGCTGTCGTTGGTACTTACCGAGTTAGTTACCAATGCTGTTGAACATGGTTTTGAGGGTCGAGAGCAGGGTAAGATCATCATCTCCGTGGGGCGGGGAGGAAATAACCTCAGCGTTGTGGTTGAGGATGATGGTAATGGATACAGCTCAGAATCTGCTGGCGGTTTGGCTCGCACAAGTGGATCTGGATTAGGTACGCAAATCATCAATACCTTTGTTACTAATGATTTCGGTGGATCAGTCCGCTGGGAGCCTAGGCGTGAAGGTGGTACCAGAGTTGTGCTCAACATGAAGCTTCGTGCTGCTCAAGAATCCACAATCTAATCGACCAAGATATTGTCGATTGTGACGCTACAACGTGCAGAATGTCGATTGTGTAGTGTTTTTTCAGTAGACGGTGACTATCAACCTTGCAAAATGGCCGTTTTCTGCCGATTGATATCGAGCTTTTCCTAAAAATTACTACACAACAGTAAGCAGCCTGTCATATTGGTCCTCATGGTGCGGGATATATAAGCTTTGAGACGTGAAAAGGGGCTGTAAATCACCGTATGAATGATTTACAGCCCCAGGCAATACTTGAGTTATATGTTTCAGGCTTGCATCTGCATTGCTTGCGAGCGGCGAGCCCTCATAGCCCTACGCTTGAGAGCACGACGCTCATCCTCGCTCAGACCTCCCCAAACACCGTAATCCTGATTGGTATCAAGTGCACACTTTAAGCACGCATCTATGACTTTGCAGGTACGGCATACAGCTTTAGCTTCTTCAATCTGCTGATAAGCAGCTCCGGTGTTTCCAACCGGGAAGAAAAGCTCTGGATCTTTATCGCGGCATGCTGCCTTGGCGCGCCAATCAAAAGCACTACTCATTGTCGCCTTCTTTCGCTTCTATACCCGGCAAATCCGAGTCCTTACATAGGAAAGCACGAAAATGGCAACTTTTCAAGACCTCAGAAACTCTTGACTTGGTACATTCACACTGGATACTAGCGGAGAGGATGAGATTTCATTTGGTGACAGGCAGCGGATTTCGAAGGTCTTTGCTTGCTTGATGAGAGCAGACGCACTGCAGTGCTTGCGCTCTGCCGTAACCGATGATAAAACCTCTCCCGGGTATCGATATGTCAGTGTTAGACGTGTCTTTCAGTAATGATGAGGGTATGCCTGAAAATACATCATTGCTGTATTCTCCCGTAGGAAAGACTACGCGCACAGGAAAGTATTCAATTCTTCGCAGTTGTCGCACGGAATCAGCGGTCAGTATGACGCTGATATTTGAGGAGCGCATTGCCCAATCGAATAATTCATTATTGAATAAGTCCGTTTGAGATTTTGCAGTGGTACCTTGTACGTCACACAACAACACGGTCAGTTTTGGATGATGACTCTGTAATTGATGGATTTTCATATTGTCGAGTGTGGCGGTGATATCAGAGTTCTGCTTAATAAAAGTTACATGCACCTTGTCGCTTGGATACTGCTGTAATGCTTTGGCAATCACCAAAGCCAAGGTGCTTTTGCCGCTGCGAGGAGGTCCAATGATTGCCATATTGCCGCCGTTGAACGATAAAGAACAAGTTTGCACATGAACCCCGTCATCTTGCAGTCCAATCGTGACAGAGCATGGTGCTGTAGAGCGCAGAGCAGCAGTTTTTGCTGATGCAGAAGTCTTTTTAGCCATTGAAGTGGGTCCGTCAGACTCACCGTGTTTCTCGCCGATGTTTCCGTCCTCAGGACAGAGCTGTGCCAATGTTCCGGGCTGTAACAAGGATGGTAGCGGCGGTGTGAATAAGGGAGCTGGATAGCTTTCTTGGGTGAAACGATATGCTGTTTGAATGGAGTGAAGCAGCTCTTTGGGTGTATCGGTGTGCAACACTCTGAAAGCGTGGATGCCTTCACTTGTTTGACAATAAGCATATCCAGGTTGATTGCCGTGAATTGTTGCTGCTCTGGAATCACCTAGCACATCAATGGATTGCATAGGGTCCTGCACTCGTAGACAAATGCGTAAAGCAATATTTGCTTTAATCTGAGATCCAATCTGTCCTAGAGGATTCTGTGTGCTCAAAATGATGTGCATTCCCAGAGATCTCCCCAGCGAAGCAATACGACCAAGTCGCTCTTCTGCATCGGGCAGCTGCTGGCGAAGGGCATGAAATTCGTCAACCACGATAACCATTCTTGGGGGAGGTGCATCCAGGTCAGCATAGGCTGAAACTCCTGCACGTTGGAGAAGGATTTCTCTACGTTTCAACTCCAATTCGATCCCTTTGAGTGCCCTTACTGCATGCTGCATACTCAGATCGGATACACACCCCACGGTGTGTGGCAGATCAGATAACAGATCGAATGTAGCGCCGCCTTTGAAATCGAGCAACACCAAATTCAGCGCACTCGGAGGGTGACAGATAGCCAAGGCGAGACACCAACTGCGTAATAACACAGATTTTCCGGATCCAGTGGTGCCTGCAACTAGCGCATGTGGTCCATCGTGCGGAAGGCTAAGCAGTAAAAGGCCAGTTGATGTTGTACCTAAAGGAATTGTGCAGGGCTTAATGCTTACTTTGCCAGATTGTTGTGCAGTTCGGGGCGAAGCGAATCCGCGTACCCATATGCCGACAATTTCGCGCCACTCTTGCGTATGACCACTGTTTTGCGAGAGGCCCAGTTCTTGATGAAGATTGCCATTGCGCAACTCAGCACTGTGATGCGAGGGATCGGCAGAAGACAGTGCTTCAGCATTGTTTGATAGGTATTGCTGCTCTGTGCCAGTAGGAAGTGCATCGCTCGTCAGTGAAGGTGTGGAGTGGCGTTGAGGAGGAAATAATACAGCTAGATAACCGACCAGCGCAGGCAGCACTGTAACAGCCATAATCCAGTGACCTTGCTGCGCGGTGTACGCGATAATGATCAATTGACTGAGCAATGGCATTAGTGTGTACAGGTGCCTCAGAGCTTTCCGTTCTGCTCGTGGACCTTCGTGTGGCAAACGCGTGCGAACTTGGTTTGAGCCGCTGAGCAAGGCCCGTTTTGAGGGTTGTGGATACTGCTCGTCATTGTCAGAGATGAGCTTGTTCCTCAAGGTGGTTCTCACAGGGTGGCTGCTATGTTGAGCGGATTTCATATCAGATACCGTTGCCGAAACTGCACAAGAGTAGAAGCTGTAACATCTCTTGTGGACTGATGTGCGCTGGATATTACCTTTGTGAATACTTCAAATAACAGTGCCTAAACCATACTGGGCAGTGCTGCACCGTCGTCGATCAATCCTGACCGCCAACAGTGCCTGCAGCATGCACACCGGTGGCCAACTGAGTGAATAGGGCTAGATTGCGATCAGCATCAAGTTTGACAGTGGAACCGACACCTCCGCCCGGATAGTAATCAGGGTTGGTCCAGTACGCGCTTCCAGTCACTCCTGATTCTCCTGAAGCCGATTTGAATGCAAGGGCCATTTGCAGAAGGGTCCAAGGGTTGGTGTCGTTATCAACTACGATTGCAGACAACGCCGAAGTGGCAAGTTGTTTGGTGCTCGAGAAATTGGTGAGTGTTGACGCTTTGCTTGCTTTCGAAACGATTGCCGCAATCACCTGACGTTGGCGCTTAGCGCGGCCAAAATCACCCTGAGGGTCTGAGTAACGCATTCTTGAGAAGGCCAGTGCGGTAGCTCCATCTGCAGTGTGACAACCAGCAGTCCAGTTCAATCCCGAGTATGCATCTTGCACAGTGCTGTCATAGCAGAGTTCAATTCCACCGAGTGCGTCAACGACCTTTTCAAGTCCTCCGAACTTAATCATTGCTACATGGTCGATTTTTTGTCCGGTTATGGTTTCGACTTGCTCTACTAGGGCTTTATATCCGTAGAGTTCTGCGACAGCATTGATTTTCATATTGGTGTTATGCGTATTAACAAAAGAATCGCGAGGGATAGAGATCAGTGAACTCGGGCCGCTCTTAGGCTTGGTTAATACCAAGATTGTATCTGTTCGTGAACCAGGCGCATCAGCCTGCGTACCCGTTCCAGCGGTGCCATCGCGTTCGTCAGAACCAAGAATTAGCCAAGTTGATGCTGAGGTGTTGGCGGCATCGCTGAGCATATCTTTTTTGTTGAGTTGACCATTAACCCAGCTCCACAGTCCGACGCCCAACAGTGTGAACAGAACAATCAATACGATGAGTATTCTGAGAACAATTCTCCCAGCACTACGTTTCTTCTTGCGTTTACCTTTTGTGGATGGTGACTGCGAAGGTTGGTGGGCTAATGGTTTACGCGTGGATGGGCTGGCGTTGCTCCTAGCTGTAGCTTTTCTAGGAGAGGAAGAAGATGCGGGCTGCCTGCTTCCATCATTGGCGCCTCGTGAATGCGCATTGTTTTGAGAGTTCCCAGCATTTCTTGTATTTCCAGTGTTTCGCGACGAAGCTGCTGTCCGTTGTGCTCGAGGAGATGATGGAGATGCACTCTGACGAGATGCTGCCTGAGAGCTGCTACGAGGAGAGAAACTGGGGGGCACGGAGGACGTATCATCAGCCTTTGGCCTGTGCATTGCAGGGTGTCCTGTGCCGTGTGAGGGCATGAAACTAGGGGGGTTGTCCCAAGTTTCGCTATCACTTGATTCCTGCACCATGTAACCTCCGTCTTAATGACTCTGCAGACAGAAATAACACAGAGCGATGTGTCAGTGGTGTTGGGGGTGCTATTCCTGTGCAGTAACGCCACATACAGTAGTTTGTAAGTACCTGTCAGCGATGCCGATATATTGACCTGTATTCGCATCACGAATGGTTCCTGTTTCTGGGTCAACGATTCCTCCAGTGGCGGGATCGATCAGTTCCCCAGAAGCATTGGTTATCAGACCGGTCGTCGCGTTCACACTCGAGGAGGCACTTGAAGGTGCACTCGCTGATGAGGATGATGAACTCGAAGAGGAACTGCTTGAGGAAGCAGAACTTGAGGAAGATGCGCTTGCTGTAGATGTGCTCTCGGTGGCGCCGGTCAGTGGCACTGCCTTCTGGAACTTTGCCCAGACCTCGCTTGCTGAACTCGACCACACTACACGATTGCTGTCGAATGGAGCCGCTTCAACAGGTAAGGTTTGCGCATATATGTGTGCGGTATTGATACTCGAGAGACTCATGGCTAGTCCGGCAAGTCCAGTAGTACTAGCAAGACCTTCGCTCAGCTGCAATGACGAGATAGCTGCTTTGGACAGCTGATAGAGCTGTGAAGAATTCGTTAGGAGATTCTTGGATAAAGCCTCATTGAGCAAAGCCTTCACCAGATACTGTTGCCTAGTGGTTCTCATAATGTCTGAACCGTCTGTGCCGGTACCATGACGCATTCTTGCATACTGTGTGGCTTGTGTACCGGACAGATGTTGATATCCCTTGGACAGTTTGAGATTGGTATAACTATCAGAGGTATCTTGGGCAATACACACATCTACGCCGCCTATTGCATCAATCATGCTTTTGAGTCCACTGAAATCCACCACGATGAAATTGGCGATATCCAAACCTGTTAGCGCGTTAACGGCTGTTAGAGTGCAGCTCGCTGCCGAAGCAATATCTCCGCCAGTTGCATACCCCGTGGCAAATATAGAGTTAAACATCACGTTGTGTCTGGCAGCTACAGTGCCTTTTGTGGTCTGGCAACTAGGCGCATTAACCAGCGAATCGCGGGGGATTGAGACCAGATTGATATATGAGCGGTCAGCAGAGATTTGCATCACCATTGCGGTATCCGACTGGTGATTGCTGGCGTCTGAAGTGTCACCTCCACCGATAGCAGCGTTTTCGCTACCAGATCGCGTATCTTGCCCCAAAATAAGAATGTTGAGAGTTTTGCCCGCATATTCATCAACCATTGTCGCAGATGATGATTCGCCGGATTTAGATAGTACTGGTACAGAACGGTGCTGAATCGTGCTGTCTATGTCCAGGTAGGTCGCTGCCGCAAAGGTTGCCGTGAATGTAAACAAGGCTAGTATTGCTGCCACAACAACAGTGAGTGTGTGATGCCTGGAGATATAGCCATGGCTGTGCTTAGGCTTAGAAGCGTTGCCTCCATTGACATTGGGCAGTTTCACTTTGCGGGTGGTCCGTGACGTCACTCTCGCGCCTCCTGATATAACACAGACGTGGCATTCATCTATGCAAACGATGCTTTTCAGACTCAATAAACCATTAGATTGTATGTTACGCACCATTCGGTAGTCTGAATAGACGCTGATAGACCGATAAGTTGCTCACAATAGGCACATTTGCCTTATATCACGAAAATGTGTAAATGTGAGTATTGACACAGCTGAGAATTTGACTTTCCTTAATCACACATGTGTAATTTACTAGTACAGATAGCATTTGCCTTCTGTAGTCGAGAGGGGTTCCACATGTGGCGAGTCATTGATGACGAGGCAGACGATCCCGCCGACGAATCCGCAGGTACACTATGGGGATTGTTCACACCAGATGCTGATTTGTCATGGCAGCACGAGGCGTTATGCGCGCAAACAGACCCTGAGGCTTTCTTCCCTGAAAAGGGCGGTTCAACCCGCGAAGCCAAAAAAGTTTGTGCCCGATGTGAGGTTCGGGAGCAGTGTTTGCAATGGGCAGTCGAGCATGATGAGCGTTTTGGTATTTGGGGCGGTATGAGCGAACGGGAACGTCGTCGATACAAGAAAGAGCAGTCCAGAGAGCAGATATAGGTGCTCACTGCTCCCTAATCAGACAAGCAGACATCGGTCATGCGTACACTGGAACCATGAGTTTTGTTGCATCCGCACCTTCGGACGTCCAGAGAGAGCTGACTTCAATCCTGGCGCAAGAGCCCAGCATGCACCGGCAGGAGGTTGAGGACAGCGTTGCTGCTGTTATTACTGTTGGTGCGGATTTGAGGTATTTCCGTAAAACTGTTGAAGCAGTTCTTAAGCAGCGTGTGTTGCCTGCCGTTATTGTTATTGCGGATTGCTCCGGTCAGACTACGGAGCCTCTGTATTCTGCGGTGGAGGTCATGACGCCATCATCGACGCATAAGGGTGGATTCCCTCACGTCAAGACGCTCCAAGTGCAAGTGGTGAGGGCTAAAGGCGCTACATCCTTTGGCGGTGCAATCGAAAAAGCTCTTGCTTACGCTAATTTACCTCAGCAGGTCAGAGCGCTGTGGCTTCTACATGACGATTCTCGCCCACGTGATGTCAACTGCTTGGATGTGTTAGTCGAGGCTTGGCGCAATGCCCCTGGGGCTTCACTGCTCGGTGCGAAACAAGTTGCTTGGGACGGCGATGGGCTGCACGATGTCGGCAAATACTCAGGTCGGCATCAAACCGTGAGTTTGGTAGTAGATGGGGAACCGGATCAAGAACAATACGATGCGCGTCAAGATGTTTTTGCAGTTTCTCTCGCAGGAGCTTTGTTGCCTCTGGCTACGCTAAAAAAACTCTCAGGTATAGACTCGTGGTTCACTACTTTTGGTGAATCTGCAGATTTCTGCAGAAGGGTTTGTCTCAGCGGTGGTCGTGTACTCGTCGTGCCATCGGCTGTCATAGCTCATCGCCGAGCTAGATTTGAAGGTCTCCGCGACAGAGCAGGGGAAGGAATTGACGAAGAATATCCTATAAGCAGCGCAATGTTGGTTGCAGATGCACACACTAAATATCGTTATACGGATAGCAATATGTCGCTGTGGCCGGTGATGTGGATAGCTAGTGTGTTTACTGCCTTCGGCATGTTCTTTATGTTGATGTTCCGTAAAGCCCCTTATGAAGCTTGGTGTGAATTCTGGCAGCCCTGGCGCATGTTGGCACGTTTCCCGCAAGCTATGCAGGCGAGACGTAGACTGACCAGTCACACCGTAGTCTCCTTAAAGAAACTTCACATGTTGCAGGCGAGCAGACAGCAGATTGCACGTTGGCGTGAGCGGAGTAATGCATTTGAGCGACAGGGTACTGTGCCCTTGCTCAGTCCTTTGGCAAAGGCGCACCTTAAGGTGCAATTGAGACGCAGAGCATTATGGGCTTTGGCGATGGTAGCTATTGCTGCTGGTGTAGAAATTGCTGTGCTGTGGGATGTGTTTAGAGGGGTGTTCCTAGGAGGAGCCTTGCGATCTGACGCTCTGCTTCCCACAGCATCAACGTGGGGGCAGGTTGCTCAGGCAGCTACAACTTCGTGGTCTTATGCAGTGGGCATAGGAGTTCCTGCTACTTCGGCACCTTATCTGCTGTTGTTGCTTGTTGGAGGAGTCTTTACTGCCGGAAGCATGTCTGCCGTTATCGCTGTATTGCTGTTTGCGTCAGCTCCGGTGATGGCATTATCGTTCTGGGCTTTGGCAGGAACCGTTACTCGTTCAAATCCTGTCCGTGCTGTAGCTGGTCTGTTATGGTGTGCTGTTGCGTGGGCTTTCGGTTTGTATGCTAATGGCAATATTGGCATGCTCGTGGTCATGATGTTCTTGCCTGTTAGCATTGCATTTACTCTCAGAGCAGTTGGAATGTATAGGACAGAAGATCCCAATACTCCTCACTCATCGATTCAATGTGCGGCCTTGGCAGCTTTGTGCTTTATCCCTATTGTGACTGCTGAACCACAATTAGTGCTTGCACTAGTGGTTATCTTCATGTTTTTCTTGGTTGCGGTTCGTCAGCATCGAATGATGTTGCTGTTGATCCCGCTTCCCTCAGCATTTGCTATAGCACCGACGCTGGTTAATGTAGTGCATTATTTCAATGATGGAGCTTGGCGCCAGCTATTTGGTGACATGCTAGTGCCAACATCCTCGCTCAACGGCACTCCACAGGCCACGAGCTTAGGTGAAGTGCTTACTCGTACATTACTTTCGGGACGCACATCTAGCGCTATGCTGCTAGATGAGAGCGTTATTAATCTGATTCTGTTGTCGTCTTTGGTGCTTATGGCCATTATTGCTGTGTGCGCATTAGTGTTGCCCTTTGCTCTGCGCATCACTCGAATGTTCTGGGCTATGGCGCTCTGCGGCATATTGTTATCGTTACTCTCCACTCGTGTCATGATCGCCCTCGATTCGCAAGGAGCAGTCGCTGGCTCAGCTCTGCCGGGGCTAAGCCTTATCGCACTTGGCATATTGGGATGCGTTTGTGTGATGTCTGGTGGTGCTGTTCGTCCCTTCGTATTACTCAAAGGTGCAGGTGCATCGCATACACCGCAAATTGAGTCTGGGTCGCACTTCCCAATGGTGATTATGCGCATTGGACGCGCGCTGTTGACGGTCGTTATGGCAGCTTGTGTGGTGTTCTGGGGTGCCTTCGGTATTATGCATACTCGTAGTGACGGCAGTTTAACAATACAAAACACTGGGCTGCCAATGGTTGGCATTGATTACATGCAGCAGCACAATGGTCATAGGATTCTCGCCCTCGAAGCGCAATCGGAAAACCATGTGAATTTCTCGGTTATGCGTACTGCCAAAGGTGATCTTGTCGATAACAATCCTGCAGTGTGGGCAATGCTTGCATCTGGTTATAAAGATCAAGCAACGCAAACTCTAGCAACGGCGTCGGCGCATCTGTTGTCCAATGCAGACGCAGACTCCATAACTGCACTCGAAAAGCTTGGCTTTGGAGGGATTTTCGTGGTGGCTGATAACACTGATACTGCTTCAAGTTCCGACAGAACGGCCAGCGAATCTTTAGTGTCGAATATCACAGCGAGTGACGGCACTCAAGCGGTGGTGAGCACAGTGAATGGGACATATTTCAGATTGACTTCAGACGATACTGCAGATCAGCAGATTGGTCTTAGTGGTGAGCAGCAAGCCGCAGCAAACCCATGGAGATACGCCTGGATGTGGTGCTTCGGAATCATTTCAGTGACATATTGCCTTGTCGCTTTGCCTCGTATCCAACGATTAAGGCGGAAGTAATCATGAGCGCAAAGAATGGAGGACTCATGCTCAACAAACGACGTGTAGGCAGATTCACTCTCGGCATCCTAACCATGTTGATTATTGTTGCGTTGGCAGGGATTCTGCTTATTGTTCGGCCTCCGTCAAATCTCATAGATGGGTCTACTCAAAGTGGGTCGGCGGTGCAGCAGCGTATTAGTCAAAACATCATCCAAACATATTGTCCTGCTCAGATGGCACTTGCTGATTCTGGCACTTATGGAGATTCCGAGTACCAAACTTCTGAGGGAAATATCACATCGTCGTCAAGGCAAGCAGCTTTTGGATCGATTTTTGACTCATCAGTGACAGCCATTGGTTCAGACAGTGACACGACCAGTCTCCAAGATCCTGATCCTTTAGATGAAGCCAGCGTATTGATGTCAACGGCCTCAGTTGAAAAATCTTCCCTGTTACAAAGCTCGCAATTGCTTAAAGCGTCAACTGGTGAGGGTGCTGCATCATCTGTAGCTTCCTGGGCTAGTGAGGGTGATTTACGAGGGGTCTCTGCAGCGGGTTGCGTGAGTCCAAGCCTTGACGAGTCATTCTTGTTGCCAAGTACTCAAGCTGGTAGTTCTCAACAGTTGGTAGTAGCAAATCCATCTTCGAAATCTACGACGGTCAATATTCGTGTATGGGGGAGTAAGGAAGCAGGCAGCTTAGCGTTGTCTACTGCTAGTACCATCACTGTAGGAGCTGATGATGAGAGCGTGTTCGATGTCTCAGCAGCGGCCGCAAATCAAGATGCCCTATACGTAACGGTTAGCAGCAAAGAGACTCCAATCGCATCGGTTGTACGCATAACCTCAATGGATGGATTGACTCCGCATGGCTCCGAATACGCCACCCCTGTAACCGAGGCATCGCAAAGCATCGCCTTGCCTGGGGCTAATAAGGGTGATGAGGTTTCGCTAAGTGTATTTTCTCAAACGGATACCTCAGTGAATGTGGCCTGGATGACTGAGAATGGTTTAAGTGAAACACAACGTTTTTCTGTTACGGCAAATAAGGTGCAGGTAAATAATTTGGGTAAGGCTCCGGACGATGCACTTGGTATATCCGTTACATCAGATGAATCTGTCCAAGCGAGTGCCATGAGCACGGTTACCGGTAATGCAGATCAGCAAGACTTTGGTCTCGTGGCATCTTCGCAAGCTGTAAAAGCTAGCGCTATAACGATTCCTGACCATGTGCAGGCTTCTGCGGTGCTGGCTAATACTTCCAATAACGAAGCATCAGTGACCCTTAGCGCATTTGATACTTCTGGTAAGGCCCTTGCTGTGAAGCAGCTTAAGCTTGGGGGCAATGCTGCAGCGAGTGTGGATGCATCTTCCTTTGGTAATGGAACAGCCGCAATAACCCTTGACGATCCTCAACATTCGACAGTATGGACCGCCCGCGTAACGCAGTCTGATGTTGACAAAGCTAAGGTGGCTGGACTTGGCTTTATCTCACAAACAGCATTGATGCCGCGAACATCATTAATTAATGCAAACCAAACGCCAGGAATTGTGCAATAACCTTCAAAACAATAACCTTCAAAACACTAGTCGTCAGATTCCCCATAACGGGTCAATATCCTCTGGATTGCGTCCATATAGTTGGGCTAAACGCATGACAATTTCGTCGCGGATAAGCAGTTGCAGCTCCATCCGATCTTTGGTTTGCATTTGTATGGGCATTCGATACAGCACAATTCGTGCAGGTATGCCATGATTTGAGGCAAAGCTTTGTGACAGCGTGCGGTCATCATCATCCCACGGTGTAGGCGTAGAAGGCGGTACATCCTCAACAGCGAATTCTATAGGCTTCATCAATTCTGGCCACGCTTGATTTAGACGTTTCAATTGACCGGCGACCAGATCATCGAACATTCCTGCTGAGGTGCGGTAATGAGGTAAACGAGTGCCGAACATCGGTCGACGCATTCCTCGACCGTGTCGGTTTCGATTGGTGCTAAAAAGCCAAGGTGCTCGATACGTCATATCCCCACCATAGAGCTTCGAGTCAACGACTGGCAATTCCTGTGCATAGCTGTGATGTACTACGATGGCTGATGTTGTTGTCCGACCGCGAGGAGTGTGCATCATGACTGATCAAGCTACCGTCACCATTGCGCAGACATGGCAAGAAGTGAATCTTGAATCCGTGTGTGAGCGAGCCCAAGTCATAGCTTTTGATTTAGACACCACACTGGCTCGCTCAAAAATGCGTATGACTGAAGAGATGGGTCGGCGTCTTGCCACACTTACCCAACTGAGTAGAGTGGCAATAGTTTCAGGTGGTCGCTTCGAACAATTTCGCGCCCAAGTTCTTGATGTTCTCGACGGTCTGGATATTCCAACCGACAGAACTCAGCTGCATCTTATGCCCACAAGTGGCACCCGTTATTTCCGTTGGAACGGTGAGGATTGGTTATGTGTGTACGCTCATGATCTCAGCGATCAAGACCGCGCTGCTGCCATAAATTCTTTGGAACGGCATGCTAAGGAACTCGGGATATGGGAGGAACATACTTGGGGTCATCGCATCGAAGATCGAGGAAGTCAAATCACCTTCTCAGCTATGGGTCAACAAGCTCCCGTTGAGATTAAAGAGTCCTGGGATCCAAGCAACGAGAAAAAGAATGCTCTAGCCTCGGCCGTCGCAAAGGATTTGCCTCATTTGCAAGTTCGTTCCGGAGGTTCTACCAGCGTGGATATTTCTGAACAAGGTATAGATAAAGCCTACGCAGTACGAGAGCTCGCATCGCTGCTTGATGTTGCTGTTAACGATATTGTATTTATCGGTGACCGAATGGACCCAGAAGGTAATGATTACCCTGCAGCGCTCGCAGGAACTATGCCAATTCGAGTGCATAATCCTGATGAGACTATTGCTGTTTCAGACCGTATCATTGCTTTGCTTTCTAAAGAAGACTCTCCAAAAGATGAGCAGTAGCGTATAGGCCGGTGCTTGGATGCACATATATGCCCACATACTGTCTGTAAGGTTATGTTGACGCACATCGTAGTAGAGGCAGGTCGATTGTATGTGCAACACCTATACGCTTTGCGTGTATGAGTATGAGCACTATATCGAAGCGAATAATTCGTGAGAGCAGCCATGCCCTCAATCTCATAAAGTTGCTGTGTCGTTCTTGTGGACTGACGATTATTCCGCGGGGTTGTGCAGGTTGTGATATTCCCGATATTGCCCTTTGCCCTTCGTGTATTCGGGATTTCTCCTGTGTACTCGTGAGAAAGTTGCCTTGCGTAACGATGCACTGTTGTTTTGCGGCGAGTGCGTATCGAAAGTCAGTGCGGTTGGCAATTCTTGCGTGGAAAGACCACGGTGATGAGGAACTCACAGACTGTTTTGGAGACATCATTAGACAGTTGACTCAACGCACTGTAATACCTTGGTTGAAACAACATCCGCGTATATCAAGTCAAGTAATTTGTGTGGTGCCGGTACCTTCATCACCTGCTTCTTTACACAAGCGCGGACGCCTGCATACCAAAGATCTTGCTAACTCCGTTGTACAGCAGCTCAGAAGTTCTGGTTTCGATGCGGTGACGGCAAACTGTTTGCGCATTAAGCACGGTGCTGTGAAATCTGTTCAAACTGCTGGTATTCGAGGAAGATTACAGCGAAGCGAGGGATTAGTGTACCTTCGACGGCCGCAGCGCCTATTTCAGCGTTATGTAATTCTAGTGGATGATATTGTCACTAGTGCCTCTACCGTGCGCCAATGCGCGCAGGTGGTGGCTCAGTCTCAGGCCTATCCGTTGACCGCTCTATTACTAGCAAGTGCAGTCAAAGGATAATCAAGCCTTTTGTGCACGTTTCAGCCGATGATTATTAGTGAGCATAAGCCACGGCCATCTCATCCCATCGAGTGGTGCACCGGTGTGACAGCATATTACGATTCATCGCCCATGTAGCACCGGTATCAGCATCATTTCGCCCTTTTCCTCTGAAACCTCCATATCCGATTCCTACGCGTCGAGAACCGAAACGCTTTGAAATTTCCTCAATGGTGGCACCAAGTTCATGAGTATCTCTAGCTGCTTCAAAGCCATCGAAGGTCTGATAATGTGCTGCCTCAGATAATCCCATCAGTAATACGCCTGCTCGAATGTATGGCGCGTGTGGATCCACATAGGGGCGCAACGCGTCACAGGCTGCCTTGGCTATGGTAATAGGGTTGTCGCTTGGATCGTCGAGCACGGTTACGCCAGAGATACGCGCATAGTTTTGCTGATAGGGACTGGTGGAACTGAACGTGGCAACGCGTGAGCATAAACTCTGTTGTCGACGTAGTCGATGGCACGCCTGCTGGGCATATACGCTGAGAGCTTGGGCCAAGGTGCTAAATCCGGTAACAGGAGATGAAAACATTCTCGAACACAGTATTTGAGTTTTCCGCGCACCGCCATTGGCATCTGATTCATCTTCGATGCAAGGTATGCCGCGTAATTCAAGGACTGTACGCTCTAAGGTCACTGAGAATCGATGACGGATCATCACGGGATCACTATCTCGCAGTTGCAATGCGTTAGTGATCCCCATGCCCATCAGTTTGCGTGTCAACCGTCTTCCGACACCCCAGATGTCATCTATACCGACGCTTGCCAGTACTTCATCACCGTGGTGTTGATCAATATGATTCCACAGGGTGATTCCTTTGGTGTCACTGTGCTGTTTAGCCCAATGATTAGAAATTTTTGCCAAGGTTTTACTGGGCGCGATTCCGATACTCACTGGTATGCCAACACCGTTGAGTACGGCACTGCGCATGTCAGCGCAGATGCGCATGAGAGCATCATCGTTTGCTGAACTTTTCATAAAACATTCATCGATGGAATATACTTCTTGCCCAGGTAGAAATCCGCTCATCACATGCATCATTCGGTGGGACAAGCTGGCATATAACTCATAATTCGAGCTGCGAGCAATGACGTGGTCATGAGTGGCTTGTTCTCTAATTTTGAACCACGGTGTGCCGTTGACAATGCCAAGTCGCTTGGCTTCTGCGCTGCGTGCGACCACGCAACCATCGTTATTTGAGAGCACAACTACAGGATGACCTGCAAGAGAGGGGTCGAATACGGTTTCACATGATGCAAAGAAGCTATTGGCATCAGCAAGTATGATACGAGGTGCTTTGGTGCTGCCGATATATGCATGAGTAGATTCATCCATGATTTACTTCCAACCAGCTGACAGGTAGGCGCTACTCGTTGATGTGGGTGTTGTTGCAGACGTTGCGACGTTATTAGGACTATGAGCGGGGTCCGCCTCCATATTCGCTGATGTGCGTGAGGTTTGTTGTTGGTTGATGTGGTGGTGAACGAGAGTTATGCGTTTCTGACTGTGAAAATTACCGGTGACTACGCCCCAAATTTCTAGACTTTGGTTGTCTTTCGGAGCGAAATCAGGGTATCTAGGGTTTTCTGGATGCAAAATTGGTGTGTGTCCATGTAGCAGTAGTCGTTTAACGGTCAATTCGTTATCCAGAATGGCTACAACAACATCACCTTCTTCAGGGCTCAATGAGCGATCAACGACTAGTAGATCCCCATCGAAAATGCCAGCCCCCTCCATAGAATCCCCAGCCACTGTGAGAATGAAGGTGGTATCGGGGTGAAGAATAACATTTTCATCAAAACTGAAATCACCAGCGAAATAGTCCTGCGCGACAGAGGGAAATCCGGCGCGTACTGATTCAAGAGCTGCTGGCACAGGGCGTGCTTGATTAAGAGGTCTGAAAAGTTGTGCGTTGGGCAGGGAACATCCTGTTGTTGACGAGATTGATGTCTGCAGAGGCAATAGCGGTTTATCGCTCGCTGACATTGCTGATGGCGGTTGGTGCTGGCCTGTTGAGCGAGCATCTTCAGTAGTACGTTGAGACATATTCCCTCCCAGTAGCTACCTCTATGAGAGAGGCGCAACAGCACAATATTCGAACGTATGTTCGAATATAGCATGTGAGATTGAGAATGCAGCATCCGTGAGACCGAAATTTATTGCATAACTGTGCATATGAGCATACGAGGATCCTATTTTCGGCCTCTTAGCGTGCGTCTATGCACAGTTATGCTGCCGTCAGGTGAATATGACAGGTGAATATGACAGGTGAAAAAATTACGAACGTTGTACGAGGGAACCGTGGTATTGCGCCACATGATATTTTGGCAGAGTAACCTCAAAATCGGCCCCACGTGGGTCATCTATAACCACAATGGTGCCGCCATGAAGTTGCGCAGCCCAACGAGCGATTGATAGTCCTAAACCAGTTCCGCCCGATTCAGTTCCTGGGCCTGCTTTACCTTTAACGAAACGACGGAAAATATCTGAACGAGCCTCTTGAGGAATTTGTGAACCGTAATTCACTACGTTGGTCACAATGGTGCTCTGCTCTGTATCTTCATGTGCTTCAATCAGCACAGTGGTACCGTCCGCGGAATGTTTGAGTGCGTTGGCAATAATATTAGTGAAGAGCTGACGCAAGCGATCTTGGTCACCTTCCATAACGATGCCGTCAGGTATATCCATACGAATGTCATGTGCATGACCAGAATCGGCAATTTCCAACGGTTCCACAACTTCATCGATGAAGTCTGCGAAGTCGAAAGCATCAATTTCTAGACTGGCTGCTCCGGCTTCCATTCGAGAAAGGTCCAAGAGGAAAGCAATCAAGTCAGAAAGCCGGTGAGTTTGATCGAGAATGCTGTCGAGATTCGCAGGGGTTGGTTCAATCACGCCATCGGCCATGTTTTCGACCATGGCTTGTAAGGCAGAAACTGGTGTACGCAATTCATGGCTCACATTGGCCACCATGTCCAGGCGCATCTGATCGGCATGTTGCAGTTCCTCAGCCATTTCGTTAAATGACCTGGCTAATTGGCCCACCTCATCGTGGCTGAGGGTTGCCGATTGTACGCGCACGCTGTAATCGCCTGCAGACATTGATGTGGCTGCATCGCGCATTTGACGCAGTGGCGAGGTCAATCCTCGTGAAAACACATAGGTGATTCCGAGAGCAACAATGAGCGTGAGGGGCATAGAAATCCAGCCGCTCCAACCGACTTTGAGCAAAAACCACGCCATTACAAAAGCAATAGCCGTGGAAATCGTGATAAGCATACTCAACTCACCTTTTAGTGAAGAGAGAAAGCCAATCGGTCGTTCTGGATCAACGTGTGGTGCTGAACTTCGTTTCGGAGTTTTCTGCATGATGTTCTATGAAACTCGATCTCTGCTATATGCGACAGTCGTGCGCGAATTCGGGCTTTCAGGCTGTGGGGTTAGTCTCCGGTGGCTCGAAGGCATAGCCGACACCATGTACCGTTCGAATCATTTCTGATCCGAGCTTATGACGTAGTGCCTTAACGTGGGAATCCACAGTGCGTGTACCGGAGGCATCTACCCAATCCCATACTTCTTCAAGAAGCTTCTCGCGAGTGAGTACGGACTTTGGTTTGCGTGCAAGTGTTGCTAGCAGATCAAATTCGGTAGGTGTCAAATGAATCTGTTGTCCGTCCATAGTGACGATGCGCTGAGCAGGATCAATAATGAGCGAGCCGAAATCGAGTAACTTTTCATTCTCGGAATTCTTTGCGATGACCTTAGCCCGCTCAACTCTGCGGAGCAGAGCCTTGCAACGCGCGATGAGCTCACGCATAGAAAATGGCTTAGTCATATAGTCGTCAGCTCCGGCGCCCAGTCCTATGACTTTATCTGCTTCATCATCCCTAGCCGTGAGGATAAGAACCGGCACAGGACGTTCGGCAACGATACGCTTGGTCGCTTCAAGACCGTCCATTACCGGAAGCATAATATCCATAATCACCAGTTGTGGACGGAGTTGTGCGGCAGCTTGAACTGCGCTGGCTCCATCAGAGGCAACTCTCGCCGTCCATCCTTCCGCTGTTAAGCGCTGTGCGATAGCTGTGGCCAGTGTAGGTTCATCCTCAACGACCAGAATCGTGTGCGGTTTTGCGGGAGACATTGAATTATTGATCATACTCACGTTTACCTTACTTTGTGGATGCGCGCGAGACGCATCGTGTCAGTCCTCAGGTACTAAGAATAGTGCTCCTAGTGCCGGAATCGTGAGTTTCACCGACCATTCACGAGAATGGTACGCTTCTTCGTCCGCGATGAAGGTGCCATTGTGGATGTTTGAACCCCCATATTTCGAGTCATCAGTAGTGAGAATCTCTTTCCAAATACCGCCTTGTGGCAAGGGCACTTGATAATCCTGCCAAGCGTTTCCTGAGAAGTTCACCACCACCACAACTTGTTCACCGTTCTTGCCGATACGGACAAAGCTCAGCACATTGTGATCTGAATCGTCGCTGGTTAACCATTGGAAGCCTGCTGGATCGAAATCCTGGTCCCAGAGAGCAGGTGTGTGCTTGTATACATTGTTGAGATCTGCAACCAAGCGTTGAACTCCGCGATGATCTTCCCAATTCAGCGAATCCCAATCGATACTGTGATTGTTATTCCATTCGTTGAATTGTGCCAGTTCATTGCCCATGAAGGTGAGCTTCTTGCCTGGGTGTGCCCACTGATAGGCGAATAATGCTCGTACGCCAGCGAATCGTTGCCAGTCATCACCTGGCATACGTTCCATAAGCGACCCTTTGCCGTGCACTACTTCATCATGAGAAATGGGTAGTACATAGTGTTCGGAATACGCATAAACCATCGAGAAGGTAATTTCATCGTGATGGTATTTACGATTAATCGGAGCTTCCTTCATGTATTCCAGAGTGTCGTGCATCCAGCCCATATTCCACTTAAGACCGAAACCCAAACCCCCAGCATCAGTAGGAGCGGTGACACCCTGCCAAGAGGTTGATTCTTCAGCAATCATCATGATTCCTGGATTTTCGCGGTATGCGGTTGCTGTCGCTTCTTGAAGGAAAGAGATGGCTTCAAGATTTTCTCGACCGCCGTAAATGTTTGGATGCCATTGACCATCCTGACGGCTGTAATCAAGATAGAGCATTGAAGACACGGCATCCACTCGTAATGCGTCAATGTGGAATTCAGATAGCCAGAACAGCGCATTGGCAACTAAGAAATTGCGCACTTCATTACGTCCAAAGTTAAATACATAAGTGCCCCAATCGGGGTGTTCTCCACGTTGTGGGTCAGGATCTTCATACAGTGGTGTGCCGTCAAAACGACCGAGTGCAAAATCGTCTTTGGGGAAGTGAGCCGGAACCCAATCCATCACCACACCAATACCAGCCTGATGCAAAGTGTCGATTAGATATTTCAGATCGTCATAGGAACCATGGCGTGAGTCAGGTGCGTAATATCCTGTGACCTGATAGCCCCATGAACCAGTAAAAGGATGCTGTGACAGCGGCATAAATTCCACATGAGTGAATCCTAATTCTTGTACATAGTCGACAAGCTGATCGGCTAGTTCGTGGTAACTTAGGCCTTCTTTCCAACTACCAGCGTGCAACTCGTAGATGCTAATTGGTCCTGAATGTGGATCGGTTTGTGCGCGTTGATTCATCCATGAGTCGTCTTTCCAAACGTGATGAGAATCAACAACCTGGGAAGCGGTGGCAGGGGGAATTTGATGACCGCGTTCCATTGGATCGGCTTTCATCTTCCATTCACCGTTGGAGTTGAGAATTTCGTATTTGTATAACGCGCCAGATTGCAAACCAGGGATAAACAACTCCCAAATTCCAGATGAGCCAATCTCACGCATTGCGTAGCGACGACCATCCCAAGAGTTGAAATCACCGGTTACTCGAACTGCATGGGCATTCGGAGCCCATACTGCGAATGCAACTCCGTCAACAGTCTTTCCTGCTGTGCCATCGGCTGAGCCCATTGGATCATCAAAGTGCATCACATGGGCTCCGAGAACCTCCCATAGTCGCTCGTGACGTCCCTCTCCAAAAAGGTAGATGTCTACGTCGCCAACTGTGGGCAAGTATCGATATGGATCATCTTCGACTAGTGTTTCGCCGCCTTCGTATGTGGTGCGAATACGATAATCGGGCACTGACCATTGTGCTCCATTACGTTGTGCGGGTACGACCGCGGTGAAGATGCCATTGAATTCATGTTGGGCTGCAAATTCGCCAGATGGAGTGATTATGGTGACATCTTGTGCTAGTGGACGCAGCGTTCGCACGGTCACATATCCGGCATCTTCCCCTTCGTTGAGGTGGCCGCCAAGAATGGCATGCGGGTTATAGAATTTTGCGTTGCTGACCGAATCGAGGACGCCATAGTCCACGTGCGACGGCGTTGTGCGGTGGTCATCTGTTGTAAGAGTGTCCATATATGAAGTGTATATGCTCACAGCACATCACGGTTGGCGTGTCCCTTGAAGGGCACGTGGGGCGCAACGAGGTCAGAGACTTTAATTGGGTGTATATAGGACAAGTCTCGGCCATATGGCAAGATTATTCGAGTTTTGCATTTATCATGGAGGGTTCATGGCATATAACGTCGGCGATATGGTCGTCTATCCGCGTCACGGCGCAGCAAAGGTTGAGGCCATCACCGAACGCACAGTCAAAGGTATAACGCGCGAGTACATTCAGCTTTCAGTGTTGTCCTCAGACGGTCTGGTGATTAACGTCCCTGTCGATAACGCGAAGAAGGTCGGTGTCCGAGATATCGTCGGAGCCAGGGAAGTCGCGAAAGTCTTTGAAATTTTGCGCACACCAATTATCGAAAAAGAGATGAATTGGTCTCGCCGATACAAGTTGAATGTGGAGAAAATTGCCACAGGCGATGTCAATAAGATTGCCGAGGTAGTCCGCGATCTTGCACAGCGCGATGTAGATGAGCATGGATTGTCAGCAGGAGAGAAGCGCATGTTGACAAAGGCGCGGAGCATCCTTACATCCGAGATTGCTCTTTCTGAAGGGCTTGGCGAGCAAGAAGCTCAACATCTACTTGATGTCAATCTTGGCTATGCGGATCCGCTGCCAGGAGATGAGAAACATCATACGAAGAATCCTAAGGAACCTGCTACAGAGACGCTTGCGCGTTTAGACGCAGAAAGCAAGAAGGCAAAGAAGTAAACGCCATATTGCGCAAAAGGGCTGGATATAACATCCAGCCCTTTTGTATAAGTGGAACGTTATCAAGCAACACAGCCACCGAACAATGGAGATGAGTTATGGGAGAGTACGGCGGTTCTGGAATTAGTGCTTTGCGCGTTGGTATGGGCTTTGACGCTCACCAATTTTCAACTTCTGATAGTGGTCGTGAGCTATGGCTTGCGTGTATGCGTTGGGAGGATGCAGAGGAGTGTGGCCTCTCTGGGCTCGAAGGCGACTCAGATGGAGATGTAGCCGCACACGCATTGATTGATGCGTTGCTCTCCGCATCCGACCAAGGCGATATTGGTTCATTCTTCGGGGTTGGAGCAGATTCGAAGGGCTCGGGTATGCATGGGCGTGACATGATTCGAGAGATTTCGGTGATGCTTTCAGGACTTGGTTGGTCGGTCAACGGTGCAAGTGTTGTTATTGTGGCTCAACAACCCAAAATTGCTGTTCATCGGCAAGACGCTACCTTAGCCATGAGTCAGGCGCTTGGTGCCTCTGTTACTCTAACCGCATCAACTACCGACGGTATGGGCTTCACAGGTCAAGGCGAGGGGATAGCTGCTATGGCAACGGCAACGCTGATTCGCGAAACTGCTCTCTAAACGCGGATTGTTACGCCATAATCACCGTATTTGTAGAAAAAATCGCTCGAAAAGATGCATGAATTTCGTTTGTGTAGGGATTTAAATAAACATTTCATTTGCCCAAAAATCAAGAACGGCGGATTTTCAAGCTTCCAGATTAGTCGTAGAGCTGGGTCTATCGAAAAATCCCTACACAATCGACGATGCACCAGTAGGGCGGCTTGATTATGCAGGGATTTAGCTACTAGATGGTCATAATAACGCTTGTGTGCAGCGTTGTTATGACTTGCGGGAAGCAATGAATTTGATAATTGCCCAAAAGGCGGTCGAAATCGACACAATCATGAAGCTCGGTGGGGTTGGGAACATGGCTGAGAGAACCAGACCGCCCCAAATTGAAATTAGACAGATAGCACCGGCAAGTAGCATTGCGCGAAAAGGTGACGCTACAAGAATATTGGCGGTTGCAGCGGGGGTAATAACCAAAGCAAAGATGAGTAGAGTGCCTACCGCTGGGACCGCGATAGTGATGACTCCTGCCATCATGGCCATAAAGATGACATTCATTACACCGATATTGATGCCCTTAGCTTGAGCTACCTGCTCGTCAAGCGAACTAAATAACAAGGGACGATAGACAACAGTAACAACGAGTAACAACACTACGTCAAATATTACAAAACCAATGATTTGGTCACTAGTAATTGTCAGGATTGAACCAAAGAGAATCGACTGCATTTGCTGTGATGCAGATGTGGACAGTCGTGCAAAGAACAAGCCCAAACCTGTAGCAAACGCGAGTACTGTACCAGTGGCGATTTCTCGTTGAGTGGCTCGTTTACCCAAAGCTCCAATAACTAAAGCGCCTCCGAGCGCAAAAACACCCAGACCGACCGAAACAGGCAGACTGAGCAATACAGCCCCCGTTGCCCCAGGTAGTCCGATATGGGCTAGGGCATGGGCTGCAAAAGTAGAGTTTCTGGCTATCGTGAAGTATCCCATCACGCCAGCAGCTACTGCTATACACAATCCAGCCAGTGCAGCATTCACCATGAAGGGTGCTTGAAGCGTTGACATCCAAGCGGGGTCAAATGAAAAATCTACGGAACTCATGCTTGCTCTCCTCCTTCTAGATGAGGTGCATTGCCATTGTTATCGGATAGTTCAGATTGAGCAGGGTGCTGATGGAAGTGAGCTACATCAGTGGCAATGTGCGTATCAGGGATGACGTTATCTGGTTCGTCTGCACTTGGGGTCACGAACATATCACCTTGCGGTGTGGTCACCACTTGAACGGTGGTGCCATACAAGTGTGTGAGTAGTTGTGCATCAAGGACCGTATTCATTTGTGCATAGTGAGGGTGCCCATCAAGCAGATAAACAGCGCCCGTGAGAATAGGCAATAGCATGTTGAGATCATGTGCGACCACTTGTATGGTCATGCCTAGCTCGTGATTAAGCCTTGCCAATACGTGCACAGTAGCTCTCTGACTTGCCAAATCTAGATTAGCGAGGGGTTCATCAAGCATCAGTAGTTCAGGATCAGCGACCAACGCTTGTGCAATAGCAACTCGTTGTCGCAGACCTCCTGAAAGTTCTGACAGACGCATATGCGCCTTATCTGCAATTTCAGTAAACGCCATAGCCTCATATGCTTTCTGACGTTCTTTGGCTGTGGTGATGTGTAGTCCGAACCGTGTCCCAGTGAGACCGAGTAGCACGGATTGTTCTGCAGTGAGATTGGAATCGATATCTGAAGTGTAACTTTGCGGTACATAGCCTATGCGTTCATTGGCTCGTCCAGCTGCTTTGCCAAGAACGGTCACTGTGCCAGTTTTCAAAGCAAGCAGTCCGAGCTCAGCATTCATCATGGTGGTTTTCCCGGTACCGTTGGTACCTACTATTGCTGTGACTGTACCGCTTGGAATACTAAAATTCCCATGCGACCATATAACACGGCCGCCCCGTTCGATTGAGGCATCTGTAAATATGATGCACTCGCGCACTGCTTCTTCTTGCATGAATGGCTTTCTACTCTAGAGCCTAAGTTAGTTTGGCAATCGTATCGTCGCGAGACTCTGTCGTATAAGCATGAGTGCTTAATGCGACTGGGAACCGCTTTCATTAGGAACAGTACTCGTACTGGGGGATGGAGGTGCAACAACATTGGTTTTTGCTGTATTGTCGCCGATTTGTGTGACAAGGGATTCTACCCATTGTGTCAGTGTGGACTGCTGTTCAGGCATGTGTTCAGTAATGCTGAGAACAGGAATGTTGGTGGTCTGAGCTTGTAACAGTATTGTTTTGCTGCTATCGGTGATGTGCTGAGGATCGTCAACCAACAAGTCTGTACGACGTTTTTCCAGCAGAGTCGTGAAATCTTTGAGATCGCTTGCCGTTGGTTCGCCCGAAGACTGAAGAGATTGCAAATAGCCTTCCGGAGTTGCATCTTTGAATCCAAGATCAGCCATGAGATAGTAGGCAACTGACGTTGTAGCTGCATAGGTCAGATTTGTATGCGTTTTGGTAAAAGATTTGATCTGATTTTCTACAGATGTTTCGTCGCTCTGCCAACTCGCAAGTCTGTTGTGGAAATACGTTTTTTTTGACGGCAGCAGTTTGCTGAGCGACTCTGATATTTCCGTGGCCATGCTTTTACGGGCTTCTTTGGAAAACCAGAGATAAGGATTGTCTCCTTCAGAGGCGCCTACGGTATCTGCAGCGCTGATGAGAACGGCATTTTTCCCTATATTTTTTGATGCCCAGGAGTCATATCCAGCGCCGTTGATGACTACTAATCCAGCACTAGCAATTGTTGAAATATCGGTGCTGCTCGGTTCAAAGCTTTGCGCATCGGTTGAAGTGCTATTAAGAATGGAAGTGACTTTGACTTGATTTCCACCAATTTGCTGCACTAAGGAACCCCACTGCTCGAGAGATGACACCACAGTGACGGGGCCAGCTGGTGCAGGTGCGGAGGTCTTCGAAGTACTGTCGCTAAAAGAGCATGCACTACTCGCTAACACTGCGGCGGCAGCGAGGAATGTGGCCACCGCACGGACGAAATAACGCAATGTTCGATTCATGCGTTGCCTTCTTCTTGGTTCAAATTCGGAACTGCGCTGTGTACTACTCATCCTGCTTTCACGATAGCCTATGTTGCGAAGCAATGTGAGCAGAATAGGAGTCAATCATATGGCATTGAGACTCGATGGTATTGCAGTGGCAGCGTCCATCAAGCAGAATCTGAGATCAAGAGTTGCCAAGCTTGCTGAACAGGGAATCTATCCAGGTTTGGGAACGCTGTTGGTAGGAGAAGATCCAGCTTCTGCACGCTATGTTGCTGGAAAGCATAAAGATTGTGCGGAAGTGGGCATACAATCTTTGCGCCGCGATTTGCCTGCAGATGCCGATGCAGAACAAATTAAAGCCGCGGTTATGGAGTTTAACGAGGACCCAGCGTGCACCGGTTTTATCGTGCAATTGCCCTTACCAAAGGGCGTTGACGCTAATGCGATTATTGATTGCATCGACCCAGCTAAGGACGCTGATGGTATGCATCCATATAATCTCGGTGAGTTAGTACTCCATCCGAAAGGGGAGCTTCACACTCCTCTTCCTTGTACCCCACGAGGAGTTATTGAATTACTCAACAGCTATGATATCGATCTTGCTGGTAAACGTGTCTGTGTGCTCGGCAGAGGAATCACCATAGGACGCACCATTGGATTGTTGCTCACACGAAATGATGTGAATGCCACTGTTACCTTATGCCATACAGGGACTGTTGACGCGCAACGGCACCTGCGCGAAGCTGAAGTGATTATCGCCGCCACAGGTCGAGCGGGAATCGTATCGGCAGATGATGTGGCGCCCGGTGCGGTACTGGTAGATGTTGGAGTTTCGCGGGTTCAAGATCCTCAGAGTGGCAAATGGCATATCACTGGAGATATTGACCCAGCGGCTAGAGAACAAGCTTTCGCCTATACTCCAAATCCAGGTGGAGTTGGTCCAATGACTCGAGCTATGTTGCTGAGTAATGTTGTGGAAATCGCTGAGCGTGCGAATACATGACAAATGGCGTGTTTTCGCCTAGTATTGACACTGAATGTGTCGAAATGGCAAATTCCTATAACTTAAGACGAGCATAAACATAACTGAATACAGATTTTATCCGTTCACAATCTACAGAAAACAATCAATTAATGGCAGAGAATAACACAGAAGCCCAGAAGGTAGCGATTAACGATATCGGCACCGAGGAGGACTTCATCAAGGCAGTCGATTCCACCATCAAGAACTTTGATGATGGTGATCTGGTTGAGGGCACCGTCGTCAAGGTTGATCATGACGAAGTGTTGCTAGATATCGGCTACAAGACCGAGGGCGTCATCCCCTCCCGCGAGCTTTCCATCAAGAAAGACGTCGATCCTGACGAAGTAGTTCAGGTTGGCGACTCCATCGAGGCTCTTGTCGTCACTAAAGAAGACAAGGAAGGCCGTCTCATACTCTCTAAGAAGCGTGCTCAGTACGAGCGTGCTTGGGGAGACATCGAGAAAATCAAGGACGCCGACGGCGTTGTTGAAGGTACCGTCATCGAAGCTGTCAAGGGTGGACTTATCGTGGACATTGGTCTACGTGGATTCCTGCCTGCATCGCTTGTTGAAATGCGCCGTGTTCGTGATCTCAGCCCATACATTGGGCAGAAGATCAAGGCCAAGATTCTTGAACTCGATAAGAACCGTAATAATGTGGTGCTGTCTCGTCGTCAATATCTCGAAGAAACCCAGTCTGAAGTGCGTGAGACCTTCCTCTCACAGCTCAAGAAGGGCCAGATTCGTGAGGGCGTGGTCAGCTCCATCGTCAACTTCGGCGCATTCGTCGATCTTGGTGGCGTTGACGGCTTGATCCACGTTTCCGAGCTTTCTTGGAAGCACATTGATCACCCGAGTGAAGTTGTCAAGGTTGGGGACAAAGTCACTGTTGAGGTGCTCGATGTCGACATGGATCGCGAGCGTATCTCACTCAGTCTCAAGGCAACCCAGGAAGATCCGTGGCAGCGTTTCGCACGTACCCACGTTCCAGGACAGATTGTCAAGGGCAAGGTTACCAAGATTGTGCAGTTCGGTGTCTTCATCTCCGTCGAAGACGGTATCGAAGGACTCGTGCACATCTCGGAGTTGGCTAATCGCCACGTCGAAAACCCAGAGACCGTTGTCAAGCCTAACGAAGAGGTATTCGTTAAGGTCATCGACGTTGATCTTGATCGTCGTCGTATCTCACTCTCTCTCAAGCAGGCCAATGACTCGGTCGATCCTTCTTCCGAAGATTTCGATCCAGCACTCTATGGCATGCCAGCAGAGTACGACGAGAACGGCAACTACAAGTACCCAGAAGGTTTCGATCCAGAGACCAACGAATGGATTGCAGGGTACGAGAAGCAGCGCGAGGAATGGGAAGCTCAATACGCTTCTGCTCACGACCTTTGGGAAGAGCACAAGGCCTTCGTTGCCAAGGAGATCGAGAACGCAGCGACCTCAGCAGCCGAAGACGGACAGGAATCCGATGCTAAGGAGAAGAAGGCCGAGGAGACCTCAACCTATTCTTCCGAAGCAGGTAATGAAGGAACTCTTGCCGCCGACGATCAGCTTGCAGCACTGCGTGAGCAGCTGCTGAGCGAAAAGAACTGATCGCTTTTACTAACGCAACACCAGTCACACGAAAAGCTCGGTTTCGACCGGGCTTCTCGTGTTTTTGCGTATTACTGGCGTTATGACACGATACTTAGGCAGTGGCCTAATAGTGCACACAGGAAGTACAGTTTGGCGGGTGTTATGCAAGCTTTATTTCATGGCAGTTCCATTTCAAGTTAGGAGAATATCAATGCGCATCGGTCTCACCGGAGGTATAGCAGCTGGGAAAAGCGCAGTTGCTCAGCGTCTGCAAGAGTTAGGTGCCGCAATTATCGACTATGACGAATTGTCGCATCAGGTGGTGTTACCTGGTTCTCAAGCCCTGCAACATATTGTGATGGAATTTGGCGCTCAAGCCCTTGATACTAAGGGTGGATTAAACAGATCATGGATGGCATCTGAAGTATTTGCACCAGGGCACGAAAAAGAACGGCAAAAGCTTGAATCGATTATTCATCCTGCGGTGTTTCGTGAGGCTCTAAGTTTTGATAAGCAATTTCAACGACAGATGGGGGAGCAAGGTAAGGCATATCTTATTGTCCATGAGATTCCGCTCCTCGCTGAGGTAGCAGAGAATATTCCTTTTTCGTTCGAACATGTGATTAGTGTTGAAGCGCCAGTAGATGAACGTGTCAGAAGAATGCTGAAAACCCGTCATATGTCACAGCGGGATGCGGTAAACCGTGTGAGAAGCCAGTCCTCGCAGTATGACCGTCGGCAAGTAGCTGACATCATTATTGACTCCTCGCAAAGCTTCGAACAAATGTTCGATATGGTTGATAGAGTATATGAACAGTTAATTGCTGAAGATGCCACTACGGATGTCGGACGTGTATCGGGAACAAAGTGAGTGAGTTAGTGGGAAGGTCATGTTATGGGATTTGAGATTGAACGGACGAACGCACCTTTCGTAGTGAAATCTCCGTATCAGCCCTCAGGTGATCAGCCTGCTGCTATCCAGCAGCTTACCGAGCGTATAGAGAACGGTGAAAATGACGTAGTGCTCATGGGAGCGACCGGAACTGGTAAAACAGCCACAACAGCTTGGATGATTGAGAAGTTACAGCGGCCCACGCTGATTATTGAGCCAAACAAAACTCTTGCTGCGCAGTTATGTGCCGAGTTTCGTGAGCTTATGCCGGATAATGCCGTGAGTTATTTTGTGTCATATTACGATTACTACCAACCCGAGGCATATATACCGCAGACCGATACCTACATCGAGAAAGACTCCAACATCAATGATGATGTGGAAAGACTGAGACATGCTGCTACCGCGAATCTGCTGACCAGAAGAGATTGTGTAGTCGTCGCTACAGTGTCCTGTATATATGGACTGGGTACTCCAGAAGAGTATGCGGGAAGGATGTTATTCCTTAAAGAAGGGCAAGAACTCAACCGAGATAATTTGCTGCGAACCTTTGTACAAATGCAATACAAGCGCAATGACATAGCATTCACTCGTGGCACTTTCAGAGTCCGTGGAGATACCGTCGAAATTATCCCTGTCTACGAGGAACTCGCTATTCGCATAGAGTTTTTTGGCGATGAAATCGAACGAATTTCAACTCTTCATCCATTAACTGGTGACGAAATCGGGCATGAAAGCGAAGTGCATATATTCCCTGCGACGCACTACGTAGCAGGCCCAGAACGTATGGAACGTGCACTGAAAACGATTAAAAGTGAACTTGATGAGCGCGTTGCTCAATTGCGTAAGCAGGGCAAAGAGCTCGAGGCTCAACGGTTAACGATGCGTACTACCTACGATCTAGAGATGTTAACGCAGATTGGTGTCTGTTCAGGTGTGGAAAATTATTCGCGTCATTTTGATGAACGTGCCCCAGGTACACCACCGCATACCCTTCTCGACTTCTTCCCTGATGATTTTTTGCTAGTGATTGATGAATCGCACGTTACCGTTCCACAAATTGGCGCGATGTTCGAAGGTGACGCCAGCAGGAAGAGAACCCTTGTGGAACATGGATTCCGGCTGCCTAGCGCGATGGACAACAGACCGTTGAAGTGGCCAGAGTTCCTCGACAGAGTTGGGCAAACTGTATATCTGTCAGCAACACCAGGTAATTACGAAATGGGGTTGTCTGATGGGGTAGTTGAGCAGATTATTCGACCGACCGGCTTAGTTGATCCACGTATCGAAGTTCGCCCAACAAAAGGTCAGATAGACGATCTTTTAGCGGAAATAAAAGATCGCATTGCCAAACAAGAGCGAGTGTTGGTGACGACTTTGACTAAGAAGATGGCTGAAGATCTCACTGATTATTTGCTAGAACGCGACATAAAGGTGGAGTATCTTCACTCAGATGTTGATACGTTGAGACGTGTGGAATTATTGCGTGAATTACGTCAAGGAACTATCGATGTCATTGTGGGTATCAACCTCTTGAGAGAGGGTCTTGATCTTCCAGAAGTTTCCTTGGTGGCGATTCTAGATGCAGATAAGGAAGGATTCCTCAGATCGTATCGTTCACTCATTCAGACGGTAGGACGTGCTGCGAGAAATGTGTCTGGCACAGTATTGATGTATGCAGATAAGCGCACAGATGCTATGAATAAGGCGATTGATGAGACGAACCGTCGCCGTGAACGTCAGATTGCGTATAACACCGAACATGGTATCGATCCACAGCCGCTTATTAAGAAGATTAGTGATGTCAGCGATATGCTTGCCAGCGAAGATGTAGATACCAAGACCTTGCTCGAGGGAGGGTATCGCAACGCTAATAAAGCAGGAAATTCTCACCTTGGAATTCCAACATTGGATAAGGAAGAGGCGCAGAAGAGACATCATGAAATCTTGCAGGCAGGATTACCTGCTCAAGATTTGTCGGATCTTATACGTCAGCTCAGTGAGCAGATGCACACCGCTGCAGAACAGTTGCAATTCGAATTGGCTGGTCGCTTACGTGATGAGATACGCGACTTGAAGAAAGAGCTCCGTCAGATGATTAATACTCAGTCATAGTATTGGTAGATTGTTCAATACTCATCCAAAGGTGGTCATCCGCGTCACGTATAGTGATGGATTATGGCTGAAACCCCTCTGGCGTTTATGATTTGCACTTTTGTTGTCCTTGCTGCTTTCTTTGTTGTCGATTTATTTGTCATCGGTCGCAGACCGCATGTTCCCTCAACAAAAGAGTGTGTGCAACACATCATCTTCTTCGTTGTTATGGCTCTGATTTTTGGTGGCTTGCTATGGTGGGTTGCTGGTGCACGTCCAGCAATCGAGTTCTACTCTGGTTGGCTTACTGAGTACTCTCTAAGTATTGATAATCTTTTCGTTTTCGTTATCATCATGTCGAATTTTGCCGTGCCGAAAAAGTATCAAAAATTTGTGCTGAGCATTGGTATAACTATTGCGTTATTGCTGAGAGGATTGTTCATCCTTGCAGGTTCCGCGCTAATCGTGAGATTTACTTGGGTCTTCTTCATTTTTGGCGCATTTCTGCTGTTTACCGCGTTCAAATTGATCTCCGGTGGTGATGATGAAGAGGAATACCACGAAAATGGCGTGATTAGAGTATTGCGCAAAGTGATGAGGGTATCCGATAAATACGACGGTAAACATTTACGCACCACAATTAATGGTGTCAAATACTTCACACCAATGCTGATTGTGTTTTTAGCAATTGGTACCACCGATGTTATGTTCGCCTTCGACTCAATACCCGCTATCTTTGGTCTTACCAAAGACCCTTTCATTGTTTTTACTGCAAATATTTTTGCCTTGCTTGGTCTTCAGCAGCTGTATTTTCTTTTGGGTGCGCTGCTAGATAAGTTAGTGTATTTGCCTATTGGCCTGTCTGTGGTTCTCGCCTTTATTGGTGTCAAACTCATTATGGAAGCTTTGCACAGTAATTCTCTTCCGTTCCTCAATGGTGGGCAACCGATTCACGCTGTACCCGAAATACCAACGTGGCTTTCTCTCGTGGTTATTGTGGTGTCGATAGGTACGGCCTCGATAGCAAGTGTTCTCAAAATGAAAGAACTTGAACAACAAGCTGCTGAATCCTCAAAGTAGTGAAACACCTTGCAAATACTAGCTTCCTGAACATTGTGAGCGTTCACATAAAAACTGCCTTTTCATCGCGTTCCGTCGAAGATTGCTAGTAGACTCTGAACTGGAAGACAAGGGGTTGTTCTCTAACCCCCCAACTATCAATAAGGAAATAGGCAGGCATTCATGCGCAAAGCCAAGATTGTAGACACCATCGGACCAGCCACAGAATCGTTGGAAAATCTTACCAAGCTCGTTGAAGCTGGTATGGATGTAGCGAGACTTAATCGCTCACACGGAACTCCTGAAGATCATCTCAAGGTGTACAGCAACCTACGCGAAGCTAGCAAGACCACAGGTCGTAATGTTGCGGCACTTGTTGATTTGCAAGGACCAAAGATTCGTTGCGGTTGGTTCAAGAAGAACGCTGAAGGTGAAGACAAGGTCATTCTTAAGGCCGGTCAAGAATTCACTATCACTACAGATGATGTTGAAGGCGACGAAAACATCACCTCCACCACATTCAAAGGTCTACCAGGGGATTGCCATCCTGGGGATCCAATTCTTATCGACGATGGCAAGGTTCGTCTTGAGGTCACCAGTGTTGAGGGTACTAATGTTCACACCAAGGTAGTCGTTGCAGGTCCTGTGTCTTCACACAAGGGCATCAACCTTCCAGGTGTTGCTGTGAGCCTTCCTGCATTGACTGAAAAAGATCAAGCTGATTTGCGCTGGGCCATTCAAACCGGTGCTGACATCATCGCTATGTCCTTCGTGCGCTTTGCGACCGATATCGATCGCGCACACGAAATCATGGATGAAGAGGGTCGTCGCATCCCGATCGTTGCCAAGATTGAAAAGCCACAAGCAGTCGAGAACTTGGAAGAGATTGTCAAGGCTTTCGACGGTATCATGGTCGCACGTGGCGATATGGCTGTAGAAATGCCATTCGAAGAGGTGCCACTTGTTACCAAGCGTTGCATCGAACTTGCTCGTCAGTATGCAAAGCCTGTTATCGTGGCCACTGAAGTTCTCGGTTCAATGGTTCATTCACCAGTTCCAAGCCGCGCAGAGGCTTCTGACTGTGCAAATGCTGTGCTTGACGGTGCAGATGCAACAATGACCTCCAACGAGACTGCTGTTGGCGATTACCCAACTGAGACCGTCTCTACAATGGCTCGCATCTCGGGATATGCAACGGATCACGGTTTCGATCGTATTCCAGAGCTGAAGAATCTCGATATGTCGAATGCTGGCGCTGTCTCTTCTGCTGCTGTCGATTTGGCGGAGAAGCTCAATGCAAAGGCAATTGTTGCCTTTACACAGACAGGAAACACTGTTCACCGTATCTCCCGTGAGCGTCCTGCTGCTCCTATCTATGGTTTGACCACCAATGCGCATACTTATCGTTGGCTGGCGCTGAGCTGGGGCACTGAGTCCTTCCTGCTGGATTCCGATTATCATGATCTGACTCGTAATGAGCTCATGGCCGTTGCAGACAACACCTTGAAGAAGGCTGGCGTAGTTGCAGACGGAGACAGAATCGTATTGCTGAGTAGTGCACAGGGTGAGCATGAACCAGGACGTACCGATTCCATCTATGTTCACATTGTTGGTTCTGCTGAGTGAAGTAGTACATCAATGCTAGGCCGCGTAAGTCGTCGCCTAGGTACTGATTACTGACTCCTTTAAGAGTTATGAGTAAGTCCCATGCGGCATATACGCCGCATGGGACTTACTCATTTCTGGAGACTTTGTGCATTCAACATTCCTGTTGAATGCAGTTGGATTCAAAACAGTGTTTAGAAGGTGTCCTAGCGCGTTGGACTGGTAACACTCATACTCTGGATAGTTTTCTTGTGTGTCAGCTCACAGAAGTGCCCAGAAACGTGTCTATATGGCACATATTCGGGCTTTAAGTCACCTAATTGGTTAGGGATGTTCGCTTGTGTAGGGATGGCGAAGTATAAAGAGAAAAAAAATATCTATAAATGGCGGAATACCGCCAAGGTGTTTTTTCCGATAATCCTGATTATCGGAAAAATCCCTACACAAACGGAACTCAACGCCGATTACACACTACAAATACGAAAAAGCCAACATGACGCGCCCGGATAATGGTTCACATCGTGTTGGCTATTGTGCGAGAAGAAGTCAGTCACATGACAACGTCGACAGTAGAACGGCGATTACTGTTGCTGTACGTCCTCAAGCCCGCAGTGCGCACGAAGAACCGCAATGACGGATTTAGCATCGACTATGACACCGTTAAGCACCATTTTATAGGCTTCCTCCACGTCGTACAGCCTCACATTCGACCTAGGAGACTCTGGTCCAATCGAACTGCGATCAGTTGCTGTGAGATTAGTCGCTAGGAACATTGAGGTGTGTTGCGTCGAAAAACTCGGCGTGTTGATAAAACGACCGAATTGCGTATAGTGCTCAGCCTCAAAACCTGCTTCTTGCCGAAGTTTGCGAATCGCGACGTCCAAAGGTCGTTCGCTAGGATTTGTGGCGTGTCCAGCAGGAATTTCTAGAGTCCAGCGATGTGTGGGAATGCGGTATTGCTCCACAAAAGGAATTTTGTGGTCATCGGTCATGGCGAGTACAGCAACCGTGTCGCCGTTATTCTCATGCAGGATGTAGCGCTCAAAATGGCCTACTTGTGCGGATTCGAAAGCTACCCGGTCCACGTTGAAGTAGTGACTTTCCACAATCTGATTGCGGGATTCTTCCCTCACGGGTGATGGGCGCCAAGGATCGAAATGACGGTATGTCACATTTCCCATGATGTCTCCTTTTCGGCTTTGAACTAGCTTTTATACACTTGTATTGTAGGTCCCACATACCGGTCAGGTTGCGCAGTCTTGAGAATGTGGTAAATTCCCATGAGGTACCAAAAGCCCCTGTATCCCAATTGGTAGAGGAAACGGCCTCAAAATCCGTGCAGTGTGAGTTCGAGTCTCACCAGGGGCACTGTCCAAGATCTGTCCGATATATGCGTCCCGGGGAAGCATGGAAGCTGAACTCGGATGGGAAGTTACGAAATGAGGATGGCTATGGTCGCAGATAGCGCGGGGATTGAAGAAATTTCAGAAGGACGCACAGTCGTTGTGGCCGAAGATGAAGCCCTTATCCGCTTGGACATTGTTGAAGCACTCAAAGACGCTGGTTACGATGTCGTTGGCCAAGCTGCCAGCGGACAAGAAGCAGTTGATCTTACTAAAGAACTCAAACCAGACGTAGTTGTCATGGACGTCAAAATGCCTGGTCGTGATGGTATTTCTGCTGCAACTGAAATCGGAAAAGACAACATCGCTCCGGTGGTTATGCTCACAGCGTTCTCCCAGCGCAATCTCGTTGAAAAAGCAGCAGATGCTGGCGCCATGGCCTATGTGGTTAAACCATTCGTGCCTGAAAAGCTGCTTCCTGCACTTGAAGTTGCAATTTCTCGTTTTGATCAAATCAATACCCTGCGTGTTGAAGTTACTGATATGAAAGCCCGTTTCGAAGCGCGTAAGCGTGTAGATCGTGCCAAAGGCTTGCTCATGGAAAACATGGGACTCAGTGAGTCCGAAGCCTTCCGCTGGATTCAGAAGACTTCAATGGACAGAAGACTGACAATGCAAGAGGTTGCAGATGCAGTTATCGCTCAAGTGGATGGCGAAGACTAAACACAGTTCATAGAGGAGGCTCCAGGGGATGACATCACAAGCACAGCAAGATGACAACACGCTCCTGGTGGTTGACGGTCATTCTCTAGCATTTAGAGCATTCTTTGCCCTGCCTACCGAGAGTTTCACCACGTCTTCAGGGCAAAACACCAATGCTGTTTGGGGTTTTGCTACTATGCTGGCCCAAGTTATTGAGTCCGAACATCCCACACATCTTGCTGTGGCATTTGATGTTAAAGGTGGAACCTTCCGTAACACCATGCTCCCTCAATACAAGGGAACTAGAGAAGCGGCTCCAGAAGAACTGTTGAGCCAACTACCGCTCATTCAAGATTTGCTCAAGTCTCTTGGTGTGACCTATATCGAAAAGCCTGGGTATGAAGGCGACGATATTATCGGTACCCTAGCGACGATGGGTGCAGATGCGGGTTACCGCACATTAGTGCTTTCGGGCGATCGCGATGCTTTCCAATTAGTAGATGACCACATTACGGTTTTATATCCTGGGCATCATTTCAAAGAACTTAAGCACATGACTCCCGAAGCAATTCTCGAGAAATATCATGTCACACCGTCCCAGTATCCAGATCTTGCCGCAATGCGAGGAGAAACTGCGGATAATATTCCTGGAGTTCCCGGGGTTGGTGATGGATTCGCTGCAAAGTGGATCAACCAATTTGGCGGTTTAGAAGCAATTATTGAGCATGCCGATGATATAGGCGGCAAAAAGGGTGAAGCACTTCGGGACAATATCGATCAGGTTCGTTTGAACCGAAAAGTTAATGCTTTGGTGAGAGACCTTGATTTAGGTGTCAGTGTTGAAGATCTCACTTTTGGCAAAGTCGATACCAAAGGTGCTTACACAGTGTTCTCCCAACTCGAGTTTGGCGAGCGTACTCGCAATCGAGTGCTCAAAGCTTTCCACTGTGTTATCGACTCAACGGACATACCAGAGAGTAAACCCGAGCAACAAGAACTCGATGTCACCCTTGACACAGTAGATACTGGCGAAGCCTTACGTCAATGGGCACAGGCACATGTGCCGCAGCGTGACATCACAACTTCACCAACGTCGAATGGCGTTAAGGTGGTAGCCCGTGAGAGTAGTGAAGACTCACAAGGGGAAACCGACACTCTTCTAGAAAGCACTGATTCGAGTACTAGCGCAAGACTTTTGGAATCGATTCAACACTCATGGTCATTATTAGCAAATGGTGATGCCAGACCAGGGCGCGCAGGCTGCACTTCGGTAGCTCTCCTTGCCGAAGATGGTCATGCGGTGTTACTAAACGCAGCAGATTTGAAGCATCAGCAAGACGTATTAGATGCCTTCGCAGAAGTCCTTCGTTTGCACACCGATACCGTTGTGGTGCATGGGTATAAAGAGCAGCATCATATCTTGTCATCAATCAATATTGAGCTGGGTGAACCGTTATTTGACACTAAACTTGCTGGATATTTGATTCATCCTGATTTCCATCCGGACTCATTGTTGCATGCAGCGCAACACTTCTTAGATCTCGCCAGCGTCGAAGAAACGCAAAAAGCCGACCCGCAGGGTGCCTTTGCATTCGACGGTGAGGACAATGAGGTTGCGGACCAAGAACGGCTGACGAATGAACGTCATGTGCTTCGCGAGCTGGTGCTAGTGAATCAGCTGAGTCGTTTTCTTGCTCCTACCATTGCTGAGCGAGAGCAATGGCGATTATTGCGAAGTATCGAAATGCCTGTTTCAACCACTCTAGGGAGTATGGAATCAACAGGTGCCGCTGTTAATACTCTTCGTTTGATTGAGATGCGTGATGAATTTGCCACAGATGCTCGGCAAGCTCAAGAATTAGCATGGGATAAAGCGGGAACCAGAGTTAATCTGCAAAGTCCTAAACAATTGCAACAGGTGTTGTTTGAAGATATGGGTCTCAAGCACTCACGCAAAACAAAAAGTGGTTCGTACACAACGAATGCTGCCGCTTTACAAAATATGTATCTAAAATCTGCCGACAATGAACGCGCTAACACCTTCCTTGGGGCTTTGTTACGTCATCGTGAAACCAACAAACTCAAGCAGATAGTGCAAACACTGTTGGATTCCGTCAACCCTAAAGATGGACGTATTCACACCACATTCGAGCAAACTGTGGCAGCTACAGGGCGCCTGAGCTCAGTTGATCCTAATTTGCAAAACATACCGAACCGTAATGCTCAAGGTAGAGAAATTCGCTCTGCATTCGTGCCAGGGGATGGATATGTGTCACTACTGAGTTCTGACTATTCGCAGGTCGAACTTCGCATTATGGCTGATTTATCTGGAGACGAAGCGCTGATTGACGCTTTCCGATCAGGAACCGACTTCCATAAATATGTGGCGAGTCTGGTCTACCAGGAAGATGTTGCTGACATCACTAGCGATCAACGATCTCATGTGAAAGCCATGAGCTACGGGTTAGCTTATGGCTTGAGCACATATGGGCTCGCACAACAGTTACACATCAGTCCTGCTGCAGCAGATGTGCTTAAAGAGCAATATTTTGCAACCTTTGGCAAAGTCCGTGAGTATTTGGAATCATTGGTGCAAACCGCTCGTAGCAAAGGTTATACCGAGACCATATATGGGCGTCGTAGGTATTTTCCAGGGCTGACTTCCACTAATCGACAAGCAAGAGATGCTGCCGAACGTGGAGCGCTGAATGCTCCGATACAAGGTTCTGCCGCTGACATCATGAAGTTAGCGATGATTAAAGCCGATCAAGATTTACATCAGGCGGGTTTGCATAGCCGCATAATTTTGCAGATTCACGACGAATTGGTGGTCGAGATTGCCGACGGTGAGCAAGAGCAGGCTACACAGCTAGTTAAAGATGCCATGGAACATGCTGTTTCACTGGCAGTCCCTCTTGATGTTTCCACTGGTCTAGGTGAAGATTGGCAGCTTGCCGCACACTGAAAGGCATACGTAACAATGATTAATGCTCCACGTTTGGCACAGGTGGTTACCGCACTCGAAGAGCTGTATCCATTACGATACGCAGAGCAGTGGGATGCTCCAGGGCTTATTGTGGGCAATTTGGAATCTCCTGTTCGCACCATTCATTGCGCGGTAGATCCAACTATGGAGGTTGTAGATGAGGCAATTGCAGCACATGCTGACCTCCTTATTACGCATCATCCACTATTCTTCCGAGCTGTTCATGAAGTTTCTGGTCTGGGATTCCGCGGAGAAATTGTTCGCAAACTGATTGAAAATCATTGTGCATTATGGGTTGGTCACACGAATGCTGATGCCGCATATCGAGGTGTGGCTGACAGTGCTGCTGTAGCTTTCGGTCTTGAACAACTCAGGCCTTTAGTACCTATCTCGGATGATGAGTCTGCACATCTGGTTGGTTTGGGCAGGGTGGGAGTGTTATCGCAAGACATGAGTTTGTATGATTTGGCCTCTCGTGTGGCACAAACTCTCCCAGCAACACAGATGGGCATACAAATTAGCGGTGATCTCAATACGACAGTGAAAACTGTTGCAGTGCTGCCAGGATCGGGAGATTCGCTATTTGCACAGGTGCGTGACAGTGGAGCTGATGTGTACATCACCAGTGATCTGAGACACCATCCGGCTACGGATGCGAGGCAGCAGGCCCAATACGAGTCACACATGCGCGAAGCTGGTGTATGTCTCGGTAAAGGGAATAGTTCTTGCCCAGCGTTAATCAATACACCGCACTCAGCTATTGAGAGTTTGTGGTTCAAGACTGCAGCGATTGATATTGCAAATCGCCTAGAAGAACTTTTTAAGATTCGCCCCGAGCTTACGGTTTCCACACTTAATACTGATCCCTGGACTCTGCATTTAGCAACAACAGCTACTCACTGATACACATTTCGCGGTGTTACCAGTGTATGCGCCATCGATACGTCATCCGATGTGCGATTGGTCACGAAGTACCTTGTGACAAGTGCAACGAGTTGGAACGGAATAATGAGATACTGGAACTATGCAAATTAGACCAGGTTCGATGTATCCGCTTGGTGCCAGCTATGACGGTGCTGGTGTCAATTTTGCGGTGTTTTCACAGGCAGCACAAAAGGTTGAGCTCTGTCTGTTCGATGATGATGATAACGAGACACGCATTGAGATGAGTGAGCAAAACTCATTCATCTGGCATAACTACCTACCAGGAATCCAACCAGGACAACGCTATGGATTTCGTGTTCACGGCCCATACAATCCTGCACACGGACAGCGTTGCAACCCCAGCAAGCTGTTGTTAGACCCTTATGCCAAAGCCATAGAAGGCAATATCGACGGCGATGAAAGCCTTTTTTCTTACTGGTTTGACGACGATCATGGTGCTGATTCGATTAACACTCTCGACTCAGCAGCACACACCATGAAATCTGCAGTGGTCAACCCGTATTTTGACTGGGGTAATGATCAACACCCGTATATCCCGTATCACGATTCTGTGATTTATGAAGCTCACGTCAGAGGGATGACCAGTCTCAATGAATCAGTTCCACCTGAGATTAGAGGAACATATGCAGGCTTGGCGTATCCCACAGTTATTGAATACCTAAAAAAGTTGGGCATTACTGCTATCGAGCTCATGCCCGCACACCAATTCGTTAATGACGTATTCCTTCAAGAGAAGGGTTTGACGAATTATTGGGGTTACAACACCATCGGATTCTTCGCCCCACACAATGCATATTCGAGTTCTGGTGCGCGCGGGGAGCAGGTCAATGAGTTCAAATCGATGGTGAAGTCATTCCATAGAGCCGGTATCGAAGTCATCATGGACGTGGTATACAACCACACTGCTGAGGGGAATGACCTTGGACCGACCTTAAGTTTTAAGGGCATCGACAATAAGTCGTATTACCGTTTAGTAGACGGTGATGAAGCACACTATTTTGACACCACAGGTACCGGAAATTCACTGTTAATGCGGTCACCACACGCTCTTCAACTTATTACTGATTCACTGCGTTACTGGGTAACGGAAATGCATGTGGACGGCTTTAGATTCGATTTGGCAGCTACTTTGGCGCGGCAGTTCCAGGAAGTTGATAAATTATCTGCCTTCTTTGACATTGTGGAGCAAGACCCAGTGATTTCTCGTGTAAAGCTGATTGCAGAACCATGGGATTTAGGTTCTGGCGGCTATCAAGTCGGAGGGTTCCCGTCTTCTTGGAGCGAATGGAACGGACGATACAGGGATTGCGTCAGGGATTTCTGGCGTTCTCAGCCCTCAACTCTGCCGGAATTTGCCAGCCGACTTATGGGTAGTTCCGATTTGTATCAGGATGATGGTCGTAGACCAGTAGCTTCAGTGAATTTTGTTACAGCTCATGATGGATTCACCTTGCGGGATTTGGTGAGTTATAACGACAAACACAATGAAGCTAATCTTGAGGGCAATCGTGACGGTGAGAATACTAACCGTTCATGGAATTGTGGTGTTGAGGGGCCAACCTCAATTCGAGATATTAATGAGTTACGTGCCAGACAATGCAGGAATTTCCTGTCTACATTGATGTTCAGTCAAGGCATACCGATGATTTGCGGTGGTGATGAAGTCGGGCGTACCCAAAACGGTAATAACAATGCCTACTGTCAAGACAATGAAATCTCGTGGACGAATTGGGATTTCGCAGACGACCAACGCGAGATGCTTGAATTCTCAACTAAGCTAATACATTTGCGACTGGAACATCCAGTGCTGCACCGCAGACGTTTCTTTACAGGACGTGAAGCAGGGGATACTTCAGACTCTATTCCGCAAGTGGAATGGTTTGATCACACTGGATCAATCATGGATCGTAATGATTGGAATAACACCCATGCATTCTCAGTGATGGTTTTTGTAAATGGCGCTGATATTCCTGAAAAGGATTGGTTCGGCTCCACCATGGTCGATAATAATTTCATCTGTCTGTTCAATGCATTCTATGAGCCGATTGTGTTTACTCTACCTGGTGAAAGCTATGGGAATAAGTGGCAATTGGTTGTAGATACCTTTAATCCCAATGGTCCTGAATTGGTATATGAGGCCGGATTTACAATCACAGCGCAGCCCCGCAGCTTCATCATGCTTATGAGCTCGAGTAAGCCTGAATTTTCACGCTAAAACTTATCAGACTTAGGTGGATTCGGATTGATAGTGGTTGCTGATTCGAGTTTGATATCTGGCATTAGCGCGACTCAAGCCAGAGACAAGGTATCTATTGCTCACTGATGGTTATATGTTTCTAAACACCAGTGAGCAATATCTGAGAGCAGGGGAAGAGGAAGCTCTGCCTCGTCTGGAATGCTAAAGCTTCCCTTACTTGTTGGGAACTCTTGTAAGCGCTGCGAAAAGTGTATGATTGCCTGATCTCCAGGATAAATGCCAATGTGGTGTTTCCATGCGGCAAAATGAATGATGTTGTGAACTTGCCAAAACGTGGGCATGTTCCAAGTGATTTTCTCTGTTGCTAGTGGTAGTGCGGCAGCGAAAGTCTTTCTGATGAGCTTCAAACGTGGTTGTGCATCTAGTCGTTGAGCTTCAATATATTCATCTATTGATGTGGGCTTATACATGATGTCTCCTGATGTCTCCAGTTGTTCCATCATATAAGCAGCAGCGTGCTTCCCAGAGGTACACACCGTGCTATTTCGAGCGCAGCAGAGACTACTCAACTACGACTATCCAAACATTGACTGTTCTTAAGAAGATAAGCAGAAAGATGACAATTCCTGTGTAACAAATTCTCTGTAGATATTTCTTATCGGAGGAGTGTCCTTGTATCAAGGAAAACTTAATTCAGAAAAGTTTTTTAATCGTTGTGAATTGAATACATCTCGGTTTGTCGAGAGAGGAGTGGTCATTAGTGGATGGTGAATCAGAGCACTCCGAGAACCCGTTGCGAGTAGGAATTGTGGACAATGATCCCTATGCAGTTGATTACCTCGAGATTCTTTTTCGTCGCAGCAAAGCACCGTTGCGGGTGTTATGGACTACAACCCATCCGGAGAATGCCTTAAACCTTTGTGGTCTTGAATGTGGTTTACCGCAAGTGGTCTTGACCGATATGTCGATGCCGAGCATGATGGGCATCGATTTTGCGCGAAAACTGACCCAAGACCATCCACAAGTCTATGTTGTGGGGATTACAGCACTGTCAACGGGTGAACGCGCGGAGGACCTGCAACGATATGGTATTAGTGCCTTACTGAACAAAGATGACAGTGTTACAGATATCGTCAGAACATTAGGACGAGTCACCAAAGTTAGTTCGGCGATGTATTGGCCTGGTCCTGGCACAATCCTCACTCTAAACGACACAGAGTGTGAGATTTTTCGATTGTTTTCTCAAGGTAGAACGCTTGATTCTATCGCCGTTAGATTAGGTATGAGCCCAGCAACAGTGAAAGTGCACATGAAAAGAGGATATGCGAAACTTAATGCGCACAGCAGGACTGAAGCCATAGCTATTTGTATTCGAGATGGGTTGATTTGAGTGTTTGAAGTTCATCATAGCCACGTCGTCAGGAATGGTTTGAAGTTTGCCGTTTCTGATATTTTTGGCTCGTTGTGCTGCCTGCTGTTCATGGTGGTGGAACTTGTGGTAACACCTGGGCTGTCATTAGCAGGAGTGATATTTATTGTTCTCTACTCATTGTTGCTTATCTGTCTTCCTGCGAAACCCACAATCTGCTGTGTGCTGATGGCTGTACTCAGTGCTGGTGTATCTCTAGTTCCCGTTACGGTAGAAGGGCCAACAGCCTTTTGGGGCACATGGTTCGCTATTGGTGTATTAGCGCGAAGAGAACGTCTATGGGTGTCATCCTCATGCGTTGCGCTCAACGTTGTAGCTTCTATGTTGTCTGCAGTCATTTTTGATAGTGGTATTTCACCGGGAACCGTTGGCCTATCGGGAAGCTACTTGGTGTCTGCTCTTGTTGGGTTTGCCATTCGAAAGCAAGCTGATGCCTTGCAAGTTCAGAAAGAACACGAATTAAGTCAGCAACGAATCTTGTTTCAAGATGAGAGATTGGAAAATCTCCATGTCATACATGATCAGGTCGCAGGTGATTTAACGCACATTGTGCAGCGGTGTCGTTTATGGCTCAGCGATCCAACAATCAAGGATGATGAGAAAGCTGAAATTGTTGAGGTTGAAGTGATGGTGAGCGAAGTGCTTCATCACCTGAGAACTAATGTAATTGAGCCTGCACGGAAAAGTTTTGAACAGCATCATGAACATGTGGGCTATGTTGATGTCAGTCAGGATGCCACGAATTCGACAATCCTTCATGAGGACAGTCACGTACAGGTGCTGGATGGATCTACCGATTCAATAGATGAGGGCGAAGAAGATGTTGCGGCCAAGCCTAGCTTCAAGAGCGCAGGCTATGATTTAACCAAACAAGCGTGCAAAGCTCAAAAGCGTCTAGCGGCACTTGGATTTTCTGGACATATTGACATTACCGGTAATCGTGATCAGCTTACGCATCGGCAAATCACTGCGGTATCGAGATTGTTAGATGAGTTAAGTAATAATATTGCAAGACATGGCAAACCTGGCGAATACTTGTTTCGCGTAGGTTTAGGCAGTCGAGGTTTTGGCATTCTCGCCTCAAATCTTTGCAATGAGCAAACAGCTGGTTCACAAGAGTCAAACGGGGTTGGTCTTAGGCTTATCACAAGAACGGTGGAAAGTCTTGGAGGCGATATTCAAACAAACACTGAGGATGGTGAATGGACCATTGCAATCCGCGTTGCGAACGATGACAATATCTTGAGTGATGATGAACAGTAACTCACAGTGTGAGTCTGTAAGCGTGACTGCAGCCGCAGCCGTAGTTGTAGTGTTTGTTTGAGAATCACGAGCACTACGTTGCTGATGTGCGTGATCGCAACTATCTGTATGCGTGTATCAACAGAATCTCGGTGCATACAGGTGACTCGAATTATTTTCTTTAGTAAAATTCAGCTTTTTGTGGTACAGAAGCTGAGAATTTGACTACATCAAAAGCGATATTCCTTAATTACACTCAGGCTTGAGGGAGTGTGCCACTGGGATGGCGCATTCGCGGATTGCTGTGCTCGGGTTGAGGAGTAAAGCAATTTCTCCCTCTGATGCCAGGAGTAACACTACTGGTCGGGTGGTCTGTCAGAGAACGGGAAGGTTCAGCAAATCGGGGGATTATGCGGAATCAGAAGAAGAGAAGTATGCAATGTCCAACAACATTGTATGTGTGTAAACCACGTCATGCTGCGCGATGGGGCGAGGCGACGCTGCTGTTCTTCAAGAGGTTTACCGTATTCTCTGGCAAGGCAACCCGAAGTGAGTTTTGGTGGTGGATGTTTACCAATTCCGTGGTAGTGTTCCTCCTCTCATTAAGCCAGTCATCCATCATGGCGTGGTGTGGCTTGCTATGGACTGTAATAACCTTTGTACCAACGCTTGCCATAGGGGCAAGACGCTTAAATGACAGTGGACTTCGACGTATCTGGTGCATACTGCCATATGTCGGAAGTTTGAGCTCTCTACTCCTCGGAGCAGTGTTTGCACTACAAGGAGTTGAGGTTATCTACACCCCAGCGGCATTTCCAAGCTTTGGTAATGTGTTTATTGGGACGAACTTACCTATTATTGGGTGGGTTGGGCTGCTGACCATAGCATCTCTGAGCGCGTATGTGGTATTAATGCTGAGGCAAAGTCGATCATCGTTGCCAAATGCCAAGGTTTCAGGACCCTCGCTAAATGTGCCCAAAGATTTAGATAGTGTAGCGAAGCTGGTTCTTTGAGCTTAGTTGGGCTTAAGTATTGTAATTGTGCTTGGGGAGTGGCAGCTCACTTTGACATCGTTTTGGGCTGGTTGATGTATTAATGGCTATCGAACAGCACAAATATGAGTATGAGAAGCGTAAAGGTTTGCATCTCGTTGTGGTAGCGATATTTACATGAGTTTGGGCTGCTTGCCTTGAAGGCGTACCGTTGCGAGATTATGTACCCGAGATGTCTTCGATTCTTACTGCGCAGGATAGTGCACTATTAGGAATTTGCCTGAAATAAGGGATATTGCAACTTCGTTAGTGTGATGAGTTCACGTTTTGTGATCATGCTCGCGCAAGCAAAGTTTAGCTAAATCAGTAAAAACCTACATAGTGTATGATGTTGTGCATATTGTTCGTTTGGTGTTTCTCTGTCGTGGTGTGGTCTGGTGTGTGTTGGTATCTCATGCTGCTTAGTGGTGTTTGTGACCGGTCGCGGGGGGGGGGGTGCTGTTTTCGCTTTGGCGGGGTGGTTCTCTTATGGGTAGGTTATTTGTGGGTGAGGGTCGTTTGGGTGCGATTCGTGTGTGGTTGTTGTCGGTGGTGCTTGTGGTGGTTACTGGGTTGGTGGTGTTGGCTGGGGTGGTGTCTCCGGTTGAGCGTGCGGTGGCTGCTGATGGGTTTACTCCTCGGTATGGTGCTGATGGGTATTTCAGTGCGTTGGCGGATGGTGAGATGCCGATGAGGAGTATTACGAGTGAGGCGAATGCTCGTAAAGTACTCTTCGGCAAGTCAGGTGGGTTGACTGATCCTAGTGCCCCTGGCTACACCGCGCAAAACAATGGTAAATATCTGTTACTCGGTAAAGGCGTAAACGAGCCGAAGATTCGTAATCCCCTCAGTCTTTCGACTACGTATGCTAATTCGTTAACAACTTCGGTAGGTGCCGGGCAGGTGTTGTTGTGGGCCGAAGACATGGTTACAGGTTATTTCAAGTTTGCTGATACCAACATGAATGCGTTTGACGCTGGTTCTGGGTATGAGTCAAACGTGGCGAAAGCATCAAAGGCTTTAGACTCTGATACGTATTATGCGCCGATAGAGCGTGACAATTTTGGCGATGCTACGTCATTAAATGCGGTGTGCGTCAATGAAAGCGGTTGCAATATGAGCTACGGGAATGAAGAAGAGAACTCTAAAGGTGTTTATCGTGTCTTCCCTCTGTCGACAGGTGATATGGCTGAGTACTTCAACGCAGAAAATGGTACAAAATCTGCTGATAAACTGAAGCGCCGGTGCTCTGGTGGGGCTTGCAACGGGAGTAGTACTTTAGGCTCGTGGTTACGTACTGCTTATTGGAACAGATCAATTTCGTCTGTTTCCGTTTTGAACAAGGACGGTGCTGTGAGTAACCAGAATGCGAACAACACCTATTTTGGTTTGCGTCCTGCTTTTCGTTTGGGTTTGGATGGTTTGGTGTTGTCTGCTGATAGTGGTGATCAGTCGCAGGCTGGTGTGGGTGATGTACAGCTGACGTTTGTTGATGAGACTCAAGGTGCACCGACTGGTGTGGTGGTTGATGTTGCTGATGTGGGTGGTGAGTGGGTGTTGGATCTTGAGGGTTCGTCTGATCTGGCGGGTGACCGGTTGGGTTGGAAGTTGGTGGATCCTCAGGCTACAGATGGCACTGTGGTGGCGTCTGGTAACACTTCTGGCGGGAATATGGTGTTGGGGGATTTGGATGTGGATAGGGATTATTCCTTGTATGTGTGGGGTCAGGAGGATGGTAGTGCCACGACTGGTTGGTCGAATAAGGCAACTAAGCCGGTGATACGGACGGTGCGTGTGAATTCTCATGGTCTTAATCAGGTGGGTGCTGGGGATCATAGTGTGGTGGTGACGGGTCAGATTAGTGGTGGTGTGGTGGTGACGTTGCCTGCTGGGTTCGTGTTGGATGGTAATCGGGCTGGTGATGTATCCGAGTGGGTTGGTGATAACGCGAACCTGCAGGTGAATACTGCTCTGGTGGAGTCGGATGAGCGTGTGGTGGTGCGGTTGAAGGATATTAGTGGTAGCCCGTTGTTGTTGAGTTCTGGTGGTCGTTCGTTGGCCTATGAGTTGCGGGTGAATCAGCAGGCTTCGTTGTTGGATTCCCAGTCTGGCGGGCTTTTGGTGGCTGCTGGTTCTTCTGATACTCCGGTGAGTGCGACCTTGCAGGCGAGGTTTATTGGTGGTGTAGTGCCAGAGAGTGCGAAGTCTGGTAACTATTACGGACAACTCACCTTCCAGGTAGCAGTAGAAGATCAATCGTAAGTAGTAGCAGAGCACGGTTGAAACTGTGCAAAACAGCACGTGAAGCACTCTGATTGCGCGGTTTCGCGTGCTGATATGCACAGTTATGCTTCGTGCTCCGTGAGGGGGAACGCAAACTGTGCAATAGAGCACGTGAAGCACCTGTATTCAGCTTCCATGCGTGCTGATATGCACAGTTACAGTACTCAGTAGAAAACTATGCACACGAGCACAGGGATTCCTATTGCTAGGCATCTAACAGGTGATTTTGTAAGATCATATTGAGATGTGATGGTTAAGCTTGTGCGAACGCACGCATGAATTATGAAAACCCATATTAAGACCAATGGTCGGGCCGACAGGATTTGAACCTGCGACATCCTGCATATCAGAGGGCTGTTTGCGCTGTGTCGCGTAGTCATGCGTGAGTCCTCGTTTCCGCTTGTTTTCAACGTTTATCGGTGATTCTAGCATAGCGTTGAGTTGCGCTGAAATGCGTACCTTTGCATAGTCATGTACCCGATTTGTACCCGATTTCGGGGGTGTGCAGGATGGTGCATATATATTGTATCTCCCTGTTACGGACGCATAACAGAGGTATAGAACGCGAAGAGAGCTCACAGTGACAACGAGCAGCTATGTCAACAACAGCCTTCCTCGCGTCCGATTACAATAATTAACAGCACGTCCATAATAAGGAGCCCCCAAGTGACCGACCTCGACCAGACCCAAGTCCTTGACCAGACCGGTGACGAGACACCCGAAGTGCAGAACAGCCGCAGGCGCGTCAAAATCATCGCACTGGTCAGCGCCCTCGTGCTGCTCCTCACCGGTGGCATCTCCGGCGGGCTCGCCTACAAGCGACACCTCGACGAACAACACAGGCAGGAATCCCTCGCATCTTGCGAGAAGGAACTGAAACAGTTCACAGCCGCTCTCACGGACCTCGACAAGGCGAAGACGGACGTTGCCGAGACGGTGACGATCACCGCCGAACAAGTGGCCGACGGAGCCACCGTGGAGGCGCTGTCCAAGGCAGTGGCAACAGAGGCACCCAAGCCTGTAGCTTGCCCTGCGGACGGCGACACCGAGACCCTCGATGCCAAAACGGCGAAGCTGGCCGAGCAGACCAAGACTGTAGATACGAGCATCAAGGCCATCACCGACAGTGCCGCCAAGGTCACCGAGTCGAAGACGGCTAAGGAGGTCGCTGACGCGCAGAAGACATTGACCGACGCCATAGCCAACGGCGAGCAGACCTTGGCCGACTCGGACGGCAAAGTGCAGGACAACACGGTGCGCGAGCAGCTCCGGGAGGCGTTGGACAACGCCATCAAGACCAAGGACTCGAAGGACATCAAGGCGCTGGGCGACCAAGCTGGAAACGTGGCGGGCAAAGTGCAGGCCGTCGGCGACGCGAAAGCAGCGAAGGAAAAGGCAGATGCCGAGGCGGCGGCACAGGCGGCCGCGAATGCAACGAACACGAAAAAGAGCAGTGGGACGTCAAGCGGGACAAGCAGCAAAAAGACGACTTCGAGCGGCGGATCGTCCGGCAGCAAAGGTTCCGGAGCGGGCGGCAACAGCGGCGGAAGCAATGGTGGTGGGGGTTCGGGCAGTGGGAACGGCGGTGGGAACTCGGGTAGCGGCGCTACAACTTCATGCCCATCGGGATTCTATCTCAGTATGGGGCAGTGCTTTGAATCAAAAACTGTCGATGGCGGTTCTAGCTGATTGATGTTTGGCATTTCGCAAGACCCTTCACGCATGTGAAGGGCCTTGCTGTTGTCCTTGACTCAGTTCACCACGCACCGCAAGATCGTTGGGGCACTAAGGGACAAGTAATCTTCTGTCATGGAGATTTGTTGAGCAAACAGGCAAGCTTACTAAAGGACTGCTCGGCATTCAATAAGTCTATAAAACAGACGATAATCGTGACTTCGGGGCAGGTTGATGTGTATGTTTTCGGCTGTGGGTCCTTGTTGGATTGCTTGGGGTACAACAGAACGACTTTCTTTGCGTGGAATTTGATGCTATATGCAAATAGCTGGTAAAGGTCGTTGCGGTCCGGCTTGCCTTCGCTCCTTGCATGCGGCGTCTTCCATTTGGTGTCGATGATGATCGTGTTACCACCGGCAGTCAGATGAAAATCCGGTTTGAGCTTCAGCGTCTTGGACTGGTCCAAAAGATACATACCTCGGTTCCCGCATCCTTGGGTTTGGATGGTGTACCCCTCCATTGTTTCGCGAAGCTTTGATTCCACGTAATTCTCGTAAAGGTACTGCAGCTGAAACAGGAATGCCCCGTTCGCCCATTCGTTTCGGCATCTTGCCGGTTCCTGATCTGCATGTGGCTCTGCGTCTGCGAATGTTGCTTTCTCACACCCTGAGGTAGTAGAGCAGATGCCCGGTGTTGAGGGGCATGGTCGTAAAGACTATGGCGTTATGCTTGCCTCATGTCTGATAATTCTTCGAATGACGAAAAAAAGAACAGGGAGCAGTCCCGTTATGCCAGGGCTCTTGAGCTGGCTGAGCACAACACAGCGAGTCATGCTATTCCTTTTGGCGAGATGGTCGACGGGGAGAATGAGCATCCTGATTTCGTGGTTCGCTCCGCACAGAACAGGCATCGTCTGATCGGCATCGAGCACTTTCAAGTGGATGCGGGCGGACATAGAAAACACGGCGCCAACCAGTCGCAATACAAGGTGCTGGAGAGTGAGATAACAAAGATGCAACGCAAGTTCGCCGACGATGGGTCGTTTGACTCAGCGTTGAAGAGCTTCACAGCGCTGCTGGGAGAATATCAGAGGGTGCATTTCGATTGCGGTCTCGACAACTTCGTCCAGGTGTTCGAGAAGACGCTCCATAATCACCTGAACAAGCTCGAGTCCTACAGGCATACGGTCGAGGATCTGGCTGCGCAAGAACATTCAACATATGGGGGATTGGCGCTGTTCATAGAGACACGCTCAGATTTTTCGGACTTGTTCCTCAACGCTCCCCACACGGCAGTACGTAGGTGCGAACAAGGCGAGCTGCCGATGTTTGCGGAAATACTTTCCCTGCTCCGAGAGGCGGCGGGCAGTGTGGATTGGATCCTTCTGAGCTCGGGCACGACCATCACCGATAAAATGACGTCCGCTCGGGTCTTCGACTGCTCCCATGATGGTAAGGATTGGGGCGTCCGACCTTATGCACACTATCTATGTCAGATGCATAAACCTCCCGTTGGGGGCGGCGCTTGGTCGTACGAGCGGGATATGCCAGCCGGAACGGTACATATGACATATCCGAGAAATGAACGACTATATACGAGAAAGAAGTTTTTCCGCGAGGTTAAAGCGGAGTCCTGTCGTGCTATCGACTCCATGGAGCGCGCAGAGCCCTTCGCGGCGACCCTTGGGGTGCAGATGTTTGTAGAGAGATTCGGCGGATACCTGTTGAAGAACAAGACCAAAGGTCGTCCACTCACGGTGGGGGTGGCGGATAGATTGCTCGGCTTCGCTAAATAGCGGTATGTATGTGCGCACCGCGTATGTTCCTCCTGCGAACGACATGCACGATGGCGCAGCCGACGGCAGCGAATCCCGATGCCCCTGTCACCAGCAGTGCGGGATCGAGATCCCTGACATTGGCGCCCGTGGGGTACGGGGTCTGCATCTCGGGTAGTTGAGCGGTGTCAGCGGTGGGGCGAAGGAATTATCCGCGTATATAAGATACGAACGATGCCGTCCCGTTAAGCAACGCAAAGACGATCCAGCCCAGCAACATGCCCCGCTGGTTGCCTTGTATGTTCAGCACTCGCCACAGCTCGCCGATGTCACCACCCTCGACCGGCACAACGTAGGGAGACTGCAAGGGGGGCCGCCGAAACACGGGAACATCCACCGCCGACGCACGTTCAAGGAACTGCCATCCAGAAGAATCCAACCTCACGACATGATCGTCGTCGCCGACCATATCCAACCACACCACACCACCAGAATTAGCAACCCTCAAACGCGCATCAACACAGGTTTGCAACTTCGCCTGACCATCCAGCGTGAAAATCGCGTTCGTCAATGCCGCCTTAGACGGGATGAACCCGGTATCCTCAAACACAAAATTGTTGAGCATCGATGCGAACACGTCTCCTCGAACATCGAACGCCAGTCCTCGGGTTCCGTCAACAGCCAGCGCCACGTTAGTTTCGGCATCACGACCAAGGGTGAACCGGTCCAACGCTATCGCATACACGACTTCCGCCGTGGGACGGTTCTTCGAATCAGCGGTCGACGGCACCGTGCCAGCGACCTGTTTTTTCAAATCTTCCATAAACGCGGCGATAACGCCGTCATCGACTTGTGTCCCCATGTGAGAACTCCTCGTGCATACGCTCCATAAAAAGGAGCATTTATCAGATGCACGTCACCACGACGTCCCCAGGCCCACAGCCTTTATTCAATCCGTCTGGCCGCTGGTTTCACGACCGCACCCTGATGGGTTCTCACACAAGTTTTCAATATTCTTCGGGTAGGACATAGTGTACACCAAAAATTCACATTGTGTAGACCCACCACAAGACAACCCAAATTCACATCACAATATCCCCGTCGATGGCGGCTGCGACATCGGATTTGCGGTCAGGCCATAGGTCGGCATAAGTGTCCAAAGTTTCGGTGGCCGAGGCGTGCCCCAGCACCGACTGAAGGGTCTTGACGTCGGCTCCGCTTTTGATGGCCAGCGAGGCGTAGGAATGCCGTAGTGAATGCGGTACCAACCCCTTGATGTCGTTCATGCCCGCGCGTCGTAGTGCGGGCATCCAGATGCGATTGCGCCAGTTCTGCACGGATTGCTGGCCTCCCCGCGGAGCACGCACAAGATACTCGTCATCACCACGTTCGTCGGTGAGCTCACGTAACCGCGGTAGGAGGCTTGCGGGGATCGGCACCGTGCGTGTGCGGTTGCCTTTGGGCAAGGTCTCGCATATGCGCCCGTCGACATCCACTGATTGTGTTTTGGATATCATGATGCGCATGCGCTCGAAGTCCACGTCCGCACAACGCAACGCCAGGAGCTCACCGATGCGCATTCCAGTGTAAGCGAGGATGTACACGCTGGAGGCATCCTCTCCACGCATCTCGTCAGCCAATGCCTTGATTTCAGCTGGTACCAGGTAGACACGCTTGACCACGGCCACGGGTCTGGGGATTTTCACTTTCTTGATGGGGTTCACCGCGAGCCACCCTTCGTTGACCGCGTGTTCGAGGACGCTGTTCATGACGATCTTGACCACGGAGCGGATCGTTTTCGGCGACAACGCATGCGAGACGGCTCGTTGCGCGTCACGTGGCGCCTTTCCTTCGACCAGTTGGGCGACCCAGCGTTGTATCGCCGCCGTGGTGATATGACCAAGAGGCACGTCAGCCCAGCGAGCCAACACCCACACCTGGAGTTCACGCCGGTACCGGTGTTCGGTAGAGCCTTTCATCGTGCCTCTAAGCCCGGCCAGCCATAGTTCGGCCACTTGTGCGAAAGTATGCAACTCACCAGCCGGGTCGACATACCGGCCTGAACGAATATCATCCTCAAGTCCCGCCACGAACTCCTCGGCCGCACGGTATTCACGGAAATTGCGTTTCCGGCGTTTGCCGTCGGCATGCCAGAACACTGTCCAACGCGCACCCCTGCCGAACTCCGTGGTGCGATACTCTACGGGTACCTGTGCCTTGTCAGGAGAGTTCACATGCATCGCCAGGGAACGGCGCACGATGGCTGGAGCCTCCACCATGAGTGTCGAACCATCAGTCATCATCTTCGGGGCTTTGGTCAGCCACCGGTCACTAATCCATGCCTTTGCCATAGTGACCCCTATGCGGACACCAGCGCCATCAGTGCCAAGCGCATAGACATCAGTATGAACACACAAGACATAGCCCACAGCACACCGACCAGCAACCTGCTCACACCCGGACAAGTATGCGACATACTCGCCATCCCAGACAGCACGCTGGCCAGATGGCGAAGTGAACACCGGGAACTGCCATACGTGAAAATCGGCAGACTCGTCAGATACCGCAGACAAGACCTCGAAACATGGCTGGAAAACCACCTCGTCAACCCCGACGAATGACCCCACCTTGCATAAGTCATGTACCCGATGAGTACCCGATTTGCAAAACAGGCGGAACCCAACACCTTCAAACCGTTGGAATTCCGCCATTCTTGTCGGGCCGACAGGATTTGAACCTGCGACATCCTGCTCCCAAAGCAGGCGCGCTACCAAGCTGCGCTACGGCCCGATGTCCGAAGACTTCTGTGACTCAGTGTGAAGCTCTTATCGACGCTTCATTGTGAGCACAAGATAATATTGTAACCCATAAATGCCCGTAGCGTGTTGCGGCTAGAATCGGGGGAGCAATTGACAACCTGAGGAGGGCTTTTTATGGGGAGGCATCAGCGTGCCGAGACGTCCGGCTTGATCTCCTTCATACTCTGTCTGTTGGTTGCTGCTGTTTCGATGACGCTGTATCTAGATAACGCACCGGCGATTTGGCTGGTGACTAGAAGAGTGTTTATCGTCGGCTCAGGTGTAGTGGCCCTGTGCGGCGTGTTGTCATTCATTGTTGGTTACTCCAGAAGGTCGCGGTCTCTTACCGGTGGCAAAGGCTGGTGGATTCCAATACGAAGAGTTGTTGAGATTATTGCTCTGTCAGTGGTGTATGCGGCCACCATCTTCTTATCCATTTATGCGATTCTCGCCATTTTGAACGACATGATGGGGGTAAGAATATTTAGTGGCTATATTCCATGGGTTTGTGGAATCTTCGCGGGAATTGCTGGTTATATCACCTTTGTTCAAGCTGATCTGATGGATGCAAAGACTATTGCGTCATTGCTACCGCTATTTGTTATGGCTGGCGTATCAACCGCTGGTTTAACCACAGATGATCCGTATTGGTGGCATAACAACTTTTCTCAGCTTGGTGATCGCACCACATTTGCAGCTCGAATGTTCAATTCAACATTGATTCTGGCTGGTGTGTGCATCATTATTATCAGTTACTTTGCTATTTCGGAGCTCAGAGCAACGCATCGCATGCGTCTAGCTTGGTCATCGGCCCATCGTCCGGCACCAGCAGTAGATGATGTCCCTGCCTTATCGGGCGAAGTGTCGCACTTTAAAACCCGCACGTCGTTTCTCTCGGTACTGTTGGTATGTTCTGGAATAGCCTTTATTGGTATTGGCACTTTTCGTTACTCGCCTCACCCAATATTGCATAATGTTTTTGCTCGAGGGCTACCTGGCCTGATGTGTCTGCTGCTGATTGGTCTACCGTGGCTTGCGCCTCAACTATCAAAAGCTATGTATATCATTTCTGATCTTGCCATAGCGTTATGTGCGGTTGCGGGTTTTGTGTGGCTAGAGGGAGCCAACACACTGACCAACGTTGAAGCTTTAGCTGGATTAATGTTTCTTGGCTGGTTCATCGTATTTTCAAGACAGATTGCAGCAATCGAAGCTGACCGCGTTCAGGCACAAATCGTCTTTATCCAAAGTTCATCTGAACATATACCAACTGATGATCCAGTATTAGTCGAGTCAAGGCTTTCTGCAGACCAATAACCTTAGTCAAAGTGGTGTTATCGCATGGAAAATCAGGGAGGGCAGATACCATGTCAGGTATGACAGCAGACTCCGATAAGAATCAGGCATGGAAGGCTCCCGAACCCACTGGTCCTTTGCATGCCTTGGTAGCTGTTCCAGGGAGTAAGTCGCTTTCTAATAGGTATCTGTTGCTGGCTGCTGCTGGGACCAAGTCTGTGCGTTTACAAGGCTTGTTGCGTTCCCGCGACACTGAGCTGATGATTGGCGCTCTAGAGACCCTTGGAGTACGTATCAATTCAGATCGCTCTGATCCCACGAGTGTTGAGGTGACACCACCTGCACAAGGCAAATACAGTGGGCACACCACCATAGATTGTGGTCTTGCGGGCACAGTGATGCGTTTTGTTCCAGCCCTAGCTATGAGTGCTGATGGGCCAGTGACCTTTGACGGCGATAGTCAAGCATATCAACGTCCTATGGCTCCACTCCTCGATGGTTTAGAGCAGTTAGGTGCGAGTGTTGTTTATCACGGTCAGCAAGGCTATCTGCCTTTCACCTTAACGCCACCTACGCGCTGGAATTCAGGGAAAATAACTATCGATGCCTCTGGTTCTTCTCAATTTATCTCAGGGATTTTACTTTCAGCGCCAACATATCCACGCGGTGTCATTCTCAAACACACTGGAAGTTCGTTGCCGAGTTTGCCTCATATACGCATGAGCGTTGACGATTTGAAACATGCAGGTGCTCAGGTAAAAGCACATGAATACCAACGAGAATGGCTTGTTGAGCATGGCACCATACAACTGCCTGCACAAGTTATGATCGAGCCTGATTTGTCGAATGCTGCCCCATTCCTTGGCGCTGCCTTGCTTGCTGGTGGAAGTGTGTCTATACCGAATTGGCCACAAGAAACCACACAGCCTGGTGCACTCCTACCTGGATATCTCGAAGCTATGGGTGCCGAAGTGAATATGGTTGAAGAGCAGGGGCAGCGTTTGTGTAGAGTCTCTTCTGACGGCACTATTCATGGTTTGGGTGAGTTTGATCTCACCGCTGCTGGAGAGATTGCCCCGTCGTTGGCAGCCTTACTAGTTTTTGCTGATTCACCTACGCAGCTGCTTGGTATAGGCCATCTCAGAGGACATGAGACCAACAGACTGGCTGCTCTTGTCCACGAAATCGAGAGCATTGGTGGAAATGCTCAAGAACTTCCAGATGGGATAGCAATTACGCCCGTGCCACAGGATCAGCTTCATCCAGCTCCTTTGAAGAGCTACGCCGATCATCGCATGGCGACTTTTGCAGCCATGCTTGGGCTCAGAGTCCACGGCATAACCATCGATGACATCGGAACTACAAGCAAAACACTTCCAGATTTTGAGGCTATGTGGCATTCGATGCTGTATGGCAAGAATTACAAGGCGGCACGGTGATGACCACACAAACGGTATATGACGAGCAATCCTTTACACAAGACATATCTGCTAATCCACATTATGGTGATCTGCTGTTGGCTCTAGAAATGGCTGACGCTGCAGACGAGCTCACCTCGCGTCGTTTTGGTGCGATGGATTTGCGCATCCAAGATAAACCTGACCACACACCAGTTACGGATGCTGACAAGGCCACAGAAGGCCTTATACGGACCATGCTGGCACAGAGCAGGCCAGAAGACAGCATCTACGGCGAAGAACTCGGCAAATCGGATTCGACCGGCAGACGCTGGATTATTGATCCTATCGATGGAACCAAGAATTTCGTGCGAGGTGTGCCAGTGTGGGCCACCTTAATAGGTCTTCAAGAGGGTGACGACATCGTAGTGGGCGTAGTCTCAGCGCCGATGTTGCATAATCGTTGGTTCGCACTTAAAGATGGTGGTTCCTATATGGGAGCGAACCCTGAACATGCAGTGAAGTTGCATGTTTCGCAAGTTTCAGATATTACAAATGCTTCCATGTCATTGTCATCGTTAACAGGATGGAAAGAGCGAGGGGATAGGGATTCCTTAATTGCCTTGAGCGATAGCATGTGGAGACTACGCGGTTTTGGGGATTTCTGGCAATATATGCTCGTTGCACAGGGAGCCGTAGATGTCGCTGCAGAGCCAGAATTGGATCTTTACGACATGGCTGCCTTGGTTCCAGTAGTTGTTGAGGCTGGCGGACGTTTTACTGATCTCGACGGAAAACCAGGGCCGTGGGGTGGCAACGGACTAGCCAGCAATGGCCTCATACACCAGACCGTATTAGATGCTCTGCGCTGATTCTTGAGCTCACGAGCGCTGTAAGCAATAATGTTTTGGCCTCTCCACATGAAGTATGTGGAGAGGCCAAATGCTTACTTATAGGACTACAAAGTAGCGTGTATCACTTACTGAACACGTTGCCGTAGGAATCGCCTTCACTGGCAATGACTTCAGCTTGACGAGCTATAGAGAGTTCCTCGTTAGTAGGAATAATGCATATAGCAATGCTGCTGTCTGGAGTAGAAATGATACGTGGCTCCTTGGAACGAATATCGTTCTTCTCCAAGTCGATCTTTACGCCGAATGGAGCAAGCTTCTTAGCAACTTCTCTGCGCACCACTTCGTCGTTTTCACCAACACCTGCTGTGAAGGTGATTACGTCAACGCCACCCATTTGAGCTACATAGTTGCCAATGTAACCAACAATACGATGAACGTAGATGTCTAGTGCAAGCTTCGCATTCTCATCGCCCTCGGCAATCATGCGATGAATTTCGCGCATATCGCCATGTCCGGTGAGACCAGTTAAGCCAGAACGCTTGTTGAAAAGGGTGTCGAGCTCGTCGACGTTCATGTGAGCGTTACGAATGAGATGGAAGACCACAGCAGGGTCAATATCGCCAGTACGGCCACCCATTACGAGGCCTTCAAGTGGAGTGAGCCCCATTGAGGTCTCCACAGGCTTGCCTGAAATCTGAGCTGAAGCTGAAGCGCCATTGCCGATGTGCAAAACGATTTGCTTAAGACCTTCAGCAGGTTTTCCGATGAGTTCCGGTACTAAGGAACCAACGTATTGGTGGCTGGTTCCATGAGCGCCATAACGACGGATATGGTACTCGTCAGCGATATCTTTATTTAATGCATAGGTACTCACTGCCTTTGGCAGATCGAAGAAGAATGAGCTGTCGAATACAAAGACCTGAGGGGTATCTGGTAACAGTGAGCGCATGACTTCGGCGCCAACTGCTTCTGGTCCATTGTGCAACGGTGCCAATACGGCAAGATTCTTGACCTGTGCGATGGTTTTATCGGTTACTAGAGCAGGCTTCGGGAATACCGAACCACCTTGAACTACACGGTGCCCAACAGCTACGATTCCAGCCTCTTGGATGCTTGGCCCGTACTCTTCAAAGAATTCCAAAACGCGCTTGAGTCCGACTTCATGGTCGGGGATTGGCTCTTCGAGCTCGTGCTTTTCTCCGTTGTACTCGTGCTTGTAATGACCATCTGACGGCTCGCCGATTTTCTCGACAAGACCGGAAGCAAGGCCTTCGCCTGATTCAAGATCGACTAACTGATATTTAATTGAACTTGAGCCAGAATTGATGACTAGGACGGTTTTCGCCATTATGGCTTCCTCCTGATGATATGACCTGGAGCGAACGCTCCCTACTGTTGTGAGATTACTCTTTGGGGCTTACAAAATACTGGTACAACACCGCATCTATTAATCTGCTTGAGCTGCTGTGAGAGCTACGGTGTTGATGATGTCTGCAACTTGTGCGCCACGAGAAAGATCGTTTACTGGCTTGTTCAAACCTTGCAGTACAGGGCCAACTGCCAAAGCTCCGGAAGAGCGTTGTACAGCCTTGTAAGCGATGTTTCCTGCGGATAGATCGGGGAACACAAATACATTTACGTGGCCTGCAACCGAGTTACCCTTGGCTTTGCTGGCGGCGACCTGTGGTGACCACGCTGCGTCGAATTGTATCGGTCCAACGACCTCCAGTTCAGGTGCCTGCTCGTGAACCAGCGCAGTAGCTTCCTCTACGAGATCTACATCAGGGCCTTTTCCGGAGCCAAGTGTGGAGTATGACAGCATACCAATGCGAGGCTCAATATCGAATGACCGTGCTGTTTGTGCGGATTGTATTGCAATTTCAGCAAGACATTGAGCACTCGGATTCGGGTTAATAGCGCAGTCTGCAAAAAGAGCAACATGCGTATCGAAGCACATGAGGAATGCTCCTGAGACTAATGACGATCCAGCTTTGGTCTTAATAGCTTGCAGTGCTGGGCGTACTGTGTTTGCTGTGGAATTGATTGAGCCTGAGACCAAGCCGTCAGCTTTGCCCAGTACTACCAGCATGGTACCGAAATACGAAGCATCTTTGAGAGTTGTTCGTGCTTGTTCTTCTGTCATTCCTTTTTTGCGACGTAAATCGCATAGAGCAGTCGTCATATCGCTTAATAAAGCTTCATCATCTGGTGATTGGAATTGGGCTTTATCCAAGTGTGAAAGTCCGAGTTCCTCGGCTCTGCTGAGAATCGCCTCACGCTCTCCAACGATAATAAGGTTAACGATGTCACGAGCAAGCAGGAAGTCCGCTGCCTGAATAATACGATCCTCTTCACCCTCGGGAAGAACGATAGTTTTGTGCTTCATTTTTGCTTGACGCAACAAGGAATGTTGAAAGTGTAGAGGTGTGACTGGGATATCCCATGTTGCTGATGCTGCTGCCAGTAGCTCGTCGCTTGGTACGTGCTGTTGAAAGAGGTCTAGAGCACTGTGAATCGAATCTTCTTGCTCGGGGTCAACTGTTTGTGCGGGCAAAGTCCATACAGGGTAGGTCAACGATGAAAGACCTTCAAGAGTTTCTGCACTACGTTGTGCTGAGCAGCCTGTGACAAACAGTCCCAATACTTGCGACCCTGATTCCTTAACAGATGTCTCGCAAGCTTTAACGGTAGCGAGTACTTCAGCAGGGTTTCTATGTAAGGTGCAAACAGCCAGAAAAACAGGGGATTGAAGATCCGCAGCCACTTTGGCATTAATCGAAAATTCTTCAGGATCAGTAATCGGCGATTTATCAGTACCGACGATAACCACGCTGGCTATAGCAGCTGAGTCAACAATAGTGTGGAAGCTTGAGACTATATCGGCTCTCATATCACTATTGTGGGAGAGGAATGCCTCCGGACTCACGGCTATAGCGTCATCAACATTGACATGTTTACCAGAAAGATTAAGCAAAACCTTGGTAAATGAATCATTAGCACGGGCTGCTGGTCTGAATACTGTCGTTGGGCCGTTCTGAGAAAATGCGGCTGTTACACCCAAAGCAACGACGTTGCGGCCATTAGCTGATTCTGGACTGAGTATGGATACACTGCGGAAACTCAATGATCTCTCCATTCGGATTGCGAGGCTGCTACAGCTGTGTAGCGGCAACGAATTTACGGTAGCAGCAGAGCCATGACCAGGCATTCTGTGACACTGCGGTGTATTCATCGCTGCTTGGACAGCTCTGTGCTTAGCAACTCATATTGTAGTGCGTTTTTGTGATATGAATCACCACAGAGACTAGCTAATGTATTTACGCCTAAGGCGCTGAGATTACAAAGAAGGGGTCCAGATGCCTAAACACCTGGACCCCTTCTGCAATTCAGAGGATTAATATCTCAAATCACTCGTTGTCGCCTGCAGTTGCAGCAGTTGCAGTAACAGCTCCTGGAAGCTCGGTCTTCACGTCTGGCCACACCCAATCGGTGTAATCAGGATGATCGTAGCCCTTATCCACTGCGAACTGGAATGCCTCGGTACGGAACTTCTCAAGTTCATCAATCTTTGATGCGAACTTCTCCGCGTCGACTGCACGCAGTGCTTCGGCGGTGAGTTCGTAACGATCGATGTTGTTGACACGAACCATGTCGTACGGAGTAGTGGTTGAACCCTGCTCTTCGTAGCCGTGGATGTTGAAGTTGTCGTGGTTTGGACGATCCCAGATGAGTCCACGAATCTCGCGTGCATAAGCATGGTACGCGAAGAGGACTGGCTTGTCGGCGCTGAAGAGTTCGGTGAACTCTTCAGCGCTGAGTGCCTGATCGTTCTCGGAAGCATTCTGAATCTTGAGCAGATCCACAACGTTGACGAACTTGAACTTAACACCAAGTTGGTTCAGCTTGTCAGCTGCAGCCAAGAGTTCCTGAGTAGGAACATCGCCTGCGGATGCGAGCACGATATCAACATCTTCGCCGTCCTTGACGTTGGAAGCCCACTTCCACTCAGCTGCACCCTTTTCGAGTTCAGCGCGAGCTTCATCAAGTGAGACCCAAGTTGCTGCTGGCTGTTTGCCGGCGATGATGGCGTTGATCTTGTTCGTGGACTTGTATGCACGCTCGGAAACGGCGAGCAGCAAGTTCGAATCAGCTGGGAAGTAGATCTCCACAACGTGGTCGTTGTTGAAGTTCTTGTTCAGCAGGATGTCAATCACGCCTGGATCCTGATGGCTGAAGCCATTGTGATCCTGACGCCATACGTGCGAGCTGACGAGAAGGTTGACCGAGGAGATTGGCTTACGCCAAGGAATCTCACGCACGGTTGCCTCAAGCCACTTCGCATGCTGGTTGAGCATGGAGTCGATGACGTGAACGAAGGACTCATAGGAGCTCCAGATGCCGTGACGACCAGTGAGCAAGTAGCCCTCAAGGAAGCCTTCCATCTGATGCTCAGAGAGCTGCTCGGTGACCTGACCGGTGACCTTCATGTTCTCGTCAACCTGGTCGGAGATGTAACCTGCATCCCACTGCTTGCTGGTTACTTCGTATGCTGCAGAAAGACGGTTTGAAGCGGTTTCGTCTGGTCCGAAGATACGGAAGGAATCAGGGTTGAGCTTGATAATGTCGCGAGTGTAGACACCCAGACGACGTGTAGCTTCAAGCTGTCCCCAGCCGTGACCGTACTGTTCAACCTCGCGGACTGCGTAGTCGTCAAGGTTAGGAAGCTTAAGATCTTCGCGGATGCGACCACCGTTAGCGTTCGGGTTCTCACCGATACGTAGTTCACCTTCAGGCATGAAGGAAAGAACGTCTGAACGGACAGAGCCGTTCTCGTCGAAGAGCTCTTCAGGCTTGTATGATTCCAGCCAGTTCTTCAGAATTTCGAAGTGAGCTTCGGTATCGCGAGCAGAAACCAGAGGAACCTGGTGGGCGCGCCATGAACCCTCGGTCTTCTTACCGTCGATGAACTTCGGGCAAGTCCAGCCCTTAGGTGTACGGAAGATGATCATTGGGTAGAACGGACGAGTCATATCATCGGTCTGCGCGGTTGCCTTGATCTCGCAAATTTCGTCGAAGACGGTCTCGAAGAGATCCGAGAAACGACGATGAATGGAGAGGCTGTCCTCGTCATCGAATCCTGCAACGAACTCATATGGTTCGTAGCCCATGCCGTGGAAGAACTCGTGAAGCTCTTCATCGGAGATACGTGAAAGGATGGTTGGGTTGGCAATCTTGTACCCGTTGAGGTGCAGGATTGGGAGCACAATACCGTCGGTACGTGGGTTGACCAGCTTGTTGGACTGCCAGCCGGTTGCCAGAGGACCGGTCTCAGCTTCACCGTCACCGACGATTGCTGGAACGAACAGGCTCGGGTTGTTCATCACTGCGCCGTAAGCGTGTGACAAGGCATAACCCAGCTCTCCACCTTCGTGGATTGAGCCTGGTGTCTCTGGTGCGTAGTGGGAAGGAATGCCGCCTGGGTATGAGAACTGACGGAAGAACTTCTGCAGACCAGCTTCATCCTTGGTGATCTTCGGGAAGTATTCGGTGTAAGTTCCATCCAAGTAGGACTGGGAGGTGCCAGCAGGACCGCCGTGGCCTGGACCCATGATGATAACCGTGTTCTGCTGGTGATCGGCGATAAGGCGATTAATGTGGCCGATCAAGAAGTTCAGACCAGGTGTGGTTCCCCAGTGTCCCACGAGACGATGCTTAACATCTTCACGTGTGAACGGTTCCTTCATCAGTGGATTACTACGAAGGTAAATCTGGCCAATGGAGAGGTAATTGGCTGCACGCCAATACTTATCGACGGCTTCCAGGGTCTCTTCGGAGACTGGGGCATCCAGCTTCTTCCAAGGGGTGCCAATAACAGGACTCGTCATATATACTCCTGTACTCCTGCACTGTGTTGTGCGATTGATTATTTTCGTTCGGTTGTGAGCGTTCCGCCAAACGTTTCCGATTCTTGGAACCCTCATCACCAGTCGTTAAACATGCTACTTTGACTAGCAGACTTATGGAGTCTTTTTTGCGTGTCTGTTCGTTGTTGTTCAAGAAAGTATGGGTTTTGTTATCTTTTTTTGAGACTAGATATGGCTGAATAACTCGCATTCATCAGGCATGGCAATGATTTTGACCATTTTTTGAGATTTGACTCAGAATGAAATTGTCGAGGGGAATGGTAATTACAAAGTTCGAATGAACATTCATTATGTGACATATTTATACATAAATCATCGAGATATAAGTATGGAGATATATATGGAGATATATATAGAGTCAACGTGCTCTTGGCCAACTTGGACCATGAACGCGCGTAATATCTGAATGTCGAAAACAACAGACATAATCGGAGTATTCAGGAACTCTTAATTCCGTATATAGCTTTACTATGCACAGCGCTCTTTGAGAATTGCCTCGTTAATAAAGCTTGTTATGGGATAAGGCTCGAACTGACACTATTCGAAAGAGAGAGTATATATGGCACAAGGTCCCGTTCTTGTAGTCGATTTCGGTGCGCAATATGCGCAATTGATTGCACGCCGGGTGCGTGAGGCACATGTGTATTCAGAGTTAGTTCCGCACTCAATGCCTGTAGAAGAGATTCTTGCAAAAGATCCTAGGGCGATTATTCTCTCTGGTGGTCCAGCTTCTGTGTTTGAACCAGGAGCACCAGGCATTGACCCGAAAATATTCGATGCTGGGATTCCTGTTTTGGGAATATGCTATGGATTCCAGGTCATGGCACATGAACTCGGTGGCAAAGTCGATCGTGCAGCACTTGGTGAGTACGGCAAAACCCCTGCGACTATTGATCAAGCTCAAGGTATTCTTGAAGACTCACCTGCGGAGCAAAGTACATGGATGAGTCACGGAGTCGCCGTTGAAAGTGCCCCTGCGGGGTTTGAGGTGCTAGCACATACACAGGGAGCTCCTGTGGCTGCTATGCAAGATGTCAGCAGAGGCCTGTTTGGTGTTCAGTGGCATCCGGAGGTGCGACATACGCCATTAGGACAAAATCTCATCGAAAGATTCCTGCACGATTGCGCCGGAATTCAAGCTCATTGGGATGCTTCGAGCATCATCGAAGAACAAGTCACCAAGATCAAGAATCAGATCGGCAGTCATCAAGTGATCTGTGGGCTATCTGGGGGAGTAGATTCCGCAGTGGCTGCGGCGCTGGTGCACAAAGCTGTTGGCGACCAACTGACCTGTGTGTTTGTCGATCATGGTTTGTTGCGCAAAGGTGAGGTAGAACAAGTCCGCAAGGACTTTGTTCAAGCTACAGGTATCAAATTAGTTGCTGTTGATGCTTCTGCTGATTTCCTTCAAGCTCTCGAAGGTGTGAGCGAACCTGAGAAGAAGCGCAAAATTATTGGTGAGCGCTTTATTAGAACCTTTGAAAAAGCAGCTCGAGATATTGTCAGCAAGGCAGGTGAACAAGGTGAGGAAGTGAAATTCCTCGTACAAGGGACTCTGTATCCAGATGTTGTCGAGTCTGGCGGTGGCGACGGTGCAGCAAATATCAAGTCGCATCACAATGTTGGAGGATTACCTGAGGATTTGAAATTCTCACTCGTGGAACCTCTTCGCACGTTGTTTAAGGATGAAGTTCGTGCTATAGGTACTGAACTTGGATTACCTGATGACATTGTTTGGAGACAGCCTTTCCCCGGTCCTGGATTAGGCATCCGCATTATTGGCGCTATCACACAGGAACGCTTAGATCTGTTGCGTGAAGCCGATGCTATTGCTCGAGAGGAATTAAGCAATGCAGGTCTCGATCGCGATATATGGCAATGCCCTGTGGTGCTACTCGCAGACGTTCATTCGGTTGGAGTCCAAGGCGACGAACGTACCTATGGCTCCCCAATTATTCTGCGACCTGTGAGTTCCGAAGATGCCATGACGGCCGACTGGTCCCGTGTGCCTTATGATGTGCTTTCTGCGATTTCAACACGAATTACCAATGAATGCCGTGGTATCAACAGAGTCGCACTCGACGTCACTTCCAAACCGCCGGCAACCATCGAGTGGGAGTAGAGCGGAAATCTACCGACAACAACAGCCAATATGAGGAGAACAAAGTAACGTGACGGTTGATCCAGATCTCATACAACGTAGTGCACAAGATTTAATAGGCGATCTCAATCAACAGCAAGCTGAGGCTGTTCAACATCAAGGACCTGCCCTCTTGATTGGCGCAGGGGCAGGCTCAGGTAAAACCCGTGTACTTACTCGCAGAATCGCATGGATTTTGAGCCAATTTGGGGCATGGCCGAGTCAAATTCTTGCTATCACCTTCACCAATAAAGCGGCTGCTGAAATGCGTGAGCGTCTTGCTACTCTTATCGGTCCTGTAGCTCAGCGCATGTGGGTATCAACATTCCACTCTGCATGTGTGCGGATTCTCAGACGTGACGGTAAATCGATAGGGCTACGTTCTGGTTTTTCGATTTATGATTCAGCTGATTCAGAGCGTTTGGTAAAGATTATCGGCAATGATTTGAACATTGATCTCAAGCGTTACACCCCCAGAGCAATACTCTCGAGAATCTCGGATTATAAAAATAATCTGCAGAGCTGGCAGCAACAGCTTAAAGATTATGCGCCGGACTATAAACCAGGCAATCGTGGGCAGCAGATTGGGCGATTCGGCAATGTTGAGGAACTGTATGCGGTTATCTATGCCGAATATCAACACAGACTGGCACAAGCCAATGCTGTAGATTTTGACGATCTTATCGGTCGTACGGTTGAGTTGTTACGTACTGATCCTTTGGCAGCAGAATACTATCGCCACAAGTTCCGATACATTTTGGTAGACGAATATCAGGACACCAATCATGCCCAGTACGAACTAATCCGTGAGCTCGCCGGAATTGATCATGGTGCACCCGTTTCAAACACGGCTGTTGCAGCTGGGAGCACAGGGCCAGCATGGATAACTGTTGTTGGCGATTCAGACCAATCAATTTATGCATTCCGTGGCGCTGATATCAGCAACATTCAAGACTTTGAAAAAGATTTCCCTAATGCAACAACAATAATGTTGGAGCAAAATTACCGTTCAACTCAAACAATTCTCGACGCTGCTAACGCAGTAATTGCTAAGAATGAAGGTCGTAAACCTAAAAAACTCTGGACTGCTTTAGGCAAGGGGAGCCCTATTACTGCGTTTGCGGCGGATAATGCGCAGCAGGAAGCTTCTTGGATTACTAACGAGATTGCCAGACTTGCAGCCGAGGATGAAATCCATTACTCCGATATGGCTATCATGTATCGCGCTAATGCACAGTCTCGTTCATTAGAAGAGGCTCTGATTAATGCCGGAATTCCTTATCAGTTAATTGGTGGCACAAAGTTTTATGAACGTCGTGAAATCAAGGATGCGCTGGCATATATGCAAGCTTTAGCAAACCCTGATGATGATGTGAACATGCGAAGAATCCTTAACGTTCCCAAACGTGGTCTCGGTGCTAGAGCAGAGGCCTTGGTCACTCAATATGCACAGGTACATGGTGTGAGTTTTTGGAGTGGCATTAGTAATTTTGAGGCAATTGAGGGAGTGCCAACCAGAACTGCAACAATGTTAAAGGCATTCCGAGAACTGATGAACGCACTTGCATTGTTTGCACAAGAACATGACGCGAAACCGTCGCTCATCGTTGCTCAAGCACTCGAACAGACTGGTTTACTGGAAGAACTGAAAAAATCCACCGACCCACAAGATGCATCAAGAGTCGAAAATCTCTCGCAATTGCAATCGGTTGCTGCGGAGTTTGAACAGAACACTCCAGATGCTTCGCTTTCTGCATTTATGGAAACTACTGCTCTAGTTGCAGATTCGGACCAATTGCCAGATTCTGGTGCAGACTTTGGCAAAGTTACGCTTATGACCCTCCACACGGCCAAAGGTTTGGAATATCCGGTGGTATTTCTGACCGGTATGGAACAAGGAACATTCCCGCATTCTCGAAGCCTCGAAGACACGAGTGAGTTGGCAGAAGAGAGAAGACTTGCTTATGTAGGTATTACTCGTGCTAAGCAGCATTTGTATTTAACGCGTGCTGCTGTGAGAGCTCAATGGGGTCAGGCGAGTGAAATGTTGCCGAGTCAGTTCCTTGACGATATTCCTGATGCTTTGATTGATTGGAAGCGTCGCGAATCCAGCGTGGAGCGTATGCGCAGTAATTGGACCGATGATGCCAACGAGTTCGGTGGTTTTGAAGATGACGGATTCGGTGCAGCGTTTGGATCTTCATCGAGTTTTGGCAATGCATCATCTCAGTCCTTGAGCAGATGGGGTAGTGGTCGATCTACTCATGAGACAGGGGCGTATAGACGTGGATCGACTGGCTCGACATCTTCTTCTGCATGGAGTGGATCGTCATATGGGAGCAAAGGGTCTTCCTATCGTGCAGGAGGTAGCTCTTCACGAGGAGTGAAGCATTCCTCAGTGACCACACGTCGCGTGGCAGCAAAAACTTCTCAAGTCAGTTCTTCAAAGCGAGCTCAAGAGCATCTAATTGAGGACTTCACCATAGGAGATAAGGTATCTCATGACCGATATGGTTTGGGTACTGTTGTGCAGCTGCAAGATAAAGGCCGCAATTCGGTAATCACCGTTGATTTCGGTTCAGATGGAGTTAAACGGCTCATGCTCCGTGTTGCACCTATAGAAAAACTCTGAGATTACAGCGTCTAGACTAGATTTTTCAACGAGTAGTACGTTTGTGTAGGGATTTTTCGGTATATCGGCACTATGAATGGCGTAACAACAGGCATTGTACTTAGCATTTGACGAAAAATCCCTACACAACTGAAATGAGAAGTACTGCCTAGCTGTGTGTCGTAAAAATTCAGACCATAGTGTAGGATTAAACGCTGGTGCCTGCACAAGGAGGCATCTTTCTGGAGTCTTAGCCCGTCAATGGGACGGCGGTGGAAACATCGCTCGTGCACAGCACGGTGAAGCATTGGAGAGGCTGACTCGGTGGGTTTACCACCTGCGTTCAGATAACGACAGCAATAAAGGAATGAATATATGACTAAGGTTCAGCGTTCGCGCCGTCAGGTGCGTCTGTCTAGAGCTCTGGGAATCGCTCTGACTCCCAAGGCACAGCGTATTTTCGAGAAGCGCCCATATGCTCCAGGTGAGCATGGTCGTACTCGTCGTCGTACCGAATCAGATTATGCAGTACGTCTGCGCGAAAAGCAGCGTCTGCGCGCACAATTTGGTCTTTCCGAGAAGCAGCTTCGTGCAGCTTACGAGAAGGGCACCCACGAAGCAGGCCAGACCGGTAACGCTATGCTGAGAGATCTCGAGGTTCGTCTTGACAACCTCGTGCTGCGTGCGGGTATCGCACGTACTACTGCTCAGGCTCGTCAGTATGTGGTTCATCGTCACATCCTCGTTGATGGCAATATCGTCGATCGCCCAAGCTATCGCGTGCGTCCTGGCCAGACCATTCAGGTCAAGCCAAAGAGCCAGACCACCGTTCCATTCCAGATTGCTGCTGAAGGCGTACACCGCGATGTACTTCCTGCAGTTCCTGGCTACCTTGATGTTGATCTTGCTTCACTCAAGGCCACGTTGACTCGTAAGCCTGAACCGGAAGAGATTCCAGTACAGGTCAATATTCAGTACGTGGTCGAGTACTACGCTCGCTGATTCGGATACTTCCGAGACATTAACAAGATGCGCCACACAGTTTATGTGTGGCGCATCTTCGTATGTTCAAGCGTATTGCGACTTATAGCAGCTACATTGGCTGAATACATATATACGTGATGCTCTCGCCTTGAGAATTGCTGATACATCAAGCGTATTACATATGGTTATTGCCGAAATTAGTCACGCGTAATAGCGCCAAGGATGCCGTCAACAACCATCATGATGAAACTACCAATAACTGCCCACCAGAATCCTGCTATATATATACCCGCATTAAAGACTGTAATAGACAGCCACGATGCTAATTGCATGAACATAACGTTGAGCACTAACGCAGCCAGACCGAATGTCAGTATTGTCAGTGGTAGAGCAAGCAGTTGAACTACAGGCTTTACTGAGGCATTGATTAATGCCATAAAGAGCGCAAAACTTGCGATTGACAAGAAGGTGTTGGACCCCTGAACAATCATGCCAGGCAGTAACCAGGTCATAACGCCAACTGCAATAGTAAGTGTGAACCACCGTCCGAAGAATCTACCCATGACACCATTATGAGGTAAGCGACTCAGTATGGTGCAATAATCGAAGATATGCTACTTCATCTTCACTTGGTTCGTCATGGGCAAACGCTGTTTAACCGTTATAACCGTCTGCAGGGGTGGTCGAATTCCCCTTTGACTCAAGCAGGATTGAAGGATGCTGAACGGGCTGCATCAAAACTTACACATGTACGATTCTCAGCAGCATATTGTTCAGATACCACAAGAGCGATGATTACAGCGCAAACAATTCTGGCTGCCAATCAGGCAAGCAGACCACTGCCAGAACTCAAATCAGATATGCATTTCCGCGAGCAATGCTATGGATATTTCGAAGGCCAGGACATGTCTGCATCATGGTGGGCAGCAGGCGCACCTCATGGAGTTGGTTCATATAACGCCATAGTTGAACAATTTGGCTTAGGAGCTAGCAGAGATTTTCTGCATGAAGCTGACCCATTTCATGATGCTGAAACTGATGACGAATATTGGCAACGGATTGAAGGAGGATTCACCATCATCGCTGAGAATTCACAGCTCCAAGAAGGCGATGATGTGCTAGTAATTTCTCACGGAAACACCCTTCTCAGCTTGATGCATCGGTATGCGCCTGAAGGTTACGACTTACGCGAGCGTCCTCGTAATGGTAGTGTGACCTCGCTTGATTTCGAGACTAGTAACCCCATTGCTCAAGCTATTACAGTTGTCAGCTATAACCAATAAGGCATGTTCACGGGCCAGATATTTCACTGAGGTAAGAGGATGACCTCATCGTGGTAGCCTTGAGCGGGTAACATGACTGGGGTTAAGAAAGAGGTGTTGAAGATGGATATAGGCCAGATTGCGGGTCTTATCGCTGCCATCGCCTTCGCGGTGCTCGCAGGGTTCCTGATTTATCCGTTGATTCGTCTTGGACGGTTGTTTGACCAATTGGCAGACACTGTTAAAGAGACTGGTGAGCACGCTATGCCTGCTCTTGATGAATCAACTACCACCGTTCAACAGGTGAATAAGACGCTAGAAGATGTCAACCGCATTTCAGCAGCAGCCTCAACCACTGCTGGTAATGTCGGTGCGCTCACTGATTTATACGGATCGATGCTTGGCAAACCTGTTATCAAGATTGCTTCAACATTCTTTGCGTTGCGAACCACAGCAACTTCTTTTTTCAAGGGACGTCGTGCTAAAACACAGTATGCAAATATCCCTGATCCGGCTAATTTGACGACGCCGAGTTCCCATGCTGGCAAGGGAGGGAAGTAATGTTCAAACGTCTGTTTTGGATAGGAGTTGGAGTGACCATAGGCGTTGTTACAGCTAGCAAAGCCAGAGCCTATGTGAAAGCTCACACGCCAGTTGGGGCTCGTGAATTTGTTTTCGGACGCGAAACCAATAATGTTGCAGTATCTACAGCTCTTGGATTATACGATGAGTTCCAAGAAGCCCGAAAGGCTCGAGAAGCAGAGTTAAACGGCGAATATATCGAGCGTACGCGCTAGATTGCTACTTTCCCCAGAAATAACGAGAAACTCATTTATCGATATTGGTTAATGAATTCTTATATACAGCCAACTATTTCAACAGTGCATGAATGCAAACAGGGCATTACGTATAAACTACCGATCAGACCTAGATATCGTAGGTCTATAGGTACACGGATGCATGCTAAAAGGAGTTACTAGAAGAATGCGCACCTCAGAGATCGCCAAGCGCTATCTTGATTTTTTCGCCAAACAAGGGCATATGGTTGTGCCTTCGGCTTCGCTGATATCGCCGAATCCTACAACCTTGTTCACCATAGCCGGCATGGTGCCGTTTATCCCTTATCTTCTTGGTGAGCAAACGCCCCCCAGTAAGCGCATGGCAAGTAATCAAAAATGTGTCCGTACCTTGGATATCGATGAGGTTGGCAAAACCACTCGCCACGGCACATTTTTCCAGATGCTAGGCAATTTTTCTTTTGGTGATTACTTCAAAGAAGAAGCCATTCATTATGCATGGACGCTGTTGACCAGCTCACAGGATCAGGGCGGTTATGGTTTCGACCCAGAATCATTGTGGGTGACCACATATACCGATGATGAGGAAGCTCGCTCGCTGTGGCGCAACGAAGGCATGGATCCTGCTCATATGCAGATTATGGGTATGGAAGACAACTTCTGGACGACCGGAGGCCCAGGGCCAGGAGGTCCTTGCTCTGAGATTTATGTTGATCGTGGTCCAGAGTATGGCTTAGAAGGCGGTCCGGCTGCAGATGAGAGTCGTTATATCGAAATTTGGGATCTGGTTTTTGAAAACTACGAAGTCGATAACGTCAAATCGAAAACCGACCTTCATATCGTCGGTGAGTTAGAGAATAAAAATATCGACACTGGTGCAGGACTTGAGCGTCTTGCGTATCTGCTGCAGCACAAGAACAACATCTATGAAACGGACGAGGTTTACCCAGTCATTCAAGCTGCCGAAGAACTGTCTGGCCTTCATTATGGAGATCATGAGGACGACGACGTACGTTTTAGAGTAGTTGCCGACCATGTTCGTAGCGCGTTGATGATTATGAGCGATGGCGTACGCCCAAGTAATGAGGGTCGTGGCTATGTGCTGAGAAGGCTGCTACGTCGTTCTATACGTTCAATGCGCATGCTTGGCGTCCATGAGGACGTACTTCCACATTTATTCCCCGTTTCCAAAGAAGCGATGTCACCGAGTTATCCAGAACTCAACACTTTGTTCTCCGATATTTCTGCTGCTGCATACGGTGAAGAAGAGTCCTTCCGTCGCACGCTCGACAAAGGAACCAGCATTCTTGATGTAGCAGTCAAGAAGGCGCAACAGACGGCCGTCTCGGGGGGCGAGGGGATTGTCAGCGGCAAGGAAGCCTTTACCTTGCACGACACTTACGGTTTCCCTATCGAATTAACTCTCGAAATGGCTGAAGAACAGGGTGTTCATGTAGATGAAGCCAAGTTCCGTGAACTCATGGCTGAGCAGAAATCCCGTGCTCGCGCAGATGCGCTTAGTAAACGTCATAACGTTGATCTACGTGTGTATGACGATTTCAAAAAAACTCTTGATAAGCCATTAGAGTTTCTTGGATACACAGATTTTTCGAGCCGCTCCCGAGTATTAGGAATTATCGAGTCAGGTAAAGGTGCTGTTCCAGCTGTTACTGCACCAGCATATGTCGAAGTAATTCTCGACCGTTCGCCTTTTTATGCACAGGCCGGTGGCCAGTTGGCTGACCAAGGCGAGATCCTGTCTGATGAGGGAGCTGTGCTCGATGTGGACGATGTCCAACACCCCATCAAAGGACTCACTGTTCACCAGTGCAGAATCAACGAAGGTACTTTAGTAGTTGGCTCTGAGGTAACCGCGACCATTGATGAGCAGCGTAGAGGAGCAATTGCTCGTTCTCATACGGCAACGCATATGGTGCACAAAGCTCTACGCGAAGAGTTAGGTCCTCAAGCTACACAGCGAGGTTCTGAAGATGCCCCGAATAGGCTTCGTTTCGATTTCCAGTGGTCTGGGGCTCCGAGTGTAGATGCCATGAATTCTGTTGAAGCCAGAGTGAACGATCGTCTTCGTGACAACCTTGCGGTTACTACCCAGGAAATGAAGTTCGACGACGCGATTGCTCTCGGCGCTATGCATTTGTTTGGCGAAAAATATGGAGACATCGTCAGAGTCGTTACCATCGGACAGGATGGATGGAGCCGCGAGCTTTGCGGCGGTACCCATGTTGATCATGTTGGAAAGATTGCTCAGGTTTCTATCCTTTCAGAAGCATCTGTCGGCACAGGAGTACGCCGTGTTGATGCTGTTGTTGGTCAAGGTGCGTATGAGTACAATGCTCGAGAACATGCCTTAGTTTCACAGCTTTCAGACAAATTCAATGCACGTCCTGACGAGTTGGAATCCAGAATTTCCGCTCTGCTGGGAAAGCTGAAAGAATCGGATAGGCGTCTTGCTGCTATGTATGAACAGCAACTTTCGCAGTCGATACCTTCCATTCTTGATGAGGCAAAAGCACAAAATGCCAGCGTGAAAGTAGCATCGAAAAATGTCGGCCATTTTGGCTCAGTTGATGCCTTGCGTAAAACGGTTAGTGAACTTCGCGCTCGTCTTGGTGACGAGCAGGCTGTCGTAGTCGCTTTGGCTGGTGTCAGCGAAGATGAACGTCCTGTGGTCTTGGTCGCAACAAACGATAAAGCTCGTCAGCTTGGTATTAAGGCTGGGGATCTTGTCAGGGGTGCTTCGAAGGTTCTCGGTGGCGGTGGCGGTGGCAAAGCCGATTTCGCTCAGGGTGGTGGCCGCGACGCCGCCAGCATCGATTCGGCGCTTGAGTCTTTGCGTGCCGAGGCACAGAAGGGCTGAAGACTATATGTCTGCTCCCTGGTTAGGTGTAGATCTCGGAGATGCTCGGGTCGGACTTGCTTTGTCCGACCCCGAGTTGACTTTCGCTCATCCTGCAGGCAATGTAGTCGTGCAAGGAGATAGCTTTTTGGCACTTGAATCAGTGATTGACATCATTGAGCAAGAATCTGTTGGTAAGGTCGTAGTCGGGCTACCGCTGTTGCTCGATGGTACAAGTGGACGAAGCGGGAGAAAAGCAAGCCGATGGGTTAACGCTTTGAAGAACCGTATGTCTGCACTGATGAATGAAGGTTCGCTTAATCTCAGCAGCATCCCCCAAATACAGCTGCTGGATGAACGATTGACAACGGTGAGTGCCCACAGACAACTGCGCGATGCAAAGGTCTCTGGTCGAGAACACCGACCATTTGTGGATCAACAGTCCGCAGTCGTGCTGTTGCAATCTGCGCTTGATAGTCGAAGAACAATAAAGGAGTAAGTGGTGGATCAAGATCTTAATGACTTTTTCACCGACGCCTCCCACTTAGTGGATGAGCAGGGCAAACCTATAGAGTCCTCTGCGCCTCCACGTCCACCTAAATCACGACGTGATATGCGCCGCAAACGTGTCTCGGTGCATCGCAAAAAATATGTTGTAGGCTTAGTCATTCTTTTGGTTGTGGTTTTAGTTGGCGGTGGTGGTTGGTTTCTGACGAGCAAACTTTCTGGCATCAGTTCAATGGTTACTGCTACGAAATCAGTTGCTGAAGATTACACGGGTTCTGGCGGTTCAGAAACAGACTTCACTGTTGAAACAGGACAAAGTGCAGACAAAATCGCAGAGAATCTTGTAAAAGCTGACATAGTGAAATCAGCTGCCGCGTTCACCCAAGCAGTGGCGGCTGCAGGTGTACAGGATCAGTTGTTTCCTGGGGTTTTCGAACTCAAACTCCATATGCAGGCATCTGATGTTGTCGAGATCCTTACTGATTCAAGCAAAGCAGGAGGATTCTTAGAGGTTAGGTCTGGTGACAAAGTTGAGGATGTAATTACCAAAGCCGCAACGCTCTCAGGTATTAAAAAATCGGCATTTGATGACGTAATCAAGGCTAAAGGCACCGGTATATTACCGAGCGAGGCGAATGGCAGTTTTGAAGGTTGGCTTGAACCTGGTTCATATAATGTCAAAGGAAAAGGCTCAGCCTCGGATATTCTCAAGAATTTGGTCGACCAGCGAATAGCTAAGCTCAATGAGCTGAATGTCCCCACGGGCGCTGATAGAGAACGCATTCTCAACATAGCTTCAATAGCAGAGGCTGAAGTTAATCAGCAGCAGTATTACAGCAAGGTCACCAGGGTGATTGATAACCGTTTGGCTAAGGGTATGACTCTGGGAATGGATACGACCGTGGCTTACGGTGCGAATGTGTCGGCCTCAGATCTCACTAACGCGCAGCTCAGTGACACATCGAACTTATACAACACTCGAGTCCACACAGGTCTACCACCAACACCGATTAGTAATCCCGGAGATAATGCCATCAAAGCGGCGCTAAGCCCAGAAAATGGTAATTGGTTATATTTCGTTACTGTCAACCTTGAAACTGGTGAAACAAAATTTACTGCAGATGTCAGTGAATTTGATACCTATGTGAAGGAATACAAGCAGTGGGAGTCTTCACACAAGTAAGGGTGACATGGCATCAGCCATTATTGCCAATATCATGGCGATAGTGATGACTGGCGCAAAGGCTATTGAGCCGTTTCTGCGTGCAAAAACGGCGATGCCTATCACTCCCAAGATTCCCATCAAGCACCACCAAATCAACGTCGTTGTCACACCTAACCAAGCAACAGCCAGCGCCACAACGAAAGTGCATGTTACATCGCCAAAGCCAATAATTCCTGGTTTGATGAGCAACACGAGAAATTGAATTGCAGTGCTGCCAAATGCTAGTAACACGCAAACTACCAAGCTACTTAGATTGCCATTAATCAAAGTCCAGCAGATGAATACTAAGAGTTGTACAGTAGCTCCTAAGATGACCCATAGCCTGGGGATGCGTCGGCTGTTGATGTCTTCTATGGACAAAGCCACAGCGCATATGAGACTCGGCAACAATAAGATGTAGGGCATTACGTAAGATATACCGAAGTTGCACTTGGACATCAAATTGGCATTGAAGGAGATAGTATGTTGCGCTGGCAGACGGCAGGGGAATCCCACGGTGAGGCTCTTGTGGCAATGATTGAAGGTCTGCCTTCGGGCATAGAAATTACCACGGAAGACATTGCTGAGGCTTTAGCACGACGCAGACTTGGGCATGGCCGTGGTGCAAGAATGAAGTTTGAAAAAGACAAAGTACGCTTGCTAACCGGAGTCCGACACGGTAAGACCTTGGGTTCTCCTGTATCTATTGAAATAGGCAATACTGAATGGCCTAAATGGGTCCAGGTCATGAGTGCTGATCCACTTCCTGAGGGAGTTGAGCTGCCCACAACCGGCCGTAATGCTCCGTTGAGCAGACCTCGGCCAGGGCATGCAGATCTCACCGGCATGCGGAAATATGGATTTTTGGATTCCAGACCAGTGCTTGAACGGTCTAGTGCACGCGAAACGGCATCCCGTGTAGCTTTAGGCGAAATAGCAGGTCATTTTCTTGAGCAGGTTGCCGGCATCCGTGTGATTTCACATGTGCTCTCAATTGGCGGTGTAGGTGCCTCGGAAGACTATGTGTTACCTACGCCCGAGGATGTACAGCGTCTTGACGCATCTCCGGTACGTTCACTTGATCCTGAAGCCGAACAGCGCATGATTGAGCGTATCGATGAAGCTCAAAAGGCGGGGGATACGCTTGGTGGAGTTATTGAAGTGATTGCCTATGGTGTTCCAGCAGGTTTGGGAACCTATGTTGAATCGGATCGTCGTCTCGATGCCGCATTGGCATCAGCATTTATGGGAATTCAAGCTATCAAGGGTGTAGAAATTGGCGACGGGTTCTTAGAGGCTCAACGTCCTGGTTCGCAGGCCCATGACGAGATCGTCCCCGATGCTGAGGGCCATATTGCTAGGCAAACCAACCGTGCAGGTGGAATTGAAGGTGGTATGTCTAATGGCGAAGCAATTCGCGTGCGTGCGGCTATGAAGCCAATTTCATCTGTTCCACGAGCATTAAAAACCGTTGATGTACTGACCGGTGAAGCTGCAACAGCAATTCATCAACGTTCAGACATTACTGCAGTGCCTGCTGCCGGAGTTGTAGCTGAAGCTATGATGCGTTTAACGCTGGCATCGTTTGTGATAGAGAAATTCGGTGGAGACAGCATAGAGGAAACCTCAAGAAATGCTCAGCAATACGTGGCTTCTTGGCCTGAGCATTTGCGCTAGGAGCGAGATGGAAAATTTCAGCGAAGTTCAGCAATCATCATCTTCTCAATATAATGCGACAGAAGGTAAACAATCTCCAAGATATAACGGCCCTAGGGCCGTATTAATTGGTATGCCTGGGGCTGGCAAGACTCGTGTTGGCAAAGAGGCATCATCGCTACTTTCCATTCCATTTAGAGATTCTGACGTAGCGTTGGAGCGGCAACAAGACCGACGTATCCCAGAGATTTTTGAGCAGGATGGGGAAAGTGAGTTTCGCAGACTTGAGTGTGAATTAATACTCGACGAGCTAGAAAACTTCACTGGTGTATTGGCATTAGGCGGCGGCGCACCAATGACTCTTCGTACACGTCAAGCTCTGGAACAGTACACGGCTGAAGGAGGCATGGTGGTCTACCTCGATGCTGATCCTGAAGAAATGATGGAGCGCGCCAGTAGAAGTGGCAACAGACCACTTCTTGCTGGAGATGCACATGCTCGTTGGATGCGTTTGTATCGCGAGCGCAGGCCGGTGTTTGAATCTCTTTCTACAAGAGTCATTAGAACTCACGGAGCGCCCCCTTCAGTTGCGGCGCAGAAGTTGGTCAGTGCACTGCGAGAACGTAGAGTGTCTGTCGGCGGTGTCAATCCATACAGCGTTTTCATTGGTGAAGGCTGTATGGAAGGTTTACGTGAGGTTCTCGGTAGCGACACGGTGCGGGTGGCATTGATCCACACAAGCACTGTGCAGCGTCACAGTGATCATGCTCGCGCATTGATGCGTTCCGCTGGTTACCAAGTGTTGGATTTGGTAATACCGGATGCTGAAGCTGGTAAGACTATCACGGTTGCGAACGGCATTTGGGAGAGACTGGCTCATGAAGGATTTACGCGTTCAGATGCAGTAGTAGGCCTTGGGGGAGGAGCAGCCACTGATTTGGCTGGATTCGTCGCTGCAACATGGATGCGTGGTATTTCGTATGTGAACTGTCCAACGTCATTGTTGGCGATGGTAGATGCTTCTACAGGTGGGAAAACCGGCATTAATACTCCGCAGGGCAAAAATCTTGTTGGTAGTTTTCACACTCCACGGGGTGTGCTCGCTGATTTACGCACGCTTGGCACCCTGCCTAATGACATCTTCGTCGAAGGATTGGGAGAGGTGGCGAAGTCTGGCTTCATCATGGATGAAGGCATACTGGATCTGCTTGAGGACCACGCTGCAGAGCTGAGAAATTTCCAAGGAAACGACATTAATGATGAGCTGCGTGAGGTTATCGCAGAGCTTATCGAACGCACCGTAACAGTAAAAGCGCGCCACGTGTCGGTTGATCTCAGAGAATCTGGGATGCGTGAATTCTTGAACTATGGGCATACTCTTGGGCATGCCATTGAGCAGTTGGAACACTTCACATGGCGTCACGGGCAGGCTGTTGCCGTAGGTATGGTATATGCAGCCGAATTATCACATCTGCTTGGATATATTGACGAGAATGTAGTTGAATATCACCGTGACCTCTTGCATTCTTTGGGGTTGAGAACTTCTTGGGACGGCGCAAACTTTGAAGATGTGCTTGCCTTGATGCATCGTGATAAAAAAGCACGCGGGAATACGCTACGTTTTGTTGTACTCGACGATATTGGCCATCCCATTCATTTGGATAATCCTGATGATGATGCTGTGCGAGAGGCATTTAACCGCATACGTAAGCCCTGAAATTCCTTAACGAAGACGGGATTGGGGTAGCTAAAATAGTTCGATGGTTCTGGCAACACTAAGAGCATGCACAAGAGGAGTTTTTATGAGTTCACAACGAGTGATGGTAGTAAATGGGCCTAATCTTGGGCGTCTAGGTGTGCGCGACCCTGAGGTGTATGGCCACGATAACCTTGAAAAACTTCGGACATTATGTGAGCAGTGGGGCACTGAACTGGGGTTCGAGGTTGAAGTCCGACAAAGTGACGATGAAGCTGAGGTTATCCATTGGATGCATGAAGCAGTGGATAAGTCCTTAGCTGTGGTGTTGAATCCTGCAGCATTTACCCATTACAGCTATGGTCTTGCAGATGCTGCATCACAAGTGACTGATGCGGGGCTGAAGTTGATTGAAGTGCATATATCCAATCCATCAGCTCGCGAAGCCTTTCGACGTCGCTCGGTGATTTCCCCGGTTGCGACTGGAACTATCGCTGGTTTTGGCTTTGAAGGCTATCATCTTGCCCTCAGAGCCATCGCAGCTGTTGAATAATCAGGCTGATTTCGTTTGTGTAGGGATTTGTAGAGTTTCTGATATATCTCAAAACTCATAATGTTGGAATTCCAGTCTTTTCGCCCATGGGGAGTTGAGCTTTTTACAACAAATCCCTACACAAACGCAGGGCTATCTGGAATGTAAGCTGAAATTTGCCTTCCTAAAAATTATTGTTCAGAAATTCACTCAAGAAACACGCTGAGTCACCCTTGAGTGATAGGCTGAAGTCCCATGGCTAGACAACATGGAAACTCTCAAGAACATATCACTAAACACATTTTTGTGACCGGCGGCGTTGTCTCATCACTTGGAAAAGGACTGACTGCCTCATCACTTGGTAGATTGCTTCGCAGTCGTGGTATTCATGTGCTTCAACAGAAGCTAGATCCTTATATCAACGTTGATCCGGGCACTATGAATCCCTTCCAGCATGGCGAAGTTTACGTTACAGAAGATGGTGCAGAAACCGATTTAGATATAGGACACTATGAGCGTTTTCTCGACGTTTTCTTGTCTCAAAAAGCGAATGTAACTACCGGACAGATTTATCAGAGCGTGCTACGTAAAGAGCGCGCCGGAGAATATCTCGGTGAATGTGTACAAGTTATTCCGCACATCACTAATGAAATTAAAAGTCGCATGCGTGCCCAGGCCTCTGATGATGTGGATGTCATTATCACTGAAATCGGTGGCACCGTAGGTGATATTGAATCACAACCCTTCCTTGAAGCTGCACGCGAAGTTCGCCGCGATATCGGTCCTGAAAACTGCATGTTTGTCCATGTTTCTTTAGTGCCATACATTGCTGCAGCGCATGAGCTGAAAACGAAGCCTACTCAGCACTCGGTGATGATGCTGCGTCAGCTGGGTATTGCCCCAGATGCTTTGGTATTGCGATCAGACAGGGAACTCAGCACCAGCATTAAAGACAAAATCTCGTTAATGTGTGATGTTGATGAAGAGGGTGTGGTTAACTGCGTTGATGCGCCGAGCATCTATGATGTGCCGAAGATTCTCTTTGCTGAAGGTCTTGACGCCTATGTTGTGCGTGAACTTGGGTTGCCATTCCACGATGTCGATTGGAATGAATGGGAAGATCTGCTCGAGCGTGTGCATCACCCTAAGCATGAGGTGAATATCGCTATAGTCGGCAAATATATTGACCTCCCAGACGCTTACCTTTCAGTTACAGAAGCGATTAAAGCTGGCGGCTTTGCTAACTATGCCAAGGCAAATGTGAAGTGGGTTGCTGCTGATGTGTGTGAAACCATGGAAGGGGCTGAAGCTGCACTATCACAGATGGACGGCATCGTCATCCCAGGAGGTTTCGGCATTCGTGGTATTGAAGGCAAAATTGGTGCGCTTCGTTGGGCTCGTGAACGCAAGATTCCAGCATTGGGACTTTGCCTAGGTTTGCAATCCATGGTTATCGAGTATTCCAGACACGTACTTGGTCTTGAAGATGCAAATTCTTCAGAGTTTGAACCAGGGTGTGAGAATCCTGTTATTGCAACTATGGAAGAGCAGAAAGATATCGTTGAAGGTAAAGGCGATATGGGGCACACCATGCGTCTAGGCGCATATCCTGCTGTATTAGATCCAAACTCAGTTGTAGCGGGTCTCTACGGGCATACTGAGGTTAGTGAGCGTCATCGTCACCGTTACGAAGTTAATGTAGCGTACAAGGATCAGCTCGATGAAGGCGGTCTGCATATTTCAGGAACCAGCCCTGATGGCGAACTTACCGAATTCGTTGAACTCCCTCAAGATGTGCATCCATTCTACGTTGGTACACAGGCGCATCCTGAGTTTAAATCGCGCCCAACCCGCCCACATCCTCTGTTCGCTGGTTTGGTGAAAGCTGCGATTGCCCACAATCAGGGCTGATAGTTTTCTACCTCATCGGGAGATTACCAAGAGACCGTATAACGGCATAAACCCCTTAACAGAACCTTTCGCTGTACATGAAGCATACTGTTCAGGGGTTCCTTTTTATGACATGCTTCACTAGACTGGCAACGCTGTCTTGACACGGTGTAGATGGCACTGTACGAGCGGCAGAGGAATGGGAGGACGCGAATTGACCGATCCTGAACGGAACGTGGATGCGTCACAGGACGTGGAGATGAGTCAGTACGTTGCTGACCGCGCACACGTAAATGAAGACAAGATAAAGCAGGATGACCAACTCATTGCTGAATTTGGTGAGTATGGTTATGGCTGGCATGATACCGATAGCGCAGGCGAAGCAGCTAAAAAAGGTATCAGCGAGGATGTAGTCCGGGCAATATCCGCAGATAAAGGTGAGCCTGAATGGATGCTTGACATTCGACTTCAGGGCTACCAGTCATTTCTTGACAAGCCCATGCCTGATTGGGGCGTTGATCTCAGCGGCTTCGATGCTAATGATTTTAAGTATTATGTGAAGCCTCTGGATAAACAGGCTAAAACTTGGGAAGAGCTGCCTGACGATATCCGCAACACGTATGACAGGCTGGGAATCCCAGAGGCTGAGAAGAATCGTCTAGTGTCTGGTGTGGCAGCACAATATGAATCTGAAGTTATTTATAACTCGATTCGCGAAGACTTGAAGGAACAGGGAGTGATCTTCCTCGACACCGATACGGCTGTCAAGGAATGCCCTGAACTCGTTAAAAAATACTTCGGTAAGGTGATTCCACCAGATGACAATAAATTTGGTGCTCTCAATACTGCAGCATGGTCAGGTGGATCATTCGTCTATGTGCCCAAGGGAGTTCATGTCGATATCCCGCTACAGGCTTACTTCCGTATCAACACCCCAAATATGGGTCAGTTCGAACGAACTCTCATAATTGCCGATGAGGGTTCATACGTGCACTATGTTGAGGGTTGCACAGCGCCGATTTATTCTACAGATTCTTTGCACGCAGCCATTGTAGAAATCTTTGTAGAGCCACATGCTCGAGTGCGATACACTACGGTGCAGAATTGGTCTAATAACGTCTACAACCTGGTAACGCAACGTGCGTACGTCCGTGAGGGCGGCACGATGGAATGGGTTGACGGCAATATCGGTTCTAAGGCCACGATGAAGTATCCGGCTTGTATCCTTGCGGAGCCATATGCCAAGGGTGAGACGATGTCTCTTGGTTTCGCAGGGCAAGGGCAGTATCAAGATACTGGAGCCAAGATGATTCATTTGGCGCCTCATACCAGTTCGACTATCGTAGCTAAATCAATTTCTCGAGGTGGTGGTCGATCTGCGTATCGTGGTTTGGTAAAGATACTCAAAGGCGCTGAAGGTTCGAGCTCCTCTGTGGTCTGCGATGCACTATTGGTCGATGAATATTCACGTTCAGATACATATCCGCATGTTGATGTACGCGAAGATGACGTTTCTATGGCGCATGAGGCCACTGTTTCCAAGGTTTCCGAAGATCAACTCTTCTATCTTATGAGTAGAGGTCTTGAAGAGAAGGAAGCCATGGCAATGATTGTTCGCGGATTTGTTGAGCCAATTTCGCGTCAGTTGCCAATGGAATATGCACTTGAGCTGAACCGTTTGGTGGAATTGCAGATGGAGGGGTCGGTAGGCTGATGAGTGAATCGGAACGTATTACAGAACATGAAGTGACGATGCCACAGGCAAATCCTCACGATCCCTACGCCATTCCAGCGTTGATGCCGTCGAGTGCAGATAGATCACCTCGTTCGTTCTCACCAGACACTTACAAGATTCCTACGCGCAGACAGAATGATTGGCGTTTTACGCCGGTTGATCGTATCCAGGAATTCTTTCAGGTATTTGAACCGTCAGGTAAGACCTCAGTAGCAGTGAGTTCTATTGATGGAACACCACTTGATGATTCCGTGGTTCGCGTGAGTCGAGTGTCTAAAGACACAGCTCCGAGTGGCACTATTTCTATGCCTAACGATCGTGTGTCATCAGTCGAATGGGCTAGCGCACAAGAAGCAGTGGTGATTGATGTTCGTAAAGACACTCAATCGCCAGTGTTGGTGACGGTAACAGGCGGTGGACTTGAGCTTGACGCGCTGCATTTGGTGATCGCAGTCGCTGATCGAGTTCATGCTGATGTTGTGGTTGAGCATCAAGGGCAAGCCAAACTCGCAGAAGGTGTAGAAATCACTACTGGTGAGCAATCTCATGTGAGCACCACATTCGTGCAGGAATGGACACACGACTCCAAACATGTCGGCAATCAACGTATCCACGTTGGCAAAGAAGCATCTCTGCGCCATTCAGTGGTCACACTTAGCGGTGATGTGATTCGACTCCGTATGGATCAAGATTTTGGCGGACCACAAGGTGATCTCAACATGTTGGGCATCTATTTTGTTGATCCTGGTGAACACATGGAGCATCGCACGATGGTGGTACATAACCATCCTGAATGCAAATCCCGAGTGGTATATAAGGGTGCTCTTGAAGGTAAGGGGGCTCATTCGACGTGGGTTGGTAATGCTATGATTTTGCCTTCTGCTCCAGGGACCGACTCATATGAGCTCAATAGAAACCTAGTGCTAACACCAGGTGCTGTTGCAGATTCTGAGCCAAATCTTGAAATTGAGAATGGCAACATTATCGGTGCTGGACATGCAAGCTCGGTTGGTCGCTTTGATGACGAGGAGCTGTTTTACCTACAGTCTCGTGGTATTACCTCTACCGAGGCACGCAAGCTAGTAGTTAGAGGTTTCTTCGGAGAGTTGATTGAAGAAATTGGCATCCCCTCGATTTCTGGTCATTTGATGAGCACAATCGATCGCAGACTCGCCAAGGGAGAGTCAGAGGATATGCAACACGTTTTGGAGGAAAACTGATATGGCAACGCTGGAAATCAAGGATCTGTATGCTTCTGTCGAGACCAAGGAAGGTAAGAAACAGATTCTCAAGGGTGTAAACCTGACAGTAAACTCAAATGAGACGCATGCCATCATGGGACCTAACGGTTCAGGTAAATCGACCTTGGCTTATACACTCGCAGGTCATCCAAAATATGAGGTTGATTCTGGAGTAGCCCTTCTTGATGGTGAAGATATCCTCAAGATGACACCAGATGAGCGAGCCAAGGCGGGGCTGTTTTTGGCAATGCAGTATCCAGTAGAAGTTCCTGGTGTATCGATGACTAATTTCTTAAGAACTGCTAAAACTGAAATTGATGGTAAGGCACCAGCGATTCGACAATGGACTAAAGATCTTTCAGGCGCTATGAAGAAGTTACGAATGGATCCTAAGTTTGCTCAACGTTCGGTTAATGAGGGCTTCTCAGGCGGTGAGAAAAAGCGTGCTGAGGTATTGCAACTCGAGTTGTTGAAGCCGAAGTTTGCTGTTCTCGATGAAACTGATTCGGGCTTGGACGTTGACGCTCTGCGCATCGTGTCTGAGGGTGTGAATCGTGCTAAAGAGAATTCCGGATTAGGTATCCTCATGGTTACGCATTACACACGTATTCTCAGATACATCAAACCTGATATCGTTCATGTGTTTGCTGACGGTCATTTTGTGAAAACGGGTGGACCTGAACTTGCGGATGAGCTTGAAGAATCAGGATATGACCGCTACCTGCCTGAAGGCGCAAACTCGGAATCAGCGCTGGCCTGATGAGTGTATTAGACGAGTTTGAGTCGATAAGACAACAGTTTCCTATCCTCGATCAACAGATACATGGTCACCCTTTAGTCTATTTAGATTCAGCAGCTACGTCTCAAAAGCCTGAGTCTGTTATCGAGGCTGAGTCAGAGTTCTACCGCACCATTAATGCCGGAGTGCATCGTGGTGCGCACGAGCTCGCGGCCAGAAGTACCGTAGCATTTGAAGAATCGCGTGCGAAGATTGCACGTTTGGTTAATGCCAATGCACAGGAAGGTGAAGAGGAAATCGTCTTCACCGCAGGGGCGACTGCATCGCTAAACCTGTTAGCTACTGCTTTTGGTAACGCTTCATTAGGTCAGGGCGGGGCAGCAGCTCAACGTTTTGCTCTCCACGCTGGTGATGAAATCGTGGTCAGTAAAGCTGAGCATCATTCAGTGCTGTTACCTTTCCAAGAGTTAGCTCAGCGCACAGGAGCAACACTGAAGTGGTTTGATTTGGATGATGAAGGACGAGTGCTTGCTGACACTGCATCGACTGTTATCACTGCTCAAACCAAAGTGGTGGCTATAACCCATGTCGGAAACACCACAGGCGCTATCACTAATATTGCCCCGATTGTTAAACGCGCGCACGAAGTCGGAGCGATCGTTGTGTTGGACGCATGCCAATCGGTGCCACATTTAGCTGTGGATTTCCATGCACTCGATGTTGATTTTGCGGCTTGGAGCGCTCATAAAATGTATGGGCCAACAGGAGTTGGTTTCTTGTATGGTAAACGAGAACTACTCGAGGCACTTCCTCCTGCAAACTTCGGCGGGTCCATGGTCGAATTGGCATTTATGGATAAACCTGCCCAATACATGGCACCTCCTGCTCGTTTTGAGGCCGGCACTCAACCAGTAGCACAAATTGTAGCTGCTGGTGTTGCAGCTGACTGGCTGATGAATATTGGCATGGAACGGGTTGAAGCTCATGAGGCAATGATTACACGCGAATTGCTGAAGCTTGGTGAAGTTGAGGGTGTACGTATACTCGGCCCCAATAGTCCAGAACAACGCATTGGTACAGTTGCTTTCGATGTGGCTGGCGTGCATCCTCATGATGTAGGTCAATTCATCGACGCACAGGGGATTGCCATCAGAGTTGGCCATCACTGTGCTCAGCCAGTCCACAGGCATTTTGGTGTTTTTGCTTCAAACAGGGCATCTAGTGCTGTATACAACAGTCCACAAGAGGCTCAGCAGCTTGTGGATGCAGTAGCGGGTGTGCGAGCCTTCTTCCGCGTCAAGTGAAGAAGTATCGATTACTACACAGGAAACGAGTATTTTAGACTCCATGGCTTTATATGGCATGACTGATGAGGATCTTGAGCAGATGTACCAGGAGGTTATTCTGGATGCTGCAAGAGATCCTCACGGCAAAACAGATTTAGGCGTATCTGAGACTGAATCGGATGGAAGCACCACACTCGCAGTAGCGCACGAGTATTGTGTCCCAGCGCAATCTCACCAATTTAACCCGACATGCGGTGACGAGGTAACAGTTCACGTTGAAGTTTCTGACGGCACTGACGGCAATCCACCTCGTATCCAGCGTTTAGTATGGGACGGCCAGGGCTGTTCAATTTCACAGGCCAGTCTGTCAGTTATGGTTGATCTGATTGAACATAAAACGGTTGATGAAGCCATGAAAGTAGCCCAAGACTTTCATACACTTATGGATTCTCGTGGCAAAGGAATGCCTGAAGATTTTGATGATGAGGCGCTGGGAGATGCTGTGGTATTTCAGGGCGTCTCGAGGTATCCGATGCGTATAAAATGCGCTTTGCTAGGTTGGGAAGGCATGAAAGCCTCAGTTGCTCAGGCACTGTCTGCGTTGGAGAATAAGCCAGCAGCCGTTTTACAAACGAAGGGACGTTAAGATGACGCACTCAAGCTTGGTTCCTGAGCCTACTGGTTCGATACTTGACTCTATCGAGTCAGTGGTCGGTAGTGAGGACGCTGCACGTAAAGTCATGGCTAATCCAGAACGTGCTGCCTTATACAATCGCTCTGCTGATTCACACTCTCACGCCAATGATTCGAACTGCGCCTGTGGTGGTAGCTGCGGCTGTGGTGGAGATGACGATGAGGCACAGATTCCTATCAAAGCTCTTGATGACATCGGACGGGCAACGGCTCAAGATGTGATGGAGGCTCTCCATCAAGTTATCGATCCTGAACTTGGTATTGATGTGATAGACCTTGGTTTAGTCTATGGCATTGAAATCGACGAGCAGGGTAGAGCAATTATTACGATGACGCTTACCACACCGGCATGCCCGTTGACGGATATGCTTGAGGATCAATGTGCCAGCGTGCTAGCGGGGTTGGTCGAAGAATTTAGAATTGATTGGACATGGACTCCACGCTGGACGATGGACATGATTTCTCCAGAAGGTCGTGAACAGTTGGCTGCTCTCGGGTTTAACTTCAGTGCAATGCCTCACACCTGAGCATTCTAGAAGCGAATCGCGTCTGGATCTCTTTTGTGTAGGGTTTTATAGTGATACCCGATGTATATCTTTTCCAAGAATGGCGGAATGGCGCGGTTTTATTGATTGATATAGTCGAGTTTCTCGAGCAAATCCCTACACAATCGTTTTAGCTTGCTCGATAATGGTGAGTATTCAAGCGAATTGCTTCGATTATTGAGAAAAGCCACCTCTGCGGAGGTGACTTTTCTCAATAATTACTGAATTGAATCAGATTTGATCAATCTTTAACTACTGTGCCCTTTGGCACCACGGTTATTCCCTCCGCAGTTACAGTAAAACCGCGTTCGATATCGTGTTGAGTGTCAATGCCGACTGTTGCATTCTCTTCAAGAATCACATTCTTGTCGATTATTGCTTTATAGATGCGTGCACGTCGATTAACAATCACGCCGTTGAATAGAATTGAGTCGACAACCTGTGCCCAAGAATGGATTCGTACATTCGGAGATAACACCGAGTGATGAACCTCACCACCGGAAACGATAACGCCTGGTGAAACTATTGAATCAGTAGCGTGGCCAAGCCTGTCTTGTCCTGAGTGAACGAACTTCGCAGGAGGCAGTGAACCGATGTTGGTGTAAATAGGCCATTGTGTGTTGTAGAGATTAAATTCTGGTACGTAGGCAATGAGATCCATGTGTGCGTCGTAGAACTGTTTGATGGTTCCCACATCTCGCCAATATGCATGATCTTTGGTATTTGAGCCAGGTACGTCATTCTTGTTGAAATCATAGACGCCAGCTTCATGTCGCCCAGCAAAGAATGGCGCAATATCGCCGCCCATATCGTGTTTCGTGTCCGAAGCTTTTTCGTCGAGAGCTAATGCCTCGAATAAGGCTTTGGTATTGGCAACATAATTGCCCATCGAGGCCAGAATCGTGCTGGGGTCATCCGGCATCACAGAAGGGTTATCCGGCTTTTCTTGGAAGCTGCGGATCATGTCAGGGTGATCAGGGTCTACATCTATAACACCAAATTGTTTAGCATCTGTAGCGGGCTGTCTTATTCCTGCAACGGTAAATTCTGCTCCAGAATCGATATGCTGCTGAACCATCTGTTCAAAATCCATGCGGTAGACGTGATCAGCGCCAAGAATAACGACAATGTCTGGACGGACATCTTCGATGATATTGATGGTCTGGTAAATAGCGTCAGCAGAGCCTAAATACCAATGCTTACCGAGACGCTGCTGAGCTGGAACAGGGGAGACATAGCTGCCAAGCATCGGTGAAAAACGCCACATCTGTGATATATGACGATCAAGAGAGTGTGACTTATATTGCGTTAATACCACGATTTGTCGGTAAGCAGAGTTCACCAGATTACTTAAGGGGAAATCAATGAGGCGGAATACCCCACCAAAGGGAACGGCTGGTTTTGCTCTGTCTCGCGTGAGCGGCATTAGCCGGGTTCCCTCTCCTCCTGCCAGAACAATGGACAGAATCTTAGGATTCTTACTCATCTCGCTCTCCTTCCGTCAGCTTGATGGCGTACGACCCGCTGAAGCAGCCGATTCGCGACATTGCGAAACTTCATCGCCTCCATCATTGCATAAATTCTTGACTTGCTGGCAGAATATGCGACTTCAGCGCGTCACACTGCTGGATTACTCTATGTCAGAGTGTCATGAAGAGCATGACGCAATCTTTACGAGAGAGAGCAGTTATGGCAAAGTCAATCGGTTGGAAGTTGCACGGTGACGGCAAAACGCTGGCGCCGGGTGAAGTTGTCGAGCCTGACGAACGGCTGACATGGCCGAGAACCATCGGTATTGGTGCTCAGCATGTCATCGCAATGTTTGGTGCTACATTCCTGGTTCCAGTTATCACTCATTTCGACCCTTCTACCACACTCTTTTTCACTGCTATAGCAACCGCATTGTTCCTGTTAATCAACAAAAACAAGTTGCCTAGTTATCTGGGAAGTTCATTTGGATTCATAGCACCCATTGCCGCTGTTGCGAGTGCGAATAAAGGCTTGGCAGTGGCCAGTTTTGGTATTCTCATCACCGGTGTGCTGTTGGCTGTCGTTGGTATTGTCGTTCATTTTGCTGGGGCAAAATGGATTGACATGTTAATGCCACCAATAGTTAACGGAGCTGTTGTGGCCATCATCGGCTTTAACCTTGCACCTTCCGCTTGGACGAACTTCAAAGGTGCACCGGTTACAGCTTTGGTGACATTACTGGCCGTTATGCTGGTCGGCGTGCTGTTCAAAGGCATGATTGGACGTCTGAATATTCTTATTGGCGTGTTAATTGGATATGCATTTGCATATTTCAGAGGCGAAGTTAAGTTAGCTGCTATAGAACAAGCGGCATGGATCGGTTTGCCAAAGTTCCATCTTCCACAAGCTGATATGAGTATATTGCCGATGTTTATTCCAGTAGTGCTCGTCTTAATAGCAGAAAACATTGGACATATTAAGTCTGTCTCACTGATGACTGGACGTAATTATGATAAACAGATGGGCTCTGCACTGTTCTCTGATGGTGTGGGAACTATGCTTGCCGGTTTTGGTGGTGGTTCCGGAACTACCACATACGCTGAAAATATTGGTGTGATGGCTGCAACAAAGGTGTACTCCACAGCTGCCTATTGGTGTGCGGCAGCCTTTGCGTTTATTTTGGCACTGTGCCCTAAATTCGGTGCTGTTATTAATTCGATTCCTGGGGGAGTCCTCGGCGGTGTAACTACACTGCTCTACGGCATGATTGGCATGCTCGGTGTGCGTATCTGGGTTGAGAATAAGGTCGATTTTGGGCAAAACATCAATATGATGGTTGGTGCTGTCACGATGATTGTGGGTATCGCGAATTTCACCTTCGCTATTGCTGGTATCAGCTTCAACGGTATTGCTATTGGCTCGGTTGCTGTTCTTGTGCTGTATCACGGATTGACTGCCATTGGCCGTGCAACAGGTACAATTCCACGTGAGAACAGTGCTATTAAAAACGGTGCTGCTGAAAATAGTAATTCTGACGATTTGCAGCAGTGAGATTAATACATTCAGTCAGATATAGGTGCTGATGCTTGTGCGCCAATATCTGAGGTAGCCCAGAAAGCCACGGCGCTTGAGGCAGCAACATTGAGGCTGTCCACGCCGTGGCCCATTGCTATTTTGACCGTTAAGTCTGTTTGAGCAATAGTTTTGGACGAGAGTCCGTCACCTTCAGTACCAAAAATCAGAGCGAGCTTGTCAATGTGCGTTGGGTCCTGGTGACTGTTTCCTAGACGAGTCACTAATTCTTGCATCGATAGTGAATCGTCCTGTAAAGCCATCGCTACTGTAGTAAAGCCAAGATTATGCAATTCTTTAAGGCCGACTTGCGGCCAATCCGCTGAATTATCTGGACAAATTCGCGTCCATGGTACTTGAAAAACAGTCCCCATTGACACCCTGGCTGCTCTACGGTACAGAGGATCTGCGCAAGAGGGTGTCAGCAACACCGCGTCAATATCCAAAGCAGCTGCAGAACGCATAATTGCGCCCACGTTAGTGTGATCGACGATATTTTCCATAACGGCTATACGCGTTGCATTGCGGCATAAGTCTGCAACAGTAGGCAGTGTCCACCGTTTCATTGCACTGAGAGCTCCGCGATGCAGACGGTAGCCTGTAATACGTTTGAGTTGTTCAGGGGAAGCTACATAAACGGGAATATCAGTACCCCAATGAGCGTCTACGAATGCGAAGGTATCGCTCATACCGCTCAACCAAGGTTCTTCAACAAGAAAAGACTTCACCTCGACACCTGAATTGAGAGCGCGAGTGATAACCTTCGGAGATTCGGCAATGAATACACCGTGTTCCGGTTCAAGTCGATTGCGTAATTGAAGTTCAGTCAAGTGGGTGTACTCGGCGATTTGTGTGTCTTCAATACTGCTTATGTGTATCAGTCGCATTCTGTACCACCGTCCTAGAGTATTGCTGGCAAAGGCCGAGCTGCACAGCATGTAAGACATGCTCGATGCGAACAAGGCTTCATTCAAACAAAAACGGGAGTCCGAAGACTCCCGCTACTTGTGTCCGGAGCGGGACTTGAACCCGCACGCCTGTATAAATAGGCACTAGCACCTCAAGCTAGCGCGTCTACCATTCCGCCACCCGGACATATGCTGTTTAGGCAACGGATGAAACTATAACACATTTTCACGACCATGGTTTGCCGTGTCGCAATGCGTTTTCTTGAGAGTTTGAGCTGGTAAGTTGAATTTTCGCATTGTCGAACACCTCTCAATGGCTTCTGGCACGGTACTCTGGTGTGCATGACTGAAGCGCTGTTTCTTTTCGACCCAACTAGTGATGATGCACCAATTCAGACCGATGAGTTGCACTCAGGATGGAATATCGCACTTCCTCAGAGTGTGCGTAAGCATGCTATCCAGGTTATGAGGCTGGGACGTGGCGATGACCTGGAATTATCAGATGGGAAAGGATTGCGGATTCAGGCAAGAATCGAGGATGCGGAATCAGGTTTGGTGAAGATCCTCTCTGTCGGCAGACAAGACAAGCCAGTTATGAGACTCGCATTAATCCAGGCTTTAGCTAAAGGTGGGCATGATGAACAGGCCATAGATATGGCCACACAGATTGGTGTCGATGTTGTCATTCCTTGGCAGAGTTCCCGTTCAATCGCTCGTTGGAAAGATGGTCGCACAGATCGCAAATGGTTCCAAACTTTGCAATCAGCTACTGAACAGTCGCGTCGATCATGGCTTCCTGAACTGTGCGACCATGTTAGTGACAAACAGATTGTGGCAATATGTCAGCGGGCAAATGTGCATGGTGATTTGGTGATTGTCTTGCACCAAGATGCTACCGATACTTGGTCTCAAATCGAAACAGCTGTGGATGATATGGCTGCCAAATGTCTAGCCGATGCCCGTCCCCGCACAATATCGGTGATTGTGGGACCTGAAGGTGGTATTAGTGACGAAGAAATCGAGATGTTCCGTTCCGCAGGAGCAAAGTGCTGCGTATTAGGCACAAATATTCTTAGAGCTTCTTGTGCTGGGGTTGTTGCATTGTCTCTGCTATCTCGAACGCTTGGTAGATGGTCGTGATGACTATCAGAACAACTAAATAATGCGAAATCTTGTCAATAAACGCTGGCGATAAGCCGAATTATCGCGCTTTTGCAATAGCATGGTAGGAAAGTGATAGTTATCGAAGGAGTCAACGTGAGCGATGGTGAAGACTGCTTGTTTTGCAGCATTATCAAAGGGGATATCCCGAGCACCAAGGTTTTTGAAGATGAGCGTGTTTTTGCTTTCGAGGATATAGCTCCGAAAGCTAAAGTTCACGTACTGATAGTGCCCAAAAAACATGTTGCTTCTGTTGCTGAATTGGCAGATTCAGACTCTCAAACCTTGGCACACATCGTCGATGTTGCTAAAAACATTGCGCAGGAACGTTACAACGGTTCGTTTAGATTAGTTTTTAATACTGGACGTGATGCCGGTCAGACAGTGTTCCACGCTCACGCTCATGTGCTCACCGGCGAAGTGTTGGACGAGTAGCGTATTACTATTAAATCAAGAATAGAGAAAGGCTTCCGTGGCCACAACTACACGTACCATCACGATTCCGTCGGAGCTTGATCCGGTGGCAGTACTCGGGCCAGTTGATGAGGTTATCAGGGAAGTTGAGCGCGCATTTCCTGATTTGACTATCATCGTTAGAGGTAATCGAGTAGCGATTATGTCGCGAAGTAAGCAGACGGAATCGCAGGCAGCGAAAGCACAAGATGTTGTCAGTGCAATCATTGATGCTGCATACTCAGCGCCAATGGATGCCGATACTGTTAGGCGGCTTATTGAAACGCAGCACGTTCATGGCACTCACAGTCGTCGTTTGGATCGCGAAACTCCAAAAGTATTACGTCAAGAACGAAGTACGGCAAAAACTATGAATGTACCAGGAGTGATTACATATGCTTCAGGAGTTCCTGTACGCCCTAAAACTGCAGGTCAGGTCTCGTATGTCAACGCTATTGAAAAAAATACTATAACCTTTGCCATCGGTCCGGCAGGAACAGGCAAAACGTACCTGGCTGTTGCGAAGGCAGTTCACGCATTTCAGAATAAGGAAATCAGCAGAATCATTTTGACTCGACCTGCTGTTGAGGCCGGCGAAAATTTGGGATTTTTGCCAGGCACATTGAATGAGAAGGTCGATCCTTATCTTCGTCCACTGTACGATGCGCTCTCCGACATGCTTGGTGCCGAACAAATGCGTCGATATATGGATGATGGAACTATAGAAGTAGCGCCGTTGGCTTATATGCGTGGAAGAACATTGAATGACGCCTTTGTGATTCTTGATGAAGCTCAAAACACCACAGAGCAGCAGATGAAGATGTTCTTGACAAGGCTAGGTTTCAATACACGCATGGTCGTTACTGGAGATATTACTCAGGTGGATTTGGCAGTACCAAAATCTGGATTGGCCACTATCGAAAGCATTTTGCATGGGATTGATGATATTGCTTTCGCGCACCTTGATGCTACAGATGTAGTGCGCCATGCCCTCGTAGGCAAAATCGTGCAAGCATATGACCGTCGAGCGCAGCAAGGTGCAGCTGTATCTGCTCAACGCCGTACTGTTGCAAAGGGCTCAGCATTATGAGCGTTGAAGTTACTAATGAAACATCATGGAATATTGAACCAAAGCTGTTCTCTGATTTAGGAATATGGGTTTTAGATCAGATGAGGGTAAGTACGCAATCGGATCTCACCGTGCTATTTTACGAAGCAGATGCCATTGCTGAGCTTCACGAGAGATGGATGAATCTTTCTGGCCCTACTGATGTGATGAGCTTTCCTATGGATGAGTTACGTCCAGGTGATGGGAAAACTGTAGTTGAAGGAATCTTAGGGGATATTGTTATTTGCCCTCAAGTGGCTTCGCAGCAGGCAGTTTCTGCAGGGCATTCAACTATGGAAGAGATGTTGTTGTTGGCGATTCATGGGATGCTGCATTTGTTGGGTTATGACCATACCACCGCTGAGCAAGAACGGCAGATGTTTGGCTTGCAACGGCAGCTATTGCTGACGTTTTTGGCACAGCTGCCGGCTGGTACCACACAGGCTTGGATTCAAGATCGCGAAAACACTTCAACCACACGAGTTGTGGGTGACCGCGATGATACACAGAAGGATATTGAGGCGTGAATATGCAGGCTGAATTACTTGCACTCGTCGTGGTAATGGTACTGGTAGCATCTGCGTTGGTTTGGCTCTCTCTGGTGATGGCAGCGACAGAAGGTGCTGTGTCAAGAGTCACTCGAGCGAGTTTGAATAATCTTATTCTTACTGTGCAAACAGATCTTGATCTCGGACAGTTCTCACGTATGAAGAGAATTGAAAAAATTCATAGAGTTCAGCGTTTGATATCTGATCGTTACGCTACTGCTGGCTCGTGTGCCTTCTTTCGCATCGTATGTAACATCTTAGATGGTGCGTTAGTAGTTACCATCATTTCGCTATTCGGTCTGCCCTTGTGGGTCGGTGTGGTATCTGGATTGATCTTTGCGTTAATTGTGGGTTTTGTATCAATTCTTGTTCGTCCACGAGTTGCTGGAGCTTCCAAGCCTCTTGATATTATGCTGGCCTACGGCAAAATTACTGCTGTCGCTACGGTGCTGACGCCCTTTGCTAAAGCTCGCAACCCTAATAAAGGGCGTAAACATAATAAGGATGTCAGTCTGTCCGATGACGAAGAGCTTGAAAAAATTCAATTGGAACAGGGTCGGGCTATGGTCGACAGACTTGTTGAAACCAATGGTTTTGATCCTGAAGTCTCAGAAATGCTTCGGAATGTACTCACTCTGTCTGATACGTTGACCAGAGAGATCATGGTTCCTCGAACGGATATGATTTGTGTCGATCAGCACGTCAGCTTGCGTTCTGCGTTGAAACTATTTTCTCGTTCAGGTTTTTCCCGCATTCCAGTGATTGGGGAAGACGTCGACGATCTGGTGGGTGTTGCTTATCTCAAAGATGCCGTCAGAACGGTGGCTTTTAATCCTGCTGCTGACGGGCGTGAAATCGCTTCTGTGTGCCGTGATCCTATGCTGGTACCAGAATCAAAGCCTGTTGACGACCTTTTTCACCACATGCAACAAACAAGGCAGCACGTAGCAATTGTTGTTGACGAGTATGGTGGCATTGCTGGTATGGTCACTATCGAAGATGCCATTGAGCAAATCGTTGGCGAGCTTGAAGATGAACATGATAGAACGCAGCATCAAGATCCCGAAAAGGTTAAAGACTCTACGTGGAAACTCCCCGCACGCACATCAATTGCTGATCTAGAAGAGATCTTTGAAATCGATATCGATGAAGACGATGTGGATACTGTCTATGGCTTGCTGACGAAGGTACTCGGTAGAGTACCTATAGTTGGCTCGTCAGCTGTAGTAAGAGGCCTGCGCCTTACTGCTATTGACTCTGCAGGACGACGTAAGAAAGTATCTACGATTCTTGTTGAACCCGCAGCAGCATCGAGTGAGGCTTCTGCTGAAGAGGATACACAAGCAATTGAAGACAAGTCAGATGAACAGGAGTAATCAATGAGTTTGGAAGCTTCAAGCTTGCAGGGTACATCGCAGGCTGATTCCGACAACGCACTGCGAGATGATATGCCATATCGTTCTGGCTTCGTTGCTGTTGTAGGTCGACCGAATGTTGGTAAATCAACATTGATTAACGCTCTCATTGGCACTCAAATTGCTATATCTTCTTCGCGGCCGGAGACTACACGAAAAGCAATTCGTGGGATTTTGACCTTAGACCATGCGCAGTTAGTTTTGGTTGATACGCCAGGGATTCATCGACCTCGCACCCTGTTAGGGCAGCGGCTAAATGACATGGTCGATGAATCCCTAAGTGAAGTGGATGCCATCGCATTTCTCTTGCCTGCCGATCAAGAGGTAGGACCAGGGGACACTCGCATTCTTACTCGCTTACGCTCCCAATATGGCAAGGGAGCCGAAGGCAAAGATGGTTGGAAAGTACCGGTTATTGCAGTAGTAACAAAAATCGACACTCTCGATAGAGAAGCGTTAATCAGCAAATTGATTGAAATCGAGCAATTTGGTGCTTTCTCTGAAATCATTCCGGTTAGCGCAGTGCAGCATGACAATCTCGATGAAGTGCAATCTCTTCTAGTTCAAGCTATGCCCGAGGGTCCGAAGATGTATCCGGACGAACAGATTAGCGAAGAAAAACCCGAAGATACCATAGCAGAACTGATACGTGGAGCATTCCTGGAAGAGCTAGATGACGAACTGCCTCATTCCTTGGCGGTGGTAGTGGACTCCGTTATTTATCCTGATGAAGACAACAGTGGTGATGATTCAGTTAATCCTAGCGACAAAGTTCGTGTGCTGGTGTCTATATATGTTGAACGCGATTCACAGAAGCCCATCATCATTGGTAAGGGTGCACAACATTTGGTGCAGGTGAAAAAGAAGTTACGCACTCCCGTCAATCGTATTATTGGCCAAAAATCCAAATTGGAACTACACGTTAAAGTATCTAAAGGATGGCAGTCCGACCCTAAGAAGTTGGCTCGTCTCGGTTTTTAGATGAAACTTTTCATAGGAATGAGTCTCCTATGAAAACAAATACGAGTGTGCAACCTCCTACATACGATCACGATTTTCCGCGTGAAATGTAGAAAGTTGCACACTCGATTATGAGACAGCAGTGTGACGCAGCTACTTTCTCGGAGTGTACATTTGGGTATTCAGTAAATCGTTATAACGCGCGATAACTTTTGGACGGATGACCTTCATTGAAGCAGTCAGGAGACCATTTTCTTGAGTGAAATCCTCTGGAAGGATAATGAATTTACGTACTGACTCAGCGCGTGAAACACCCTCATTGGCGGTGTCAACGAACTTCTGAACTTCTGCTCGTACCGCGGCGTTTTGTGCAGCTTGTGCCACAGGCATATCCTTGTCAAGTCCTTTGGAAGCGAGCCACGGTCGTAAAGTTTCTTCATCGAGCGTTACTAAAGCCGAGATAAATGGACGTTTATCACCAAGCACAACGGCGCGTGAAACAACTTCGGAACGTTGAATCATTTCCTCAATAGGACCAGGGGAGACGTTTTTGCCGCCTGCAGTAATAATCAAATCTTTCTTTCGGCCAGTAATATACAAGAAGCCGTCGCTGTCTAAACGTCCCAAATCCCCAGTGGCATACCAACCGTCTTCGGTGAATGAACTCGTGGTAGCTTCATCATTCTTGTGGTAGCGGTGGAAAACACTTGTTCCTGAAATCTGAATTTCACCATCTGCAGCAATGCGTATAGAGAAATCAGGGAAAGCGATGCCAACGGATCCTTCGTGGAAAGGCGTGCCTAGTGGGCTGAAGGCACACGGTGCCGTTGTTTCGGTGAGTCCATAACCTTCATATACCGGTACGTCGGCACCACGGAAGAAGCTCAGCAATGCTGGGTCTATCGGGGCTCCACCGGAAACAATCCATTTAGCACGTCCACCTAATGCTTGGCGCAATGAGCTATAGACTACCGGGTCAAAAATACCTCTGCGCAACGAGGTTCTAGTATTAGCTTTACCTGATTCGGAGACCTGCTTCATATAGTCTTGAGCAGCAACCACGGCAGCAGCGAAGGCCATTCCCTTAGCGCCATGTCCTGCCTTTTGAGAAGCCGCATTATAGACTTTTTCAAACACACGCGGAACACCAATCATCACTGTTGGCTTTGCTACCTGTAAATCAGAAATTAGAGTTTTAATACCTTGCGCGATATAAATCTGTATGGAACTGTACGCGCACGCGTAATTAATTGCTCGAGCAAATGAATGTGCCTGTGGAAGAAACAGCAACACAGATCCATTAGTATCACCAAGTAAATCCGGTATATAGGCATTAAGATTCAGTGCTAAGTTGCAATAATGCGCATGTGTCATCTCAACGCCTTTTGGCGCAGCAGTTGAGCCTGAGGTATACACAATTGAGCACAAATCACTGGCGTGTATTGATGCAATTCGGGCGTCCAAAGCCTCATCGCTTACTGAGGTCCCGTAGGCTTGAAGTTCTTCTAGTGCGCCATTTTCAAGGCAAGAGATACGTTCAAGACTTGGACATTCTTGAATTGCTCCGTCTGCTTTTTCTCGCATTTCGCGTGTTTCTACTATCAGCAGGCTTGCATCAGAATTATTGACAATGTAGCGGATTTGCTCTGCTGAATCGGTGTCGTAAACAGTCGCTATAACACCACCGACTGCAAGAACTGCTGCATCAACAATATTCCACTCATAACTGGTGTGGCACATAAAGGCGACTGAATCACCTTTTTTCATTCCTGCGTGCAGTAGTCCCTTTGCAGTTGAACGAATATCTTCAATCGTTTGGGTGGTGGTTTTACTAATCCACTCACCGTTACGTTGGAAGTGATACATCGTTTCCCCGGGCATGTTTTTGGCCCTTAAGGCGTACAAGTCGTAGATAGTCATATCATCAGAGAGAGTATTAGCGCCCGTAGTTGAGGTAGTTAAGAGGCCTGATACTGGGTCTACTGCAGTAACTGTGGGATAACCCGCTGACCATTCATGGATAATTGTGTCGGACCCGACTGTTGGGTTTGGTGTTGATAAGGGACGTTCAGCTGTATCGACCCTCTCGTGTTCATGGTATCTACCCACGCTGGCTGCGCGTTGTGCCATTGCACCGAGGTAGGACTTCGCAGATTTGATCAAAGACACGCTCTCTCCTCTATCTATACGACCTTCTAACAGTAGCCCGTGGAATGGAGAAAATTGCATAGACACACGTATATGAGGCTAAGCGAATAATGTATACACTGTGCATAGTGAGATTCGTACAAATCCTACACGCAAATTAAGAAGGAAATTCTATGGGTCAAGAAAACCATTCAGCGGTGACTTATGGAGTTCTGCGTGAACAGTCACCAGAAGAGTCCCGTGTGGCACTTACTCCTGACGTTGCTACCCGCCTCAAGCGTCTACACGTCACTTGTAATATTGAATCAGGTGCTGGCCTGACTGCAGGATTCAGTGATGATGACTACCGGCAGGCTCAAGTCAATGTCTTAGATAGAAACGCAGTGATTACGCAGTCCCAAGCGTTAGGATTTGTTAGCCGTCCGGATGCTGATGTGCTCAAGGCCCTTGCATCAGGAACCTGGATTCTCGGAATTCTAGGATCGTTTACGGACTCTCAATACATTCAACAACTTGAATCCGCTGGGTTAATTGCCGTTGCTTTAGAACGTTTGCCCAGACAACTCAGCTCGGCGCAATCCATGGATGAGATGACCTCACAAAATTCTGTTATGGGGTATAAGGCAGCACTCGTTGCGGCGAATGCCTATGCCTCATTCCTGCCCATGATGACAACCGCAGCAGGCACTGTACGCCCTGCGAAGGTATTAGTGCTGGGTGCTGGGATTGCAGGGCTACAAGCCATAGGCACTGCCAAACGTCTTGGAGCTGTGGTGACAGCTTACGATGTTAGACCTGCAGCTCGTGAAGAGATTGAATCGTTGGGAGCTAAATTCCTCGACCTCAATATTGATTTGTCTTCTGGGCAGGGTGAGGGAGGTTATGCGCGTCAACTTTCCGCACAGGAGCAAGCTGAGCAACAGGCCGCGGTTGATCGCAGCGCTTCACAATTTGACATCGTCATCACCACAGCCAAAGTTCCCGGTCGTAAGCCGCCTGTACTGCTGACTGCCGCAGGAGTTGAAGCACTTCACCGTGGTGCTGTCATCGTAGACTGTGCAGCCAGTGACTTGGGAGGCAACGTTGAGGGGTCCACTCCAGGGAAGACCACAACTGCCGGTGGGGTTATTATCCTTGGCTGTCCCAATCTTGCTAGCGAGGTTTCTTCAACAGCATCCAGACTATTGTCCCGTAATTTGGCAGATACCCTTGCGCACTTTATCGACAACGACACTACTTTACATGTGGATTTGAGCAGTGAACTCGATAAGGCACTAATTGTTGCTGGGAAAAACGAGGAAGGTAAGTAATTATGGAAGAGCTCGTGGTACCCATAACGTTGTTCATCATGGCGTTATTACTTGGCGTTGAAGTAATCGGCAAAGTGCCCGCCACTTTACATACGCCTTTGATGAGCGGAGCAAATTCCATACACGGCATTGTCATCGTCGGTGTCGTTATTGTTGCTGCGCACGCAGATACTCCACTATCGTATGTTTTTATTTTCCTAGCAGCGGTACTTGGAACAATGAATGTTGTCGGAGGATATGTGGTCACAGACCGCATGTTAGAGATGTTCAAATCGTCAAAGCCAACCTCGACTCAGTCTCCTACAGCTGGAGCGATAGATGCATCCGGTAATACAAACAACCATAAGGATCGGGCCTGATGACCACCATAGATATTGTTGCATGGTTCGTGTATTTGCTTGCGGCGGTGATGTTTGTCATCGGTTTGCACTTTATGAATTCGCCTAAATCAGCTCGTAAAGGCAATCAAATCTCGGCAGCCGGCATGGTGCTTGCTGTAGTTATGGCATTCACTCGCCTGTTCTTGGTAGGGTTCCTTTCAATTACTGCCGTTATAGTGCTCGTTGCTGGTGTATTAGTCGGTGGACTGGCTGGTGTGTACTCAGCTAAAAAAGTCAAAATGACTGATATGCCCCAATTGGTATCAATTTTTAATACCGTCGGTGGAGGTGCTGCAGCACTTGTTGCACTCAACGATATTCTTGCCTCAGCCAAGACACCTGACCAGGTCGTATTGGTAACCGCAGGATTAGGTGTGCTTATTGGCTCAGTAACTTTTACAGGATCTCTGGTGGCAGCAGGTAAACTTCAAGGTATTATTCCCGGCAAACCGATAGCTCTACCTGCGAAAAACTTGTGGAATATTGTGTGTGCTGTGCTTGCGGTACTCAGCGTAGTCATGCTCGTAATGCAGTCGGAACATCGACTGCTCTGGTCTGTTTCGACAGCAGTGTTTGCGTTGTTGTATGGGTTGTTGTTTGTATTCCCCATAGGTGGGGCAGATATGCCTGTGGTGATTTCTGTGCTCAACGCATGCACGGGTACTGCCGTCGCCATGAGCGGTTTAGCAATCGATAATGTGGCACTCATTATTGCAGGCGCTTTAGTTGGCGCAGCGGGTGTGACGCTGTCGGTGTTGATGGCAAAAGCTATGAATAGACCATTGTCAAGTGTGCTATTGGGCGGTTTCGGTGACACATCGGCTAACGCAGATGTTGAGGGGCCGGAAGGCTCCATGCGCGAGACAACGGCAGATGATGTTGCAGTCCAACTTGCGTATGCGCAGAAAGTTATATTCACCCCAGGATTTGGTCTCGCACAAGCTCAAGCGCAACGCGAATTGGCTGATTTAGGAGAGTTGTTGAAGGCACGAGGCATCGAGGTACTGTATGCAATTCATCCTGTAGCTGGTCGTATGCCAGGACATATGAATGTGTTGTTAGCAGAGGCGAATGTGCCCTATGAAGAGCTTATTGATTTGGATGACATCAATCCGCAATTCCCAACTGCCTCTATTTCCTTAGTTGTCGGCGCCAATGATGTGACCAACCCCGCTGCCAGAAAGCCCGGTACTGCAGTATCGGGTATGCCTATTCTTGACGTTGATAAAGCACAGAATGTTGTGGTGATTAAGCGCGGAAGAGGTAAAGGCTATGCAGGAATAGAGAATGAACTGTATTTCAATCCCAATACGCAAATGCTCTTCGGCGACGCGAAGGCTGAGCTTCAGGCAATCATTGCAGCAGTGAAGGAACTCGACGCCTAAGGGCAGCATAAATAATCATTTGTCATACTCTGCGTGCTAGTATCTCTTTTCAGAGCTTTGGCGAGGGAATGTCACGTTGCATTCCGTAATCGACTCGGCGGACAGACCACTTCTTGTTGGAATGTCTCGGCGCGTTGAAGCGCCAGAGATGCAAGTGATTACACGACAGCCAACAAGGAGAGCATTATGGCAAATACCATTACTATTGCAGGATCAACAAGAACACAGTTCGGCAAAGGTGCTGCACGTCGTATGCGCGTAGCTCAGCAGATCCCTGCAACCATTTATGCCGGCGGTATCGAGCCAACTTTTATCGCTTTACCGATGAAAGAAACCACTAACGCACTCCGTCACACCAATGCACTGTTCGAACTCAAGTATGACGACGGTTCCAAAATGGCCGTGGTTAAGGACGTACAGCGCAATCCAGTCAAGCGCCAGATTGAGCATATTGATTTCCTTGAGGTCCGCGCAGGAGAAAAGGTTGTTGTTGAGGTTCCTGTCTTCGTTGAGGGTGAAACGAAGGGTGCTGCTGTGGCATTCGTTGACATGCAGAATCTTGAGGTTCGTGCTGACGTCACCAACCTTCCTGAGCGCATTGTAGTTAACGTTGAGGGACTTGCTGATGGTGAGAAGGTTCTTGCCAAGGACGTTGAACTGCCTGAAGGTTCAGAATTGGTTATCGATGACCCAGAAGATTCAGTGGTGACCGTTGAAGTTCCTAAGGAAGAATCTCTCGAGCCTGAAATTCCTGCAGAGGTTCCTGCAGCCGCTGACGCCGCTGAGAGTGATACCGAAACCGCAGACGCTGAGTAAGCTTTCGCTTTTCCGCAGTTTCACGCACGGCCGTCCAAAACGGTCGTGCGTTTTTTCAATATATGAGCTGTAACATATGGCATTACCTATGCTGTGTGATAGTACAGGTACAAGGGTGCCAAGCCAGAAGCCCATAGGACCCAAATTGACAAGCCGCATATGCGGCAAGAGCAAGAAGAAGCAAGATAGAGCATGACAGAGCAATCACATCACGATCCCGCGGCCTTGGATTCTCAGACCAAGGCATTTACTATTCTGGCGAATACTGAGCCGGCCTCTGAATCTAAGAGGAAAGAACTTATTGACAAGCCTGCTTTTGGTCAGGTTTTTTCAGATCATATGAGTCATATCAGCTGGACTAAAGGCGAAGGTTGGTCAGATCGTCGCGTTGAGCCATATGCACCTTTGAAACTCGACCCAGGCGCATCGGTTTTGCATTATGCCCAAGAGGTTTTTGAAGGTCTTAAGGCATATCGGCATGCAGATGGTTCGACTTGGTTATTCAGACCAGATGCCAACGCCCGTCGTTTTCAGAATTCTGCGAAGCGCTTGTATCTTCCGGAATTAGGTATTGACGACTTCTTAGGTTCAGTGGCAGCGTTGGTGAAACAAGATGTTGAGTGGGTACCTACAAGGCGTGAATACACCTTATATATGCGTCCATTCATGTTTGCCTCGGAGCCATTCCTTGGCGTTCGTGCACCCGAAGAGGTTGATTATTGCGTTATTGCGTCACCCTCAGGACCATATTTCCCAGGCGGAGTCAAGCCTGTGAGCATCTGGGTTGAGGACAAGTGGTTCCGTACTGGTCCTGGAGGCACAGGATTTGCCAAGTGTGGTGGTAATTATGCGGCATCCCTGTTGGGAGAATATCGCGGCTTGGAAAACGGATGCGAGCAGGTGTGCTTCGTAGATGCTGCAACCAAAACTTACCTTGAGGAACTTGGCGGCATGAATATGTTTGCAGTTCATAAGGATGGGCATTTGGAGACTCCAAGCCTGACAGGCAGCATTCTGCCAGGCATTACTCGCGATTCACTAATCCAATTGCTTAAGGATCAAGGTCGCGATGTTGTAGAAACGATGATTAAACTTCAGGATCTTCTCGACGATATTAAATCAGGCGAAGTGACTGAGGTATTCGCTTGCGGGACAGCAGCGATTATCACACCAATCGGTCGTTTTAAGTCGGACACCTTCGATGTCACCGTTGCAAACGGAGAGTCGGGAGATTTGACTGTTAAGTTGCGCGAAGAACTGCTTGGTATTCAGTTGGGTGAGCGTGAAGATACCCATAACTGGATGTGGAAGGTTTGCTGAAGGACTGATTTGTAATAGCTAGTGTTTTGAGGTGGGTATCATCCATAGGGTGACACCCACCTCTGATATTGCATAGCTGGCGTCGTATACGCGGTCACTTGACTCATTGTTTAATTTGTTACCATAGTGTGTGGTTCCACAACAGCCGATTCGGCCTCTGTGCTACGTGGTCAATGATGACCTTCTATGAAAGGACAGCGCTATGAAAGCGTATGCAATGCTCGGATTAAACTCAGCTGGATGGATTGAGAAGGAGGACCCAGTATGTGGTCCACTCGATGCCATATGTAAGCCTGTCGCCTTGGCTCCTTGTACTTCTGATGTGCACACCGTGTGGGAAGGCGCGATAGGGGACCGCCGCAATCTTGTCTTGGGGCATGAGGGTGTAGGAGAGATAATCGAAGTTGGTGACTTAGTGAGAGATTTTTCACCTGGCGATATTGTTATTATGCCTGCTATAACCCCAGATTGGGGCTCTCGTGAAGCACAACGCGGATATCCCGTGCACTCTGGTGGCATGCTGGGTGGTTGGAAGTTCTCTAATGGCAAGGATGGTGTTTTCGCAGAAAAAATTCATATTAACGAGGCAGATGCTAATTTGGCTTTGCTCCCTAAAGCAATAAGTTTTGAAACAGGATGCATGCTTTCTGATATGGTTCCGACAGGATTTCACGCATCTGAGATGGCAAAAGTCACGTATGGCGAGTCAGTATGCGTGATCGGCATTGGTCCGGTGGGTTTAATGTGCGTGCGCGGTGCTGTGCTGAGAGGAGCTTCAAGAATTATTGGGGTTGGTTCCAGACCAATATGCATTGAGGTTGCTAAGAAATACGGAGCTACAGACACCATCAGTTATAAGGATGGTGCGATTGACGAACAGGTTCTGGACATGACTGGCGGTGAAGGTGTTGACCGAGTGCTCATCGCTGGTGGCGATGTCGATACCTTCGAGCCGGCGATACGCATGCTCAAGCCAGGGGGAGCCATCGGTAATGTGAATTATCTTGGTAGCGGCGACTACGTGAAAATTCCAAGACTGGATTGGGGAGTCGGAATGGGACATAAAACTATACATGGTGGTCTTATGCCAGGTGGCAGACTTCGCATGGAACGGTTGGCTAGTCTTGTGGTTTACGGCAGAGTCGATCCCTCATTGATGATTACTCATCGTTTTGAGGGGTTTGAACATATAGAGGATGCGGTGGCTCTGATGAAAGAGAAGCCGCGCGATCTGATCAAACCTGTTGTTCTCGTTCAGTAACGCCTAAAAAATATCGATACTCCCATCGTGAGTCGCCATTGATTTCGGGTAGTCTTGGCAACGCTGGTATCGCTGATGTTGTGGGAGAAAACTATGTCGGTTGCGTTAGAGAGCAATGCCGTGTTTATTGCTATCGAATATCTGGCTATTTTCTGTTCTGGCTTGTCCGGAGGTTTAGCTGCAACTCGTAAACACTACGATATTTTTACTATTCTAATAATCTCTTGGGTCACTGCGTTAGGTGGCGGTATTGTTCGCGATGTGCTTTTGGGAAGTCTGCCTCCCGCAGGTATTACTAATAAAGGTTATGTGTTATCGGCATTACTCTCCGGAATCGTCATTGCGGTAGCTCATCCAGAAATAGGTAACCTCACCAGATCGATGGTGGTTGTGGACGCGATGGCCTTAGGCTTGTTTGCTGTCAACGGCACAGCTAAAGCTATGGCTTTTCATACATCCGGAATGACTGCGGTGTTTATGGGTATGTTTACTGCTTTGGCTGGTGGAGTGATTAGGGACGCCTTGCTTAACGAAGTCCCATCAGTGATAAGGGATAAACATTGGTATGCTGTTCCATCATTTGTGGGCTGCATTTTAACTGTTGTGGTCGGGAAATTTGTAGAGGCAGGAAAAATTAATCTTCACGGTGAGATGATTCTCGATATAGCAATTGTTGCTCTGATTGTTGCAATGCGATTGTTATCGGTAAAGTTTAATATTATGCTTCCAGGCGCTTTGGAACGAGAACGTGCGCATCTCAACATGCGTTCTCGCTATTTGCGACGACCTGTAGTGCATCCTCAGATGCATGAAGTGCACAGAGATAACCACGAAGGTTCTGCGCCCCATAATCCGGATGATCTTGCTTGATTTCTGAACAATCTACGTTAGTGTAGGGATTTTTTGTAGCTCTCAATATAGGAAAAGATATATTTGGCTTAATACCAAGGTTTTGCTGTAACGATGAGATTTGAATAATTACAAATCCCTACACTAACGTCGGTATGACTACATATGCTAATCCCCGCATCATCAGGTGCGGGGATTAGCAATGAACAGCTATTGAGCTGAACAGATTAGAGAGCATTAACAGCTGAAGCCAGACCAGACTTGCGGTTTGCGGCTTGATTCTTGTGAATCACACCTTTGCCCGCGGCCTTATCTAGACGCTGAGCTGCAAGTTGGTAAGCAGACTGTGCTGCTGCCTTATCGCCGCTTTCAACGGCTTCGCGTACGGAACGCACTGCCGTCTTGATTGAGCTCTTGACGGCGATGTTGCGCTCGTGCGCCTTATCGTTAGTGATGACGCGCTTCTTCTGCGACTTAATGTTTGCCACTGTTACTCCAAACGACGTGTGTGCTAATTCTTGACAGACAAAGACACAGTCTAACACGCATCGGCGGATAAGGCATCAACGGTCTACGTCCCGTCGACTATTCCAAAGGCCGGTGCCTTCTTGTGGACGAACGAAACATTCGACATACGCTATTCTATATGTATCAAAACATACAATATGTATGATTCGTGTATGGCTTGGCTTCGGTTACTGCAAGTCACAGAGCTTTGCGACTTGCAAGGGCAGGGGAGTCACTATGACGGACATCACCGATACCTCATTGTCGGTCAGGTTCAACAGAGGCAACAGGGTGATGGTGTCCGCACTGATGGTGGTGGCGATGCTGATTGCCCTGATGGTCGCACCTCCTGATTCGGCATATGCCGCAGAACTGAAAACCATTGACACAGTGAGCATGCCTTCGACGTCCATGCAACTTTTCGACTACTGGACGACAGCCGAAGATGTCCCGGACAATACGCCGCCGACCACCTGCAATGCCTGGAAGAGCGCTCTGACATCGGGTATCAACGGGCCAGCCTCGTTGAACAGCGGGGGTGTTCAAGGCGAGGCGTTGAAATTCGCAAAGGATTTGAAATGGCCGCCTTCGGGTTGCAATCTGACGAACTGGGGGTCGAATGCCACCAATCTTTCCGCAGGCAATTCGGTCAAGCAGGGAATAGTTCAACCGGCGCTGCAGGACGATTTCCCCGTTCTCAACGGTTACGGCAACGGTTCATTGGCGTATCTGTTCAATCCGGCAGTCCCGCATGAAGGGCGTGCGAACTACGAAGTCACCGGTGCGAACCTCTTCAAAATGGACGGCAACTACCTGAAATACAATTCCCAGGAGAATTTCGCGTCCTACAACAAGGAAACCAGCCAATTCGACGTGTACAACAAGCCTGCGGTACAGACCGGTTCGAATGTCGGACAGTTCTTCCCCTTCAACACTGCGGAGCAGGTGTTTAGCAATGGCGAAGCAAATGACATCAGTGCAACGGATGCCAAAATAAATCATTTCTTCGGACTCGGGATGCTTTCCACCTTCACACAGCCGCTGGGGGGAGTCGTCGGCAGCGATGACATGGTGTTCGATTTCTCGGGCGACGACGATATGTGGATTTTCATCGACGGCGCATTGATACTCGATCTTGGTGGGTCTCACGCGCCTGCGAGCGGGTCCATAAATTTTCGTACGGGTCAGGTCACCGTCAAAGGCAACAGCGGTCAGGTCATCACCTCCACCACGCTGCAGCAGCAGTACAGCGCAGCGGGACTGACGCCTCCATCTGGCTGGCAGGGCTCGACCTTCGTCGACGGCACGCGACACCGCTTTTCACTGTTCTACCTGGAACGTGGCAATTACCAGTCCAATCTGGAGATTACGACGAATCTGAATTACATGCCGGCAGCCCATATTCAAAAAACGGACATCGCCGGGAACAATGTCCAGACGCCGGCTGGGCAGTCCGCTGAGTTTGATTTGTACAATACCGCCGCCGACTACGATATTTCCGGGGACGAAGCTACGAAAGTCGGGAGTTTCAGTACGGACGAGGACGGTGCCATCACTTTCGTGGATGAGCAGACCGGAGCGCAGATGAACTTCGGCAGATTCCCCACACCATACTTCGTGCTGAAAGAGACGAAATCCCCACCCGGCTATGCGCTGTTGCTTAATGCCATCAAACTCGAATTCATTCCTGTGAGCCAGGCGGACGGCACGGTAATACCAGGAACCGGCACTCTGAATGTGGTGAATTATTACGAGACCGGTGTGGAAACCAGTTTCGACTCGTGGGCCACTCCGGTGAACTCATCGATATACCGTTGGTGCCCGGGGGAAAGCGACAGCCCGGGATACAACGAGAACACCTCCGGGCAATGTCCCGAGGGAACGAAAACGGTATTCGACCTGAACGACGTGAGGCAGGCCGTCACCGATGGGGGCGGATTGAAAGCCGTCGTGGTGCACGCTCCGGGCGATCATGATGTGGATTTTCCCGACGCCGATACGCAGGTGACGAATCCGGATGCCTCTGGCTCGTGGCAGCATACCGGCTACCATCTGATGAACGGTTCCAGCACCACCGGATGGCGAAAAATCATGCCGGAAACCGATATCGCCGCGGGACAATACATGGCCGTCACTACGGACAGCGCAGGGGTGTTGAAAAACTCCGACATCAGCAGTGCGAAGGTGTACGATTTCGACCCCTACGGCTCGACGTTCAGAGTCGGAGCCACCGACCTCCCCGGCATGATTACGGATTACAACATTCCGAACCGTACCGAGCTGAACTTCGATGTGCTGTACTATCTCGACACCGGCAACGGTGGGGAGAAGATTTTGCTGGATTACAACTCATTCTCACGACAGCGCGTGTCGGATATCATCATTCCCAACACCCCGGAACTTATCAGAGTGCGTAAAGTCGATGCCGACGGCAATCCGCTGCGCAATGTTGGGTTCAAGATATTCACCGACAAACAGTGCGCCGAGGCGACGCAGGCGGGCACATGCAATGATGCCCAGAAACTGACATCAGAAAAATTCACTGATGAGAACGGATACGTGACCTTCACCGCGGCGGATGTGCTGAACCCGTATTCGTACGGGCAGTATTATCTCAAGGAAAGCACTCCGCCAGTCGAAGGCTTCCAGAGCAATCCGAATGCGGTTACGCTGACATACTCGCCTGGAGGGTACTTCGCCGATGCAGGCACCAGTGACCTCAGTGCCAATAATCCTTCGGCAGGTGAAGCGTACACGGCTCGGAGCTACGACCCGGATAACGTGGTCTCCGTCGAACTGGAGCTCAATCGCATCAAAGCTCCCATCGTCGGTCGAGGGCAGAACGATCCGGTCACCGGCATCGACAGACTGGCGAATCTGAGCAGTGTTACCGGGAAGCTCTTCACGCTTGGGCTCGGACAGACAGCGCCAAGCACATCGTCGTTCGACAGGTCACAATGGGCGGACAGCGGCACAGCGTTGGCGTTGACCTACGACTATGGCCAAGATACATGCGCCCGCGTTGAAAGCGGGGTCACCACAAATCTTCCCTGCACTGGACCACAGGACCATACCGCCACCTGGGTGACCCAGGCAGAGGGCAAGTACCGGAACGTGCAGGCCAGTGAATCCACCCATGTGACGGTTGACTCGGGTTATGCCAGTTTCGCCATGTTCCCCACCGACAACTCTTCAGCTCCTGAAGCATGGGATTCGGCATCGCAAGGCGCATGGCAGGACAACGAAATCACCTTCGGCTTTTCCATTCAGAAAACCATCGTGATGAAGAACCTGCCCGAACGAAGCACGCTCACCGTCGAAAAGTGGGCGAAACAACTGTTGGAGACCTCGTACCACAAGGCGGGGGGCTACACCTTCGCCTTGTATCGCAAGGCAGACCCAACAACGGCTTTAGGGGATGTTCATGACGTCTCGGACATCCTCATCGGTAGTTGCACCAGCGCCGATATCACCGGCGTGTGCTCCCTCGACATCACCAATTTCGGGGATTTCTTCTGGGAGGAGACCGGGGTTCCGGCAGGAGAGCAACTGCCTGAGCGTCGAACCTCCGCGATAATGCACATCAATGCCTCAAACGCAGGCACGTCGCCAAGTCCCATGCAGTTCTATAACCCACGCAATCCAGGTCAGATACGTTTCCTGAAATATGCGCAGGACCCTGATGACAGCCAGAACACTTCTCTGGTGCTGGCGGGAGCGGTATTCGAAGTATGGAGCGATGCGGGCGGGGTGAGCAAAGGCCAGTTGAAGGGCAGCTGCACGACCGGCGCCGACGGTAGCTGCAGTGTTGAGGATTTGGCACCAGGAGACTATGTATACCGCGAGTGCAAAGCACCGAGTGGGTTTGGCTATGTCGTGGTTGAGAACGGCTGTTCGGCACTCTCCGGCATCACCGTGCAGACGCCCAGCGAACCGGATGCGATTGCTATAAGCGACGCCGAAGTGTCGAATACGGCGTTGCCGACGCCATTGACGGTCGCCAAAGTGAGCCTTGACAATCTGCAGATAGTCGACGGTGCCACCTATGGCTTATACCGCATGGCAGGCAATAATCCCGGCGCGTCAGACGACGAGGTGTGGCGATGCACCACGGGCGGCGCACTCAAGAACTGTACCGTCAATGCACCCACACTTGGCCGGTACTACTGGAAGGAAATCACCGCTCCAAGCGGGTACGATCTCAACCCATGTCCATTTCCGAATAGCACAGGCTTCTATGTTGATTGCCTCAGTGGTTTCAGTCCGATAGTAGTAACCACAGGAAATGTGGGGCAGGCTACTCAGTTCGCCGTCACGACCGCGAATGATTGGCAGACATGGACCACCCTGAGCATCCGCAAAACTGCACTCGTAGGCGGTGCCCCGCTGGAAGGTGCGAAATTCGCCCTGTACCGCATGGATTCCGATCCCTCCGGCAGCGTTGCCCCTGAAACGCCTGACCCTGCGGACGCCAGAATTGACGATTGCACGACTGATGCCAGTGGTACGTGTGATGTCGGTCAATTGCCCTGGGGAAAGTATTACTGGGTGGAAGAGATAGCGCCTGAAGGCTACGAACTGCCTCATAGGGTGACCTCGGAACTGATTGTGATAGACAGCGGCAATGCCGGGACGACAGCTTGGACGAACCAGGAGTACACCTTCAACAATCCCAGGAATCCTGGGAAAATCGTCATCAGCAAATTCCGCAGCACCAGTGAAGGCGTGCTGACCTCCACAGCGCTCGCAGATGCGACGTTCATGGTCTACGAAGACACGGATTCCTCCGGGGACTTTGACATCGCCCATGACAAACAGGTCGGCGGCTGCACGACATCGGATGTGCACACACCGGACCCCGACGGCTTCGGCAGCTGTTCCGTGCAGGACCTCAACACCTCGACCGCGAACAATCGTGTGAACCGCTACTTCGTGGTCGAAACCGATGCCCCGCAGGAATACCAGTTGCCGGCGAATCCGGTCAGCAATGCCATCACCTTGTCCGGTGAACCGGGTGACGACGCGGCAACTTATGAATACCATGTCGGCAATGTTCCGCAGAAGAGTTCGGTATTGGTCAGGAAAATCGATGCGAGCGAGGGCACGGCGCTCGCGGGCGCCGTATTCGAACTCTATGAGGCGAGTGGCGTGAGTGACAACACACCGGTGGGCGGTCCGGTGGATTCCTGCACAACGCGTGGCGATCAACCAGGTACTGAACTCTACGGTTCGTGTGCCGTGGAGCTTGAGGACTTCGGAAATTATGTATGGAAGGAGATTGCCGCACCACAAGGGTACGCGCTACCTGACAATCCTCTGAGCGAGGTGGTGTCAATCACTCAGGGAGGCAGTGTCTCTTCCGCAGTGACTATGTCCGACGAGCAGAAACTCACCGACCTCAAGCTGAAAAAATATGCGAGTGACAGTTCGACGGCTCTTGAAGGTGCTTCATTTGCCTTGTACCGTGCGGCGAATACCGGGCAGCAGCCAGGAGATCAGCATGCTGCGGAGGACCTGAAAGTCGGGCAATGCAGCAGTGACGCCTCCGGGGTATGTGAGGTCTCGCAACTGCCCTTCGGCACGTATTTCTGGGAGGAGGTCGGCGCTCCGAGCGGATACGCCTTGCCGAAGGACCGTACAACGGCATTGATTACCGTGGATGCGAGCAATGCAGGAACCCAACTGCCGACAGTGGCCTTCCACGACCCTGTAACTTCCGGCAGTATCAAGGTTCGGAAATTCGCCCGAGGTGACGATGGTGGTTCCGACACTTCGAAACCCTTGGGAGGTGCCGTATTCGTATTGCATGCGGACAGCAATAGCAACGGTGAATATGAGGCTGCTACCGATATTGAACTGAACGACTGTCGGACGGCATCCTCATCCGGTGAATGCTCATTCGAACGATTGGCGCCTGGAGCATATTTCGTTGAGGAGCGAACGGCACCCCTTGGATATGAGTTACCCGTCCAGAACGTGAGTCCGGTTATCATCCTGAGTGATGAGGGTTACGATGCGCAGGGCAATCCGGAAGTGACCACATTCGTGTATACCGTTGCGGATAGAGCGAAGCCGAGTTCATTGACTGTGCGCAAAATCGACGCGGAGACGACTGCACCGCTGTATGGAGCGAAGTTCGAACTCTATCGGGACACTTCGGGCACTGGTGTGTACGACCCAAGCACGGTGAGCCTGGTGAATGCGTGCGTGACGACGGCTGCGGAAACCGGCAGTTGCACGGTCACTGGATTGGACCTTGGCATCTATTTCTGGAAGGAAGTTCAGGCTCCTGTCGGATATGAGTTGCCCTCGCAGGTGGTTGGCGACCCGAATCGCATAACGGTGCCGGACACGCATAACGAGAGTGCACCCACCATCTTCGAGGACGAGGCAAAACAGACGGCACTGCGATTGCTGAAAGTTGATATATCCCAAGCGCCGTTGGCCGGAGCGCAATTCGATTTGTATCGTGCTGCCGACCCCACGGTCACTCCGGGAGACACCCATCAGAGCGGGGATGACAAGGTCGCTTCGTGCACCAGTGACGGTAGCGGCATCTGCGAGGTCGCCGGTCTGGCATTCGGCTCGTATTACTGGGAGGAAACGGTTGCTCCTCCTGCGCATACCCTGCCTACGGATCGCACATCGGCGTTGATGCACATTACCCCGGAGAACGCCGGTACTGCAATCCCCGCCTTGCGATTCACTAATCCCAGAAATCCCGGAAGTATCACCGTGGTGAAGACCGCCTCGAATGATGTCAGCCGCAGACTAGGCGGGGCACGGTACGTCCTGTTCGTCGACGATCACACTCCTGGTGTGCTTACGCCGGAAGACAGTCGTATGGGGGAGTGCACCACATCCTATGCGGATGGCAGCTGCACCTTTGAAGACCTCGCAGTCGATGCTGGCGGGCAACGCTATTATCTGCGAGAGCTCTCCGCTCCTCTGGGGTATACGCTTTCGGACGAGGTGTATGAACTCACGCTCAGTGATACCGTCACATCTCTGACCCAGACGGTAAGCGATACGCCGAAGCGTTCACGGCTGTCGGTACTCAAGGTCGATGCGGATGATTACACGCCGTTATCCGGGGCAAGGTTCACCTTGTTCCGAGATAACAACGGCAACGGAGTGGTTGACGATACTGATGCAGCGGTCAACAGCTGCACCACCGAAGTTATCCCGGCCAATCCTGACGGCCGCTGCTCGGTGGAAGTGGACAGCTTCGGAAGCTTCCTGTGGGTCGAGAGTGTTGCGCCACCAGGCTATGAGCTACGGCAAGGCGTGGTGGGAACGGTGTATGTCGAACCTTTCAACGCCGGCGACGGACTGGATCTTCTTATTCCGACCGTGGTAAGCGATAGGAAGTCCACAACTAGTCTGAAGGTGCGGAAAAGCGATGCGCAGACCGGCGAAGCTTTGGCGGGAGCCGTATTCGACCTCACCTTGGACATCAACGGCGATGGTGAGGTCGACGATGGCGATGCGTATATCAATAGCTGCACTTCGGGCCTTGACGGCATGTGCACCGTATTTGTCGATGACTTTGCACGCTATCTGTTTACCGAGCGCAGCGCTCCGAAAGGGTATCAACACGATGAACGATGGGTGGGAGCGGTGAACGTCACCGCCGAGAATGCGGGTACGGCAGTCGTGTCCTTGGCCCTCGCAGACCAACAGATACGCTCGACGCTGACCGTTCATAAAGCCGATGCAGATAATCCGGAGCGTGTTCTTTCCGGTGCAGGCTTTGCTTTGTTCCGCTACGACGGTGATGCCTCGTCATTGCCTGTCGATAGCTCACTTGAGGCGGTTTCCCAACGTATCGGGCAGTGCGACAGTGATGCCAGTGGCGGATGCTCCATCGGTGATTTGATATTCGGCACGTATTTCTGGAAGGAGTTCAAGGCACCGAAAGGCTACGCTCTGCCTGAAAATCTATATTCAGAGACTATTGTTATCAATAGTGACAATGCGGGAAGTAAACAGTTGATACAGACGCTATTTCTTGATACTGCAATTTCTGAGCCGCCTACTCCTACACCTCCACCTACGCCAACACCTGATAAACCGACCCCTACGCCTACTCCTACAACACCCACGCCTCCACCTACGCCCACACCACAGACCCCGACGCCCGACCAACCAATACCGAATACGACACTTCCTAGCTCACCTTCGGAGCCACCCTCTGTGGGTAGCAGCGAAGTAACTTCGCAGCCAGCGATTGCGTCAACAGGTACCTCGGTGGTAGGAGTCATCTGGGCGGCGTTAGGATTGATGTTTCTTGCTGTGCTGGGTATCTATGTATCGAGACATCATCGACTGCGGTAACAACTCAGAAACTGTGCAATTAGGCATGCGAAAGAGGGTAGTGCGCAGCGTGTCGTGTGCCTGATTGCACAGTTTCGGTATCAGGGACGTATACGTAACAGGGTAGAGTTGAGCATCGGGTTGTGTGAGCGACCCGAGAACTGTTAAGGAGTCAACTCTGGTGTCTGAGCCGAATAACCAAGCTGGTTTCACTGACCAGTCGCTTATCCGCAATTTCTGCATAATCGCGCATATCGACCACGGTAAGTCGACTGTAGCTGATCGTATATTGCAGCTGAGCAATATTGTTTCTCAGCGGGAGATGCGTGATCGTTTTCTCGATCGTATGGATATCGAGCAAGAGCGTGGTATTACCATCAAATCCCAGGCAGTTCGTGTTCCTTGGACAGTTAATGGTCAGCAATATACGCTCGGTATGATTGATACACCAGGCCATGTTGATTTCACCTACGAGGTATCTCGTGCGCTTGCGGCCTGCGAAGGCGCAGTGCTGCTAGTAGATGCGACGCAAGGCATTGAAGCACAAACACTTTCCAATTTGTATATGGCTATTGAGCACGACTTAACGATTATTCCAGTGCTTAACAAAATCGATTTGCCCAGTGCTGAAACAGAGAAACACGCTGAAGAAATAGCAGGGCTAATCGGTTGTGATGTTAGCGAAGTACTGCGCGTTTCAGGTAAAACTGGTGAAGGAGTCGAACAGCTGCTCAATCGCATCGTTGAAGAGATTCCTGCTCCATCGGGCGATCCTACTGCGCCCGCACGAGCATTGATATTTGACTCCGTATATGACTCATACCGCGGCATCGTAACCTATATTCGTATGGTCGATGGCGAGTTGAAATCTCGTGAAAAGATTCGCATGATGGGCTTAGGCACCGTTCATGATCCGATTGAGCTGGGAGTTATCAGCCCCGATATGGTTCCGACGAAGGCGCTTGGCGCCGGTGAGGTCGGATATGTCATAACTGGAGTGAAAGATGTAGGCCAGTCTAAGGTCGGCGACACTGTCACCACAGAATCCCGGCGTGCAGATACTCCACTACCTGGCTATCGTGAGCCGAAGCCCATGGTGTATGCAGGTTTGTTCCCTATCGATAATGCGCAATTTCCTGACTTGAGGGATGCGCTTGACAAGCTCAAATTGAATGATGCCGCTCTGATTTATGAGCCGGAGACTTCAGTGGCTTTAGGATTTGGTTTCCGATGTGGATTCCTTGGATTGCTGCATATGGAAATTGTCGCTGAACGACTCAGTCGTGAGTTTGACCTTGACTTGATTTCCACCGCGCCAAATGTTACCTACGATGTGACAATGGAAGACGGTACTTTGCACCATGTCAACAATCCGAGTGAATTCCCAGAGGGTAAGGTCAAGAAGATTGTTGAACCTGTCGTAGCTGCCGATATTATTACTCCCAAGGAATTCATCGGGGCTGTGATGGAATTGTGCCAAGATCATCGTGGACAGATGGGCACTATGGAGTACATCAGCACAGATCGTGTGGAAATGCACTACACTATGCCCTTAGCTGAGATTGTTTTTGACTTCTTTGACCAGCTTAAGAGTCGCACAAAAGGTTATGCCAGCCTTGACTATCACGAATCAGGTGAGCAAAGCGCAGATCTGGTTAAAGTGGATATCCTTATTCAAGGTGAGAAGGTTGACGCATTTAGCGCTGTGGTGCATCGTGATAAGGCCTATGCCTATGGCGTGATGATGACGAAAAAACTCCGTGAACTGATTCCTCGTCAACAATTTGAAATACCCATTCAAGCTGCTATCGGTTCGCGCATCATAGCTCGAGAAACAATACGTGCTTTGCGTAAGGATGTGCTTGCCAAGTGTTATGGCGGGGATATCAGTAGAAAGCGCAAGCTTCTAGAAAAGCAGAAGGCAGGTAAAAAGCGCATGAAAATGTTAGGACGCGTTGAAGTGCCGCAGGAGGCATTCATCGCCGCGCTGAGTACCGACGATTCCACAGATCGCGACACCAAAGATAAAATCCGTGCCGCATCCAAAAAAGAAAACTGAATAGTCTGATTACTCATATCACCATAGATAAGTGTGTTAACCGAGGCATGCTATCGAAATATCGGCATCAATTTTGCTGAGAACAGCTGAGGTCTAGTCATATTGAGGAGGGAAAACAAATGACTTTTGAGTTATACATTCATGTACCGTTTTGCCTCCGACGCTGTGGATATTGTGATTTCAACACATACACGGCGATGGACCTCGGTGAGGGTGCCAGCAGATCGAATTTCGCCAATATGGCAATTCAGGAAATGGCTATTCTCAAACGGTGGCAGCTTGAACATGGCATCGTCGAACCTCCAATTTCGACGGTCTTCTTCGGCGGCGGCACCCCGACGACTTTACCGGCTGACGACTTGGTGAGACTGGTGAAGGCAGCGGGCGAAGTATGGGGCATCGAAGCTGACGCTGAAATTACCACTGAGGCAAATCCTGATACCGTTGATGAGTCGTATCTGGCAACGTTGAAAGCTGGTGGCTTCACCAGAGTGTCATTCGGCATGCAATCGGCCGTGCCCCATGTGCTAAAAACGTTAGATCGTACACATACGCCAGCGAATGTGAGCTCGAATGTGGCTGCCGCAAAACATCTTGGTCTCGAGGTTAGTGTTGATCTGATTTATGGCACGCCAGGGGAGAGCATCGAAGACTGGAGGTTAAGCGTAGAAACCGCATTGGCACTCGACGTTACACATATTTCCGCATATGCGCTTTCTTTGGAGCCGACAACAAAGATGGGACGTCAGGTGCGGCGCGGCGAATTGCCGTCACCAGATGACGATGATGAAGCGAGCAAATACGAGATCGCTGACAATCTGTTCTCTCAAGCAGGTTTGCGTTGGTATGAAATCTCCAATTGGGCAAAACCAGGTTTTGAGTCTCGACATAATCTTGGGTATTGGAGAAATGTGGATTGGGCAGCTATTGGCCCGGGTGCACACTCCCATTACAATCAGCTTGACGGTCGCCATATTGTCAACGATTCCTCTTCTTCGCGCGACGTGGGAGAGTGCTATGGCATCAGAGCTTGGGATATTGCTTTTCCCCGTGTTTGGGCACATCAACTGAATCAACATACCTTGCCATGGAAAGATGCCGAGTTCATTCATCGCACTGAGAATATCGAAGAGACAGTTATGTTGGGTTTGAGGCTTCGTGAGGGACTGTCTGTGTCTCGCATTGAGGATGTCGCTGCTTCAGCACCTAGTCAAGCTACGCTGCGACAGCTGCATGAAGAAGGTTTAATTGAAGAGCCTTCTTCAAGGATTGTCCCAACTCTTAGAGGTCGCTTACTCAATGATGCGTTAATTGGGCGGGTGCTCGATTCTATAGAATATGAACTTTCGTAGAAGCTACAATCCGCTTTGGACTCGTAGCATGGAACGCAAAAATTTGCCCTGAGGTAAGCACTACATTGTGCGTGATCTCGATATCAATTTGTTGAAATAACAGGTGTTTAAGACACAAACCTGGCTGTTGCTGCGACTCGCTCCGCCGTAATTTGGACGTCAAAACAGGGTTTGGAGTGTGGACGCTGTACTCTGTTTAAGAATATCAATGAGACCCTTGTGGTTCTCCCCTGCCCATAGAAGAGGTGATTTCGGTGACCTTAAAAGCCCCGCTAGATCTCACGATCCACGCTCCACACGGGATGTACGACCCGAATGCGGAGCATGACGCCTGCGGTGTGGGTATGGTCGCTACGCTCAATAAAGTACCTGAGCGTCAAATTGTTGAGAACGCCATTGAGGTGTTGATGAATCTCGATCATCGAGGTGCTGTCGGCGCAGAGGAAAACACTGGTGACGGTGCCGGAATACTGCTGAGTATGCCTGATGAATTCATGCGCGCTACTACGGATGTTGCACTGCCAGAACTTGGTGCCTATGCAGCAGGAATGGCTTTCCTCGATCGTGATATTGCTACGAGCAGCCAGCAGGAACAGAGGATTGCTGCCATTGCACAAGAAGAAGGTCTGACGGTTCTTGCGTGGCGCGTGGTCCCCACTAATCCTGATGGTCTTGGTTTACAAGCTCTAGCTACAATGCCGTCTTTTAAAACCTTAGTTCTAGCCGATGAAGATGCTAAGATCACTGGCTTTGATCTTGAACGACGTGTTTTCCGAGTACGCAAGCGTGCTGAACACGAAGTGGGTGTGTATTTTGCCTCGTTATCCACACGGACACTGACGTATAAAGGTATGTTGACCACTAAACAGCTGCGCCCGTTCTTCCCTGATTTATCTGACGAAGGAATGAAGGCGCAGATTGCTATCGTCCATTCACGTTTTTCGACGAATACTTTCCCAAGCTGGCCTTTAGCTCAGCCCTTCCGCTTATTAGCTCACAACGGCGAAATTAACACAATCCAAGGCAATCGCAATTGGGTTTCTGCTCGTGAGGGACGGTTGAATTCTCAGGCGCTTGGCGATATGCCTTCGTTGTTGCCCATTAATACACCTGGTTATTCGGACTCTGGTACTTTCGATGAAACCTTGGAGCTCCTCCATCTTGCTGGGCGATCGCTGCCACATGCGGTACTCATGATGCTTCCTCCAGCGTGGGAAAAAGATCAAACACTTGATCCCGATGTAAAAGCGTTCTATGAATACAACAACACCTTGATTGAGCCATGGGACGGTCCCGCCAACATTGTGTTTACTGATGGTACTTTGGTCGGTGCTCAGCTTGACCGCAATGGTTTGCGACCAGGCCGTTGGCAACTCACTAAAGACGGCCATGTCGTATTGGCTTCTGAGGCTGGTGTACTCAATGAAATTCCACAGCACGATATCGTTGCTAAAGGACGGCTTGAACCAGGACGGATGTTCCTTGTTGATACCGCGTCAGGCAGGATTGTTCCTGATGAGGAGATTAAGAGTGATTTAGCCGCGCAACACCCATACCGCCAGTGGGTCGAGGGCAATAGTGTTGAGATGAACGAATTGCCGACTCGTGAGCATGTAAGCCATTCGGGTATGTCAGTGCAGCGTAGACAGCGAGCATTCGGCTATACCGAAGAGGATTTGAAGCTCCTCCTCGCACCAATGGCAAATACCGGCAAGGAACCGCTAGGTTCAATGGGTAACGATGCGCCTATGGCGGTGCTTTCGTCACGTTCAAGGATGCTATTTGATTACTTCACACAGAAATTCGCGCAGGTAACCAATCCGCCTCTGGACTGGGAACGCGAAGAAATAGTGACCTGTTTGGAATCAGCAATTGGTCCAGAACCTAATTTGCTCGAAGATTCTGAATTGCATGCTAAAAAGATTCTTATTCCTTTGCCAGTAGTTGATTCAGATCAAATGGCACAACTTAAGCGGCTTGACAAAGCAAAGATTCTTGGTGGTTATTACAAGCCTTATACGGTTCGTGGTCTGTATCAGGTTGCTGGTGGTGGCGAAGCAATGAGTCATCGTTTGGAAGAGATATTCTCCGAAGTTGATGCCGCTATCGCTGAAGGTAAGAATTTCATTGTCCTTTCCGACCGTGATTCGAACCATACTTGGGGCCCGATTCCTTCGTTGTTGCTTACTAGTGCTGTGCAACACCACTTACTGAGACGCCACACACGTACTCAGGTTTCTTTGGCTGTTGAAGCTGGAGATGTGAGAGAGGTGCATCATGTTGCTCTGCTCATCGCATACGGAGCTGCATGTGTTAACCCCTACTTGGCTTTGGAGTCTGTTGAGAACCTTTCAGCAAATGGATATGTGAAAGTCAGCGCATCGAGGGCTTCTGAAAATCTCATCAAAGCTCTCAGCACCGGTGTTCTCAAAATTATGAGCAAGATGGGTGTGAGCACCATTATGTCGTACCGTGGCTCTCAACTCTTCGAGGCTGTGGGACTAGATGAGCACACTGTTGAGGAGTACTTCACAGGTACTACCTCACGCGTCGGCGGTGTAGGTCTGACCGAGCTCGCCGAAGAAGTGGCCATTAGACATCGTGTCGCTTATCCAACCCAGTGGACTGCTCGTCCTCACAGGAATTTGCGAACAGGTGGCGATTATAAGTGGCGCCGCACTGGTGAGGATCATCTCAATGATCCTGACGCTATTTTCTTGCTGCAACAGTCTACGCAACGTGGCAATTACGATATGTTCAAGCAGTATTCTGCACATATCAATGACGCGTCGAACCGTTTGATGACTCTGCGCGGCCTGATGAAATTTGATTCTCATCGCAAAGCTATTGATATCAACGAGGTTGAAGCAGCTAGTGAGATTGTTAAACGTTTCTCCACTGGTGCGATGAGTTATGGCTCAATTTCTCAAGAAGCTCACGAGACCCTAGCTATAGCGATGAATCAGATTGGCGCGCGCTCCAATTCCGGTGAAGGCGGAGAATCAGATGATCGTATTAGTGATCCTGCACGAACGAGCCGTATCAAACAAATTGCTTCTGCACGCTTCGGCGTGACCAGCGATTATCTTGTTTCGGCAACGGATTTGCAAATCAAACTCGCACAAGGTGCAAAACCTGGCGAGGGAGGGCATCTTCCGGGCGCTAAGGTTCCACCGTGGATTGCTAAAGTACGTCATGCCACTCCAGGTGTTGAGCTAATTTCACCACCGCCGCATCACGATATTTATTCCATTGAAGACCTGAAACAGTTGATTAATGATGCGAAGATGGCTAATCCAAAGGCACGCATCCATGTCAAGCTCGTTTCAGAGTTTGGTGTAGGAACAATCGCGGCTGGTGTGGCTAAATGCCATGCCGACGTAGTGTTGATTTCAGGCTACGACGGCGGTACTGGTGCGGCTCCGCTTAACGCTATTAAGCATGCTGGTACTCCTTGGGAAATAGGTCTGTCAGAAACACAGCAAACCCTCATCCTTAATGGCCTGCGCAGCAGAATCGTCGTGCAATGTGACGGCGAGTTGAAAACGGGTAGAGATGTGGTTGTTGCTGCCTTGCTGGGTGCTGAAGAATTTGGTTTTGCTACAGCTGCACTTATGGTCGAAGGTTGCGTCATGATGCGTGCTTGCCATAAGAACACATGCCCGCAAGGTATTGCAACGCAAGATCCTGAATTGCGTGCACGCTTCACTGGAAAACCTGAGCATGTGGTGAACTTCTTCATGTACATTGCAGAAGAAGTGCGTGAGATTCTTGCTGAGTTAGGTTTCAGAACGCTCGAAGAAGCAGTCGGTCATGTGGAGTGCCTTGATCAGAACGAGGCAATCAAACGCTGGAAGTCTGGTGGTATCGATCTCAGTAATGTGTTGATGCCCGCAGGACCAACACCTGGCACGGTGCTTCATCACACCATCGACCAGAAACACGACTTGGACAAGGCTATTGACAATCAATTTATTGCTTTGGCACAAGCTGCTCTTGAGCACAAAGAACCAGTCAGAATCGATTTGCCGATTCGCAATGTGAACCGTACCGTCGGCACGATGTTGGGATACGAGATTACGAAGCGATACAAAGCTGAGGGTCTGCCAGATGACACTATTGATTTGACCCTTCACGGTTCAGGGGGTCAATCTCTGGGGGCGTTTATACCCAAGGGAGAGACGCTCAGAGTCTATGGCGAAGTCAATGATTACGCAGGCAAAGGTCTTTCGGGAGGACGGATTATTGTTCGACCACCTGAGGATATTCAGTTTGATCCCCATAACAATGTGATTTGTGGCAATGTGACTGGCTTTGGAGCTACATCTGGCGAGATGTTCGTTGCTGGTTTAGCAGGGGAGCGTTTTGCTGTGCGTAATGGCGGCGCAAGCTTTGTAGTCGAAGGTGTCGGAGACCACGGTTGCGAGTACATGACTGGCGGAACTGTGCTAGTTCTTGGTAAGACGGGCAGGAACTTTGGTGCTGGCTTCTCAGGTGGTAATGCATATGTGCTTGATTTGGATATGACACGAGTTAATCCGAGCGCTGCTGTAAACGGTTCTTTGCAATTCCTACCTCTTGATGAGCATCATGCATCAGTAGTTCACGAGTTAGTTAAACGTCATGCTGAGGAGTGCGATTCCGCCATTGCTAAGGAATTGCTGAAGAATTGGCAGACTTCAATCACACGTTTTACTCACGTTGTCCCAACGCAATACCTAGCTATGACCAAGGTTATGGATCAGGCACAACGCGATAATGTTGATTTCAACGAGCCAGGCGCTTGGGAAAACGTGTACGAGCACGTCATGGAAGGAGCTCACTGATATGGGAGATCCAAGAGGATTTTTGAAAGTCCGTACCCGTCAGGAACTGGCTGAGCGTCCAGTTAATGAAAGAGTTCAGGATTGGTTCGATGTCCATGCTGAAAAAGGTTTGCAGCCTTGGACAACAATTCAGGCTGCTCGTTGCATGGATTGTGGAACGCCATTCTGCATGACAGGGTGCCCTCTGGGCAATATCATTCCAGAGTTCAATGACTTGGTTCGTCAAGAGAAGTGGGAGGACGCATATAACCGTCTTTCTGTGACGAACAACTTCCCAGAGGTTACCGGTCGTATTTGTCCAGCTCCTTGTGAACAGGCGTGTGTGCTCGGTATTCATCAACCACCGACTATGATCAAGCTTGACGAGCAGACAATCATCGATCAGGCATGGGAACTTGATTACGTCAAGCCTCAGCCACCCCAGCGCCTTACCGATATGACGGTCGCTGTTGTCGGCTCAGGTCCAGCAGGCTTAGCATGCGCCCAACAACTTACCAGAGCAGGTCACACAGTCGTGGTGTATGAACGTGCGGATGCTATTGGTGGCCTGATGCGCTATGGGATTCCTAACTTCAAACTCGATAAGAGTCTGCTTGATAAGCGCGTAGAGCAGATGGAAGCCGAGGGCACTCGTTTCCGCACTAGTACTGAGATTGGCAAAGACATCACTTGGGATGATTTACGCAGTCGTTACGATGCAGTTGTGGTCGCCATCGGTTCAACTGTGCCACGTAATATCTCTATCACTGGTCGTGAGCTCAAAGGTATTCACTATGCGATGGACTTCTTGCCTGATGCAACTCGTCGTGTTTGGGGTAAGGAAGCAATCAACGACATCACCGCGACAGATAAGCATGTAATCGTGATTGGTGGAGGTGACACCGGTTCTGACTGCTTGGGCACGTCACTACGACAGGGTGCCAAGTCCGTAACTGTATTACAAATTATGCCGCAGGAGCCAGAAGAACGCCCAGACGCTAATCCTTGGCCAACATATGCACGCACATACCAGAAAACCTCTTCGATGGAAGAGGGTGGCACCTACCTATACAGCACAGATTCTGTGGAATTCCTGGATGAAGATGCTCGTGGTGCCGAAGTGAATATCACCGAAAACACCGCTGCGGATAGTTTTATTGCTGATGAGCATGGCCATGTAACAGGTCTACGAGTTGTCGATGTGGCACCTGGAGAGAACGGTCCATTCACCAGGCAAGAAGGTACCGAAAGGGTGTTACCTGCCGATCTTGTATTATTGTCAGTCGGATTCTTGCATCCTGATACCACAACTTTGGTAGATCAGATTCCTGTGGAATTGGATCCGCGCGGAAACGTGGCACGCAATGATCAATTTGCAACCAACCAGGATGGCGTATTCGTCTGTGGAGATGCTGGAAGAGGTCAATCCTTAGTGGTTTGGGCAATTTCCGAAGGACGTAGCTGTGCTGCTTCGGTTGACGACTTCCTCACGGGTGCTACTGAGCTCCCAGCTCCGGTGTTTGCCTCGCAACGTCCAATGATGCTTCCGCGATAAACTAGCATTACTTGTCATCGCAAAGTGGTGTTAGATAGATTTTCACTAGCCTCTTTGCGATGAATGTGCCAGTGATATCAACTGGAGAGATACAACAGGAAGGACCAGGATGTCCAATCGTGCACAGAGACGAGCACAAGCAAGAAGCGATCGGCGAGGCATACCCAGCCAGTATGATCAGACCAACGGTCGTGGACGGTCTGGAATGATTGACGAACATGCCTTGCAAGAGCGTTCTAGGCGACTTCAAGAGCATGAAGATATAGAGTGGAAACCTTCAGGCGGGACGATTGCGCAGCTTGACTCCTCTGCTGGGCGTACTACACCGAACGCTATTCATATGCCTCAGTCCACAAGGCAATGGTTACGTCTGCTGAGTTGGGTTCTCATTGTTATCTCTTGCGCATCATTTTTGGTAATCATGTGGTTGTCTAATGTACCGATGTGGTTGGTGATTACTATTTCATCAGTATTTGCAATAGGTGTTTTGAGCCTCTTTTTCGTTGGTGGATCGCCGAAAGAGAACCCAAATCTTGATGATTATGGTACTGCAGTATAAAAACTGAAGTATAAACCCTAAGTTGAGGAGGCTTCAAGGATGAAGGTTGACATACTTACACGCGAATATCCGCCACACGTTTATGGTGGAGCTGGCGTACATGTTGAGGAATTATCCAAAGTCTTGGCAGAACGTATTGATGTTACTGTTCGCGCGTTTGATGGTCCTCGAGAACAGCACTATGACCATCAACAGTTTGGTCATTCGCTGGATATTGTTGGGTATAACGTTCCGACGGAATTACAACAAGCCGATACTGTATTAAAAACTTTTGGCGTGGATCTACAAATGGCACAGGACGTCAGCGCAGATGTGGTACATGCGCACACATGGTATGCATGTTTGGCGGGTCGTTTGGCCTCTCAACTTCATGACATTCCTCTTGTTATTACTGCTCACAGCCTAGAACCCTTCCGCCCTTGGAAGGCCGAGCAGCTTGGTGGGGGTTACCGTCTAAGTTCGTGGGCTGAGAGAGATGCGTATGAATCAGCCGATCGGATCATCGCAGTTTCTGCCGGTATGAAACAAGACATTCTCAGCGCTTACCCGAAAGTTAATCCGGATAGAGTCGATGTGGTGCACAACGGTATCACGATGAGTGATTTCGTTCGTCCAGCGGATGATGCAGCAGCATGGGGCGTATTCGACCGTTACGGCATTGATCGTCAGAAGCCGACCTTGCTTTTCGTGGGACGAATAACAAGGCAAAAGGGTCTGCCATATCTGCTCCAAGCTCTTCACCGCATAGATGCCAGTATCCAGATCGTATTATGTGCAGGTGCTCCAGATACGCCAGAAATTGCCGCGGAAGTAAAAGCAGGATTTGCACAGTTACAACAAGAACGCGGCAACATCATTTGGATTGAGGAGATGCTCCCGCGACCTGAGTTATGTGCTCTTGAGCATGGCTCTGACGTCTTTATTTGCCCAAGTATTTATGAGCCTTTGGGCATCGTGAATCTCGAGGCTATGGCTTGCGGCCTTCCCGTTGTAGCAAGTGCTACTGGAGGTATCCCAGAGGTAGTAGAAGATGGCGTCACTGGCACATTAGTGCCACTTGAACAATTGCACGATGGTACAGGAACGCCAACCAACCCAGAAGTGTTCGTGCAAGATATGGCTGATGCCATTGACAATATGTTCCATGATCTAGATAGAGCTAAAGTGATGGGCAAGGCTGGATTTGAGCGTGCACAGGACTTATTCTCATGGGAACGTATCGCGCAAGAGACTATTGAGGTATATCGCAGGGCGCTGCAAAAAGATTAATCGTTGTTAGTAAAACGACGCGTATCAGTAAGGGCGAGGTTGAGATATGAGTCTTGCGGTCAACAAAGGTCAACGGTGGTCTGATGCTGCGATAGATCTTCAGCATGTAGAGTTCCGCAGACAGCGGCGTGTAATTCTTCATAATGTTAATCTCCGCATTGAGCCAGGAGAGAAGTGGGTACTATTTGGTCCAAATGGTATCGGCAAATCGAGTCTTGTGGCCATGATGAGTACCAGAGGTTATCCAAGCTCAGGGACCGTTGACATTTTAGGTAATCGACTAGGCAAAGTCGATGTGTTCTCATACAGGAACAGGATTGGATTGAGCTCAGCTGAGCTTTCGCGCGCGTTCCCGCCCAATGAAGACCCTCTTGACGCAGTAGTGACGGCACTTACGGCCATTACAGGTCGTTGGCGTGACAGTTATAGCGAAGAGGAAATTCAAAGTGCTCGTGCGCTAATGAGGCGCTTTGGTATTGAATACCTGTGTGGCAAACAGATGGTCAAATTGTCTGAAGGTGAACGCACACGCGTGTTGATATGTAGATCGTTAATGGCTTCACCAGAGTTACTCATTCTTGATGAACCGACAACCGGGCTTGATCTGGGCGGTAGGGAACTAGTTATCAAAGCGCTCAGTGATATCGGCACACAAGACAGTACTATGAGCGTGTTGTTAGTGACTCACCGACTCGAAGAGATACCCCAAGGTTTTAATCAGGTTGCCATTATGGGACGTGAACAGGGCGATGAATCTCAGGCTCAGCAGGATGCCGCCTCTGGAGACGACCCGCAACCTGGGACTATCGTTTACCGTGGTGACCTTGAACATGGCTTCACAGATCAACGTATGAGCAGTATTTTTGGCATGAATCTCCATGTCACGCAGCAGCAGGGCCGTTGGTCCGCTTTTCTAGCCTGAAACGCTCAATATTGCCCACAAATGCTCAACATCGCACCACGCTAGGGTGAATAGTCACTGAATTTGAGGAGTTCGTCCGTTTGTGTAGGGAACCCAAAGTATAACAATCGGTAAAACCGCAGAAAATGGCGGAACGACGGTACTGCGATTTCAGGAAAAGCATAAAAAGCTGAAAAATCCCTACACAAGCGACAATGCCTTCGCGATTGATGCAACTATTGCATTCATGGTGAGGAACATTCATATTTTGTATCTGTTGCGCGGGTTGTTACGCCATGTTTGTGCGATGACATTGCCTTCAAATTCAAGAAGTTCTCGGAGGGCTGAGAATAGGTAATAATTCACCCACTTGTCACCGAATAAAACTATGGGGTAGTAGTCTAGGCAAGGTTTGCGTTGGGCTGCGCCCATCGTGTATTCGCAGGTATGTGGAGGATGAATGTTAAGACTTTGGGGCAAATACCTCAGGCCATATTGGTTTCAGGTTGCCATATTAGTGGTTTTCCAGGTGGCACAGACAGTATTAAATCTGTATCTGCCAAATCTTCAGGCAGATATTATTGACAATGGAGTAGCGGCAGGCGATAAAAGCGCTATTTATCGTTATGGATTTCAGATGATTGGTATATCGCTGGTTCAGATTCTTGCGAATCTCGTTGCAGTGTATTACTCAACACGTTTGGCGATGAGACTTGGGTATGAAACACGTCGTGACATATTCAGTGCTGTCGAAGATATGAGTCTTCAAGAGGTTGAACGTTTCTCAGCTGGTTCATTAATAACTCGAACAACGAATGATGTGCAGCAAGTACAGATGACCACTATGCAGGTGTTGTTGATTGTGTTACAAGCACCGGTGCAATTTATTGGCGGCGTAATTCTGGCGCTTCAGCAAGATCGTCCTCTGACGTGGTCACTTGCAGTGATACTCCCAGTGGTGCTGTTAGTTGCGGGCATTCTTATGTCTCAGATGGGTCCTTTATTCGCTAAGATGCAGCGACGACTGGATGCGGTGAATAAGCTTGTTCGCGAGCAAATTAGTGGAGTGCGTGTAATCAGAGCATTTGTCCGTGAACGCAGTGAGGCTGAACGTTTTCATGTTGCTAATCGCGATGTCTATGACACGTTGATGTCCACCGGTCGCTTGATGAGCATGATGATTCCCTTGCTGTTCTTTATCATCAATCTCTCTAATGTGGCAATTATGTGGTTCGGCGGCAAGCGCATCGAATCAGGTGGTATGCAAATTGGGTCTTTGCAGGCTTTCATCCAATATCTGATGATTATTTTGATTGGCCTCATGATGGCAGCAATGATGATGGTAATGGTCCCTCGTGCATCCGTAGCGAGTAAGCGCATCAATGAGGTAATGAATGCAACGAGCAGTATTACTGCACCCGAGCACCCTTATCACAATGATGCGCCTCTTGGCACTGTCGAATTCAGACATGTAGCTTTCTCATATCCTGGCGCTGAAGATCCAGTCCTGCAGGACCTGTCCTTCACGGCGGAACCTGGGCGTACTACAGCTATCATTGGTTCCACTGGATCGGGGAAGTCAACGGTACTTCGACTCATGAATAGAATGTTCGATGTCACTTCTGGGGAAGTGCTTATCGATGGTCATGATGTACGCGAATATGATCCAGCACAGCTGAACTTGTTATTTGGCCAAGTGCCACAGCAAGCTGTTCTATTTTCAGGAACTATCCGCTCTAACATGCAATATGGGGCTGCTGATGCAAGCGATGACGACATTTGGAATGCTCTCCGCATAGCTCAAGCTGAAGAATTCGTCAGTGAAAATCCTCAGGGACTTGATGCGCCAGTATCTGAAGGTGGTACAAACTTTTCAGGTGGGCAGAAGCAGCGACTATGTATTGCGCGAGCAGTATTACGTCGTCCGAAGATCTATACATTTGATGATGCTTTCTCAGCACTCGATGTAGCTACAGATCGCAAGTTACGTGAAGCATTATCCCATGTCACCAGCAATGCTACGCAGATTGTTGTGGCACAACGAGCTACATCAATACGAGATGCTGATCAGATATTAGTGTTTGAATCCGGGCAGATTGTGGGTAGGGGCAGTCATGAGGAATTGATGCAGTCATGCCCGACGTATCAGGAAATTGTCGAATCACAGGGTGGTTTGGGTCCTGATGTAGAGACATTAACTTTGGATGGGAGGGGAGAATAATGTCACACGGTTCATCAATGGCTTCTGCAATCCCTGTGCAGAAAAAAGGCCAGACTGGAAATATTATCAAGCGACTGCTGCACTATCTCCTGGCCAGCAAAGTACGAGTAATCACTATGGTCGTTTCTGGAATGATCTCGGTAGGGTTGATCGTTCTTGGCCCCAAGATTTTGGGTAAAGCCACGAATGTCTTGTTCTCAGGCATTCTCGGCATGATGCTTCAGCAGCAAGGTATACCTAAGGGAACATCTACAAAGCAAGTCATCTCTGGTCTCAGGGCTCAAGGGAAAGATTCTTTTGCAGATATGATCTCATCGATGAACGTCAAAGTTGGTGAGGGCATCGACTGGAAGAAATTCGGTACAATCTTGTTGATTGTTATCGGCATTTATCTAGTCTCAATTCTGCTCAGATTAGTTCAGAACTTCCTCATGACAAGGGTTGTCTCAAATGCCGTGTTCGAAATGCGAGCACAGATAGAAGATAAGATGTCTCGTCTTCCTCTGCAGTATTTTGACAGGACACCTCGTGGTGAAGTCATGAGTAGGACAACTAACGACGTGGATAATATTTCGCAGACTTTGCAGCAAATACTCGGTGAACTGTTCTTCTCAGTATTCATGGTTGTGGGCACTTTTATTATGATGCTGTCGATATCCCCGTGGTTAACGTTGATTGCTTTTATTATTATTCCAGTTATGGGTTTGTGTGCAGGGTTCATCATGAAGAAGACCCAGCCGAATTTCATTGCACAATGGGCTAAAACAGGTGAAGTGAACAGTCATGTCGAAGAGATGTTTTCGGGACACATGATTGTGCGCTCATATGGCCGTCAAGAAGAAGCAAAAGCTGAGTTCGAACAACGCAACCATGATCTGTATGACGCGTCATTTAAGGCATCCTTCCTGTCCTCTCTTGTTACCCCTGTAACCACATTCTTCGGCAATCTCAGCTTTGTCTTAGTAGTTATATTCGGTGGTGTGAAAGTACTTTCAGGCACCATGAGTCTTGGAGATTTGCAGGCTTTCACTCAATACTCGAGGCAGTCGTCACAGCCTCTAGGTGAATTGGCTTCCATGGGCACTATGCTGCAAAGTTCTTTGGCTAGTTGTCAACGTATTTTTGAATTCTTGGATGAAGAAGAACAGTTGCCCGACCCAGTAGATGCTCATGAAATAGGCGAATTGACTGGTGGATCAATTCAAGGGCATGTGCGTTTCAATGACGTTTCCTTCTCATATAGGAAGGATGAGCCTCTGATCCAGCATCTTTCATTGGAAGCCAAGCCTGGTCAAACCGTAGCAATTGTTGGCCCAACAGGTGCAGGTAAAACTACTTTGGTAAACCTGCTGATGCGTTTTTATGAGATTCAAGGCGGCAGCATCACCATCGATGGCGTTGACACCTCGACGGTAACCAGAGATAGCCTCCGTAGTCACTTTGGTATGGTGCTGCAAGATACTTGGCTTTTTGACGGTTCAGTTCGTGACAATCTCTTGTATGGCGTGCACGAGGGTAGGAACCTCACTGAGGAACAGATGCTTGATGGAGCCAAAGCTACTCACGTCGACGAATTTATACGCCGTTTGCCAAAAGGCTATGACACAATCCTTAATGAGGACAGTTCTGAATTAAGTCAGGGAGAGCGTCAGCTGATGACGATTTGTCGTGCATTCCTTTCAGATCCAGATATATTAATTCTCGACGAAGCGACGAGTTCTGTAGATACAAGGACTGAATTGTTGGTACAACAAGCGATGAATGCCTTGCGTAAGAATCGTACGAGCTTTGTGATAGCCCACAGACTGTCCACAATCCGTGATGCAGATCTCATCCTTGTGGTGAATCACGGTTCAATTATTGAGCAAGGTTCTCATGATGAATTAATCGCGCAGAACGGCGCATATGCTGCCCTGTATAATTCACAGTTCACACAAGCATCAGAATGATGCGGGTTGGGCGCATGGTTGAGAACATGGTTGAGTGCATGCGCCCTGAACTGGGGTGATCCTGACTGAATCATACTGTTGATATCAAAGATGCAGCAGTAGCTGTATGGTCAGCTGGTGTAGAGCAGCATGGTGTGGTCAACACCGCGTGGTCAGAATATTGGTGTGATGATGGAGGGCGTGTTATGGCAGTACGTGGACCGTTTCAGGTTGGTGAGAAGGTTCAATTCACTGACCGCAAGGGCAATATGATTACGACTCAGATTGAAGCTGGCTCAGTAGTGCAAACCCCGCATGGACATATTCGTCACGATGATGTCATTGGCCTGAGTGAGGGAAGCATCGTGGTCACTACAACTACCACGCAATCTCCCGAGGATCACGATCAACGTAAGCCATGGAAATCTGCCCGTGCAATAGGTGGCTGGGCCTATTGTGTGATGCGGCCACGACTCGCAGATTATGTGCTCTCTATGCCGCGAGGTGCACAAATCATGTATCCCAAAGATATAGCACAGGTACTCAGTCTTGGTGATATTCGCAGTGGTATGCGGGTCCTCGAGTCTGGTGCTGGATCAGGTGCGTTAAGTATCCATCTATTAGATGCAGTAGGGGAGCAAGGGGAGCTCACCACCATTGAGTTACGCCCTGAATTTGCGCATATCGCACAAGCCAACGCTGCCGTATATTTCGGAGGTGACCCCCAGTGGTGGTCTCTACTCCAAGGTGATTTTGATACCGTCGCACACACCTTGCCAGCCAATAGTTATGACAGAGTGGTATTAGATATGCTTGATCCTTGGAATAGGTTGCATGAGGTTGAGCGTGTATTGACTTCTGGTGGTGTGTTCATCAGCTATATCACTACTACTACTCAGATGAGTCGTTTGGCAGAAGCCTTGCGAGACTCGGATCGTTGGACGGAACCACAGATTGATGAAACTCTTGAACGCAGTTGGAAGGCACAAGGCTTATCTGTGCGCCCTGACCATCAAATGATCGGGCACACTGGTTTTCTGGTGATATCACGGTTAATGGCAGATGACATGCCGGCATTACGCAAGCGTGAGCGGGGTGCAAAAAACACGTATACTGATGTTGACCGTGACCGCGGTCAGGGGGATCTCGAAGAGCTCGAACTGCGTGATATCTCAGACCGAAAGCTGCGCAAAGTGATCAGAGATTTAGATCATCAACGCGAGGTCATTACAAACAGTGCCGTTGGAAGCAAAGTTGTTGAAGGTGATGCCGAAGACAACGACGGCCACTAAACAATCGGGAAGCTACCGGTTTATGAAAGGTGCGCTGCATGGGTGTCAACATGAGTAAAGTCGCCAAGCGTGCGCATTCTTACGAATACGTGTTAATAGTCATGCGCCATGGAAAAGCAGAAGCTTTTGGTAAAGGTGATGACAGACAGCGTCAGCTCACAGACAAAGGTGTTAAACAGGCCAAATCAGTTGCTAAAGGTTTGGAATCTTTGAACTTGATTCCTGACAGGATTGCATGCTCAGGGGCTGATAGGACTCGTCAGACTTTGGAGCGAATGCTTCGTGTTTTTGGTGATAAGCCCAAAGTTGATATGCGTCAAAGCTTATATGAGGGTGGTGTGCAGGCAATTTTGGATGAATTGCAGGCTACAAAGACCAAACGCAAAGTGTTAATGATTGTAGGACATGAGCCAACTGTATCAATCAGCTGCCAGTGGCTCGCCACTTCTGATTCTGATCCTGAGAGACTCGATCTGTTGAATCTAGGCATGTCACCGGCAAATTTGGCTATTTTTGGTTCCAATGAACCATTCAAGAACTGGCAAATACACAGTGCGAATCTGTTGGCCGTACTTGGACCGCACGACTTCTAAACTCTTAGTTTGTGTCTAGCCGCTCACTCATATCGTGAATATGTGTCCGTCGATCAACTGGTATAAAAGAAATTTATAGCGACACCTTAATCCTGTTAATTACATCATGTTGGCTTCTGTTTGTTAGTCTGCAACAGTCGTCAAATACCTATTGGAGGTTTCATGTCTGTGCCCACATCTGTTGTTGGTTTCCCGCGTATTGGTTCTGATAGGGAGCTTAAGAAAAGCATTGAGGGCTATTGGAGAGGTAAACACGGCATTGATGACGTGAAAGCCACAGCGAAAGTGTTGCGTGAGCGCCACTGGAGGATCCAGCGACAGGCAGGGATTTCGTTAATCCCTAGTAATGATTTCAGCTATTATGACCAAATGTTAGACACTGCGATACTTCTCGGTGTTGTTCCACAACGTTACAAAAGGCTTGCTCTTTCGCAAGAAGATACATTATTTGCCATGGGCAGAGGTTATCAGGGCGATAAGGGCGATGTAACAGCATTGCCGATGAAAAAGTGGTTCACCACTAACTACCATTACTTAGTCCCTGAGATCGATGATTCTGTAAATATCGAGTTGACTGGTGAGAAACCATTCCAAGAGTTTGAAGAGGCTAAGGCACTAGGTATTAACACGAAGCCTGTGCTTATTGGCCCTTATACATTCCTTAAACTTGCACGTCGTCCTGAAGGTGCTCCCTTAACTGTTGACCGAGGTCTGATTGAGCAGATTTCTGCAGCGTATTCTCAGCTATTGCAGCGTTTTGCTTCACTCGGTGCTGACTGGGTGCAGTTCGACGAACCGTATTTGGTTTTGGACAAGGAACGGGGAGATCTTGAGCTCTTTAAGAGCATCTATTCCAAGATTCTTCCTAACCGCGATTCTGAAAATGGCCGCGTTCGACTACTATTGCAAACGTATTTTGGCCATATTCGTGACTCCTATGAGACTCTGAGCTTGCTTGGATTCGACGGCATTGGTCTAGATTTTGTTGAAGGGAAAAATGACAATCTCGCTGCCCTCGAACAATTCGGCGTGCCAGCAAATACTACGATTTTTGCAGGTGTAGTCAATGGAAGAAACATTTGGCGCAATGATTATGCAGTAAGTCTCGGCATTGTTGATGCAGTACGTAAAATCACAGACCATGTAGCTATATCTTCTGCTTCATCATTGTTGCATGTGCCATTTAGCGTTGCTCAAGAGGATGGTCTATCCACAGAAGTCCGACAGCATTTTGCGTTTGCTGTTGAAAAGCTCGATGAGATTAGTGAAATAGCAACTCTTGCATCAGCAGATGACCAGGAACGTAAGAATTCGACCCAGCTTGCACAAAATCAGGCATTGTTTGATGGGCACCGCGTAAATCCAGATGTTGCGGTTACTACCCGTGTGGCCAAGCTTTCTGAGAGTGAATTCAATCGTCAGCCTGAACGCAAGGAGCGCCAACGTCTACAACGCGAAGAATTGCAGTTGCCGTTGTTACCGACAACAACGATCGGCTCATTCCCTCAGACTAAAGAAGTCAGGGCAGAACGTGCCAAACTACGGCACGGCGACATTAGTCAGAATGACTATGATGCTTTCATCAAGACACAAATTGATGATGTGCTTGCTAAGCAGGAATCTATTGGACTCGATGTGTTGGTTCATGGCGAGTTTGAGCGTAACGATATGGTCGAATATTTCGGTCAGAATCTCAATGGTTTCCTATTCACTAAGAATGCCTGGGTACAGTCTTACGGTACTCGTTGTGTGAAGCCACCTATTGTCTGGTCTGATGTTTCTAGAGCGCATCCCATTACAGTAGCTTGGAGTGCCTATGCTCAATCTCGCACTAATCGTGTGGTTAAGGGTATGTTGACAGGCCCAGTGACTATTCTCAACTGGTCTTGGCCTCGCGAAGATATCTCGCATAAGCTACAGACGACTCAATTAGCGCTGGCGATTCGAGATGAGGTGTTGGATCTTGAGAGTGCTGGTATTAAGGTCATTCAAATTGATGAAGCTGCACTGAGAGAAAAACTTCCTCTGCGTAGAAGTGACTGGCATTCACAATATCTTGATTGGGCCATACCTGCTTTCCGCCTAGTGCATTCAGGTGTAAAACCAGGTACACAGATCCATACTCATATGTGCTATTCGGAGTTTAACGACATCATCCGTGATATCGATGCCATGGATGCTGATGTTATTTCCTTCGAGGCTTCGCGCTCAGATTTGACTGTTCTCGATGCTATCCAAGAAGCTCATTTTGAAACCGAAGCGGGCCCAGGAGTTTACGATATTCATTCACCTCGTATACCTTCACAGCAAGAAATTGAACATCGAATTGCTGAGATCTTAGAGAAAATGGATGTTTCATCTGTATGGATTAATCCCGACTGTGGTCTAAAAACGCGTGGGAATGCAGAAACGTGGCCAAGTCTAGAACATATGGTTGCCGCGGCTAAAGCAGTACGTGAGCGTTTGGAGCGGTAGTTTGCATTCGACAACCTTTTCTTTAGAGGTATTCCCACCGAAACGTGATACACCAGTGGGAACGATTTATGACACTCTCGATGGCTTACAGGGCGTGAATCCTGACTTCATTTCAGTAACTTTCGGCACAGGTAAGGAAACGGATCAAACCATCACCGCAAGGATTGCACATACAATCAAGTCAGAGTATGACATTCCTGCAGTTGCACATCTCACTGCCCTGTATGCTAATCAGGCTGATATTGATGTTGAGCTCGAGCTCTTTGAGAAGGCTGGTGTATCTGCGGTTCTTGCCTTAGGCGGTAACGTTCTCCCAGATCGAGAACCAGCACATGTTTTCGAATACGCCAGCGATCTGGTGAACTACATCCGTGAGCATAAGCCTAATCTCGAAGTGTTTGCCGCTTGCTATCCAGAGTGTCACCCTACCGCTAACAATATGGACGAAGATATCGAGCATCTAAAAATTAAAGTTGATGCGGGTGCTGATCGGCTAATCTCTCAGTTGTTTTTCGATAATACAGACTTCTTACATTTTATTGATCAAGCGCGGTGTGCAGGAATAACTGTGCCGATAGAAGCTGGCATTATGCCGGTGACTAGCGCGTCACAAATACGACGCATGGTCTCTATGTGTGGATCGAAAATCCCTCCACGTTTAGCGAAGCTCTTGGATAGGTGGGGGAATGACCGTGAAGCCTTACGCGAGGCAGGAATAGTCTATGCGTCTGAACAAATCAGCGATCTTGTAGCCGATGGAGTTGACGGCATCCATCTCTACACGATGAATCATGCAGGAACAACACGACGGATTTGGAACAACACGCACATCTTGTTTGAGCGCTAAGCACTGAAGGTCGGTTGAGGGTATTTGGTATGTGTATCAGTACCCAACAGAGAATGAGGCATGCATCTGATGCGCAGCAGGCTCTTTGATGAATGGCGTAGTGAGCGGTGAGTCATTCGATTGCTTTACCATTCTGGGCTTCGATATTGAAACGATTCGCGAGGAATGACAGGACGCTCAACTTGAGCTCACTACGTAAACGGCTTTAGCTGCCAAAGCAGCGTCTAATGCTCACCTTTTTTGGCAGAACCATTGTTCCGTCCCTTGTGGTTTTTTGCCGGTGCTGCTTTGAGATAGGGCCAACGGCTGATAAGTATACGACGAAGCGCGGGGATCTTACCGATGCCGAAACCTACGAATAAGCTAGCAATCGCAATCCACGATGCAGCATCCTGTCCGATGATGATGAGTACGGCAACTATGCCGAGCGCCACCATACCCACCAGGGATGAGTGTTTCTGCTGTTTGTCATTCATCTCGCTGCTACGCAGTGGCAGTGCTCCGAAAAACAGTCCTATCGCAAGTCCGACGATAATGATTCCCACATATAGCAGATACTGCATGGTTATCCCTTTCAGTGCTTCGTGCGCTTAGCTCCAAATCAGAAGCCATTGCGCCGAGCAAGTCCGATTCTCATGGAGGCTCGGTCTTGTGGTGGTTCTGTTGTATTGTGCTGCATGCTTACAATGTCGCAAATGGATGGTGTTTCATGGATCGGTCAATGAGCTGATGCTGGGCGATCATGCCATTCACCGCGATCTGTGTTTGCCGCTCATCGTTGAATGGTTGACCACTGCCGTTCACGCCTGCAATCTCGGCGATAATCTGCTCGTAGCTGGTCTCCTTGGTGTAGTGCACACCGTTGATGCGACCCTGTCTCATCACGATGATGCGGTCCGCAACAGCGAATACATCGGGAAGGTCATGGCATATCATGAGCACAGAATGATTCTCACTTCGCAAGCGCTTGATGTATGAGAGTACTTCGGCGGTCTGCATAACCGAAAGAGATGCGGTCGGCTCGTCCAGAAGTATCAGTTCGGGGTTGCTCAGCAGTGTGCGCGCAATGGAAACGGTTTGTCGCTGTCCTTTTGAGAGTGAAGCTATCGGCTGCCCTATGCGGATCACCGAAGAGAGCGTTCTCAGTACGGCTTTCGCCTCCTTGTACATACCCTCGTCATCTCTTCTTCTGAAGGTCGAGCGTTTCTCCTTGCCGAGAAACAGATTAGACGCAACGTCGAGATTCTCACAGAATTCCGGGTCTTGGAAAACTGAGGCTATGCCTAGCTCATTCGCCTCTCTGATACTCGAAATTGAGACGGCCTCGGATTTCCATAGCAGTTGTCCAGCATTGGGCTGGTAAAAACCTGCCAGAGTTTTGACCAGAGTCGATTTGCCGGCCCCGTTGTCGCCTACGACGGCGAGCACCTCGCGTCTGTTAATCGTCAGATTCACGTTCTTCAATGCTTCGGTGAATCCGAAACGTAATGAAACATCTATGGTTTCAAGAAGAGGGTGATGCTCTTTTGCGGTCATGTTATCTCCTCTCTGAGCTAGTCATGACCTTGTTCCGATGGTGTTATCTGCCTGCTCGATGGACATCAGCGCTCCACCTATTGCAGCGTTGAAAACCGGGTAGGCGGCGGATTTGACTTGCATTGGTGTCAGGGCGTCTGGGAAGAGCAATCGTTGGAGTGACTCTCGAAAGGGATCAAGGAACACATCGCCGGTCGTGGACAGTGTCCCTCCTAAGACGACTATTTCAGGATCGACGCAGATGCAGAGATCAGCCGCAACGCCCCCAATTCGCAGCGCTGCATCGGAAACCACACGTCGGCATCCGGGATCGGCATCATTGGTCATATTGACCAAATCCTCCATGGTCATATTGCCATGTGTCACGCTGAGAAGAGACACCAGACGATCCTCATCGACCACGGTGTTTAAGCATCCGCGGTTGCCGCAACTGCATATGCTGCCAAGGGGATCGACCTGCACGTGTCCGATTTCTCCCGCCAATCCAGTGATTCCTCGAAGCAGTTTTCCGTTAATCACAATGCCTGCTCCAACACCGTCATCGGCTTGGATATATACGAAGTTATCGACACCGTTGGCGGCTCCGATGCGCATTTCAGTAAATGCGGAGGCGTTGGCATCATTGTCCACATTGACGGGAACATTGAATGCCTTACGGAAGGGAGCTGTGAGATCCATACCCTCCCAGCCATGCAGAATTCCGGGTATTGCCACACAATGGGTTCGGTATTCAAGGGGAGCTCCCACTGCTAGGCCGATGCCCACGATTTCGTCGATGGCCGCGCCTATAGCACTCACCATTTCCTTGATGAGCACCAGAATCCTTTCAATGGTCGAGTCAGGACGATGATTCAAAGCCAGCGGCATCCCGCGTTCACTGAGCACTACTTTGGCGAAGTCCATCAGCACCACGCGGAGATGACGGCGTTCGATGTGCACACCCACTCCAATGCCCTTGCGACGGGTGAGCGCTACAAGGGTCGCACGACGTCCGTTGCGAATGGTTGCCTTGGTTTCAAATATGTCTTCGTCGACAAGCTGACGTACAAGATTGGATACTGTTGCGGTTGACAGCCCAGTGTTTTCCGCCAGTTCAACCTGGGTCATGGCTCCGTAGTTGCGCACGGTCTTCAACAGTGTTGCTCGGTTGGCCTCTCGTAATGAGGACTGGGAGCCAAAGAATCGTGCGTTCATAGCAACCTAGCATACAAGCTGTGAAGCCCGTTTGCGACAGAATTGGTGTGGGAGGAAGAATTCTTTGATAAATACATTCTTTATATTCAAGCTATAAATACAAATATCTATTTTATTTGATATTGAGTTGAAGTCTTGAACACAAAAATGTATAGTGATAGCAAATCTGAACTAGAGATCAGATTGGTGGACAAAGTAGTCCGCAGCTTCCCTCGATGAAGAAGGAGAACACATGAAAGCAATGGGCAGAACATTGGGTAAAGTCATGGCCGCCGCCACCGGCCTTGCCATGATGATAAGTCTGGGAGCGTGTGGCGGTACGCGTTCTGGAGCAGCGACTGAGGAATCATCCTCATTGGAAAAAGGTGCCACCATCGGCATCTCTATGCCAACGAAGTCGGAGGAGCGCTGGAACAAAGACGGCAACAACCTCAAAGCAAAACTTGAGGACGCCGGCTACAAGGTCATTCTTTCCTTTGCTGATGACAAGCCAGCACAGCAGAATTCAGACATCGAGAATATGGTGAACAACGATGCGAAAATCGTGGTTGTCGCCGCCAAGGATGGCACGGCGGTCGGCCCTGCAGTCGAAAAGGCCAAGGACGCGGGCACCAAAGTTATCGCCTATGACCGTCTGATCATGAACACCAAAGCTGTCGACTACTACGCAACCTTCCAACTTGAACAGGTGGGCGTGCTGGAAGCCAACTACATAATTGATTCGCTGGGGCTCAAGGACGGTGCGAAAGGCCCCTTCAATATCGAATTGTTCACAGGCTCACCAGACGATAACAATGCCAAGTATTTCTTCAAAGGCGCCTGGGACCTGTTACAACCGTATTTTGAATCGGGCGTACTGGTCTCACCATCGAATCACGGCGGGGGTGTGACCAAGGACTTCACCGTCGACGACTGGCAGAAGATCTCGGTACAATCCTGGAAAACAGAGCAGGCGCAGAAGGATATGGAATCAATCCTCGACTCCACATACTCCCAAGGGCAGAAACTCAACGCAGTTCTTAGCCCATATGACGGGATCACACAAGGCGTCATCAATGCGATCCAGTCAAAGCGCCCAGATATGCAGCCAGGAACCGACAGCTGGCCTTTCATGACGGGGCAGGACGCGATGGAGATTGCGGTGGCCAATATCAGCCAGGGGCTGCAAGGTCAAACGGTGTTCAAGAACGTGAATGACCTCGCGGATGCAGTGTACGACATGATTATCGAGATCGCAGAAGGTAAGGACGTTACCGGACTCAATGGCAAGTTCAACAACAACACCATCGACGTACCGTCAAAGCTTCTGGATCCAGTGAGCATCACCAAAGACAATCTGAGTGATCTGGTCAAAGCGGGTTACGTCAGCCAGGACAAATTCAATCAGCTGACCAAGTAATGTGCAAGCCCAAAGGCTGCGGCCGTATTCAGACCGCAGCCGAACTGGGCGATCATGCAGACAAGGAATAGGAGTGACGTGATGTCAGAAGCTGACACAATCCTGCAGATGCAGGGAATCACGAAGACCTTCGGCCCAGTCAAAGCGCTCACCGACGTGAATATGTCGGTGGACCGCGGAGAGATCCACGCGATCTGCGGTGAGAACGGGGCAGGAAAGTCAACGCTGATGAATGTTCTTTCGGGGGTGTATCCCCACGGCAGTTATACAGGAAAGATCGTTTTCGAAGGCAAAGAGTGCAAATACCACACCATCAACGATTCCGAGGCCGACGGAATCGTCATCATCCACCAAGAGCTCGCGCTCAGTCCCTTTCTCTCAATCGCGGAGAATATCTTCATGGGCAACGAGCGTTCCGCAGGCGGAGTCATAGATTGGAATGACACGCGAGTAGAAGCGAACCGTCTGATGAAGCGAGTCGGACTACCCGAGGACCCCGATACCAAAATCATGGATATCGGTGTCGCCAAGCAGCAATTGGTGGAGATTGCCAAGGCTCTTTCTAAAGATGTCAAACTGCTGATACTCGATGAACCAACCGCCGCTTTGAACGACGAGGATTCAGCGCATCTGCTGAATCTGGTTCGACAGCTGAGAGATGAGCAAGGGGTTTCCAGCATCATCATCACACATAAGCTCAATGAGGTGGCGTCAATCGCAGACGCCGTGACCATCATCAGAGACGGATCGACCGTAGGAGACATGATTATCTCCCCAGAAACACCCTTCGATCAGGATGAGCTGATTCGTAAGATGGTTGGCAGGGAATTGACGAATATGTATCCAGATCATGATTCCAGCCCAGGTGAGGAACTCTTCCGCGTGAAGGATTGGACGGTGCATCATCCTCTTGATACCTCAAGAGTCGTGATGGATCACGCCAACTTCTATGTTCGGTCCGGAGAGATTGTTGGTTTGGCCGGACTTATGGGTGCCGGACGAACTGAAATGGCGATGAGTATTTTCGGCCATTCCTATGGCAGCAATGTTTCAGGCGAGGCTTTCGTCAAAGGCAAGCCGGTACAGATGCCGAATGTGCAGTCCGCAATCGATGCCGGTCTGGCGTATGCAACGGAGGATCGCAAGGTGTTCGGTCTGAATCTGCTACAGAACATCCGTGAGAACGCAGCGCTTGCATCCCTCAGGAAGATGAGCAGACGTGGCGTAATGGACGGCAATGTCGAGAGGCGTGAGGTCGAGGAATACCGCAAGGATTTCAACATTAAGTGCAGAAACATTGATGTTGCGGTTTCCACTCTTTCCGGAGGTAATCAGCAGAAGGTAGTGTTGGCGAAATGGGTTATATCCAACCCTGACATACTGATTCTTGACGAGCCCACACGCGGTATCGATGTAGGCGCCAAATACGAAATCTACGAAATCATCGACCATTTGGCCGACGAGGGCAAAGCGGTTATCGTCATTTCCTCGGAGCTGCCCGAACTAATCGGCATCTGCGACAGAATTTACACCGTAAGCCAAGGCATTATCACCGACGATGTGCCTAAAAAAGCCTTCACCCAGGAATACCTGATGAGGGGCATGACCAAGGAAAGGCAGGTGGCGGCGCGATGACATCCGCAACCATTGAACCGAAAAAATCGAGTCGAGACAAAGAAACCGGCATGCTCTCCGCTATAGCCAGCAACGCTCGTCAATACGGTATTGTCGGTGCGCTTATCGTAATCGTTCTGGTATTCCAGATACTTACAGGGGGAGTGCTGCTGAAGCCGAACAGCTTCGTTTCACTCATTCAACAGAACGCCTATGTGATTATTCTCGCCATCGGCATGGTGATGGTGATCATTGCGACGCATATCGATCTTTCCGTGGGATCGCTGGTAGCATTCATTGGCGGTGTATGTGCGCTTCTGATGGAACGGCAGGGCATGAACTGGGTACTTGCCATTGTGGTCAGCCTGATCGTCGGCTTGCTGGTAGGTGTATGGCAGGGATTCTGGGTTGCATATGTTGGTATCCCTGGATTCATCACCACACTTGCAGGCATGTTAATTTTCCGCGGTCTAGCGACTGTCATCGTTGGCGAATCGGTGCCGATCACATCATCTGCCTTCAGAGGCATCGCAAGGAACTATCTGCCAAATATTCTGATGTTCTGGGGTCCCTTCGACGGTTTGACCATTGTGCTCGGCCTGATATGCATCGCGGCATTCGCATGGGCGCAAATCTCTCGCCGACGCAAGGCCGCGAAGGTTGGGCTCGCCACAGAACCGATAAGTCTGACCATCGGGAAAATCGTCATCGCGTCCATCGTTATCATCTTCGTGACCTACCTCCTGGCCTCCTCAGGTAATGAGGATCAGGGAGGAACACCGATCATGCTGGTGATCGTGGCAGTTCTGGTGTTGGTCTACAACTTCATCCTGACACGAACGGTTTTCGGACGTCATGTCTACGCGGTCGGAGGGAACAGGAAGGCTGCAATCCTTTCTGGCATTGACTCGCGCAGGGTCGATTTCACGCTGTACATCCATATGGGATTTCTGTCAGCCGTTGCTGCCGTCTGCATGCTCTCACGTCTTGCCTCGGCTACGGCCCAGGCCGGCATGGAATTTGAAATGGATGCCATTGCAGCATGCTTTATCGGCGGAACCGCGGTCACAGGTGGCATAGGAACGATTCCTGGTGCTGTCGTCGGCGCCTTCGTCATGGGTGTCATCAATCAAGGGCTTTCGATTATGGGTGTGGACACAGCCATAGTAAAAACCATCAAAGGACTGGTGTTGCTCGTCGCAGTGGCCATTGACATCATGTCAAAACGCAAGAAGAGCTGATTATCCGGTAGACGGCAATCAGGGTGTGGTGAGTCGGCTGTAGTCATCGTCCGGTCACCACACCTTTGCCTCGCCGCTAGCTCAGTACTCAAGCAGCAATCTCAAGACAGCTAGGGACAAAGTCCTATGTGACCGTGTTATCAGCTGCGTAAGAAAGCAGCCGTGTTAGTAAGTAAAGGAATTGCTATGAAACTCAATGCATCTGCACAAGCGAAACTGTATGCCATGACGGCCTTGGCATGTGGTATCTGGCTCATTCAGTCCTTGTATGAATCGACGCAGGATGGGAGTCTGACCGCATGGTCCACGCTCGTGTTTTCCGCGTGCTTGCTCGTGGTGATTCTGCATTCGGCGAGACAAGCCGTCTTGGGGATGAAAGCGGTACGTAAATCACAGGAAGAGGAAGATAAGCCTAGCGACGAAGAGCGGTAGGGAACGGCACACAGGCCCTGAAATCTGATGCCGAGTCCAAGCGATGCAAGCGACTTATGTCATACTTGGGCTACATTGGATGCATGGCAGATCAAACATGGCAACTGAGTTCGCATGTTCTTATACACGCGGGATTTCAAGATCTCGAACAGGCACGCCTAAGTTTTGAATCACTACAAGCGGCAGGACTCAGCGAAAGCTGCATTCAGGCACTACTCAAAGCCCTAACGAGGGTATGTGATCCCGACGTAGCACTGCAGAATCTCACTTCGCTATGTGAATCCTTTCACGAACAGCAGTTACGACTCCACGATCTCATACCAGATTCTACGGTCTGGGCCTCTTTGTTGTCAGTTCTTGGTGCATCAGAAGTTGTTGGCGTCTTAATGCGCAGTAGACCTGACTTAGTGAAATATGTATCAACACCGCAGGAAATTCCAACCGGTCAGCATATGCGAGAAGCATTGCTCCAGGCCGTAAAAGCGTCACAAGAATCAAACTCCCAGCTTGTTTCATCACTGACACTCATTGAAGGTACCACAGCACTGCGCACCGAGTACCTCAAACAGCTGGTATCTATCATGGCTTTTGACACTTCTGCACACGACCCAGTGGCGATACAACCTCAAGTTAGCCAAGCGCTTTCTGATTTAGCCTCAGCTGCTTTGGAAGCAGCTCTTGCTGTAGCTAGGAACCAGGTCCAGGACGCTCAAGATTGCCGTTTCACAGTTATTGGCATGGGTAAGCTAGGTGCGCGAGAACTGAACTACGTGTCGGATGTAGACCTTATCTACGTAGTGGAATGTCAACAAGCTTCAGGTGACCATCAACATTTGATTCGCATTGGTAGTAAGTTAGCGATGCTGCTACAGAAGATTTGTCAGTCCGTGATTGCAGGTGTGAGTGAACCAGCACTATGGCAAATTGATACTGCACTACGGCCTGAAGGAAAAGATGGCCCCTTGGTCAGGACTCTTCAATCACATCAAGATTATTATGAACAGTGGGCACAAAACTGGGAATTCCAAGCGTTATTGAAAGCGCGACCTGTGGCAGGTGATGTTGATTTAGGCCATAACTATTGTGAAATGGCACAAGACTTTGTGTGGAAAGCTTCGCAACGCGACAATTTTGTCTACGACTGTCAACACATGAGAAAACGTGTTGAACAACTGATTCCAGCACCGCTAAAAGACAGAGAAATCAAACTGGGTAAAGGTGGTCTCAGAGATGTAGAATTCACCGTGCAAATGCTGCAATTAGTGCATGGGCGTAGCGACCATTCATTACGGACTGCCTCTACAATTGAATCCCTGCAAGCACTTGCAGATGGTGGCTATGTGTCAAGAGCACAAGCAGATCGACTAACTCGTGATTATAGTTTCGAACGTGTTTTAGAACATAGACAACAGATGTGGTCTTTGAAGCGTACACACCTCTTTCCAGATTTAGGGCAAGGCAACATCGGTGGAATAGAACGTAAGCGAGACCTTAGCCGAGAGGAAATGGATTCGAATAGTGAGTTGCGTAGATTATCGCGTAGCTTCGGACTCCACGCTGATGAGCTAGTCGAACGCTTCGACGCCACAAGGCGTGAAGTAAGAAAGCTCCACCAAGATATCTATTACCGGCCAATGCTTCCTATCAGTGCTCAACTCGAAGAGGATGAAATTAGCCTCAGCCCTCAAGCGGCACTCGTACGATTCGCCTCCATAGGTTTCCAAGATCCGCAAAGTGCTATGCGTCATGTGCAAGCGCTCACAACAGGAGTATCAAGAGCTGCGAAAATCAATAAAATTCTACTTCCTGCCGTATTGCAATGGCTAGGCGAGGGGCAGAATCCTGATATGGGTTTGCTGGGCTGGCGTACGTTAGAAGAACGTTTCGGTTCGGGTAATAATTATTTGGGATTCTTGAGAGATTCACCTTCGGCAGCGCAACGGCTATGTCACATCTTGGCAAATTCTCGCTTTCTTATGGACGCTCTAGGAAAATCGGCAGAATCTGTTACGTGGCTGGGGGATGACACGAAACTAGGGACTCGCACACTTGAAAGTTTGAACATCCAGACCACATCAGCACGTACACGATTTGCCGATCATAAAGCTGAGTATGCGACTTCCATCAGAGCGATGCGAAGGCATGAAATAGAGAGAATAGGTCTCGGTTGGATGAGTGGGACCTTAAACGAAGATGCATGTTTGGAAGGTATGACAAATGTGTATGACGCGATTCTTGACTCAGTATTAACGTGGTCAATCCAACATGTATTGAATGCCACGAAGGCACAAACTGCTGCTGCGAATATATGTCTTATTGCCATGGGTCGATATGGTGGCCGCGAAGTCAATTTTAGTTCGGATGCGGATGTAATAGCTATCTACCGTCCTAATGCGAAGTGTGATGATGCTACGGCGAACAACTTTGCCAGAGCTGTGATGGAAGTGGTCAGAGCTGTTACCGGAGCGTCAATAACTGTTGAACCGAAAATTGATCTTGATATGGATCTTCGCCCTGAAGGCAAGCATGGACCGCTGGTCAGATCCTTCAATTCGTGTAAGGAGTATTACTCCACGTGGTCAAGCGTATGGGAACATCAAGCTTTACTACGTGCACGATATGCGGCAGGTGATCAGCAGCTAGCGGAACTCTTCTTGAATGAGATTGCTAATCCAATACGATATCCACGTTCACAGATTAGTGCTAGTGAACTTGGTGAAATACGAAGATTAAAGGCGCGTATGGAGGCAGAACGATTACCCAGGGGAGTGAGAAGAGACCGGCATCTCAAACTCGGCAAGGGCGGGCTTTCTGATGTGGAATGGACGATTCAACTGCTTCAATTGCAACACGCTGGCATGTATGAGGAGCTTCACACCACACAGACAATTCCTGCATTACATGCGTTGAGAGATCTAGGATTCATTAACCAACAAGATGCCGAAACCCTTGAACATGGATGGAAAGTTTGTACGAGTGCACGAAATGGCAATTATCTATGGTCCGGGAGGGTTAAACAGGCAGATATCCTTCCAGACGATAGTTATTCACTCGGCGGTATAGCCATCTATTTGGGCCAAGATGCACATCGTGGGCAGCTGTTTGAAAATGAAATACTCTCGTTAATGCGAAGAAACAGAGAGGTTATGGAACGTCTGTTTTATGGCATTACGGCGTAGATATGAGTAATTTCTGACGCTTGCTGATTGTCCTGTCTGGTCAGGAGCGTAACTTTGACTAGGTCACGTGAAGGTGGCCACCTTGACACAAGCGAAAGGTGAGCCTTTGTCCGAACAGCAACTACAAGCACGCAATTCGGAGTCCAGTGATAGTGGGGTATCAGCTGGCATTTCCGAGACTTCTTCACTGGTGGGTCGCAGCGTTGTAACGCTTGATGATCTCACCACTACTCAGATTCAGGATTTACTCCTCAAAGCACGATATATTGATGGTCATCGTGCTGAGGTTTCTCATACATGTGATGGAAGAATATTAGCAACACTTTTTTATGAACCAAGCACGCGTACACGTCTAAGTTTTGAAACGGCAATGTTGCGGCTTGGAGGCAATGTTATCGGTTTCGCTGGTGCCCAGCTATCTAGTGTTTCCAAGGGCGAATCTATAGGAGACACGTTGAAAACAGTCTCCAATTATGTTGATGTGGTTGCCATTCGACATCCTAAAGAAGGTGCCGCTCTGGTAGCATCTGAGGCAGCTTCAGTACCTGTTATCAATGCTGGAGATGGCGGCCATATGCATCCCACGCAAACTCTAGCTGACTTGGCAACATTGAAATCTCGCTTCGGTCGCATTACCAACCTCACTGTAGGGCTCTGTGGCGATTTGACTTTTGGCCGAACAGTGCATTCTCTTATCGAAACGCTATGCCGCTTCGGTAACGTACATTTTGTGCTTGTCAGCCCTGACGAATTGAAAACACCACAGTATGTACTAGACCGAATTAATCAGACTCCAAGTTGCTCATACACTGAGGTAACAGATCTCGTTTCAATAATCGGTGACTTAGACGTGCTCTATATGACACGAGTACAGAAGGAACGTTTCTTTAACGAAGATGATTACCTGCGGTTAAGAGATACCTACATACTTGACGCCGAAAAACTTAAACTGTCCAAACCGACGATGGCAGTGTTGCATCCTTTGCCTCGTGTCAACGAAATCGCTGTGGATGTCGATAGCGACCCGCGGGCTGCTTACTTTGAGCAGGTACGCAACGGCATGTTGATGCGTATGGCACTTGAAAGCACCGTAGTTGGAGACGTTCTTCCAGGCTATGCAGCATGGGCAAACACAGAGGAGACAGTCTGATGGAAGTAACCAGCATCAACAATGGCATCATCATCGATCATGTGCCGGCAGGAACTGCTCTGACTGTCCTACAGTATTTGCACATAGATCCATCAAGCGCAAAGCTTGCTTTAATAATGAACGCTGACAGCAACCGATACGGTTGCAAAGACATCATCAAAATCGAGGATGAGCAGGATGTGGACCTCGACGTGTTAGGTTTCGTAGCTCGTCAGGCGACTGTTGATATTGTCCGAGGTGGCAGCATCGTTGCTAAACATCAGCCGAATCTTCCTGAGCATCTTTTGGACGTTATTACATGCGGCAACCCACGTTGTGTGACTACGACTGAGCCTGGAATAAGTCAACGATTCCATCTGTGCCACAGTGAGCGCCACGAATATCGCTGCGATTACTGCGACGAGGAAGCGAAACTCTGATATGCTCCCTTCCGCCAGCATCATTTTGAAACAGATCACCGTTTGGGACACAGATGAGAGCATTGATGTGATTCTGCCCTTGGGACCAACGGCAAGTGTTGCGGATCAATCTCAGCAGTCCGAGTCTGCTGTTCCAATACTAGATGAGAGCAACGCTCTCACTCTAGCTATACGCGCAGCTACTCAGTCCCGCAGCTATAACGAACAAGAGTCTGTTGTTGTGGACTGTTCCGGTTACATCCTTGCTCCAGGTCTTTGCGATCCGCATGTACATTTCCGCGATCCTGGACAAACGCAGAAAGAAAGTATGCTTTCTGGATGTTCGGCTGCGGCCAGTGGCGGCTACACCAATGTGCTGATTATGCCTAACACCGTTCCCGCACTTGATGGACGCAAACTTAACCGGAGTATTGATGGTGCCCAAGAAGTGATGGATGCAGGTTTCGACTCAGTTGTCGATTACTTGCAACATTACGCACAATTCAGCGGACAACAATTACCTGTGCACTACGACTTATGTGTGGCAGCTTCTGAGGGGCGCGAAGGCAACTCAGCCAGTCAATTACAAGATTGGCAACCGTATGTATGTCACGCGAGTAGCCGAAATTCCTCGGAGGAATTTAACAACCATCCAATCGTGGCAATCAGTGATGATGGTTCTGCCATAACCGACGGCATTCTCGAAGAAGTTGCCAAGAATGCGCAACGGGCGGGGATACCTATTGTTGATCATTGCGAACACCATGACAGCGGTGTAATCAACGAAGGTGCTATTTCTCGTCAGCTACATGTACCAGGTATTCCATCCTTGACTGAATTAACTATCGTCAAGCGTGATATTGCATTAGCACGGCGAACCCAGCAGCATGTACATCTTCAGCATGTCAGCACTGCAGCGGCATTCGAGGCTATCCGGCAGGCGAAGCATGAAGGCTTGCCAGTGAGTTGTGAAACAGCTCCACACTACATAGCGCTATGTGATGAAGATGTACTTGAGCATGGTACTTTGGCGAAAATGAATCCGCCACTAAGAAGTGCCGCTGATCGTCAAGCGACAATTGAAGCGGTTTGTGATGGAACAGTCGATATGTTAGCGACTGATCACGCACCCCATACGATTACGGATAAACAACTGTCATTACTTGAGGCACCTAATGGCATCATTGGTCTGGAAAGTGCGTATGGAGTCTGCCACAGTATTTTGGTAGACGGAGGATATATAGACAATAGGCGTTTGATTGAGTTGATGTCTGTTTCTCCAGCACGTCTGATGGGGGAGCCCAGCGTCAATATTGGTGAGTTCTTATCTGATGCCTCACCAGCAGATCTAAGCTCCTCCACAACACCTTTGGAAGCGGCAAATACCCATAATTCAGGGACACATAATTCTGCAATATCAAGTCGACGAGTACTTGATTTGCGAATACCAAGAGCGGGTCGGAATATTGATTTGAGTATTCTTGCTCCCAATGACCGTTGGACGATTGAGCCAGAACGCTTTTACTCACATGCGAGAAACACGCCTTTTGCTTCATGGTCTGTTACTGGACTTCCGGTGGCCACCATACTTGCAGCTTCGTTCGCATTTTCGCGTGTCCCATCAACACGCATCAGCCTCCACCGGCCTGACATTATTGGAAGCGAGTCGTAAATTTGGACGGACTAATTGAAACAATCACCGCACTAGATAATCCCAGCGTAGTAGGGCTAGACCCAACTCTGGCCTTAGTCCCTCCACAATTTCTAGAGAAGGCTAAACAACAACAAAGCCAATATCCCCACGAGATAATGGATCATTCTAAGCTGGTTACACAAGCATATGTACTGTTCAATGAAGCAGTGATGAAGGGCATTGCCGGAATTGTTCCGGCTGTCAAACCACAGATTGCCATGTATGAAGCCTTTGGCGAAGCAGGCATACAAGCGTATATCGACACTTGTGCTCGTGCGCAAGATCTTGGTTTTTATGTACTCGGCGATATCAAACGCGGTGATATCGGTTCAACCGCCAGTGCATACGCCGCACATCTGAGCGGAGTAGAGGGTGTGACTCAAAGCTCATCGTGGCATGAAGATGCAATCACCGTTAATCCATATCTCGGCTCAGATGGTATCGATCCCTTTGTGACAGCGTCAATACACCATCACAAAGATATTTTTGTTCTAGTGCGTACATCAAATCCTTCAAGTGGAGAAATCCAAGAACTCACTACGGCCGATGGACGGTTGGTCTATGAATGTGTAGCTGATCTCGTGAGTGTCTGGGGTGAATCCAGCATCGGTGAATATGGATACTCCCGTGTTGGCGCAGTTGTGGGTGCTACTCATCCGCAAGCGGGTCGTGCATTACGCGAGCGTATGCCGCATACCTTTTTCCTGATTCCGGGTTATGGTGCGCAAGGTGGATCCGCTCAGGATGTAGCAGCGATGTTTGATGACCAAGGTTCCGGTGCTTTGGTAAATTCATCGCGAGGAATTATTGGGTCTTGGCGTAAGCATGTTGAATATAATCCATCCATGACTTTCGATGAGGTGTTTGCATTGGTAGAACGCAGTTCACGCGATGCTGCACTTGAGATGAGAGATGGCTTACGTAGTGCGCTGTTACAACGGTGAATGAAGTCCGACATCGTGTTCATCACACATTGATGTGCAGGTACGTTTGGCATCTTTCTCAGCAACGGTTGATACAGGCAGCTCAGACGAGTACAGGAAAGGTACAAGAGCTATGAAAGACCTCACGACTATCGAGGATAATCGGCAGGCAGCCACATTTCTTAAGCCACGGCATCCAGCAGAAGTGCTTGAGATTGCTAGTATGGCTCCTGGAATTATTCGCTTAGTAATTCGTGACCCCTATGTAGCGGCGCACGCAACAGCAGGCCAATTCATCAATGTATATACCAGCGATAGCGCACGGATGATGCCACGTCCTTTTGGCATAAGTGGCATTCAGGGTGATATGTGTAGCTTGATTTTTGCAATTGTTGGGTCAGGAACTGCAGACTTTTCCCAGCTTAAAGTCGGCCAATTCGTTGACATATTAGGGCCTTTGGGTAAAGGTTTTGACATCACCCTAGATAAGCAGTATTTACTTGTCGGTGGAGGCTTGGGAATACCTCCTCTACTGTTTGCAGCACAGCAGATACAACGATCCAACAATCTGCAGAACAGCGCAGTTGCCCTGTTTGGATACCGAGATTCCCACTTTGCTAATACACTAGCCGCGCAACATTGTGCGGATGTACTGAGCATCGATGACTCTGAGGGGAATGTCATCACCTTGCTAAATCGTCTTATGACATCCTCAGAATTCAGCAATGCTGACCTCATGGTGTTGTCTTGTGGCCCACATCCCATGATGAAAGCTGTAGCTCACTGGGCATCAGCACATGGAATCCCATCACAGTTGAGTTTAGAAGCAAGGATGGGTTGCGGCTTTGGTACCTGTGTGGTGTGTGTACAAGACACTATCGCAGGACGAAAAAAAGTATGTGTGGATGGACCAGTTTTTAGTGCTGAAGATTTGGGGTGGGCAGTATGAACGATATAGCAACCTTCGAACAGCTTGCTGCAAAGGAATCTGCGGTAGATGAGGTAGATGAGGCAATGATGGAAAATGCTCACTCAGTTGTGCCAACAATGTGGAAGCATTCTACAATAGTTGCTGGCGTACCTTGGAAAAACCCTGTTGGCACGGCTTCAGGAACCTTTAATCTCGCAGCTTGCAGTCCGTATTATGATGTGTCCCAGATGGGTGCGATCAGCACTAAAGGAGTGTCTCCAATACCGTGGGAGGGCAACCCGACTCCACGCACCGCTGAGACACCGTGTGGGACAGTCAATGCGGTGGGTTTACAAAATCCAGGTGTCAATCACTATCTTGTTGACGAGTTACCGAAACTCAAAGCGCTCGGTGCAACAGTAGTAACCAACGTTGCAGGTCATAGTGATGATGATTATGCCGAGGTAGTAGAGAAGCTTGCAGACAGTCCAGCGGACATGCTCGAGATTAATGTGAGTTGTCCAAATGTGTCGCATGGAGGTATGTCTGTTGGCACTGATTCATTGGCACTATATCGTTTGATAAGCCGTTTACGCACCCTAACTGACAAGCCGATGGTTGTGAAGCTGTCACCTAATGTCACCGACATCGTGGCTATTGCGAGGGCTTGTGTTGACGCTGGTGCTGATGCATTAAGTTTGATTAACACATTGATTGGTATGCGTTTAGATATTCATACAGGGCAACCCATACTTGCTAATGCAACCGGTGGTGTCTCTGGGCCTTGTATCCTTCCAATGGCTTTATCGTTTGTATGGCGGGTCCGTCAGGCGCTGCCTGATATTCCTATCATCGGCATAGGCGGTATTAGCAAGGGTGAAGACGCCTTGGAATTCTTATATGCCGGTGCAAACGCGGTAGAAGTCGGGGCGGCTGCCCTATTTGATCCAGTTGCACCATTACGCATAGCGAATGAACTTGAAACATTACTAGATAGCAGGCCCAAGCTGGCGGCCAAACTCAAGGAGGGAAAGACATGGTAGAGGAGACAGCACAGCACAATCTGTCATTGCAACATCGCTTTACACAGTTTCTATTGCAATCAGGAGCCTTGCGGTTTGGTAATTTTAGGCTCAAATCTGGGCGTCAATCACCGTATTTTATTAATGCAGGAGCATTCGATAACGGTGCCAAAATAGCCTTACTAGGTGAATTCTATGCAACAACCATCAAAGAGGCGATATCTCAAGGAATTTTCCCTGAAGATATTGATACTGTTTTCGGTCCTGCTTATAAAGGTATCCCGCTTGCGGTTTCCACAGCAATCGCTTTGACTAGCGCGCATGATTTTCCTGTAGGCTACACCTTTGACCGTAAAGAGAAAAAGGATCACGGTGATGGTGGTTCATTTGTTGGCACAGCTTTACGTGACGGTATGAATGTGGTCATGGTGGATGATGTGATGACTGCTGGAACTGCAGTTCGAGAGTCTATACCGAAACTTCAGGCCGAAGCGCACATTAACGTGGTGGGCTTAGTACTCTCTGTTGATCGCATGGAACGTTCAGGAGACAGTGACATCTCAGCTGTTCAGGCGGTAGAGGACGAATTCGGGTTTCCGGTGTTGAGTATCGCTAATATTCGGGAGATTTTCGATGCAGCATCGCATATCACCGATGAGAGTGGCAAGGCTTTGTTGAGTGCAGAGGTGCAAGAACAGGCGCAGCAGTACCTACAACACTATGGTTCGCGTTGATGCTTCGCAGTGATGATGCTCATCAAGTGTTCCCACTATCTTCGTGTGAACACTTGATGTCGGTAGTATAGATAACTCATTGTTGAAGCTGTGCGCTACAGGATAAGTAGCCGACAAACCGCTGTCCCAATTGAATCCATATACACAGTTTCAGATAGTTTGTCCCAAAATGTGTTAATCGATGATGGAATACCCGTGATCCGCAACAACACTCTTGAGTTTTTGAAGATAAAGATCAGCTGCAGTTGAGATTTTTGCACGCTCGTTAGTTATCCAGCCTAGGAGCATCGACTCGTCTGAATCTAATGGCACGGTTACGATTTTTTCAGTGTTGAGATCCTCATTATCAATTCCGGTGCACACTGTATAGCCGTTGAGACCGACGATAAAGTTCAATATGGTTGCACGATCCGTAACGTTAATCTGTTTGGGTGAATAATCAGGCCAAACAGCTTCTTCGGCAAAATAAAAACTTCCCTCTTCCCCTTGTTCGTATTGTATGAAGGGATAAGGTTCCAGATCTTTCATCGTGATTTTCTTTTTCATCGCTAATGGATTATTCCGCGAAAGAAATATGTGAAGTCCCGCTCTGAACAGAGGATGAAATTCTAAATGTTTTTCTCTCAGCAGCTTTCCAATGACATCTTTATTGAAATCAGATAGGTAAATAATACCGACTTCTGACTGCATGTTGGCAACCTGATTGATAATATCTCGTGTGCGGGTCTCACGAATGGTGAATTCATATTCGTCAGATTTTGTCGAATTAATCATCTCTACGAAGGCCTCAACTGCAAACATATAGTGTTGTGTCGAAACTCGGCATAGCTGTTTGCGAGGTTTAGCATTTTTGTAGCGTTCCTCGAGCAATGCGGATTGATCAAGAACTTGCCGAGCATACGTGAGGAATTCAGCACCATCAACAGTCAACGCAATACCCTGAGAAGACCGCGTAAAAATCTCAATACCCAGTTCGTTCTCTAATTCCTTGACTGAGGAACTTAGCGCGGGCTGCGACACATATAATTCATGCGAAGCCTCATTCATCGAACCGCATTCCACGATTTTCACGATGTATTTTAATTGCAGCAGTGTCATACACTGAATTTATACCAGACCCTATGAACACGAAACTCGCTTATACCGATAGGGGAGTGCTGTGTGCTGTACCGGTCCAATAGCTGATGACAGTAACAAGGTAAGAACAGAGGAATTCTTAGTGTTGTTCAGAAGACGAGTGCTCTGCATTTCCCAGGGCACTTGTTTCTGCAATACCGAGTTGTGCCGCCTCAGGGTCGAGATATTGTCCTGCGCCTTGAACCACCGGAATATTATCGGCAGAGATGCTGAAATCGAAGGACATGGGTATGCCAGTGGGAACATTGATCGACGCGATATCTGTGTCATTGATACCTTCGAGATACTTAACCAGTGACCTCACCACAGAGCCATGAGTAACAATCAACACGGTTTTCCCTTCGGCAAGTTCAGGCAGCACCTTGACATTCCAGAAGGGCTCTAGTCGTAACCACACATCTTTAAGGCACTCACTACGAATCGACGAGGGGTCTGAGCTGTCAAGGTTATCGCTAAATAGCTTGGTATAACGCGGATCGTTCCCTTGGAAATATGGTGACGCCAAGTCAATTTCTGGTGGCCGCACATCAAAGGATCGGCGATACAGATTAAATTGCTGTTCACCAAACTGTTCACGCATTGCTGGCCTCGTTTGCCCTTGAAATGCACCGTAATGGCGTTCATTCAGACGCCAACTTCGCTCCACGGGAATCCATAAACGATCCAAAGCATCAAGCACAATATCTGCTGTGTGAATTGATCTGCGCAGCATTGAGGTAAAGAGCATATCTGGTTTGATGCCTGAAGTAGTGAGTAGTTGAGAAGCGTGGAAAGCTTGTTCCTCACCACGTGCTGTGAGTGGAATATCGGCCCAACCGGCAAAGCGGTTAATTCGCTTATCTGTCCACGTACTTTCTCCATGTCTCATAATGATGAGCTTTGCCTGTGTACCTACCATATCGAGCTCCTTACCTCGTCAATAACGAGTGACATAAAGTTTACTTGCGATTCTCTTCAGCAGATGTGAGATCCTCATCACCTGCATATGGAGTATCTGCGGGGGAGTGTATTTCAGCAGCGTCATCGTAGAGACCAGTTAGCACAGAGTATGCCTCTGGTAATGCCTGAATCAAGTCTCCGGCAATAATTGGGTGGCCAAGTGTCGAGCTACCCGAGGGATGCGAAACTGAGAACCGAGCATCGTAATCACTCGAAAATGATGACAAGTCTTCAGGGTCCGCCAAGATTGGCAATGACCATGCTAATTGACTTGATTCTGATGCCACTGCTGCGGCCAAAGCATGTACATATGCCCCAGCAGCAACATAATCTGATATAAGTTCTGGGTGTTCGCTCAAATTGTCGGCATTTTGCGCCAACATTGAAGCAATAACTCCTGCCAGTACGTCACCAGCACCTGCGGTTGATAACCAAGCGGGCGCACGTCCCACTGTAATAATGCGCGGTGAACCCTCGCCGTCATCTCCGACGATAACGGTAATGGCTCCCTTCAGTAATACTGTTGCTCCAGTAACTTCCCAAGCACGCGTTGCCCAGCGTAATGGTTCGGCATTAATTCCCGATGCGTCAACATCTTCTCCTCTAGCTTGCAGCAACCGCGCTAGCTCACCCGCATGAGGTGTGATAACAAGAGATGACGACACATGCGGAGGCAACAGAGACAGAGCCCCTGCATCAACAACAATTGGTGGCAACGGGGCAGTCGTTTCAACATTCTGGCTTCCCGATGATGTATCGGCGTTGTATGACTCTAGTAATGAGAGGATTCTGTTGATCTGCTCTTCATCATCAGCGTTAGCTGTTGCGCTTGAAGGAACGCCTGAACCAACAACCCAGGTTTGAACCTTGCCATGACTAAAAACAGTTTCGGGTGCAACTTGCATAATATGATCCTGTACTTGTTCAGGACCGAGATATCGCACCATTCCCACATTGCTGCGACTTGCAGCAAGCGTGGAAAGCAAACCTGCACCAGGATAGCTACCCGAACCAGTAATCAAGCCTACGACTGAGCGAGTGTACTTTGAGTCTCCTAATTGTGGCATTCGCAAAGATTGTGCACATTTTCGAGCGGTCATGACTTCCGACTTGGGAATTTCTTGATCTGTGGGGAAGTTGAAATCAACCAGAACCGATTGCCCGCATACATACGACGCTGGAGGCAATAATGCACACGGTTTCAAGGTGCCGAATGTGACCGTGACATCAGCTGGAATATATGGACCAGGCAACGATCCATCATCAACGCCTACACCTGAGGGTACGTCTACAGCCAACACCATAGGTGATTGTGCACGGTATGCAGCTGGAGGAAAAGCCATACGTAATGGGATTCTTTCTGATTCACCAATTGCTTTGGCAATTTGTGCTGGGATACCTTGTAGCACACCATGAAGTCCGATGCCTGTCATGGCATCGATGATGAGATCTGATTGCCGGAGCAATTCGAGTGCCTCATTACAATGTGAGAGTTGTTCTTCAGCATCGTTAGGGGCGACAGCGCCTGGTATATCAGATTCTTGGTCAAGAAGGAGAATATCTGTATCGCTATTAAGAACTTGTTCTATTGCTTCGTTATGCAGCGAACGACCGACTGCAATAACAGTTACATGTGCTTCAGCTTGAGACAACGACGCTGCGCTATACAATCCATCGCCACCATTGTTACCGGCTCCAGCGAGCAGCACGATACGGCTTTGCGATAGTGGAATATTGGCATGAGCGAGCATACGCTCAGCAGTTGCAGTAATGGCTGAAGCTGCTTGCTGCATTAAAGGAACACCCTGTTGAAGTAGTGGTGCTTCAAACTTGCGGACGGTATTCGACTCAAAGGCTTCTGTCAGGAATCCTTCGACGGATTGAGCATCATCATCAAAAAGTGAGGACAACATGTGATGGCCTCCTTCGCCTGCGCTAACTGCGACCTTCACAGCCTTCGGCGTTACTCAACCACTTTACCTGGAATCACCTGGAATATGAGGTCCCATCAGGCATATTTACATACAGTCTGGCCAGATAGTAGCGATTGTTTACAGTGAAGCTCGTTGGTGTAGGGATTGAAAAGACTCATTGCATCAATGGCATGCTAGCAACGCCGGAATTACAACCATTTTCGCAACAGAGACTCTCTCACTGACAGAAAATCCCTACACTAACGTCGTCTACCCGAGAAACTTTATTCCTCAGCTACGAGTTCAAGATAGCTGTCGTTCCAGAGATCCTCATCACCATCAGGCATCAATAGCACACGTTCGGGGTTTAATGCCAGCACAGCACCTTCATCGTGTGTAACCAATACAATTGCGCCTTCGTATTTTGAAATAGCCTTGAGGATTTCATCACGGCTGGCTGGATCAAGGTTGTTGGTGGGCTCGTCCAGCAGCAAAACATTTGCTCTGCTAGTAACTAAGGTTGCCAAAGCGAGTCGCGTTTTTTCACCACCAGATAGCACTGATGTTGGTTTCATAGCGTCATCACCTGAGAACAAGAAGGAGCCCAATATGGAGCGAGCCTGTGTGTCATCCAGATTCGGCGCAACCTGCTGTAAGTTTTCAAGCACACTCACGTTATTATCTAAGGTGTCATGTTCCTGAGCAAAATACCCAATCTTTGCACCATGACCGAATTCCACTTCACCTGTGTCTGCTTTATCTATGCCCGCAAGAAGTCTTAACGTTGTCGTTTTTCCAGCACCGTTGTAACCAAGAATCACCACACGCGAACCTTTATCTATAGCAAGATTAATGCCTGCGAACACGATGTTGGAGCCAAAGGCTTTGGAGATATCTTTCGCCATAATTGGCGTACGTCCGCAAGGTGCAGGTTCTGGGAACCGTAAGTCAGCTACCTTCTCAGCGCGCTGAGCATCTTCAGTGTTTTCCAATAATCGTTCGGCACGACGCATCATATTCTGTGCTGCCACAGCTTTTGTTGCCTTAGCGTGAAGGCGAATACCTTGCTTCATCAGCCGGTCTGCCTTTTTTTCAGCAACTTCACGTTCTCGACGACGACGTTCCTCATCAACCACACGCTGACGTAGATAAGCTTTCCACCCCAGCGCATACATATCGATCGCCCCACGCTGAGCGTCTAAATGCCATACTTTGTTGACAGTCTCATCAAGTAGCTCAGTGGAGTGGGAAATTACCATAAATCCACCTTCGAAACGTTTAAGATATTGTTTCAGCCACTCGATGGAATCGGCATCCAAATGGTTGGTGGGCTCGTCGAGAATCATGGTATCTGCATCGGAGAATAAGATTCTTGCCAATTCAATACGTCGTCGCTGACCACCAGAAAGTGTACCAAGCTCTCTATTGAGCACTTCCTGATCCAGACCTAGACTTTCCCCCATTTTAATTGCCTCAGACTGCGCCGAATACCCACCAGCATTTTCAAAGTCTTGCTGGGCTTTATCATATCGGCTCATGGCTTTTTCCATGATGTCAGGATCAGGGTTAGTCATATCCTGTTCAGACTTGCGAATTCTAGTAATAATTGATGAGATATCACGCGCACTCATAACACGGTCTATAGCGGTTTGATGCGGATCTGCAACGTGCGTGGACTGTGGGAGATAACCCAATTTTCCTGAGACCCTGACCTTGCCATCAGAAGGCAGCATATCCCCAGTAATTACTCTAGTTAGTGTGGTTTTCCCTGCTCCATTTCGACCAACTAAACCGATGCGGTCACCTTTAGCAACGTGAAAATCGGTGGGGGAAAGCAGCACGCGAGCTCCTATACGAATTTCTAGCCCCTGCGCCTCAATAGCCATGCCTCTACCGTCTTCCTGCTTATGTGTTGTATGAAATGGAAAATACCCAATCGTTTATCATAGCGAAGGGGTGTATATAACTGTTTCGGCTGAGTTGTGCCGCTACGGCGTACAGGCGTGTGGAGTACTTTATCTCGATTCCACACTGCTAGATTGTGACAATGTTTTTGTGTCTACGGACAATACTTGGTTCTCACGTATTCTTGAACCTAAGTATTGTCGGTATTAGCAAAGATCGCTCAATAAGTATGTTCATCATGGGGGAGTGTCAATGGAAATTACTGATGAATTATTCGAATCAGCGGTTCATGATGCCATTGCCAGTTTGCCACAAAGATTTCTTTCGGTGATGGATAACATAGTGGTTACGGTTGCAGATGAGGCTACTGAACAACAGCTCGGCCGAGGAAACAGTCCCGCGAATGAATTATTAGGGCTATATGAGGGAATTCCCCTTCCCCGACGAAGCTGGGGGTATGCAGGAGCATTACCTGATGTGATTACCATTTTTAAGGGACCACATATGCGACTTTGCAAATCACCTGAACAATTAGAAGATCAAATTCGCCGCACAGTATTGCATGAGATAGGGCATTACTTTGGTTTTGACGATGCTTATTTGCATTCTCATGGGTATTAAATGCTGCATTACTTGGCTCAGTTCGTACACGGGACATACCTACGCGCTGAGCGCATATTTCGAACACATGTTCGAAGCATATGATGTTTTGCGTTATGATATGACATGTTCGAATGGCTGCGTTGGTCGCAGGGCAACGCAATACCTTATACCACTCGAGCGAAGAGTCCTGTGGCCGTTGAGTTAACGCGTCACCAAGCAACACCACGCAGATACACAAGAATCGGAAGACAGTGGATCAGACAGCAGCAGCACAGCAATCGTCATTTCAACAGACGCTACAACATCCGCATATGGTGGCTGGTAAGGAATCACTTATCGCCGATATCAGCGAAGTGGCTAATGATCGCAAAATCGTTGTTCAAGGCGCTCGTGAGCACAACTTAAAAAATGTGGACCTTGCTTTTCCACGCAACCAGATGGTGGTGTTCACTGGTTTGTCTGGATCAGGCAAGTCTTCACTGGCGTTTGACACCTTATTTGCTGAAGGCCAACGCCGCTATGTGGAATCACTTTCTGCCTATGCTCGGCAATTTCTTGGTCAAATGGATAAACCTGATGTTGACTTTATTGAAGGTCTGAGTCCTGCGGTTTCTATCGATCAGAAAACCACTAATCGTAACCCGCGATCGACAGTCGGCACCATCACTGAAATTTATGATTACTTGCGTCTACTGTTCGCACGTACTGGCATTCCGCATTGCCCTGTGTGTGGTGAATTGGTTACAGCCCAAACTCCCCAACAAATCGTTGACTCTCTCCTCGGTAATACTGATGGGACTCGTTTTCAACTATTAGCTCCAGTGGTCACTGGACGAAAGGGAGAATTTGTAGAACTCATAGAAACTCTACGTTCTGATGGATATTCCCGAGCGGTCATTGACGGGAACATGGAACAACTTTCTGATGACATCAAACTCAGTAAACAGAAAAAACACACCATTGAAGTGGTTATTGATCGTTTGGTCATTAAAGAGGGCATCAGTCAACGCCTTACAGATTCTGTTGAAACTGCTCTGAAACTAGCACATGGCACGGTTGTTGCTGATTTTGTAGATCTCAAGCAACAGGATGCCAAGCGTCGACAGCCATTTTCAGAGCATCGTAGCTGTCCGAATGGCCATGCCCTTGAACTTGACGAAGTAGAGCCTCGCACCTTCTCCTTCAATGCCCCATATGGTGCATGCCCTGCGTGCACTGGATTAGGCTTTAGTCTTGAAATCGATCCAGAGCTAGTGGTTCCTGACCCAGACAAGTCCTTGGCAGACGGCGCGATTGAGCCTTGGGGAGGCACCAAAAGCACCTCGGAATATTATGAGCATTTACTAGATGCGTTAGCCCAGGAACTTGGCTTTTCAACGAAAACTCCGTGGAAGGAACTTCCTACTGATGTGCGGCATGCGGTGCTGTATGGTCACAATTTCAAAGTAAACGTTTCGTACCGCAATAGATGGGGACGGTTGCGTGAGTATTCCACAGGCTTTGAAGGTGTGATACATACTCTGATGCGGCGTCACGATGAAACCGATTCAGACCAGATGCGTCAATACTACGAATCATATATGCGAGAAATTCCTTGCCAAACATGCAAGGGCAAGCGCCTGAAACCTGAAGTTCTAGCCGTAACGGTGTCTGATAACTCAATAGCTGATGTATGCGATATGCCTATTGCCAAAAGCCTTGATTGGGTGGGGCAACTTCATTTGGAGGGTGCTGCAGCCAAAATCGCTGGCGAGGTACTTAAAGAGATTCGCGCACGTCTTGGCTTCCTTAACGATGTGGGTCTGGATTATCTTACTCTGTCGCGTGCGGCTGCAACCCTTTCTGGCGGTGAAGCTCAACGTATTCGTTTAGCCACCCAAATTGGTTCTGGTTTAGTTGGAGTGATGTATGTATTAGATGAGCCTTCTATTGGTCTTCACCAACGTGATAATGAACGCCTGATTCAAACCTTGCATCATCTAAGAGACCTTGGCAATACTCTGATTGTGGTGGAACATGATGAAGACACCATTATGGAAGCTGATTGGGTAGTTGATATTGGCCCCGGGGCAGGAGAACACGGCGGCAAAGTGATGTTTTCTGGCTTGTCGAAGGACTTAGTAAAGGCTCCTGGCTCCATCACCGGTGATTATATTGCTGGCAGACGTACTATCGAGGTCCCCAAGCACCGTAGGAAGATTCGCAAAAGCAAGCAACTCACCGTTATCGGTGCTAGAGAAAACAATTTGAAGAATCTCACTGCTCATATTCCACTGAATGTGTTGACAGTAATTTCAGGTGTCTCAGGTTCGGGTAAATCCACATTGATTAACTCTATTCTGTACCCTGTGTTGGCTGATCGTTTAAATGGCGCACGCATAGTCCCAGGAAAGCACACGCGCGTTGAAGGCGTGGAACAGTTACGCAAAGTCATTCATGTTGATCAAAATCCTATAGGACGCACTCCACGTTCGAATCCTGCTACATATACTGGTGTGTGGGATAAAATTAGGCAACTCTTTGCTAAGACACCGGAGGCACAGGTTCGTGGTTACGGACCTGGACGATTCTCTTTTAATGTCAAGGGTGGAAGATGTGAGGCTTGTCATGGAGACGGCACGCTTAAAATTGAGATGAACTTCTTACCTGATGTCTATGTGGAATGTGAAGTATGTCATGGACAGCGATATAACCGCGAAACACTTGACATCAGATACAACGGCAAATCTGTGGCTGATGTACTCAATATGCCTATTGAAGAAGCTGCTGATTTCTTCTCAGCGTACCCATCAATTGCCAGATATCTGAGGACTTTAGTTGATGTAGGTCTTGGATATATTCGTTTGGGGCAGCCAGCACCAACACTGTCTGGCGGTGAGTCCCAGCGTGTAAAACTTGCCACTGAATTACAAAAACGCTCAGACGGCACCACCGCGTATATTCTTGACGAACCCACAACAGGTTTACATTTTGAAGATGTTCGAAAATTACTTCAGGTATTGCAAGGTCTTGTAGACAAAGGCAATACTGTGATTGTTATTGAGCATAATCTCGATGTGATTAAAAGTGCTGATTGGATTATTGATCTCGGACCTGAGGGCGGCGATAAGGGTGGCACCATCGTTGCTGAAGGAACCCCAGAGAATATAGCAACAAAGAAATCAAGCTGGACGGGGCGCTACCTAGCGAAGACATTGAAAGACTAAAGGTGTGTACTCATGACTTCTGGTATCTTCGAGCGGCATTCAAGCGAGGTATGGAGGAAAACTGCCTCTGCGCTCGTGCAAACGAATGCCGGTGGGGATGTACCGCACGAACATCAGCTCAATAGCAATGGAGCTCCACTACTTGGTGATAGTCGAGACGGTTTCCGACCGAAAGCTTCGGATATACCGGCTGAACCAGGAGTCTACAAATGGAGAGATTCAGAGTCCAGAGTTATTTATGTAGGTAAGGCAAAAAACCTGCGCAACCGTCTGAGCAACTATTTTCAGCCGTTGATTCAGCTCCACCCACGAACACAGACCATGGTGCTCACAGCACGCAGTCTTGAATGGACTGTTGTTGGTACTGAGCTAGAAGCTCTGACACTTGAATACACGTGGATTAAAGAATTTGATCCCCGCTTCAATGTGGTTTTCAGAGACGATAAGACTTATCCGTACCTGGCAATATCTGTTGGCGAAAAGGTACCGAGAATCTGGATCACACGCAGTAGGAAACGTCGAGATACCAGATACTTCGGCCCTTATGCAAAAGTCTGGGACGTTCGACAAACCTTGGATAGATTACTCAAAAGTTTTCCAGTGCGGACATGCACTCCTGGTGTATTTCGGCGCGCGCAACTCAGCCAACGGCCTTGCCTACTGGCGTCAATAGGAAAATGCTCAGCACCATGCGTTGAACGTATCGACTTAAACGAACATCGAAAGATGTGTGAACAACTCATTGGGGTGATGACAGGACGTTTAGGACGTCCATTTCAAGCTAATCTCACGTCTCAGATGAAAGAAGCAAGCACCAACCTGAATTTTGAGCAAGCAGCCAGATTACGTGATCAAATAGCTATGTTAAATACGGTTATCGAACAGAACGCAGTGGTGTTCGATTCAGATGTTGATGCCGATGTATTTGGTTTAGCGAGTGATGAATTAGAAGCTTCTGTACATGCATTTTTTGTCAGAGCTGGTTCAATCCGAGGTGAACGGAGCTGGAGCGTTGAACGTGTTGAGGATGTCTCAGACGAGGAACTTGTAGGAGACCTCATAACCCAAGTCTATTCAACATTGGTTGAGGAAGTTTATGGGGAGCAATCAGCGGACAGCTCTCAAATCAGTGATGATATCGCTAATAATATGGATCAGTCTGATGCCTCAGAGACCGAAGCAATAGAGCCCAAGAAATCTAAACAACAACACGCTGCCGGCATAACAATATCCACAGAGCGTGAAGCATTTGGCAGCACTCAGCAAGCCACTGCTGTTGATAGTTTGGCGCGATCAAGAGCAACTAAATCACGTCGAGCTCACAAGGAAATGACAGGACGGGACGACTTATTGGAGCCGATTGCTCCGATTCCAAGAGAGATCATATTGCCCATGGAGCCCAGTAAAAGCAAACAGCTGGAAGCGTGGCTCAGCGAACAACGCGGCGCAGTAGTCAATATACGTGTGCCCATGCGTGGTGAAAAACGAGCATTAATGGATCGAGCAACAGCGAATGCTCAACAATCCCTGCAACGCAGCAAAATGAGTCGTATCAGTGACATGGGTGCCCGTACAAAAGCTATGAATGATCTTGCCAGTGCCCTCGGTTTAGATAAAGCTCCCTTGCGCATAGAATGCTACGACATTTCCAACACCATTGCAGGCGCCTTTCAGGTTGCTTCAATGGTTGTTTTCGAAGATGCAGTTGCAAAAAAATCTGAATATCGTCGTTTTTCGATTAGGGGCAACAACGGAGAAGGCGCAGTTGACGATACTGCAGCAATCTATGAGACCATCAGTAGACGATTCAGTCACGGAAATGTTGCGGGCGATTCAGGTGACAGCATTGACAACGAACGACTGATACAACGTTCAGGTGTCGACCAGTCCCAAGCACAATCTCAAGAAGGCATTGTTCAGCAGCAAGTTCAATCGCATCGCTTTGCATATAAACCTAATCTTGTGGTCGTTGATGGTGGTAAGCCCCAAGTGTCTGCCGCTGCACGAGCTATGGCGGATCAAGGTGTGAAGGATGTTGCCGTCTGCGGTCTTGCAAAACGGCTTGAAGAGGTATGGCTGCCAGATGAAGATTACCCTCTTATTCTCAAACGACAGTCTGAAAGTATGTATCTATTGCAGCGTGTGCGCGATGAATCACACCGTTTTGCTATTACCTATCACAGACAGAAACGTCGAAAAGGAGCGTTGCGCTCAGCATTGGATGGAATTCCTGGTGTCGGCGAATCCTTCCAAAAACGTTTGTTAAGTCATTTTGGATCAGTCAGAGCTATGAGAGAAGCCAGTGTTGATGATCTCAAAAAGGTCAAGGGGATTGGTACGAATAAGGCACAGGTCATATTTGACGCGCTTCATGCTGATGAACAATAGCAGTCATGATCTGCGATATTAGCGATTGAGAGTTATTGTATTTGTGGCTCAACCCGTTATTATCCGCTAACTATTGGTGGAACAGTATGTTGTATGGAACACCGCCTGCAACAAGTGTTCGCTAGTATTTATACTGAGCCTAGGAGGTATTCGTGCAGACATACAAGCATCGTTGTGCTGTGTTAGGTAAGCCCATAGCCCATTCCTTGTCACCAGTGCTGCACATGGCTGCATACCAGCGCTTAGGGTTATTACAGTGGCAATATGAGCGATGCGAAGTAGGGGTTGACAACCTCGAACAGTTTTTGGACTCGCTTGATTCACAGTGGGCTGGGCTGAGCTTAACAATGCCTCTCAAAAAAGCGGTGATGTCTCTGGGAAAACCATCAGACACATGGTCTTCTAAACTAGGTGTAGCAAATACAGCTATTTTGGATTGGTCTATGTCACCACAATCACCCACAATATCGTTATATAACACTGATGTACAAGGCATCGCGACTGCACTTAAGCACCACTCATGCAATCAACAATGTGCAGACAGCAAGAATCCTGCTGTCCTTGCTCCCGTGAAAAATGACATACAAAATTTCCATACAGCCTTACTCCTCGGTAACGGGAGCACTGCGACTTCAGCCTTAGCAGCGTGCATCGAGCTTGGTATTGAAGACGTACTTATATGTGCACGCCATCCAGAAAAATCAACTGCATTGCTTGATCTAGCGGCACAATTCGATATAGCCTGCGCTGTCAAGCCGTTAACTGAGGCTGCAACAAATACCTCAGGAAAAGATGTCGTTATCAGTACTCTTCCCGCCCACGCAGCAGACGCTTTTGCTGAGCAGTTACTGGAATGCTCGAAAGGAATACACGGCGGAGTGTTCCTTGATGTGGTGTATGACCCCAGACCAACGGCAGCAATGAGTGCATGGCGTACTTTGGGTGCTCAGGCCATAGGCGGTGAGATGATGCTCTTGTATCAGGCAATTCCACAAGTGGCTCTGATGACGAAGCTTGGCGAGCAAGGCCTACCCGCTGATATAGATGCAGCTATGCTCCAAGCACTTCAGGAGGTGTTGTGATGACTCACGCAGATGGTATGACCTCGGATGATGAGAAGAATTCAAAGATCTTGCCTGCGCCAGCAGATGATTTTGAGGTCTTATTAATCACCGGTATGTCAGGAGCAGGACGCTCTCGGGCTGCTAACAGTGTTGAGGATATGGGTTGGTATGTAGTTGATAATCTTCCACCTAAACTACTGATTCCTCTTGTTGACATGATGACCTCTTCGGGTTCAAAGGTGCACAAGTTAGCTGCTGTTATCGATGTGCGGTCGAGAGCCTATTTCGAAGATTTGGCAGCAGTACTGAGTCACTTAGATGATTTAGGCGTGAAATATCGCATTCTCTTCCTTGATGCGGATGACGAAATATTGATCACTCGCTACGAGTCAGTACGTAGACCTCATCCCTTACAACACGGTAGAAGATTAGTAGACGGTATTCATGAGGAACGCGAACTGCTCGCACATCTTAAAGAGCGCGCTGATGTGGTTATCGATACCACACGGTTAAGTATCCACCAATTGTCAACCAAGCTGTATGACGCTTTGCTTGGCACTGGTCCTACGACTGTTTCGGTACATATTTTTAGCTTTGGGTTCAAATATGGCGTGCCACTAGATGCGGACTTCGTTGCAGACATGAGATTCTTGCCCAATCCATTTTGGGTTCCTGAGTTGCGCGATTTAACTGGTATGAATAAAGCAGTAAGTGATTATGTGCTGACTAGTGCTGGTGCTCAGGAATTTTTAGAATCGTACACGCAGGCAATACTCACAGCAATACGTGGATACTCTCGTGAGGATAAGCACTTTGTCACTATTGCGATAGGTTGCACTGGTGGACAACACCGCTCAGTGGCTATGAGCGAAGAACTCGCTAAACGCCTTCGTAACCACGGCCTCAGTGTCACGGTTTCTGCACGCGAACTACATAGGCACCGCAATTAAACCCGTAAAAGCAAAAATCCTTAAGAGAAATATACGCGAATCTGTTAGTTACAAACTAATCTTGTTTCTCGCAGGGCATCCACATTGCGAAATACGTGTGTCCAAGAAGCAGCGAATGCTTCAAAGTTGTCCAAGATGTTCTGTATCACAGATAGCCGGTGGCTTTTCAGATAGGATGCTGAAAAGCTCAGAAACAATTAGTAACGCAAAACTGTAGGAGGTTGGCTATTGGCTCTATTGGATGATGTCAAGAGCGAACTTGCCGCAATCGACAATGAACTTCCTGCAGCGAAGAAAGCACAGGCAGCCACAATGATTCGCTTCGGTGGCGGTCTGCATCTGGTTCAACGGCATATTGTGGTTGAGGCACAGTTCGATTCCCTTGATTCTGCGAAATGGCTACAACAGGCCATTAAGGAAATTTACGGTCACAGCTCTGATGTCATTGAGGTCGCTCGCCAAGCACCGAGCGGGAACAATATCCGGTATTCGGTTAGAGTCTTACGTGCTGGCGGCGCTCTAGCGCTGCAAACCGGATTATTAGATCGTCGTAAGCGACCTGTGAGGGGACTCCCAGCCGATATCATCAGTGGGAATATCGCTCAGGTTAAAGCCGCTTGGCGAGGTGCTTTCTTAGCTCATGGAGAACTATCCGATCCAGGCAAGGCTAGTTATCTGGAAATTGTTTGCCCTGGTTCAGAGGCGGCATTAGCTTTAGTAGGTGCGGCTCGTCGTTTGGGTATCAATGCCAAGGCTCGTCAAGTACGTAGCTCTGAACGCGTTACCCTTCGTGATCCTGATGCTATTGAACGTATGCTCAACCTCATCGGTGCTCCAAAATCTGCTCGAGAGTGGACAGGTAAGCGCAACGATGGTGAGTCAAGAGGCAAAGCCAATAGACTGGCTAATTTCGACGATGCGAATATGCGCAGGAGTGCCAAAGCGGCCGTCGAAGCTAGTGAGAAAGTCATGGAGGCTTTCAAACTGTTGGGTGATAATATTCCAGATAATTTACGAGCAGCCGGTCAGCTAAGGATTGACCATAGAGATGCAAGTCTGGAAGAGCTGGGGAGGCTGGCGGACCCGCCAGTTACTAAAGATGCGATCGCTGGGCGTATACGACGCTTACTGCAGCTCGCAGCAAAGGTTAAAAAACAGCGTTCACAGCAATAGCCAACTAAGTAGCAACTTCGGGTGCATTGAAGCCCGTTGATAGCAGATGAGGCACCAAGCAAAGCTTGGTGCCTCATCTGCTATAGTGCCTGCGCTTGTGTAGGGATATCATGCTTATTTTCAAGTAGGTCTATGACAGAAATGGCAGAATTCCAGAATATACCAGCCTAATCTCGCACTCAGCTTCACTACAATCCCTACACCAATGACGATGTCGATTATCAGAGACACGAAAACTGTAAATATACACACAACTCAGCTATTTTCAACACCGCAAATATGTTCTAATGTTTGTTGCTCAGTATAGAATCCCTTATGGCGTCATCATGCGCCTTAATACTTTCTGTGGCGGGTACGACCACAAGAGGCTACCTCAGACACAGCTAGGAAAGGATAGTTCATGAAAACACTGAAAGATCTCGGAAATCTGCAAGGCAAGCGAGTTCTTGTACGCGCTGATTTCAATGTTCCGCTAGATGGCACAACCATCACCGATGATGGCCGGATCAGGGCCGCTTTGCCTACCATTAACGCTTTGCGCGAGCAGGGTGCGAAGGTTATACTCATGGCACATTTGGGACGCCCCAAGGGCAAGGTTGTTCCTGAGCTTAGTCTTGCGCCCGTTGCTAAGCGCTTAGGTGAGCTTCTGGATACTCCAGTTAATCTGGCAACTGATACCTATGGCGAAGATGCACAGAAGAAGGTGGCCGCACTCAATAATGGTGAGGTCCTGTTACTTGAAAACGTTCGCTTCAACCCTGAAGAAACCAGCAAGGACGACAGTGAGCGCGCTGCTTATGCCAAGAAGATTGCAGCGCTTGGTGACGTTTTCGTGTCTGATGGCTTTGGTGTGGTCCACCGCGCTCAAGGCTCGAACTATGATGTGGCCGCTGATTTGCCTTCTGCAGCGGGTCTTTTGGTCGAGAAAGAAGTTACTGCACTATCCAAGGCCACAGTCAATCCTGAGAGGCCATTTACCGTTGTACTTGGCGGCTCAAAGGTATCCGACAAGCTTGGCGTTATCGAAAATCTGCTCAGCAAAGCTAATCGTCTAATCATCGGTGGCGGCATGGTTTACACCTTCTTGAAAGCCCAAGGCTATGAAGTTGGCAAGTCCTTGCTCGAAGAGGATCAAGTTGATGTCGTTAAGGGTTATATCGCCAAGGCTGAAGAAAATGGCGTAGAGCTCGTGCTCCCAACAGATATCGTTGTTGCTGATACTTTTGCTGCTGATTCACCGTACGAGACCGTTGCAGCTCAAGCTATTCCTGCAGACAAGATGGGTCTTGATATTGGTCCGGATTCACAGAAGCTGTTCCACGACAAGATTGTTGAGTCCAAAACTGTTGTTTGGAATGGCCCAATGGGTGTATTTGAGTTCCCAGCATTCGCAGCTGGTACCAAGGCTGTAGCACAAGGACTAATCGATGCCACTAAGGCCGGAGCATTTACCATCGTTGGCGGCGGCGACTCAGCTTCAGCTGTACGAAATCTTGGTTTCCCTGAAGAGGGATTCTCACATATCTCAACCGGTGGCGGCGCGTCTCTTGAACTTCTTGAAGGTAAAGAGCTTCCTGGTCTGAAGGTTATTGAGTAAATGATGTACTTGCTCAAGCTTGAACTTTCGGCCTTGAGCAAGTAGCTGCGCTTCTTGTTCACACAGCCAACAGCTAACATCCGACACCAGCCCTACAACTCGTTTGGGCTGGTGTCGTTTACTGTGACAGGTCTACCACGATGAAAAACACAGAGTAATTCCACGCGGAGCGCAGAACAGTCGCCTATGATGAACAGGTATATTGGCTTAGTATGTGCAGTTGCGAAATAATTTTCGCTTTATCGAGCAGAGATTAGGTTGGGAAGGCGTGAGTGATGGCAAGAGTTCCGCTTATTGCGGGCAATTGGAAGATGAACTTGGATCATCTGGAAGCCACGTATTTCGTGCAGAAATTAGCGTGGATACTTCGCGACGCTCATTTTGATTTTCGTCATTGCGAAGTCGTTCTTTTCCCTGCATTCACATCACTACGAAGCGTGGAAGTCCTTGTAGAAGCTGATAACCTGCATATTCGCTACGGTGCTCAATCTGTTTCAGTTACCTCACAGGGTGCTTTTACTGGTGATGTTTCAGCAGATATGCTGTCTCAGCTGCATTGCTCATATGTCATTGTTGGCCACTCAGAGCGCCGTAAATATCATCCTGAAGACGATGCAAATATTGTGGATCAAGTCAGAGCAGTACTTGCAGCAGGGATGCAGCCAATCCTATGTGTGGGAGAAAGCTTCGAAGAACGACGTAAAGGTATTGAGCTGGAATTCGCAGTCGGACAGGTACACGATGTGACACGAGATCTCAACGAAGCGGAGGCCGAGTCTCTGATTATTGCTTACGAACCAGTATGGGCGATAGGAAGCGGGATGGTAGCTACGCCTCAATCTGCACAAGATGCAGCAAAGGCTATTCGCGAACATATGAGAAGCGCATTTAATGACCGTGTAGCTAATCAGGTACGCATACTCTATGGCGGTTCAGTAAGTTCGCAGAATGCCGCGCAGCTCATTCAAGAGAGAGATGTAGATGGATTCCTTGTGGGCGGAGCCTCGTTAGAAGTTGAAGAATTCTCAAAAATCGCTCGAATTGCGCAAAAACATTCTTTTTCGCGTTAAAGCAACGATAATCCCTGATGTGCTGTATCCTTGCAAGAGTTAGAAAAACGTGGAGGTTCCTGTGGCTATTTTCAAGATCGTTCTTGAAGTCATCGTTGTTATCGCAAGTGTATTGTTAACACTGCTGATTCTGATGCATAAAGGTAAAGGCGGAGGTCTTTCCGACATGTTTGGTGGCGGGATTAACTCCAACGCCGGAACTTCCGGTGTTGCAGAGAAGAACTTGAACCGCATCACCATTATTGTTGCGCTTATTTGGGTGGCAATTATTATTGCTCTCGGATTGATGTACAAATACAACATAGGTTGATTACATGAGTTATGGTGCAATCTCCGGCTTGCATCATAGTAAATCTCGTAGTTCATTCAGGCACCGCAGCCATATAGCTGCGGTGCTCTTGTATATCTGGCATTCTTGAAGAAGGACGACATGAAAAATCAGCATCCTCTCAGACTTATTGTTGCCGATCTTGACGGAACTTTGCTGCACGATGGAGTTTCATTCGAAACTAGAGCACTGACCGAGCGCACCATCACAGCTGTCACCGAAGCTCACGATGCTGGTATCAGAATTGCTGTAGCTACCGCACGACCGGTGCGTACCAGCTGGGATATTGTCCATCAGATCCCTGTAGATGCCTGCGTATACCTCAATGGGGCATTAATTGATTTGTCTCCATCGCAATCAAGCTATGCCTTGCTGACTGCTAGCAGTGAGGACACACATGCTCAAAAAAGCAAACATCTGCGTCGCTTTGGATTTTCTTCGGGTCGAGCCCGTCAAGTGTGTACAGAACTATTGTCAGTAATTCCAAATCTCCGATTAGGCGTGGTAATGAATGATCAGCGCTATACCAACTTTGATATTCATATCATTTGGCCCCAAGAGGAATGCCATTTGACCGATTTTACTGATTTGCCTCAGGGACGAGTCGATAAAATCATCATTTTTCCACGTAAACAAGAAATCACTACTCTGCGAGCATCTTTGCCAAGAGATTTTGAGCTCCATATCAGTGAGGGCAGCATGTGGATGTTAATGAATCCACAAGCCAACAAGCGATCAGCTTTACAAATGATGTGCGCGCACATGCAGCTGCCACTTTCGCAAGTTGCCGCCTTCGGTGATGACGCTATCGATATCTCGATGTTACAAGCGGCTGGTATTGGTGTCGCGGTTTCAAACGCTATACCTGAGGTGCTTCGCGCTGCGGATCAAATCTGCCCCTCCAATAATGACGATGGTGTTGCTGAATGGATTGATACTGCTCTGAAAACATCGTGAGTCAGGATTCTATAAAGCAGCATACGCTTCACATCAATGCCGTGATAGGGAAGTGCGTGCATACACTTTGGCCCCTGTCCTCAATTCCTTGAGGACAGGGGCCAAAGAATACTACTTGGCGCGTTTAGCCCTTATATTTCAGGCGTTCACGCGGTCAATGCCAGCTTGTACATCGGAGAGCACTGAATCCCATGAAGCAATGAAGGAAGCAACACCGTCAGCCTCAAGCTTGTCAGTGACATCCTTGATGCTGATGCCGAGCTCTTCAAGCTTCTCCATCACGGAGTGGCTCTCTTCGTATGTGCCCTCGATTGAAGGAGCACCATTGCCGTGTGCTGCAAGAGCGTCAAGAGTCTTCTCAGGCATGGTGTTGACGATGTCCTTGGCGACGAGTTCATCAACATACTTGCAATCGGAGTAAGCGGCGTTCTTGGTACCTGTTGAAGCCCACAGTGGACGCTGGCGGCGTGCACCCTTGGCCTCAAGATCGGCCCAACGAGGATCCTCGTTGAACTTCTTCTCGAAGAGCTCGTATGCGAGACGTGCGTTAGCAACAGCTGCCTTGCCTTCGAGTTCCTTGGCTTCTACGGAACCATTAGCTTCAAGCAGCTTGTCTACGGCGCTGTCAACACGGGAAACGAAGAAGGAAGCAACTGAACCCATGTGCTTGAGGTCATGACCGTTTGCATCAGCCTGTGCGATACCTTCGATGAAGGCATCGATGACCTGCTCATAACGCTCGAGCGAGAAGATCAGGGTAACGTTCACGGAGATACCCTTTGACAGGGTGGCGGTGATGGCTGGAAGACCTTCAAGGGTTGCAGGGATCTTAATCATCGCATTTGGACGATCAACCTTTTCCCACAGCTCCACGGCCTGCTTAGCAGTGTTATCAGTATCGTGTGCCAGACGAGGATCAACCTCGATAGAAACACGGCCATCTACATAATCGGTGCTCTCTGCAACGTCACGGAAGATGTCTGTGGCATTACGAACATCGGTTGTGGTCAGTTCACGAACGGCAGTCTCAACATCAACCTTGCCAAGTTCCTTGAGCTGAGCATCATATGGGCCAACCTGGCTCAGAGCCTTTTGGAAGATTGAAGGGTTGGTAGTAACGCCAACGACGTTCTTCTCAGCAATGAGCTTTTGCAAGCTTCCTGATTCAATGCGAGTACGGCTCAGATCGTCGAGCCAAATGGACACACCGGAATCGCTGGTGCGCTGAGTGTTTTCATTCTGTGCCATTATTTCTCCTTGTTTTCCAACCAAAAATGTTGTATTCAATGGGCTATCTGCCCAGAGATGGGGGAGAGCTTGGCAGATAGCAAACTCTCCCCGAATGGTTGACTAGCGAGCTGCCTTGACTTCTTCGATAGATGCCTTAGCTGCCTCAACGACGTGTTCAGCTGTGATACCAAGATCACGCATATTTTCGTCGCCATCACCTTGCAGACCGAACTGCTCGATAGATACTGGCTTGCCATATGAGCCGAGGTACTTGTACCAAGGCATAGCGATACCGGCTTCAACAGAAACGCGAGCCTTAACAGAGGAAGGAAGAATCTCTTCCTTGTACTCAGCATCTTGCTCCTCAAACCATTCCAGTGAAGGAACGGAAATGACGCGAGCCTTGACACCTTCGCCTGCGAGGGTCTTCGCAGCCTCAACGGCATGCTGAACTTCCGAACCGGTAGCGAGCAACAGCACATCTGGCTCACCCTCAGTGTCGACAAGCACATAAGCGCCCTTACGAACGCCTGCCTTTGCCTTGGCCTTGGTCTCTTCCAGTGAAGGAACACCCTGACGAGTCAGGATGAATGCTGCAGGATGAGTGTTGTTCTTCTCGAAGAAGTAGCGGTATGCTTCTGCGGTTTCGAACTCATCAGCAGGACGGACAACCTCAAGCTGAGGAATACCACGCACAGCAGCAAGATGCTCGATTGGCTGATGGGTAGGACCATCTTCGCCCAAGGCCACTGAATCGTGAGTCCAGATGAAGAGATTAGGAATATCCATTAATGCGGCGAGGCGCACAGCTGGACGCTCATAATCGGCAAACTGGAAGAATGTACCACCGAATGGACGGGTGTTTGAACCCAGCAGAATGCCGTTAGTTATGGCACCCATAGCAAATTCACGCACACCGAAGTGCAGTTGACGACCATACTTGCTGACGGTCGGCCACTGAACGGTTGCATACTCTTCGGGAGCGAAGGAAGCTGCACCCTTAATATTGGTGTTGTTTGAACCACCGAGGTCGGCAGAACCGCCCCAAAGTTCAGGCATAACGGCGGCAATAGCATTCAGTACAGCGCCGGAAGCCTTACGTGTTGCAACCTTCGAGCCAGCAGTGAAGCCTGCGACGAGCTCATCAATGGCTTTGTCGAAGTCCTCAGGAAGCTTGCCCGCGGCAATGCGGTCGTACAGGGCAGCCTTATCAGGGTTGGCATTCTTCCAGGACTCGAACTTCTCATCCCATGCTTTATGTGCTTCTAGGCCACGATCCGCAACCTTGCGTGCGTGAGCAAGAGCATCTTCGTCAACCTGGAAGGACTGCTCTGGATCGTATCCAAGTTCTTTCTTCAAACCAGCAACAGCTTCCGAACCCAGCTTTGAACCGTGTGATGAAGGATCGTTGGTCTTACCTGGAGTTGGCCATGCGATAAGCGAATCAACCTTGATGAGCTTTGGACGGTCGGTAACTTGCTCGGCCTTTTCAAGGACTTTAGCAAAGCCGGCTGCATCTTCGTTGTAGGTACCGTCAGGCTGGATGAAGCTAAACTCATCGGTGTACCAACCGTAAGCTTCGTAGCGCTTGAGGATATCTTCGGAGAAGGCAATCTTGGTGTCGCCCTCAATCTGGATGTGGTTGGCATCAAAGATGACGGTAAGGTTGCCGAGCTGCTGGTTGCCTGCGAGCGAGCTTGCTTCGGAAGAAACGCCTTCCTCAACATCGCCTTCACCGCAAATAACCCAGACCTTGTGGTCGAATGGTGATTCACCTGCTGGGGCTTCTGGATCAAGAAGGCCGCGCTGATAGCGCTGTCCATAGGCAAAACCGACTGCCGAAGCAAGGCCCTGACCCAAAGGACCAGTGGTCATTTCGATTCCTGGGGTGAGCCCGAACTCTGGGTGACCTGGAGTGCGTGTTCCAGCTGTACGGAAACGCTTCAGGTCGTCGAGAGTTAAGCCATATCCTGAGAAATAGAGCTGCACGTACTCGGTCAGTGAGGCGTGCCCTCCTGAGAGGATGAAACGGTCGCGACCTGCCCAGTTCGGGTCATTCGGATCGTGTTTGATGAAATGCTGATACAAAGTGTAAGCGACGGGTGCCAGTGAGATAGGGGAACCGGGATGTCCGCTTCCTGCCTTCTCGACCGCGTCAGCTGAGAGGACCTTCGCCAGTTTTACTGCGCGCTCGTCCAGTTCAGACCACGTAAAATCGGTCATAGATGATCAACTATCCTTCCAATTGGTTGGGCTGCAAGTCCGACTTGTGCCGAACAGTGCTTAGTAGCCCTCACATTGCTCTACAATGCTAGCTTTCAGAGCAGACACCAGAAAGGAATTATCAGCGTTTCGTGCATTTGTTCCTGGGCATGGCATGGGGTTAAGGCTTTACATATGCGCTCACTGAAAGTTCTGTAACAATCACGATTTGTTCGCAATGTGCTCAAAAGGTTCCAAAAGTGTACATGGTGCGCCCATAAAGAAGAAACTAGCACTCACGGCCTACGAGTGCTAATACAATCATATAGAGCAAAACAATATGTGAGATCTTTCTTGTTACTGTATGTATCACATGCTTCTGGCTATGTGAGAGAAAGACAACACATACATTACAGACGACAAAACACATCCCAAGGAGGCGTGCATGACGAATAATAGACGCATGCTGGTGCTACGGGCTGTTGTGGAAGATTATATTCGTTCACAAGAACCTGTTGGCTCAGGCACTCTCACTAAGGACCATAATCTTGGTGTGAGCTCTGCAACGGTTCGTAATGACATGGCAACACTCGAGGATGAAGGTTTCCTGATACAACCGCATACCTCAGCAGGCAGAATTCCAACAGAAAAGGGTTATCGCTATTTCGTAGACAAGCTGGCAACTGTTGTACCGTTGTCAGTTGCGCAACGACGAGGCATCGAATCCTTCCTAGCTGGATCAGTGAATTTAGAGGACACCCTTCAACGCTCAGCTAGACTGCTCGCTCAAATAACTGGTCAAGTCGCTGTGGTGGCATCACCGTCGTTAGCGAAGTCAACCTTACGGAGACTGGAAATCATCCCACTTACCTCACTTACTTTGATGGTTGTAGTCATCACAGACACTGGAAGAGTGGCACAGCGCAGTATCCGTTGCAATACACCTATAAGTCAGCGAGTAATTGACGAGCTTTCTCAAGTAATTAATGCCAGGAACACAGGTGTCACATTGTCTAGTTCAGGCGACGACATACGCCAACTAGGCATTAGTGCGAAGTTCAGACCAGTCCATGCACTTACAGAAAGACTTGCTGATGAGTTGGAAGGAATGGCTTCTCAAGAGCAAGCTAGCAACCTTTATATGGCAGGGACCTCACAACTCACACATCAACAGGCAGTGAATCTTGACGATCTTGCCCCCCTATTTGATGCTCTTGAAGAGCAAGTGGTGTTGATGAAGTTGATGAGTACATTGAGCGAAGTTTCACAGACATCCGGAGTAAGCGTTGCAATTGGTTCTGAAACACATAATCCGGGCTTCTTACACGCTTCGGTGGTAGCTAGCGGATATGGTTCCGCTTCTGGAATAGTTGGCGACAACTCTCAGGCAGAGACATCAGCTAGTAGTCAGGAATTTACACCTAACGCAACAGCATCTCGTAACTCTAGTACCACTACTGTTGATTCAACGAGCGTGAGTCCAAGAAAAACAAATCACAGCGGACCTGTGGCGTTTGTGGGCTCAATAGGCCCTACACACATGAATTACGCGACTACTATGGCGGCCGTTCATGCTGTTGCTCATTATTTGACAGCGCTGCTGGCCAACGAGAGCGGTGACGATGAGTTGTAATATATTCGCCGATGGTTAGGGACGCTTGAGACTTCAAGTTGCATTGCATGCTGGTACTTGCGGTCTCTAGCTGGCATAACAATAGACAAGTTTGCAACACGTCATTAAATAAGAACGAGAAACAATCTGAACACACAGAAAGAGTCATCAGTGGCAGACTATTATGAGGTTTTGGGCATCAGCAAAGACGCGAGTGAGGACGAAATTAAACGTGCCTATCGCAAGATGAGCCGAAAATATCACCCAGATATCGCCGGTGCTGAATTTGAGGAGAAATTTAAGGAAGTCAACAGCGCCTATGAGGTTCTTTCTGATAGCCAGAAGCGCCGGATGTACGACCAGGGTGTCGATCCTAATAACCCAGGTGCTTCAGGATTCGGTGGAGCCTCAGGATTTGAAGGATTTTCGGATGTGTTTGGCCAATTCTTCGGTGGCGGCTTCGGGGGAGGAGCTTCTCAAGGTCCCATACCTCGCACACAAGCAGGTAGAGATGCTCTAACAAAGATGACTATAGATTTGAAAACAGCGGTATTTGGCGGCACAGCTCAGACAACGATCAATACCTATGGTTTATGCCCTGAATGTTCAGGTTCAGGAGCTGAAAAAGATACCAGTGCAGTCACCTGCCCCGATTGTCATGGACAGGGATTTGTGCAAAAAGTTGTTCGTACAATGCTCGGCCAAATGATGACCACAGCTCCATGTGAGCGTTGCGAAGGGCACGGCACAGTTATCGAGCATCCATGTCCTTCATGCTTCGGTAAAGGACGAGTACGGAGCAAACGTACCATCGGGGTATCAATTCCAGCAGGCATTGCGGATGACTCACGACTCAGGTTGGCTTCACAGGGTGAAGTTGGCGAAGGTGGGGGCGCAGCTGGAGATCTCTATGTAGACATAAGAATCGCCAAAAATCACGATTTCTCTCGTGAGGGTGATGATTTGCATTGTTGGATTAAGGTTCCTATGAGTTGGGCAGTTCTTGGACACAACATCACGATAGAAACCTTCGATGGGCCTCAATCACTGGAAATACCAGAAGGCTGCCAGCCCGACGACACCATCACGCTTAAAGGATTAGGCGTCACCAAGCTGCGCACGCCAGGGGAGCGAGGCGAACTCATAGCCCACGTAGCAGTCGAAATTCCAACGAAGCTGAAAGACTCCGAACAGAAGCTCATGCTTTCCTTCAGCAAATCACATGACAGCGAAGCCACGCATACAGCACAAGCTTCCAAACCAGCACCGCAAAACCGCAAGGGATTCTTTAACCGTTTGAAGGATGCGCTCAGCTAGGCGTTCGAGATAGACGGCGCAGTCGGGTCTCTCCGCAGCAACTGTGCCAAGCAGCACGAGAAGCATGCTGATTTGCTGTCTTCTCGTGCTGCATGGCACACTTTCAAGGCTTAGCAGATGGTTGCCTTTGCGGTGGCTCACTTCGCTTAAAACTATAGAAATTGCTTAAAACTATAGAAATGTACGTTGGGTGGTTGCGACGTGTGGCAAGCGCTGCGCGCTTCTTCGCAGCCTTTGTAATCGCCGAAGCGATTACCTTCGCGCAGCCTTTGCGGCTGCTCACCGAGTCTACGTACAGCACACAGTGCTGTACGCTTAACGCCTCAGCAGTGAGCGGCACATTGAACGGTATTCGCTGACATAGCCACCACCGAAGAAGACACAATGACCTGCAATCGGATAAAGCTGCCAGAGAGTGTATCTATCTGCAAATCCCTGAGCAAGTTGGTGGACGGACTGATAGCCATCGATGATGTTAGAGAGATATGACATACCGAAAAGGTGCAGCATGGCTAGATCTTCTTCTCGATGCCCACCATGTGCAGCTGGATCGATGAGCACAGCTTCACTACGACCCTGATCGGCAGTCCACATGACGTTGCCGCTCCATAAATCACCATGTATACGTGCAGGCGAATCTGAGGCTGCTGGGCCTAGCAACTCAGGCAATGCAGATACGATGTCTTGCGTCATGCTCATGTCAGACTGATTAAGAGACCCACGCTGGATACCTAGCTCCACCATCGGCAGTAAACGACCTTGAGCGAAGTATTCTTCAGCAGTTGTCCAATTGCCAGTATCCATAGGAACAGGATCTTGCAAAGGACCAAAGTAACAAGTACCAGAATATCCTGCTGGTGCCTCACCAAAATAGTCCGCGCCAAAATCGTGTAGATGCGCTAAAGCTGCCCCAAAATCATATGCAGCCTTAGGCGTAGGAGATGAGGAATTGACACGCTCAATATCAAGGTAATCGTCACCCCAACCGAAAACTTCGACCACACGTGGACCACCATGCCCATAGGCTTCACGCAACCATTTCAGGCCACGGCCCTCACACTCAAAGAACCCGTGAGGGGAGTGAGCCCTGGATTTCCTGTACTGTTCCATAACATCTCCCAACTCAACTGCGGAGCCAGAGCAGTTGTTTGACTATTCTGCTGTGTTGTAGCACTTACCCATTGTGGGCATTCTGCGCGACAAGCCGGTCGATACGCCAAAGTTCCTGGAATTTCGCTACTCTAATGAAGGTTATGCATGCGCAGATAACAACATCTGTGTTAAACACATGAGTAATACGAGGGTTTATGAATTTCTTCGAAGCGATACTAATGGGAATCATTCAGGGTCTCACCGAATTTCTGCCTGTTTCTTCAAGTGCGCATATACGTATAGCAGGGGCTTTACTTGGACAAGATCCAGGAGCGGCATTTACAGCAATCATCCAACTTGGTACTGAAAGTGCTGTATTGCTCTATTTCCGCCATGACATTGCTCGAATTCTTAGCCATTGGTTTATGTGTTTGCGCGGCAAAGATGGTGCAGAAATGTCCAAGAGACTTGGCGCAGACGATAAAGATGCATCACTCGGATGGTTTATTATCGTTGGAACGTTGCCTATCGTGATAGCAGGAGTGCTATTCCAGAAGAGCATTGAGAGCAGTTTACGCAACCTTTGGATCACCGTATTGATGCTGATTGTTTTTGGCTTGCTCCTGTGGTTTTTTGACGCCAGGAGTAAACAATCAAAGACGATTGCAGAAATGACTCTTAAAGATGCAGCAATTTTCGGTGTTGGACAAATGCTCGCTCTAGTACCTGGTGTTTCCCGCTCAGGTGGAACAATTACTTTTGGTCGAGCATTAGGATATACCCGAGAGGATGCTGCGAGAATTAGCTTCTTAATGGCTATTCCTGCCGTGTTCGGTGCAGGAATTCTGGAAACCGTAAAATCCTTGGGCGATGCCAGTAGTGCTGCAGGATTCCCAGGATGGGGAGCGACTATCTGTGCAACACTGGTGAGCTTTGTAGTCGGGTATTTAGTAATTATCGCTTTCTTAAAAATCGTTTCCACATTTTCATATAAAGGCTTCGCCATTTACCGTATAGCACTTGCAGTTATCGTTGCACTGCTGCTCATCACAGGGGTGCTCGCACCACTTGCAGGTTCTGTCGCTTAAACAACCCTCGATAAGGGGCAGATACACATTTGTGTAGGGATTTCTATGTATGCCTGCACTCCAGCATATGCGGGATTGGCGGAATTTCAATGTTCCGTCAATCCCACATTAGGTAATGTAGAGAGAAATCCCTACACAAGCGCTAAGACTCTAGGAATTATCTGAAGAGCTACCTGAACCTGGCTCTTGGAGGAAGGATTCAGCCTCGGCGATAATGTCTCCAACATTCATAGTAGAGAGTTCTGCCTGCTCACGAACTTTATGCTCAAAATCATATTCTCGTTCCAGCCGATGCACATAATCAGATAAATCGTCGTTGCAGCGGATTAATACCTCTGCCTGCGCTTTCCAACGATCTGCTCGTTCTTGCAAATCACCCTCTTTGAGAGGCACGCCCAAAAGATCTGAGAGTGTTCTTAACAGTTGCAGGGTCCCTTGTGCACATTCATCACTACCGAGATACTGAGGTACAGAAATCCAAATTGGTTCCGTAGCAAAGCCATTTTCTTCAGCTAAGGTATCTAACACAGTTGGAATGCCAATTGGACCACAGTGTTCGTCTCCATTGTCACAGCCACAGTCGTCACTATACGATTCAACTGGTAGAGGACGGGTGTGAGGACAGTCAGCATACATTGACCCAAGAGTCACAATCGTATCGATGTCGCATTCTTCAGCAATATGCATGCTGCGTATGCAGTACTCCTTCCACCTGTAGTTAGGTTCAGGAGCCATTTGTGCAAAAATCTTGTGATGCGCATCGATGGTGATTTCATAGAAAACTGTTTCAGGCCAAACAAGGCGCCGTTGGCCTTGAACATGGCACATCATCGGGCGTGAAATCTGATAGTCGTAGAAACCATCACAGTTGATACGAGCCACTTCGCGCGAATCGTATGCGTCAATAAGATGGCGCAGTACATTAGTCGCTGCCTGGCATGCATCATTCCAGCCCTCAAACGCCGCGATTAATACGTTTTGGGATTGCAGTGCTTCTTCACTCACAGGTCTTAGAGTAGCTGCTAATTGTTGAGGATTGAAGATTTTTCCAAGCGAGAACACTCCTTGATGTATTGAGACTCGCTGATAAGACACGCAATTTGCGTAATGCCAACCATGTAGTTATAGTAGTGACTCGTGCTTGGAGGTAAGCTTCTGGGCATGAGGTGCAGTGATGCGGGCATAGCTTAGTTGGTAAAGCGCGACCTTGCCAAGGTCGAGACCGCGGGTTCGAGTCCCGTTGCCCGCTCGAGGTCCGAGACATAGACCAGTCACGGTGGGTTAGCCAAGCGGTTAGGCAGCGGCCTGCAAAGCCGTTTAGACGAGTTCGACTCTCGTACCCACCTCGAAGTCGTAAGACTTTACCGGGCGGTTGGCGCAGCGGTAGCGCACTTCCCTGACACGGAAGGGGTCACTGGTTCGATCCCAGTATCGCCCACAAGGACACCGAGTCCTTACCCAAACTCGGGCGATTGGCGCAGCGGCTAGCGCACTTCGTTCACACCGAAGGGGTCGCAGGTTCGATTCCTGCATCGCCCACAGTATTGTTCCCCTCTTCGGTTTTCTATTATGTTTACAATCTTCCTTACGCCTTACTACTCATTGCTGCATATTGTCGAGCTGCTGGTCAATATCGCTAAAGCGCGTAACGTGTGGATTCATCAGAACTTTGCCTCGCGCAATAACTAGTTCCGGATGTTTAAAGCTATTCCACGACTGCAGCGGGTTGTCCTCTAGAAGAAGCATATCGGCAGAGAAACCCTTTTCAATCTTTCCTGTGACCTGTTCAAATCCTAGAATTTTCGCATTTTCTTGAGTCGCTGCATGAATTGCCTCAATCGGGCTGAGACCACCGAATCTATTCAGTAGTGCAAGTTCACGCCAGGTGTTGTATTGGGTTACGAATGTCATAGCGGTATCTGTGCCCATACCAATGGAAATGCCGTTAGCCCGTGCGTCATGAATTCCTTGAACCATTTCATCAACCGCAATATGCGCATTCGCTACAACAATGTCACTTACGCCAGTGATATCTTGGCTGATCTTCACAAGAGGCAACGCCGCAGATAATGTCGGGATCAGCGCTGACCAGCCACGTAACGAGAGGGGATTGTTCTGAAAGAGGTCAACAATCTCATCGTTCATCGCACAACCATGCTCAATCGTATCCACACCAGCGCGTAAAGCCATTGTTACTCCCAATGGACTTTGAGCATGCGCCGCAACTAAAAGACCAGCATGATGCGCTTCTACACATATTGCCGCCATCTCTTCTTCGCTCATCTGGGGGCGACCGGCATCACCTATTCGTCTAGCATCCGTGACACCACCAGTGGCTGCGATTTTGATTGCAGTTACGCCATGCATGATATTGATGCGAGCGTTCTTCCTGTTCTGTGAGGGGGAATCACCGATCAGCGCTATCTGAGGGCTGCCATGCCCGCCTGTAATAGCGAGAAGGGGTCCTGAAGCCAACATTCTTGATCCGAGTTCCTTGCCCTTATCAATTTGCTGCTGCAGAGCGACCGCTTCATAACCCACATCTCCCACGGTACGGAATGTAGTTACTCCCGAGAGCAACAAGGTTCGTGCATTGAGCTTTGCTCGGTGCTTTGATAGTAGAGTCCCGATTGGGCTATGAAGCACAGAGCTGACTGCTCGTTGAAATGTAGGGCCTGTCAACAATTCAGGCAAGGGTTTGCCTTCTGAAAAGAGATGGACATGCGCATTGATTAATCCGGGAAGCAAATATTTTCCGCTACCATCTAGTCGATGGCAGTTCTGTGGAACTACAGTGTGTTGTTTCGGACCAACCGCCGTAATCGTACCGTTAGTACCGACGACGACGTTATACCCTCGCAGCAGACCATCTTGAGCATCTTCGCTAATAATATTTACGTTGCATATTGCAAAAGAATCGTTCATAGCATCAATCCCTACTGGTCACGGCACATTGCCTTAACACATTCACTACATAGCCCAACTGCCATATATACCACGTCATGATAGTGGTGCATCCATATGAATGAGTTTAGAAGAACATACAGTCGCTACCAGTGACCTTGAAAAGAGGAAGGACGAGAGCAATACTGATCCGCAGTTGGTGTATATTGCCAAGAATTATTGCCTAGGAAAATGCGTACAGGCTGAGATAGTTCCTCACATATATCCCAGCCCTTACACATCGTTGACGTCATCATTCCGTTATCGACAACATCAGGGTTTATTCGTGTATATAAGCGTCATCGAAAAACCCCAATTCAAAGTGCACGGCATCGGTGAAATGACGGGCAACTTCAGAATCCTGAGGATCAGCAACACGATTGAACTCATCAATAAGAAACTGGACCCACGCAGAGAAATCATTGCCACGATGCACATCAATCCAGCCGATATGTTGATCCTTTTCGGGCATCCTGCTTCCTCCCGCAGTTGATTCCTCAGCCCAATCCAAATAGATAGATTCTGCAACGACCAGCACCGCAAGTGCTTGAGCATAAGAATGAGAGTCAACAGCATCCCGATACAATTTGCGGAATCCCTTGGAAGAGGGAGTGAGTTCGGGCGCTGTTAGTTCATCATCGCTCACATGGAACTGTACAAAGCGGTCGTGAAAATAGGTATTCTCGTCATTAGCGATAAAGCCCATCTGCTGGCCCAAGCGTACTTTGGCTGGCATTGTATCTGCTGCAGCAATGGCCTCACCCAGTAGTGAATAGAAATCGTAAGAAAATTGCCAATCTTGTATAAGGTAATGTCGCAATATCTCGTCAGGCAAGGTGTCAGATACCAACTCGTTCACGAAACGATGGTGAATCGTACTATCCCATTCCTGTGAACATTGAGCTTTAAGTACGTCGTATGCTGTGGTATTCATCGTTGTTGCCCCTTACTACTTTCACTACATACAGCCTTGGTAGCGCAATATGTAAATACACTTCGTAGTGGGCATTGATTATGCAGAGTCATCACATGACATCCCTTCGTCAGTACTAGCTGTATCAGGTTCGACGGGTTTTTCTCAGCAGCAACTATTTGCGGCACCCCGAGTCGGGATTTACACTACCGCTGGGCAAGGATGTGCGTTTGTGTAGGGATTTTGGGGGACAGCAGATTGCTAGTAAACGGGCTTTTGTTGGAAATACAGCATTTCTTAGGAGCTCTTGATTACAAATAATTCTGGATTTACTACACAAACGGAGCTTCATAGAAACAAACATTCAAGAAACGCTGTCAATCGTTTGACGTAAATCGATTGACGTGTTAATTTGATGTCAGCATTCCAGCAGAGAAGCAACGGATACTCATCTGCATGGTCCGTATTGGAATGTGAGGTACCTTCTTGCGCCGCCAACGACGGGGCACGTTGGGGAAGAACAGAATGAAAGGATGGAAATCATGGCACGACGAGGTGCTAAACGGCGCTTGCTCTCACTAGCAGCTGCAGCGCTTGCATCAACGATGGTTCTTGCTGGGTGTGGAGGTTCTGGCAGCGATGAGGCCACAGTTGACGCCAATGGAAAACCAATCGTCAAGATTCTCATTACACGATATTCAACTGATGTAGCGATGAAAACCATGGGGTGGACGAAGGACATCGAAACAGCCTGCGACTGCACAATAAAATGGGATGATGTCGCTGACTCATCTTGGAGCCAACAGAAATCCGCAGTTTTGGCTTCGGGTGATGTTCCAGATGTCTCAATTTTCACCTTCGATCCGACAGACGGCGAACAATATCCATACTTTGAAGATCTTTCAAAGCATTTGAACCAAATGCCCAATGTCAAGAAATTCTTTGCCACTCAGACTAGTGCCAAAAAGATGGTTGCTGACAAAGAAGGCCATGTTTATGTCTTGCCATCTGACCGCGGAGAAAACTACCGTGTCTCCTCGAATCACATGTTCATCAACAAGACATGGTTAGACAAACTCGGTCTGCAAATGCCCACAACTTGGGATGAATTAACCAAGGTTCTCACCGCTTTCAAGACTCAAGATCCTAATGGCAACGGCAAAGCGGATGAAGTGCCCTTCAATATGCGCAGAATTGACACCACAGGATTCTCACTTTGGAATCCCTTTGTACTGCTGAATTCTATGGGAATCACCACTAGCTTCGCCGGCACATCACCCTCATTCCAAGGCATTTACGTGAAGGATGGCAAAGTCGGAAACTTCCTTGAGAGCGACGAATATAAGAGTGTTGTCAAGTATTTGCACTCCTTGATGGAGCAAGGACTCATTCCTGCAGATGCACTAACACGAGAAGACGCTGCCATAACCGCTGATACGGTAAGCGACGGCAAAACTGCAAAGAGCGGCATGATAGTTGGCTGGGCTACTACTGATTTTGAGAAACTTAAGGATCAATATGTGGCACTACCTTCACTCAAGGCAACAGCTTCGACCCCTGATTCCGATGTCACTTGGGATTCCTCACAGGATTTGACTGAGCTATCCAACCACGCCATCGCTGTTTCCAAAGATGCACCCAACAAGGAAGCCATTTATAAGGTGGTTAACGCACTCTACGGAGAAAAGGTTTCAATCCAACAGTATTACGGTGATATTCCTGAAGACGTTACCAGCTCAGACAACAGCACCTACACAGTCAACGATCGTTGCTTCGATTCCAGCACCAAAGACCCATGCAAAGCGACTGCTGATCGTTTTGCTGGTTGGATTCCAGATAGTGCAACCGTCAAAAATGACCAGGCTAGTGAGGCTTTGAAGGAAGCAGATTCTGCTTACACCAAGGCATTCGCCAACGTTGATCAGACCAAGGATGTCATGCCAATCTACGTTCGTCCAGATTCGGATGATCAGACAACCATCACTAATAACAACACTGCTGTATTGAACTATGCATTGACCAAGACCGCCACATGGATCCAAAAGGGTGGTGTGGATGCCGACTGGGATGCCTATGTGAAGAAGCTTGACAGTGTAGGACTCACACAGAACGTCAAACTCTGGCAAAAGTACTACAACGAGTACACCAAGAACTGATCACAGGCTAGCTAACGCAATCGGAAGGGAAGCGCAATGACCCAGAGCGCAACAGTCGCAAGCGTAGCGGCAGGGCAAACACAGGTTACCCCTGGTTTGCAGGATTCTACGCAAATAGTCCCAGTCGCAGCGGCAGCGACAACAAGTAAGCGACGCAAGCGGCACGAAAGGCATCCAGCGATGCCTAAGCATGGTTCATTCATCTCACGTTTGGGTGAACATTTCAAGCGCTACTGGCAATTATGGCTGATGGTAACACCAGCTATCTGCTTCATTGGGCTGTTCGCCTACGTACCAATGTATGGCGTTCAGCTTGCCTTCCGAGATTTCGTTCCCAGCAAGGGCCTCGCAGGAGGCCCTTGGGTCGGGCTCAAATATTTCAGGCAATTCCTTGAGTCACCGATGTTCGGCAACATTATGAAGAACACCATTTCCATCAGTTTGTGGACGATGGTTATGGGCTTCATTGCACCAATTATCTTGGCACTGCTTATCAACCAGATTGGAAGCACCAAGGTTAAAGGTTTTGTTCAGACCATCACGTACATGCCTCACTTCATCTCAACTGTGGTGATTGTGGCAATGATCAATATCTTCCTGACACCAGGAACTGGCTTGCTAGGACGTTTCCTTGGAGACACCAGCTTGCTGGGGAATCCTAATCTCTTTACCCCTATATATTGGATTACGGAAGTTTGGCAGCACGTAGGTTGGAATTCGATTATTTATCTCGCAGCTCTGTCCAGCGTTGATACAGCACTGTATGAAGCTGCAAAAGTTGATGGCGCTCGTCGTTTCCAACTCATCCGATATGTTGACATTCCAACTATTCTGCCAACCTGTGGCATACTGCTAATTCTCAATATGGGAAGTGTGCTCAACGTTGGCTTTGAAAAGGTGTTCTTGATGCAGAACGCTCTTAACTTGTCATCTTCAGAAGTGATTTCGACATACACCTACAAGATAGGTATCGTGTCCAATCAGTTCTCTTATTCGACAGCTATAGGACTGTTCAATACATTAATCAACTTCGTGTTCCTCGTCATCGCCAATACGATCTCGAAGAGAGTTTCCGAAACCAGTATCTTCTGAGGGGGGAATCACTATGACATCAACAATTTTGCAAGGATCTTCCGGTCAGCCGGAAACTTCTAAAATCAGTGGAAACGATATTCCCTGGAATAAAAAAACGAAACAATCCAAAACGCTTAGTGACCGCATAGCCGACGGACTGATTGCCGTACTCGTTGTCGCAATCATTCTGGTAGTGCTTTACCCACTATGGTTCATTGTTATCGCTTCATTCTCTGATCCAACGAAAGTTGCTATTGGTGAGGTACTTACCCTCCCTAAAGGCACTAATTTCACCGGATACACGAAGATATTCGCCGATTCTCGAATCTGGACCGGTTATAAAAACACCCTGATTTATGCTTTCGCAGGTACAGCTCTCAATATGGTAGTTACCCTGCCAGCCGCATTTGCCTTGTCTCGCTCTGAATTCAAGCCGCGTCGTGTAATCATGTTCCTGTTTACATTCACGATGTTCTTTGGCGGCGGCCTAATTCCTAGCTACCTGTTGTATAAGCAGATTGGCATTTTGAACTCTATGTGGGTGTTTATCCTTCCTGGTGCAGTCAGTGTGTATAACCTCATCATCGCTAGATCGTTCTTTGAAACCTCTATTCCAGAGGAGCTTCATGATGCAGCACAAATCGATGGCATGTCATATATAGGCTATTTCGTTCGTATCGTTTTGCCACTGTCAAGCGCCATTATTGCTGTGATTGCCCTGTATTACTTCGTTGGACATTGGAATGACTATTTCACTGGTCTGATTTATATTCGTGATGCCAGTAAACAACCGTTACAGAACGTGCTGCAATCCATCTTGCTTGCTAACCAAACCAACTCGAATAGTGCTGGCATGACAGCTGTGGCAGCTCAACGTTTCGCTGAACAGATCAAATACGGCGTCATTATTGTCTCGACCTTGCCTCTGCTAGTCATGTATCCCTTCTTGCAGAAGTACTTCAATAAGGGCGTCATGATTGGTGCTGTTAAAGGTTAATCTCCAATGTTGCGGTATCTACAGGAGTTGATACATACGCCTGTTAATACCTTCGAAGTTGATTCACATTAATTGTTGTCTGCGTGCTGTTTCAATACCAATAGCACGCAGACAACAGAAGGAAAGAAATCGAGGTCGTTCTTATGCTGTCGCGATTTTCAACAAGCTATGAGCGCTTATGCAGAACAGTGGTGATGATATTCATCGTCAATGTTGCGATGTTATTCCACACACTCATGGGAGTATTTGTTGTAGGTTTCTTCCCTTCGATTGCAGCGGCTCACGCCACATACCGAGCATGGTTACTCAGTGATGACCGTTCATGGACTGTTAAACACACATGGTCTACGTTTCACAGCTCCTGGAAGCAAGAATTGAGTTCCGCTAATGCCTTCGGGTGGCCTATGGGATTCCTATGGATACTGTTGATTTTCGACTACTGGGTTGTTAACTGGCATGATGTCGGGGGACACATAGGTATTGCAGTTTCTGGTGCTCTCGTCGTGCTAATAGCATTTTTTGGAGTATTTACACTGCTCGCATGGGTCTTGCGCTCGAATTTTGACGAATCTGGCATCTGGGTGGCGAAAACCACGATTCAGATGGTGGTTGCCAGACCATTATGTAGTCTCATGACAACTCTGTTATTCATACTTACTGTCTGGGTTTGGTATACATGGCCTGGAGTTCTAGTGGTATTTGGTTTATCCGTTCCTGCATTCCTGTCAAGCATTGTGGTGTATTCCTATGCCAGGCTTCCCGGGATGGATATTCACAGCATGGTGGCAGCTACCAGTGCTTCACCACACGTTACGGAAGGCAAATAGCCATGACATCACTGATGACGCCATCGCACATCGAGCACCAGAGCATTCATACCTTCAAGGCCAATAACTACACCACAGTAGAGTTATTCGTTGAAAGGGATTGCGCGGGGGACAGCCCGACGGACCATCGCAAGGCAGGAGTTGCCATAGTTTCAAATGAAACAGGCGAACGCCAAGAGACTTTTCTTGATTCGGCACAACGCCGTAGTCACGTTGCGCTCCCACTCGATGGTTCCTCATCCTATGCTCTGCTCACCACGCACGCACGAATCACATATTCCTATCTCTCTGGTGGACCTGATTTGCTCGAGAGGGGTGTGCGATTCCTCGACGTGCAAGGAATAGATACCGACGCTGCTTCAGACCGTAATCCAGAAGGACGTATTGTTGCTGACTGCGACGATACATGGTTAGAGCACAATGTTGAGAGTGCAGACAATCTCGCAACTTTCTACGAGCACTACAACCGTCCACGTTCACATTTTGAGCCCTTTGAACACTGGATGAATGATCCCAATGGTTTATGCCGATTCCAGGGCAAATACCACATGTTTTATCAGTTCAATCCCTATGGATGGAACTGGGACAATATGCATTGGGGACATGCAGTTAGCAGCGATTTAATTCATTGGACCCATTTGCCAATTGTCTTGTTCCCGCAACCGGAGCTACACGAAGGTACTGATCATTCTGGTGGAGCGTTTTCTGGTAGCGCTGTACCAATTGATGCTCAAGGCAAACCTTGCGCTGGTGATGATGCTGTAGCTATGCAATTCTTTTTGACCAGGCACATGGAGCGTCATGGAGATCCGTCAAGTTTGATCGAGTATCAGACCACTTGTGTCTGCTCTGATGGGATTACATTTGGTCCAGAACACCCCGTGGTGCTCAGACCTGTATCCACCGAGGATTCCTCACAGTTAGGTCTTGATTTTCGTGACCCGAAAGTTGAGTGGAGATTCCCTGGGGATGACACCACAATGGTTATCGCGAGCAATATTTCTAAACACTCAGTATCGCAACAGCACTACAACTTCATGTGGTCTCCCATATCCGATTTACAAAAGGGTTGGCATGCAAATGAGCCTAGCGATAATCCAGGGGATGTAATCGCAGATACAGACCGTGTGCCAGCTTTGGCTCTGTTTACAGCGGATAAGCACAGTTCCATGTCAAAACAGGATGATTGGCAATATCAAGGCATTACATTTGCAGATACAGAACATACCGACGCTTTTACCTTTGAGTGCCCTGACTTCTTTCCGCTTGATGGTAGCGATGTAGTGGTGGCAGCTTTAATGAAGTATCGAGACGGTGGTGGGCGCTATCAACCGGTGATGTGGTACACGGGCTCAATACACGCTCAAGACAATGCCATCACTCAAGATTCATCTGCAGGTGCCAACGATGCATCAACGAAATTCATGGCCTCTCAATCAGGGTTATGTGATTTTGGTAGTGGATATTATGCCGTACAGTCTTTCCAAGACGATCGCAACCGTCGTATCGCCATAGGATGGATTTCTGACTGGTTTGAAACGAAAACCGAGGGCAAACACCTCGCCAACGGCGTGATGTCATTACCAAGACAGCTTCATATACGAAATGGACGTTTAATAAGTCGCCCAGTGCAAGAAGTTTATGATGTATTGCTTGGTTCGACTATTGTTCAGCGTACATTCGAAAAAGCATTACTTGAAACTTCATCTGCGCTTAATGATGTGACAATACCTATCCCTGGCAACGCATATTATGCAAACATAGAACTAAGCAACGATGCTGATTTCGATATCATCATTGCTCTTGACGAACAAGGTCATGACTTGCATCTTGTGAGATCTTCAGGGATTACAGAAGTACTCACACATGGGTCACATACCGATGCTTTACACTTGCACGCCGGCATCAGCGACATTCGAAAAATTGAAATATTTTATGACCGAGGAGTAGCAGAAATATTTCTTAATGATGGAGAGGCAGCAGGTGCTGTATTAAGCGCTTGTGCGGGGGAGAACGGGACATTTAAGATGTCTCACGCTGCAGATCAGCAATCGGTGACCTTAGAGCTAAGGAAGTTGAATAGTATCTGGTCATAGCTTGATGAACTGCTGATGAGTGACACCTCTGATCTGAGATTGTTGATGAAATCCCTTGAATAATCGACATGAAATTCATATCGATTATTTGAGGGATGTTGTTCCTCTGCATCCATATTTGAAAACTATATAGTCCTAGTTTTGTCCCGACATGATGTTTAACTTTTGCTTACAGTGAACATCTGAACACCAGCCCGCTGTGCTTTCTATAGGTGCAAAGCACTTCGAGCGGAATGAGGGATTCCAATCTGATGAAAATTTGCAACTCGTGTAATGCTGAAAATCCAGAAGAAGCTAAATTTTGCCGAAGCTGTGGCACGCCATTAAGCCAAGAACTTTCGACACCGAGTACATCCCCAACACCATCAGCCATTCCCGCTCCCGAGGTTTCTGCAACTCCCAGTGTGGATAACAGCGCTTCCTACAATGTTGCTGAACAGCTCTCTGCAAACCCCAATATCTCTACAACATCTGTTAACCAAACTTCGAGAACAGAATCGCAGTCAGAACCAGCTCGGTATATACCAAGTTCACAGACTGCAGGCGGCCCACAAGCCTATGGTCAACAATATCCACTCAACGGTCAAATTCCCCAAGGCGCTGTGCCAACGCAGTTTGCTGCACCAGCACAGCAACCCCCACTTGCTCAAGCACCAACGGCGACCCAACCGAATGCTTTTACACTGCTGATGAGGTGGTTATGGGACTCATTCAAACGTCCTTCGGAAGTCAGGAAGATTCCAGTTTGGTGGGCTATCGTTCCCATCGCACTCAATGCAGTGCTGGTTGGAGCAACAACCTTTTCGATGATCTCGCACCAGTACTCTTCGGTTTCATCACTAACTAGCGGTATTAATTCTTTTCTCTCTGACATCGACAGCTCATATTCTGTTGCATCCAGCGTCCCAGTAAGCGAGTTGTTCAAAACAGCATTCCTCGTCTTCGCTTTTCTCTATGTAGTAGTAGCTATGACCTTTGCAGGCATCAAGTTACTTGGAGATCGTTCAATAACCTTCAGCCAACTTCACGATGAACTTGGGCAGAAGCTCACACCGCTACTCGCAGTGAACTGCTGTGCGCTCGTTACTGCTCTGTTAGGGATGAATGCTTTCGCCATAGTGTTAATGATGGTGGCAACACTGTTTATTCTTATAATCCCAACCGTTCGTATTGCGCAAACGAAGAACCAACGCAAATTGGATAGCACCTGGATGTGGGGCTTTGCGACATTATTGGTAGGTGTTGTTCTAGTAATTGTTATCTTCATCATTTTGCTTGCAGGAGCAGCCGAAATACTCAGCGCAATATTCTGATGCCCAAAAAGTATCAATATACCTGAATGAACAGAGGAATAATGAGTGAAGATATAGAAGATAACGACGATACAGATGACAATTCACAGCGCGACGCTACGCTAATGAATGATTCGGGGAACATCCAAGCAGCAGAGCAGATACCTACTGCAGAAGCAACCGCGGATATACATAGCACCCACAGTCCGTCTGAAACTCCGACATCCACCTCCACTTTGTTTTGCACTCAGTGCGGAGCTCGGAATGACATTACGGGCAAGTTTTGCATAGCGTGCGGTGCTCCACTGCATGCCACGCAGGCAAGCACAGCTCCTATGCAAGGACCAGAAACGCCAGTTCAGATCCCTGCTATGGCTTCTACAGGTCTGGTGTATCAATCAACGGCCGCCATGAATCCTACTGATTACACTGCTGCGATGCCTAAAGCTAAGCGACTATCGAGGAAAAACACCATAATCCTGTGTAGCATTGTGGCACTGTTCATAGCAGCTGTTGCAATAATAATGACGTTGAAATATACAGTATTTTCTCCTGAGGGACCGCTGAAATCTTACGTTTCCCTCGTTGCTGCAGGACAATATGATAAAGCCACATCTATGGTCGACCCAGGCGTACCAAATGCTTCACGCAAACTATTAACCGACTCTTTCGGCCAAGCTACCAAGCATCGTATGGAGCACGTGGAGATAGGTAAGTTACAAGCAATACCACAACAACCATCGACACGAAAAGCAGTTGTCAGCTATACCATTGACGGCGCGAAACAACAAAAAACGCTCACGCTCGAGACGAGCGGCAAACAATGGTTATTCTTTGATGCGTGGAAAATTACTACTCCACTGACATCCCAGATTGCGGTAACAGTACCTGAAAAAGAAACCACAATATCTGTCAACGGACAAAGCATTAATCTTGCCAAAGCAGGAATGCATCCCACTTCGGCAAGCTTGCCAACAAACTCAAGCAATGAGAACGACGACATTGATATTTCTGCAATGAAAAAATACTCATTACCCTCATACCCAGGTAAACTATCCATCGCTCTGTCAGATTCTCAGTACCTCAAATCTGAAACAGTTGCGGTCTCTAGCAACAAGGATGAAGCCTTCCTTGCTCCCAGTGCAACTGAAGCACTCACAACGGAGATACTTTCGCAAATGAAACAGCATATGGATACTTGCGCTGCCAGTGTGGCAGTTAGCACGCCAGGATGCGATTTCTCGGATGGTGATTTTTCCTCATGGACGTCAACAGCGTATACGAACATCAAACGAAGCATAACGGATCAACCCACCTTAGATACTTTGGATGTTTATCAAGGAACATTTGAAAGCAACACCATTCACACATCGATCAGTTATCAGGATCGCTATCTGGATTCGGATCCATGGCAGGATGAAAGTACTACTGACAGTGGAACAATCAGTGGGACGTTCACAATAAATAATGGGAAAGTCACTGTGACATGGAATGAGAATAGTAATAATTACTCATGGTGAGAAGTGTTTTAGCGTAACTGACATGCTGTTGGGGGAGAGGAACAAGCGTGAAGTGTACTAACTGTGGAAAAATCAATGAAGAAGATACAAAATTCTGTATCGAATGTGGTGCACCGATCACTCACGAGAGTCAACAGCAATCGCCAGTATCGCAGGAGCAAACAGCCACAGATATTGCTCGAGAAACTGATATCACAGAAGCCAAGCTAGAGGATTTCGAAGATACGGGTGACGTATCTACCACGGCAACCTTGCCTCCGCTTAGTCCGCAATCTGGTGAAACCACACCAGCAAAGCCGCAATCACAACAAGCTACGATTCCTGTAATACCCCCACAGCAGACATATGCACCAAAGCATCCTTCTATGCCAGCACCAACTACACCAGCATCGTATGCAGGGCAACCACAGTACCAAAACACCTCTATGCCTATCCAGCCTAGTCCGGCACCATATAACAATGGGATTAATCAAGCTGCATCAGCTTCGAACGGGCAGGCACGACGCCAGCGCATGCCATTCTTCATTATTGGTGGTGTTATAGGGGCGCTGTTATTACTTTGCATTGCCGCAGTCATTACCTACAACATGGGAATTTGGGGTTCTCAATCATCGTTATCAGATACCACTACAAGTAGCTCACCATCAAGTTCTAAATCTTCTGCGAGTTCAACAGCCTCAGTGTCGAAGTCAACTTCTCAAGCTGCTACAGGCTTTGATACCACAGGACTCAACACTATTGTCGATGGTTTTTCTACCACCGATGTGTCCGTCGCCGCCACAATTGACGGCAATGCTTCTGCTACGAGTAGCGAAAACAGCTACTCATCTCAACAAGCAAATAAGCAGTTTGTTGCTGCAGGACTCTACTTGCCAATTTATTTGCAGGCACGTGCACAAAACAATGCCGCAGCCCTAGCGTCAGCTTCCACCATGATGCAGAATATGGATAACTCAGCAGGCAACGAAGCTATTGCCTCTCTCGGTGGTTTAGATGCAGTCACACAGTGGGCCTCAGCGCAAGGCTACACACAAACAACTTTTGCCAGGAATCTCGGCGATGTACAAGCCTCAGCGGCTGGTTATGAGAACAAAAGTTCAGCTTCAGATGCATCCCGCATGTTAGCTGCAGCAAGCACGTCAGGCGCTACAGCGATGATGAACTATGATCTCGCATCAGATGGCGTCAGTATTCCTGCAGGGGTAACAGTACATGCACATAGAGGTATGGGCATACAAAACACCTATAACTACTTCATTACGATGACCAAAGGATCGAAAAGTATTGCACTTGCGGTAATGACACAGTCACAAGGCAAGGACCGAACAGCTCAGTTAACCTCTGCTTTACTGTCTTCGATGGCCTCTTCTTTTGATATGAAGTAACTCATGGGCAGACATATTCCAGCACATAGGCGTTCTTGCCAAAATAATAGGCGTAAGCAGTACCTTGCAGCGGCTCTGGTAGGCGCAATCGTAGTGTTATGTGGTGTTGCATACTGGTGGATACCAGACACCAAGAGATCAGCACTGAGCCACGCTACATCATCCGAGATGAGTACTAGTGACACATCTTCAAACCCAGACTTGGCAAGAACTGCTGCGCCGAAAATCAATACACAAGATGCAGCTAAACAAAGCGAACAGCGAAAATTGGACGCGCTCCAAGAACAACTCAAGACCCAAATCGCGGGATATCAGGGAACCTGGCAAGTGTACGTCGCGGACATGAGCAGTGGAGCATCAATCTCTGTGAACAACCACCAACAACCCGCAGCAAGCCTTATTAAGCTGTATATTATGCTGGCCGTGTTTCAACAGATTCACGATGGACATCTCACCGACACCACACAAATTGATAATCTGTTGACCCAAATGATAACAGTCAGTTCCAATCTGGCGGCGAATGAATTGATATCCACTCTGGGCGAAGGCAATAATTCGCAAGGCTTCGCGCTAGTCAATCAGATAGCTCAACGATATGGTTTCTCGCAAACATCGCAAAGCGATTTACTGTATGACAGCGGTACGCACGATGCGACTAAGAAAGTCACCTCAGCACAAGATTGTGGCAAGTTCATGACATCCATATATAACAATGATCTGGTCAGCGAAGATTCAAGCCAACGAATGTTGACATTGTTGTTGGCACAGACGCGCAGAAGTAAAATTCCCGCAGGCCTTCCAACTGGTACACACGTTGCCAATAAAACTGGAGAGATACCTGGTACGGAGAATGATGCTGCATTGGTGTATACCACTTCGGGGGCTTATACCATAACTGTTTTGACTCAGGAGATCGACAGCTCTTCACAAGCACAGGCAGAGATCAGAGAATTATCGAAACTGACTTGGGAAACGATGATTGGATAACAATACTGTATAAACACATCGCGTGAGAGCGAAACAGTGTTGTATTTAAGAGACTTTAAGACATTGATATTGCTGTGTGAGACTGCCGATTGTCTGTGTCACCTCATATGGTGGCGGTTGTCAAATATCGCGTTTGATGGGCATCAAATGCGTACACACACAGTCCAGACCTGCACCTTGTAACGCGGGTCGAGAGTAAGGACGGCACTATGGCAGCCTCACAGACCATCTCCATCAATATCAACGGTGATCGCAAGGAGGTGAATGCCACAGTGACCGGAACCGAACTCTTCGCGGAGAATAAAGACATTATCGCCGTCAAGATCAACGGCGAAGCTAGAGACCTGTATACCCCGCTTCATGACGGCGACTTAGTAGAAGCGATTACCCTCGACAGTGCAGACGGCGTTGCCATTATGCGTCACTCCTGCACCCATGTGATGGCACAGGCAGTTCAGGAAGTTCGTCCTGATGCCAAGCTTGGCATAGGTCCCGTTATTGATGACGGATTCTATTATGACTTCGATGTAGAGAAGCCATTCACCCCTGAGGATCTCAAAGATATAGAAAAGCGCATGCAGCGCATCATTAAGTCTGCACAGCGATTCCAGCGTCGTATCGTCTCTGAGGACGAAGCTCGCGCAGAAGAAGCCGATCAACCATACAAACTTGAACTTATTGGTGTCAAGGAAGCTGAAATAGATCAGGAAGCCGCAACAGAGGTTTCGACCGGCGAACTCAGTATGTATGACAACATTGACCGCGAGGGCACAGTCGTATGGAAAGATTTGTGCCGCGGACCACACCTGCCAAACACGCGATATATCAAGGCCTTCAAACTTCAACGAACTGCTGCTGCCTATTGGCGTGGCAGTGAGAAGAATCCCATGCTACAACGTATCTATGGCACTGCATGGCCCAGCAAGGATGAGATGAAGGCGTACCTCTCTCGTATGGAGGAAGCTGCAAAAAGGGATCATCGTAAACTCGGTGCCGAAATGGATCTATTCTCATTCCCTGACGAGATAGGCCCTGGACTGGCAGTATTCCATCCCAAGGGAGCTGCAATTATCAATGCGATGGAGGATTACTCACGCGAGCAACATCGCAAGCATCACTACAGCTTCGTGCAGACTCCTCATATCACCAAAGGTCATCTTTATGAGATTTCTGGGCATTTGCAGTGGTACAAAGATGGCATGTACCCCCCAATGCATCTTGATGAAGAGACTGATGCAGATGGTCAGGTAACCAAGCAAGGCTTCGACTACTACCTGAAGCCGATGAATTGCCCAATGCATAACCTCATCTTCCGCTCACGTCAGCGCTCATACAAAGAGCTGCCACTGCGCCTCTTTGAATTCGGTACGGTTTATCGTTATGAGAAGTCAGGCGTCGTTCATGGTCTGACCAGAGTCCGAGGGCTCACTCAAGACGATTCGCATATCTATTGCACTCGTGAACAGATGAAAGACGAGTTAAAGAGCTTGCTCGACTTCGTACTTGGTCTGCTCAAGGATTTTGGTCTCAACGATTTCTATCTTGAGCTTTCCACCAAGGATCCAAATAAGTTCGTCGGCAGCGACGAAGTGTGGGAGGTGGCCACCAACACCCTAGCTGAGGTCGCGAGGAATTCAGGGCTTGACCTTGTCGATGACCCAGGTGGTGCGGCGTTCTATGGGCCTAAGATTTCTGTCCAGGCCCGTGATGCTATCGGCCGAACCTGGCAGGTTTCTACGATTCAGCTCGATTTCAATCTCCCAGAACGTTTCCAATTGGAATACGTTGCAGCAGATGGCTCACATCAACGACCAGTGATGATTCACCGTGCACTTTTTGGCTCAATCGAACGCTTTTTCGCTATTCTGCTCGAACACTATGCCGGAGCTTTCCCTGCTTGGCTTGCACCTGTTCAAGTTGAGGCCATTCCGGTTGCTGACGAATACACTGAACATCTCGAAGGTATACTTCAACGCCTTGAGAATGCTTTGGTTCGCTGCGAAATTGACCGTTCAGACGATCGCTTTGGCAAGAAAATTCGCAACGCCTCCAAATCAAAGGTTCCGTTCACACTCATTGCTGGCGAGGACGATCGCAGCAACAATGCAGTGAGTTTCCGTTTCCGTGACGGTAGCCAGATTAACGGCGTAGCTGTAGAAACTGCCATAACTGGTATTACCACAGCCATTGCGAAACGAGTTCAGGTAAGCACTGCAGAAGACTTCTCTTCAGCAACAGGCATCACTCAGCAGTAAGCTAGACTATTATGAATAGCAGTCATGATGACGCTGCCAGATTGTGTGGCGGCTCCGTACAACAGAGTCACCACACAACCGTTCAACAAGATAGCGGCTCTTCGACTATTGGAGAGCCGGTGAGATGTGACACGGCTGACGATTTTCCACCAGCGGAGGATCACATTGAGCGTCTGTGGACTCCACAACGTATGGCCTACGTTCTCTCTGAAAAGCATCAGGATGACAGCAATGCCTCACAGACTTGCCCATTTTGCGAGGCCCCAGGTAAGTCCGATGAGGACGGTTTGATTGTATGGCGAGGCCAACATGTCTTTGTCATCATGAATTTGTACCCATACAATGTCGGACACGTAATGGTGTGCCCATACCGTCATATCAGCATGCTGACTGATTTACATGACGATGAACTCTTCGAATTTGAAAAGACCAGTACCCAGGCCATGCGGGTAATGGATGAGGTTTCGCATCCGGATGGATGGAATCTTGGTATTAATCAAGGAGCTGTTGCAGGTGCTGGTGTCGCATCGCATTTGCATCAGCATATTGTGCCTCGTTGGAGTGGTGACTCAAACTTTATGCCTATAGTCGCTCAAACTCGAACTATGCCGATATTGTTGTCCGACCAGCGTGAAGCATATGCCCAAGCTTTCATGAGCTTATTTGGGGGACAGGCTAATACACAGCCCAAGGAGAAGGAAAACTGATGTTTGAGCATTTGCGCAAACCATGGAAACGGCTGATTGCCCCCATTGCTCGCGGTTTAGTGTCCATTGGAGTCACCGCGAACGTGGTAACGATTGTTGGTGCCGCGGGGACTGTCTTGGTTTCTATAATTACGGGAATCACCGGTTGGCTGTTGCCAGGAGCCATAGTATTGACCATTTTGGTGATATTCGATTCCTTGGACGGATCGGTGGCAGCACTCAGCGGTGGTGGCACACAATTCGGAGCTTTCCTTGACTCCACATTAGATCGTATTGCTGATTGGGCAATTCTTGCCGGCGTTATCATCTTTTTCCATCGTCTCATCGCCACTAGTAGCAGTAACGACATCAACTATTGGCCCGAAATAGGCATGTATGCAGCATTATTTTCAGTTATGACCTCCTTCGTTACGTCATATGCCCGTGCTCGTGCAGAGGCTGAGGGTTTTGATGCGAAAAATGGTATAGCGACGCGCTCAGACCGTTTGGTAATCATTCTGGTAGGAATGGCTCTTACAGGAGTCGGTTTGCCACCAGCAATTTTGGCATGCTGCATGATTCTGCTTGCCATACTTGGCGTTGTCACTGTTTGGCAAAGAATTTGGCATGTATCTCAAAGCATGAGTACATCTCCCAAACCCGCCGATCCTTCGCACGAATAGGCCGAATCTGATGAATGCAATATTAAGTGCATTAGCCCGTCATGCCTCGTGGCTCCCAGAGGGCTCAGTGAGAGCAGTATTTACTTTCGTGGCCAATGTTGCATGGGCATTTCATATCGGTGGTGTTCGCCAATTAGAGCGTAATTTAGCTCAAGTATTAATGCACCGTGATGGATCGGTTGATCGCAAAACTCTTAGATCGACGTCCCGTGCTGCTATGACATCATATTTCATCTACTTCGCTGAGGCGCTGACTGTGGGTGCGAGGAGTTCGCAACAACTCCATGCACGCATACGTGGTGAGGGGGATGGGCTCTCCTCTATACAGCAGCAATGCACTTCCTCTTCGGCACCAATAGCTATGGGACATCAAGGCAATTGGGATTACGCAGGATACTGGGCAAATGATGCCATAGCACCTGTAACTACTGTCGCAGAACGTTTACAAAGCGAGCAACTGTTGCATACTTTTGTGAGCATCAGAGAAACTCTCGGCATGACCATTCTTCTCACAGGCCAACATGGTTTAACACAACAGTTAGAGGACTGTTTGATGCAAGAGCATGTGGTTGTCCCGCTGCTGGCAGATCGTGATTTAAGTAAGCATGGCATTTTTGTTCAAGCATTTGGTTCAATCATTCGTGTCGCGCGTGGCCCAGCTACTATTGCGCTACAAAGTGGCAAACCTCTGTATATCGTTAATATGCATCGAGAAGCCTTGCATGGTGATCGAAAACGACAGGCAGGTGTAAGCACCGGTCATGTATGTACTGTGAGTGGTCCGGTTAATCCACATGATTATGATGACATGCCAACAGAACAGGCAGTCACAGCTATTTCTCAAGCTTGGGTGGATATTTGGACTAAAGACATCGAGCGATTCCCCGAAGATTGGCATATGCTCCAACCGATATTTATTGAGGATCTTGATTTACAACGTTTGCACGGTGTCCCTGCGAATTTTGGCGTTTCGCCACATCCAGCAGATACTCAGAGTGAGAGAATGTGACCTATGTTTGTAGATTCTCAACATTCCGCATCAAATGACAGCACTGACCCGTTGGATGGGCGCAAGCTCAAAGTCGGTATCATTAGCCCTTATTCTTTTGAGACCCCTGGTGGCGTGCAACTTCATATCAGAGATTTCGCGAAGCAACTCATAGCACGCGGTCATGATGTTGAGGTTCTAGCACCTGGGAGACGTACGCATGACATGCCATTATGGGTACAAACGACGGGGAGCTCTTTCGCCATTCCATACAACGGTTCAGTAGCTAACCTTAGCTATTTTGGCTGGGTAGGCTCTACAACCAGACGTTGGGTAAAGCAAGGCCACTTTGACATTGTGCATTTACACGAACCTGAAGTCCCCAGCATCAGCCATAAACCGTTGATACCAGGCTTCGATCCGTGCCCTTATGTCGCTACCTTCCATGCTTCATTTGATACATACCCGTTGGCACTAAAATGCACTCAGTTATATCTTCGTTCGTATCTTTCTAATATTCGAGCAGCAATTTGTGTTAGTGACTCTGCATTGGAAACTGCAAGCCACTACCTTGATCCAGCAACAGATATTTCTGTAATTCCAAACGGCATTAACACTGCGTCGTTCGCGGCTGCGCGGACTCGGTCTGAGTGGCTTGGTACACCAAGCGCACCTACTATTGGATTCTTGGGTCGTATGGGTGAGGATCGTAAAGGCTTCGCAGTATTTGCTAGAGCAGCTTCGCTCATCCTTGAGCACATCCCACATGCAAGATTTTTGTGTGTAGGAGACGGAGAAGCGGATGGACGTAAGATTCTCAGTTCATTTTCCGAAGAGTTACTGGCAGCCACGGAATTCCTCGGACGTATTAGTGATGATGATAAAGCTGAGTTTTACAAAAGTCTGACCGTCTACGTTGCACCGCAAATTGGTGGAGAGAGTTTCGGGATTGTACTTGCTGAGGCTATGGCTGCAGGATGTGCGACTGTAGCATCAGACTTAAAGGCATTTAAGGCTGTTTCGAAGGAAGGCACGGCGGCGAAGCTTTTTACCAATGGAGATGCACATGCGTGTGCTGATGCAGTCATTGAGCTTGTCAGCAACGATTCAGCCCGCACGTCACTTTGCACGCGAGGCGAAGTACGCGCGCGTGACTATGACTGGTCAGAAGTCACTAGAAGCGTACTATCCATTTATGCAAAAGTCCTTGCATCTCAATAACAGCGCACGATTAGTCCTTTGTTTAGCGCTGAATGAGTATTCTTTTGTCTCAGAGACACCCTAGACTCGTTGTCGTTTAATGTATCGAATCTGTCAGGAGCGAAATGTCAGGGCATTCCAAGTGGGCTACCACCAAGCATAAGAAGGCTGCCATCGACGCCAAGCGCGGCAAGCTCTTCGCAAAGCTGATTAAAAACATCGAGATCGCGGCACGCACTGGTGGCGGCGACCCCGATGGAAACCCGACCTTGTACGATGCCATCGTCAAAGCCAAAAAGTCTTCAGTACCAGCGGACAACATCACGCGCGCAGTCAAGCGCGGTTCAGGAGAAGAAGCTGGTGCTGCGAATTACGAGGACATCGTTTACGAAGGCTATGCTCCAGCAGGCGTGGGACTTATTATTGAATGCCTCACTGATAACCGAAATAGAGCTGCGGCTGAAGTTCGATCAACACTGACCAAGTTTGGTGGATCTTTAGCTCAAAATGGTTCGGTGAGTTTTAACTTCGTGCGTAAAGGTCAGATTGTTGTTCCTGCAGAAGGCAATAATTATGACAAAGTATTTGAAATCGCCGCTGAGGCAGGTGCCGAAGACGTAACTGATGGTGAAGAAAGTTACGATGTGCTCACTGACCCCAGCGATATGGTGACGGTTCGTAAAGCTCTACAAGATGCAGGTATTGACTACGATTCTGCGGATTTAGTACTGAATCCAAAGAGTGAAGTAGAGCTTGACATTGATTCTGCTCGTAAGGTTATCAAGCTTATTGACAATCTTGATGACCTCGATGATGTGCAGAATCTGTATTATAACTGGACTGCCTCAGACGATGTGATGTCGCAACTGGACGAGGAGTAATCGACAGTGATTATTCTTGGCGTTGACCCCGGGCTCACACGCTGCGGGGTCGGCGTTATTGAGGCCGGCGCATCCCGCCGGCTTTCTTTTATCCATGTGGATGTGGTGCGTTCAGCGCCTGAGCAAAGTCAAGATTTACGACTGCTCACTATTTTCAATGGTTTAAGTGCCAAAATGGATGCTTTTTCTCCGGATGCGGTTTCTATTGAACGTGTTTTTGCTCAGGCAAATAGAAATACAGTACTAGGCACTGCTCAGGCAGCTGGTCTAGCCATGTTGGCGGCGGCGCAGCGCAATATTCCAGTCGCGTTGCATACGCCAACGGAAGCGAAATTAGCTATTACTGGCAATGGACAAGCAGAGAAGATTCAGATGGAGCGTATGGTGACGACCATTTTGAAACTCGATCGTCTCCCAACTCCAGCTGATGCAGCAGATGCCTTGGCACTGGCAATCTGTCATGCTTTACGACCTGGTGGTGCATTACAAGGTGGAGAGCGCGAGCAACATTTGACGCAGGCTCAGCGCCAGTGGACTGCAGCCTCTCAGCGCGCAGCGCAACGTCGCGGAGTCGGGCGCGGGATGTAGACTGTCGAACATACGTTCGAATTGCTTCATTGTCTCTGAATGCTGTGTGATTAAGTGCTTGCTATTAAGTGCCACTCACAAAGTCTCCTCAAGAGCAGGCTCTGAACCATTCCTACGTAGAAGTATTGAATTTGGGATCGATGATGCAAGGTCACGGGTTAATAGCTTCAAGGCATCACACACTTAGGTACAGTGTATTTACGTCTGATACCTGTTGAGAGAGCAAGGTGCAAGCATGATTGGTTTATTGTCTGGGACCATAGCCAGTGTCGAGGCGAGTATTGCCTTACTTGAAGTTTCTGGTGTTGGCTATGAAGTTCATATGCCCGCAGGGGATCTCGCTTCTTTACACGCAGGTTCATCTGCACGGGTATATACCACTATGAATGTGTCACAAGACGCTATCACGCTGTTCGGTTTTCTCTCAAAATCTTCGAAAATGTTGTTTATCAGATTGCAGAAAGTCAGTGGAATAGGGCCAAAAGTAGCTTTATCATTGCTCTCCACGTTGCGCCCCGATCAGTTAATCGCAGCAATAGAAGCTGGAGATGCCACCGCACTATCAAAAGCTCCTGGACTCGGACGCAAAGGAGCGCAAAAAATTATTCTAGATCTGGCAGGACGTCTCGATCTCCCAGAACGCAATACCACTGACAGAGACAATAATTTAGATTCTGGCAGTCAACAGGTGGTCCAAGGATTAATATCGCTAGGTTGGCAAGCCCGAGATGCAGAGCGCGCCGTACAACAAGTTTCTCAAGAGAGTAATTTCACAGTTCCACTGAGCCCAGAGGATGTACCGCAAGTGTTGAAGTTAGCTTTGACCTCATTAGATAGGGGCCGTTAATATGCCAGAAGACGTGCGCAACAGCATCACGAAGAATTCAGGTGCTCAAGAGGATTCACTACGTATGGTATCCGCAGATCCAATCAACGGAGAAGTACTCAGCGATGAAGAGCTTCGCCCCGACAATTTAGATGGATTTATCGGACAGCCTAGACTTAAAGCTCAGCTGGGTTTGTTCCTTGACGCAGCGAGAAAACGCGAAGTTGCGCCAGATCATATCCTTCTCGCTGGCCCACCAGGACTTGGTAAGACCACACTGGCCATGATCGTAGCTCGTGAGATGAACGTACCAATCCGCATAACCTCTGGCCCTGCTATTCAACATGCTGGTGACTTGGCCTCCATGCTAAGTTCTCTAGAAAGCGGAGAGATTTTATTTATTGACGAAATACATCGTCTTCCCAGAGCAGCAGAAGAATTGTTATACATTGCTATGGAAGATTTCCGTGTAGACGTTATGGTGGGCAAAGGCCCAGGTGCTTCTTCAATACCACTAACTCTTCCTCGCTTTACTGTGGTGGGGGCTACAACTCGTGAAGGTATGTTGCCCTCACCATTACGTGCACGTTTTGGTTTTACTGCACATCTGGATTTCTATCCTCATGAAGAGCTTGAGCGTCTTATCGAACGTTCAGCGGGAGTATTACAAGTCAATCTCAAAGGCGATGCAGCCACGGAACTGTCACTGCGATCGAGAGGAACCCCGCGTATTGCTAACCGTTTGCTACGCAGGGTTAGGGATTGGGCTGTAGTGCACGATCTCGTTGAAGTCAGTTCTGATGATGTCAGGCAAGCTCTGAGTCTGTATCAAATTGACACCGAAGGCTTAGACCGACTCGACATCGCAGTTCTCACTGCCGTTGTAAAACAATTCAAAGGTGGACCTGTTGGTCTCAATAATCTCGCTGCTATGGTCGGTGAGGAATCAGAGACTGTGGAAACCGTTTGCGAACCGTACCTAGTTCGAGAAGGATTCTTGATGCGTACACCTAAAGGTCGCATAGCCACAGATAAGGCATGGAAGCATCTAGGGATTGAAATTCCCAAAGATGTCAACAAGTTGTTCTAAAATCAAGGCTTTGGACGTGTTGAACTCTTCACTCTTCTGCGCCTCCGACGCCCCCCCGATACTAAGGAGTAAGCCAATGGAATATGGTTTTATGATTGTTGTCATTGTGTTCATGGTTGCATTGATGTGGTGGCAATCACGCAAATCTAAACAGCAACAAAGCAAAGTACAGGATTTTCGTCAGTCTTTGCAGCCAGGGACACTTGTTGCTACATTCTCTGGTCTAATCGGCACTGTGGTGTCGGTAGATCTAGACAAAGATCAGATTGTTATCGATTCTGAAGGCACCCAGTCACGTTGGCGTATCCAAGCCATTACTGAGCCACCAGTCGTCCCAGCTTATGTTTCAGATGACGAAGTTGACGAAGAAGGAAATCCTCTAGTGCCTTCCGAAGAAACAGAGCAAGCACAGTTGCCAACACAGAGCGCATCGGCTCAAGAGCCCATTGATGTTCAACCTGTGGTTGATGAAACAAGTGCAGATCAACCATCTGCCTCTAAATAATTCAGCTGTCTCATAATGCCAACACCAAGGAATATACCCATGTCCAAGTCCGACATTACAGCAGGTGACATCACATCAGTGAAGTCATTGCAGACGGACGATATCGATTACATTATTTCTCTCTTTAGGAGCACACGCGATTTTCCGAAAGAAGGAATACTGTTTAGAGATTTCATGCCGATACTGGCTGATACTCGTGGTTTTTCACTGCTCATTACAGCAATGATTGATGCCTTACCTGTATCTGCGGATGAAATTGATGCCGTCGCCGGACTTGAGGCTAGGGGATTCCTCTTGGGACCTGTAGTAGCCCACGCTTTAGGTAAAAGTTTTATTGCAGTCCGCAAAGCGGGAAAATTACCCCCAAAAACTCTTCGCGAGACTTATGCTTTGGAATATGGTTCCGCGTGTGTAGAAATAGAAGAGCATGCGTGTAATCAAGGCGAAAGAGTATTGATCATCGACGATCTCATTGCCACAGGAGGTTCAGCGCATGCTGCTGCAAATCTGATTGAAGCGGCCGGCGCTAATGTTGTTGGGTACAGTTTTGTCATGGAGTTGGAAGGACTAGATGGTCGCGATGCTTTGGAACATCGTCCAGTCAGTTCACTATTTTCCATGCCAGCGTAGTGGTTTTTGAAAGCTCTTGAGGGTTATGAAGCAAGAGAGAGCTTGTAAACGAACACAGGGGTTATAAAGGACACACCATGGATTTGTATGAATACCAGGCTCGAGAATTATTGGAGGAGCAGGGGATCGCAGTTCCGCGTGCAATATTTGCGCAGAACTCACATGAAGTAGCTGCCGCGGCTGATGAGATTGGTTACCCCTGTGTGATTAAGGCACAGGTAAAAACCGGTCATCGCGGGCAGGCTGGGGGGATTAAACTCGCTGCGAACAGAGATGACGCCATTCTCACTTCAGAGCAAATTTTGCCCATGAGCATACACGGACATAAATGTAGTGGCGTTCTTGTCACAGAAGCCAAGAACATCTTGCATGAGTATTACGTTTCTATATCAGTCGACCGTGCCTCAAGGGATTTCGATGTTTTAGCCACAGCACACGGTGGCACAGAGGTAGAAACAATTGCTAAACAGCATCCAGAAGCAGTCAAAAGACTGCATATAGGGGCACTTGAGGATTTCGATCTTGCTGCAGCTACTGAAATGGCAAAAAGCATAGGCTTCTATCATGCTGATGTGCATCAGGCGGCCAATATTCTACTCAATATGTGGCGCGTTTTTAAAGAAAACGATGCCACTCTGGTTGAGATTAATCCGCTTGCAAAAGTAGGAGACCCCGACGATGAGGCTTCAAAATCATTATCCGCGCTGGATGCCAAAATCTCGTTAGATGACAATGCAGCCTTCCGCCATAATGGTTGGATTCGTTTCGCAGACCCCGTTCAAACTGATCCTTATGAACAGCAAGCCAGAGAACACGGATTGCACTACGTCCATCTCAATGGAGAAGTTGGCGTCATAGGCAACGGCGCAGGACTGGTAATGAGTTCACTGGATGCAGTTTCTGGAGCTGGCGAGGAGCAGGGAACAGGTATTAAACCTGCAAACTTCCTCGACATTGGTGGTGGTGCTACAGCAGAAGTGATGAGCAGAAGCCTATCGATTGTTCTCTCTGACCCTCAAGTTGCTTCCGTATTAGTTAACATCTACGGCGGTATCACGCGATGTGACGTTGTAGCCGAAGGTATTCTTGAAGCTTTGAAAACCATCAATTCAGCAAAAGCCATTGTGATACGTTTTGACGGCAATGCCGCGGCCGAAGGTCTAGCCACCATCGACGCAGCACATAACCCACGATTACATGTAGCTCCAACGATGGAAGACGCTGCACAACTTGCTGCATCCCTTGCATCCCAGTTGAGTGCTGTTTCTCTTGGTGTGCTCCCTGAGCGTTCAGTATCCGTAGAAACTTCACAGGAGGGTCGCTGATGACCTTGTTCATCAATCCACAGGCAAAAGTCATTGTGCAAGGTATGACTGGTCATCAGGGAATGACACATACAGCAAGAATGCTGGCAGCAGGAACTGACATCGTAGGAGGGGTCAACCCGCGTAAAGCAGATACGAGTGTTAGCTTCGATGATGCTCAAGGACACACAATCGACATTCCTGTTTTCGCTAATTGTCAGATAGCTAAGGATGCTACAGGAGCAAGTGCCAGTGTTATTTTCGTTCCTCCTCGTTTTGCCAAGGCAGCAATAGTCGAGGCGATTGAAGCACATATTGAGCTCATTGTGGTCATCACCGAAGGCATCCCCGTATCTGATACTGCATACTGCGTCGCTCTTGCACAGGAACAAGGCTGCACAATTATTGGTCCTAATTGCCCTGGCTTGATTACTTTGCCTAACAATGATGATGTCAAGGGCACGAATTTGGGTATTATTCCTGATGGCATTGTGACTAGTGGACCATTAGGTTTGGTCTCAAAATCAGGAACGCTTACATATCAGTTAATGGGGGAGCTTGCGGATATAGGCTTCACCGCATGCTTGGGCGTCGGCGGCGATCCGATTGTAGGCACTACGCTATTAGAAGCCCTCCAGGCATTCGAATCAGATGACAATACTAAGGCTTGCATACTTATCGGTGAAATTGGTGGAGATGCCGAGCAAGAGGCAGCACAGTGGGCACATCAGCACATGACCAAGCCTATAGTCGCCTACATCGCTGGTTTTACCGCTCCTGAAGGACGCCAAATGGGACACGCAGGAGCAATAGTTTCTGGAGGCAAAGGAACTGCTCAAGCCAAGCAGGAAGCACTTGAAGCTGTTGGCATACGGGTTGGGAAAACGCCTGGCCAAACTGCCGAAATAATGCGCGAGGTACTGGCGGGTGCCGGTCAGTGATGAATGAACGCATCCAATCCTGTTTCAAGGGCATTTATGTAGCCGTCCTCGCGGTTGTCATATATGCGGTTGCACTCGGATGCTTTATTTCCTTGATGTTGCTGGTTATCTCGATGGAGGAGGGCGGCTCGCTCTCGTCGCTGTCTCTCGGGATGACCAGCGCTGTAGTGTTGTTGTCTCAGGGGATTGGTTTTACTTCGGGATCCTTTCTCATTACCTTGATTCCTTTGTCGTTAAGTGTTTCCCTTGTATTGCTCATACGTGCTCTTGCCGTTAAAATCGGCAGCAGTTGGTTTGGGTTCTTGTCAGGACTAGTTATATGGCTGTCCCTGTTTGCCGTGGTACTCCATGCATCCAGTTACACGCTGTTATTACCTCTTGGTTTACAACTCACCTGTATTGCTGTGGTATTTTCATTTGGATATCTTTGGGCTCTGCTGCCGCGAGACGAATTTACTGCATCTAAACTGGAGCAATTTCAACATACGTTTTCTAAAACTCTGAGGTCATCTATTTGGCTTTCACTGAGAGTATGGCTCAGCGCCATGGTTGTGCTGTTGATTTGTGGCACCGCAACAGTAATCGTGTGGATTGTGCTTAATGCCAGCACTATGGGAACTCTTTTCTCAGTGAATAACATGGGCTCAGGGTCACGAATCATGACTACGCTGGCGACTTTGGCTTGGTTGCCAAATATATGCTTATGGGCTATTTCCTGGCTGTCCGGTGCAGGTTTTTCCATAGGCAGTTCTGCACAATTCTCCTTGTGGTCTGGTCAATCCACAGATTTGCCTCCTGTACCAGCTTTCGGCTTGTTACCGTCGGCGCTTGAGGACGATCTTATGCGGCTGCTATGCGTATCTGTCCCGACAGTAATTGCATTCATTCTTGGAATGCTGGTACTACTACATCCAAAAGGATTCAGAGTATTACAACAATCCGCGAAACAACACTCTTCCTTGTTGTCTATTGATACCCTCAAAACCTTTCTGTATCCAGCATTATCGTTCTGTTTGGTGTCAATATTTACTGCTCTGAGTTCTGCAACAGCTTTTTCACTATCTAACGGAGCACTTGGCTCAAACAAACTTGCCCATGTAGGTGTAGATGTAGCACAAACCACCAGCACCCTTGTACATTCAATTGCACTGGGATTGGCTATCTCTTGGGTTCTTGTGCTCTTGCTCTTCTGTGCACGTTTCGGACTGAAATGGTTCCTTGAAGAGATTAATAATCGTGCAGACATATCGCATTCGCTCACTGACCTCAGCCAAGATGAACTAGATGACAATGCCAGCATGCAGCACGACCACGATGAGAATGTTCATGGAATGGACAATGAAGTCCACGATAACAACACTTCCGAAAGTACCGCCAGCAAGCGTCAGCAGCAAGGACGTGTGATTAGTGGAACTTCGGGAAAGCAACACGGGACAGAAGCATTCAATCTCCCCACCGACTCCAATCCGCACTCCAAGGAGGAACAGTAATGCCAAGCACCAAACGTCCGATTACCAGAGCACTTGTTTCCGTATTTCATAAGGAAGGCATTGACCGTTTAGCACAAGCCTTTATTTCAGCAGGTACCGAAGTAGTCTCGACAGGATCTACAGCCAAAATCTTGCACAAACTCGGAGTAAACGTCACGCCTGTTGAACAGGTAACTGGTTTTCCAGAAAGTTTGGATGGAAGAGTTAAAACACTTGACCCTCATATTCACGCCGGAATCCTTGCTGATATGACCAATGAGGAGCATGTATCACAGCTGAAGAACCTCGGCATTGAAGCTTTTGACCTTGTGGTGGTAAATCTTTACCCATTTGCAGATACCGTGCGATCTGGCGCACAGGATGCAGAAATTATTGAGAAAATTGATATTGGTGGCCCTTCGATGGTTCGTGGTGCCGCCAAAAATCATGCTTCTGTAGCAGTCATCACTGATCCCAAAGATTATGACTTAGTAGCACAACGCATTGAAAGTGGAGAAGGTTTTGACCTGGATGAACGTCGCTGGTTAGCAGCTAAAGCCTTCGCTCACACCGCAGCATACGATGCCACGATTTCACAATGGACGTCTGATAACTGGGCAAAGCCGGAAAGCCTTAACAGAGACCGTGAAGACAGTGCAGCTTTCCCTGAAGAAATGACTAGGACTTGGGATCTGTCACACGAACTGCGCTATGGGGAAAACCCGCATCAGCAAGCTGCACTATATCTCGATCCTCTTAATCGCACTGGATTTGCTCATGCAGAGCAACTCGGTGGGAAAGCGATGAGCTATAACAATTTCGTTGATGCAGATGCAGCATGGCGCAGTGTCTGGGATTTCAGCGATACACCTGCTGTAGCAGTGGTAAAGCATTCCAATCCATGCGGTCTTGCAATCGGAGCTGACGCTGCACAAGCACACCGAAAAGCACACGCTTGTGATCCTATGAGCGCTTACGGTGGTGTGATTGCATCAAACTCTGCCGTCACTCTAGAAATGGCTCAGCAAGTCAAACCAATTTTTACGGAGGTTATTGTTGCGCCTTCTTATGATGATGAAGCTCTGAGCTTGCTGCAAACGAAAAAGAATCTCAGAATTCTTCGTGTGCCTCAACGACCAGTTGCCCCTCTTCAGATGCGACAGATTGATGGTGGACTACTCATCCAGAGCCAAGACAGTATTGATGCACCAGGCGACAACCCTGACACTTGGAAACTCGTTGCAGGCCAGGCGGCAGATGCAACGTTACTGAAGGATCTTCAATTTGCGTGGAAAGCAGTACGATCTGTTAAATCAAACGCTATTCTGATTGCACATGATGGCGCAACAGTCGGCATAGGTATGGGACAGGTTAATAGGGTTGATTCAAGCCATTTAGCTGTTACCAGAGCTAATACACTTGCTGATGGCATCAACCGCACACAGGGTTCGGTGGCAGCTTCTGATGCTTTCTTCCCATTCCCAGATGGTATGGAAATACTCGCAGATGCTGGCGTACAAGCTGTGGTACAGCCTGGGGGTTCAATCAGAGATGAAGCAGTGTTCGAGGCGGCAGCGAAAGCTGGCGTCACCATGTATGTCACTGGAACCCGTCACTTCTTCCATTAAATTTTCGTGGTAATAGCACTTCGTGCCTGAGTACATACCAAAACTCATAGCATTTATACCTGTAGAGGGACCGAGATTGTAAGGTACGATCCCTCTACAGGTATAAGTGTTCTCTGCTATAGACGATGCAGACATTCTTTTAAGGGAGTTTCCTTCAATGGACAGTCAGGAATTTGACAAGCACCATGACGCTGAACCAAATCATCCTTTTGTGTCCGAAAGCCGTGAGGGTAATCCAGCATTTGAGTGGGCAATAGCCATATCAGTTGTGGTTAGCGCAATTATTGCTTGGCTTGGATATCAAATGGCTGCGACGGGAATAATCTCCGCCGCAGCCATTATCTCAGCATTATTGCGATTGATACTGCGCGAACGCAGCCCTTGGAAGGTTCGATCAGTCGCGTTCGATTCTTTTATCGGCCTCGCCTTAGGCCTTGGTCTCCTCGTTACTTACTTCAGCATTCGCTTGCTGCTCTGAATCCACGTCGTCAGCAACATTAGCTGATACATCAGCTGCAACATCATCAGTCGAATCCTCTACGGCATTGTCGTCAGATGCATATTCAGGTGTTTCAGAGGTATAGACAATCTCGTCAGCTATGACATCGTCAGCGTCTTCGTCATCCTCTGCTGAAGCAATAGTGCTAGATGCTACAGACGCCTTGACCATATTGGTGAGAATAAGTACCAAAGCCACAATAGCCGCTGCTAATATTGGGCAGATCCAAAATACCCACAGCTGTTGCAGTGGTTCCTGTGACAAGCCCTTGTTTTGAGCAAAGATAGCAATACCTGTTGAACGTGCTGGATTCAGTCCGGCTCCAGTAATTGGGAACGTTATCGCTGCGGCAATACCGTATGCGATGCCGGAGTACAGTACGTGCCGCTTATCAGCACCACCATGATTATTTAGTGTGGTGACTACAGCACCTACAACAATCAGACCAGCGATTATCTCGAGGATAATTGCCATGGTTACACTGAAAGTAATGCCTGCCTGGGAGAGCATGCTGTTTGAAACAGAGCCCTTTTCAAAACCATTAACTGCAGAGGTCAACCACATTGACGATGTTACTGTGGTTGATGTGGGAAGGAATCCAACCACAATAGCTGCGGATGCAATAGCTCCAAGTACCTGAGCAATCAAGTAGAAAATACCTTCAAGCCAGCCGAGCTTGCCGGTGAATACTGCTGCGATGGTGACAGCAGGGTTAAAATGTGCTCCAGAAATACGCCCAAAAAGTGCACTTCCTGCTGCATAGGCAAGTCCGGTGGCCAGTGCTACAAATAGCACGCTTGCACCGTAAAGTACTTGGCCTAATGTGCCCACAATATAGAGGGCGAAGGTTACGAGAAAAGTTCCCGCTAGTTCTGCGCAAACTCGAATCACCATTTGTGGAGTAAAAATTGCTTTTGACACCTTGGTATTGGAGGTTTGATTACCTGTCATGTACACGTTCCTTTATTTACGTGATGGGGTTAAGCCCGTGAACGATTGTCATAGTACCAGTCGAAGGTCATGCTGTACTATGAACGAGTCTAGTGTTACCAGACAACATTTAATACAAGCTGTATACGGCCACGTTGGGAGAACGATGCCTCATTCATATTCCCGCGCTACTAAGGCGCATGAAGATTCAGCAAATGCTATTCGCTTGCAGAAAGTCCTAGCCCAAGCGGGCTTCGGATCACGACGCAAATGCGAACAAATCATCACCGAAGGTCGTGTCGAAGTCGACGGTGAGTTAGTTACTGAACTGGGATCACGTGTGGATCCTACTAGTCAAAAAATCCGAGTCGACGGTTCACGTATACATATCAATAACCGTCACATCACCCTCGCTTTGAACAAGCCTAAGAAAGTGCTCTCAACGATGGACGATCCAAAGGGTCGTTTCACTTTACGAGACATCATCGGTGACAAATACGAACGCGTATTCCACATGGGTCGCCTGGACTATGACTCTGAGGGTCTTATTCTGATGACCGACGATGGTGAGTTATCACAACATGTAATGCATCCTCGGTATGAAGTTGCGAAAACGTATATCGCCACACTTGAAGGGAAAATTGGCGGTAACGTGTGTCGCAGACTGGTCACACAAGGCGTGCGTTTGGATGACGGTCAAATTTCCTTAGATCACTGCGCCATAATCGACCAAAGCCGCGAACACACCATCGTGAAGGTTGTGCTGCATTCAGGTAAAAACCGTATTGTCCGCAGAATCTTTGGTGCCATTGGTTTCCCTGTTACCAGATTAGTGCGTACACAAATTGGACCAATTAAACTCGGCGATGTCAAACCGGGTTCATTTAGAGTGCTGTCTTCCACCGAGGTGAAATCTCTCGAAAAGGAGGTTGGGCTATGATTACTGTTGCTATTGATGGCCCTGCTGGAGTCGGGAAATCAACCGTTTCAAAAGCCTTGGCCAAACGTTTTGGATTTGCATATCTAGACACCGGTGCTATGTATCGTGCATGCACTTGGTGGTGTTTAGATCAAAATCTTGATCTTGATGCCGAAGATGTTAATGAACAATTAATAACAGAAACTGTCGGAAACTTCTTTACTGAAGGTCATTTCGATATTGGTGTCAACCCTGATAATCCCACTGTACTTGCCGATGGAAGGGATATCACAGAGGAAATCCGAAGCCAAGAGGTTTCTTCGCATGTCTCTGTAGTTTCTAGCATCATACCGGTTCGCAATGTGCTCATAGCCGCTCAACGTGCCTATATAGCCAGCGAATCAGGCGAAGATTCTTATTCAGGGGGAGAGGGCATCGTTGCCGAAGGGCGTGACATCACCACTGTTGTTGCCCCTGATGCTGATGTACGCGTATTGCTAACCGCTCGCGAAGACATTCGTGCTGCAAGGAGAGCAGGCCAGACCACGGAAGGTATTGGAGAGGATGATGTTCAGGCACGCGATGAAGCTGATTCGAAGGTAACCAGTTTTCTTACCGCAGCAGAGGGTGTCACAACCGTCGATAATTCCAATCTGAACGCCGAGCAAACGTTACAAGCACTCATCACACTGGTCGAAGATGCTATCGAGAAGAAGTCCTACGAGGAATATGCAGCAAATCTCGAAGGCTATGAACTTGAGGCAGAAGATCGCTCATTGCTTGAATCTGACGGCAGTGCATCAAGTGAAGATACCCGACGTGCTCAGCAAGTTGGTGTATTAGCAATTGTTGGTAGACCGAATGTCGGTAAATCAACATTGGTTAATAGAATTCTTGGGCGTAGAGCTGCAGTAGTTGAGGATACTCCTGGAGTAACGCGTGATCGTGTGGGGTATGATGCCGAATGGTCTGGCCACGATTTTCGTTTAGTCGACACCGGTGGCTGGGAATCAGATGTGGAGGGCATTGAATCCGCAATCGCTTCTCAGGCTCAAGTAGCAGTGAGACTTGCTGATGCTGTGGTACTGGTCGTCGATGGACAAGTTGGGCTGACTGCCAGTGATGAACGCATAGTACGCATGCTCAGAGCCTCTGGGAAACCTGTATTGTTGGCTGTTAATAAGGTTGATGACAGCTCCGGCGAATACATGGCTGCAGAGTTCTGGAAGCTCGGTATGGGTGAGCCATATGCAGTTTCAGCAATGCATGGTCGTGGTATCGGAGAATTGCTTGATGCTGCTATATCATGTCTTTCTTCTGCTGAAGCTACTTCTGGATTTTTGACCCCTACGGGTCTTCGCCGAGTGGCATTAGTTGGACGACCTAATGTGGGAAAATCCTCTCTGTTGAATCAATTGGCTCACGAAGAGCGCTCTGTTGTCAACGAATTGGCAGGAACCACTCGTGATCCGGTGGATGAGGTAATTGATATAGCAGGGGAGGACTGGCTCTTTGTCGACACCGCGGGCATTAAACGTCGAATGCACAAAGTTTCTGGTGCTGACTATTATTCAAGTCTACGCACGCAAGCAGCAATAGAACGTTCCGAACTTGCTCTTGTCCTGTTTGACTCATCACAACCAATATCCGATCAAGACTTGAAAGTCATGAGTCAGGCCGTCGATGCAGGTCGTGCGATTGTTCTGATTTTCAACAAATGGGATCTTCTTGATGACTTCGGACGACAACGCCTTGAGCGTCTATGGGAAACCGAATTTGAACGTGTAACCTGGGCACAACGTATCAATCTTTCAGCAAAAACAGGCTGGCATACCAATCGACTGCTCGCCTCGATGGAAACCGCTCTGCAGTCTTGGGACAAACGTATTCCTACAGGTAAACTCAATGCCTTCCTTGGCAAGATTCAAGCGGCTCATCCCCATCCACTTCGCGGCGGCAAGCAACCTCGCATTCTTTTTGCCACTCAAGCGTCAAATCGCCCTCCACGTTTCGTTATATTTGCTACGGGATTTTTGGAGCACGGTTATCGCCGATTTATTGAACGGTCACTTCGCGAAGAATTTGGCTTTGAAGGTACTCCGATTCAGATATCTGTAAACATCAGAGAAAAGCGTAGAAAGCGCTAATCTCGATTTATCAATGCAGCTGCACAATATGGCCGGTAATAGGGCCCACTCAAGTCCCTATTACCGGCCATATTGTGCAGTGATTTTAAGCACTGTGTACCTTGACGTATGACGTTTCTATGGAAGCTATGCAGATTAATAGTTAAGATGAATTCCTCGACGAAGAGTATATTCAGCGGTGCAATGAAGCGCACACAGCAACAACCAGATTCCCACATTAATTAGGGCATGAATTGCAGAACCATGAATAGAAATGTATTGAAACACTAGTCAGATTGCACATTCAGCTTTACGTATTGTGTAGCTCACCCAGATAGAAGGAACGTCATGCTCATTTTCCCAAATCATTCAAGAATTGTATTCGTCGGCGACTCGATAACAGATGCCGGTCGTGATCGCAGTGCTGAACCCGGCGGCTGGGGTTTCGGGCAAGGTTATGTAAACCACGTACATAATTTGTTGACTGCTGTTTATCCTGACAAGAATTTGATGACTATAAACTCAGGTGTTGGCGGAGACGATATCACGCAGATGGAGCAACGGTGGCAAAGTGATGTATTGGATTTTGAACCAGATTTCGTTTCTGTAATGATTGGTGTTAACGATGCCTGGCGCCATTTCGATGGCACGCTTTGGCAAGCACCTACCCACAATGAAGAAGAATTCGAGCTTATATACGACCGCTTGTTGAAGCTCACACGATCTAAACTGCCAAAGTTACAAGGTCTTATCGTTGTCAGTCCCTTCATGTTTGAGACAAATCACCACGAAAGCATGCGCGCTATGGTGGAAAGCTTTTCCCAAGCAGCTCAACGTGTTGCGAACAATAACCAGGCTTTATTCATAGATATTCAGGCAGATATCGATCATTTCCTCACTAGACAACATCCTTGCATAGCCAGTGCGGATCATGTACATCCCAACGAACGTGGTGCCATGATCGTCGCCCGATCATGGCTACGCGCGACTGGCTTTGACTGGGAGAGAGATAACTTCGACAATTGATGATTCAATCAGTGGCTGAGCTATCTCAATTATCTAGCTATGCACAACTGGCAATTGTTATGGTCGCTCATCACTTACTCCCATGCCGAGGCGTATATGCGACATCAGCTGTGATGCAGCGGGTTATATCTGTCATCCTCACAGTCTGATGGTCTGTTGACATCAGCGTGCACGCAAATGTGTACGCTGACTTCTCAGCATTTCATCTAGTCGGCTATAAGTATCGCGGACATTCAACGGTGCAGATTCGCTAGCAGCACATCGTGAACAACTTTGCATAACGATCAGCAAAACGCTTTATTGTGGGATGTATGTTACATAACGATGATCACATACTAGTCTCCCATGCGGGAAGCCTCCCACGTAGCAAACAACTCATCGAAGCTAATGCTGCTCGGCAATTTGCTGAGGATGGTTTTACCCTCAAGCACACTGAAGAATTCGATGCTCTTGAAACAGCTGCCGTAAATGAGGTGGTGCAACATCAACGCGAGGTTGGAGTTGATATCCCCAATGATGGTGAGTATGGCAAGGCCATGAGTTCTTCCGTTGATTATGGTGCTTGGTGGAACTATATTTCTCAACGTGTTTCAGGCCTTCGTATATCAAAGAATGATCCTTTCGACGCAACACCTGTGAGGAGCACACCAGGTCACCCGCGCTACACTACCTTCCCTGATCGTCGCGATTGGACGCGCTTCCATGATGTTTACAATGATCCAAACAGTGGTGTTCTGGTAGGTAAAACAGCCACGGTCTACCCAAGCGTTGTTGGTCCTTTACACTACATCGGTTTTGATGCGGTTAATGAGGACATCAGAAATTTGAAAGCCGCACTGGGAAGCGAAAACTTCCCGACTGGTTTTATCACGGCTGTGTCGCCTGGCTCTGCAGCACGCGTCGGCAATGAATACTACAACAGTGACGAAGAGCTACTATTCGCCTGGGCTGATGTGCTCCACGAGGAGTATAAAGCCATAACTGATGCAGGCTTGGAACTTCAGATCGATGATCCTTCGATTGCTGAGGGTTTCGACCAGATTAATCCTGAACCTTCTATAGAGGATTATCTCAATTTCATCCAGCCACGCATTGAGGCAATGAATTATGCACTTAAGGGCATCCCCGAAGAGCAGGTCCGTTTCCATGTCTGCTGGGGGAGCTGGCACGGTCCGCATACGACTGATATCCCCTTCGAGGCAATCATTGACAAAGTACTGCAAATCAATGCAGGCGGATATACCTTCGAGGCAGCCAACGTGCGTCACGAACATGAATGGCGTGTGTGGCAGGATCATAAATTGCCTGAAGGCAAGGTCATCATCCCCGGGGTGGTTACCCATTCGACCAATGTGATTGAGCACCCACGCCTAGTAGCGGATCGCATTGAGCGCTTCGCAAAACTGGTTGGAAAAGAGAACGTCATCGCATCAACAGACTGTGGCCTCGGTGGACGCGTTCATCCACATATTGCTTGGGCAAAGCTAGAAACACTTGCCAAAGGTGCAGCATTAGCATCGCACGAGCTTTGGGGCTAAAAATAGCTTCACATTCAAACCTGAAACTGTGAAAATAGGCACGGCAAAATCCATGATTAAACGGATTGCCGTGCCTATTTTCACAGTTTCAGCAATGATATGTTCGCTGTCATGCGACGCTTCTCCGATGGGGGTGCGTGCTTCGGAAAGATACTGGACGCAAGATAGTGTTTCTGCAATGTCTAACAATGTCTAACAAAATCAAAAACAGGCGAAACCCAACACTGCTAAGTCGTTGGAATTTCAGCATTTTAGAAAAAGAAAACCAATGCGTGGTGATTAACTTGCGAAGTGCGCATCGATACAATCGCACACTGCCAAAATCATCTGCGATGATTTGTCGGGCCAGCGAGATTTGAACTCGCGACCCCTTGACCCCCAGTCAAGTGCGCTACCAAGCTGCGCTATGGCCCGACGGTGCATTGAAGCACCGAGAGAATAAGCTACCACAAGTCGTGGATTTTTGTTAATTCAGCATTGTTCTCTAAAAAACCTTGAGATCGTAGCTTCATATCGAACTCGTTGTAACTTCAGCGATAGCACATTGTTATTAATACGATGCCCAATCATGAGCCTGTAAATAGGCTTGAAGTCGACATAAACTGTGGAACCGCTAGACTAGTGAATATTGTGTCTGGAAGGAGACCGATCATGGGCGACGCTGTTTTTGAGCAATCTGCCGCTAAGATGCGCGAACGAGAGATGAGCGAAGTAGCGATATCGCAGTTCGAACGACTCTATGAAGCGTGGCAGCTTGATGAGTCAGGGGATGCTATTAGTGAGCATAATGTCAAGCCTCTGACCAATATTCCTTCAGTACGTGATGTCCACGAAAGTATTGATGCTGACAAAGCTCTTGAGGCATTCTCGAAAACTGCCTTCCTTAAACTTAATGGAGGTTTAGGCACATCTATGGGTCTTGAGGGTGCCAAGTCGATGCTGCCTGTAAGAAGACACAAAGCACGCCAAATGAAATTTCTAGATATCATTCTCGGCCAAGTCTTGACAGCACGAAAAAGACTGGAAGTTCCACTTCCTATCACCTTCATGAATTCCTTCCGTACCTCAGCGGATACTAATCGTGTATTGAAAAAAACAACAGCGTTTGAACAATACAAGGTGCCCGTTGAAATCATTCAACATGTTGAGCCAAAAATATTAGCTGATTCAGGAGAACCAGTTAAGTACCCTGAAAATTCTGAATTAGAGTGGTGCCCGCCAGGACATGGTGATGTTTTCTCAACGATTCATGAATCAGGACTGCTTGATAAGCTTCAAGAGCAGGGTATTGAATATTTATTTATTTCAAACTCCGATAATCTTGGGGCTCGTCCTTCTCGAACCCTCGCAGGCCACTTCGCCGAATCAGGTTCCTCATTCATGGTAGAGGTTGCTAAGAGAACCAATGCCGACCGTAAAGGTGGGCATATCGTTGTCGATAAAGCCACAGGCCAACTATTATTGCGAGAAATGAGTCAAGTTCGCTCTGAAGATAAGCGCGCTGCCACGAATATCAAAAAACACCCATATTTCAACACCAACAGCATATGGGTCCGTGTAGATGCACTGAAACAAAAGCTTGAAGAATTTGATGGGGTGCTCCCGCTCCCTGTGATTTGCAATGAAAAGACTGTTGATCCTAGTGACAGTAAATCCGCTAAGGTGATCCAGTTAGAGACAGCGATGGGCTCAGCGATTAATCTTTTTGAAGATGCCACATGCATAGAGGTTGATCGTATGCGATTCCTTCCAGTGAAAACCACTGACGATCTTCTCATCATGCGCTCTGACAGATTCCATCTCACAGACTCCTTCGAGATGGAGGATGGAAACTATATCTTCCCGAATGTTGAACTCGACGAACGATATTACAAAAACATTAATGATTTCAATGAGCGGTTCCCATATTCGGTTCCTTCGCTAGCAGCAGCAAATTCTGTCACGATCAAAGGTGACTGGACTTTTGGACAGAATGTTTCCATGTTTGGCGATGCAGTACTGGAAGATTTGGGGCACCCGTCTTATGTGCCTAATGGTGAGTTTGTGGGACCACAGGGTGTTGAGCCCGATGAATGGTTGTAGACTCGTTCAGCCGCACAAGAAAATGGCTCGAATATTCAGTAAATATGCAGTCAAAGCGGCAAAAAGCATCTATCATAGATAGGGTGCGCAGCATTACGCACTGTTAACTTGGGATTTTAGTGATACGCGAGGACTAATGGCAGAGGGAACGAATGGCAGGCGACGGTTCTCCGATAAGTGGGGAAAACATGAATTGGATGTTCTTGCAGTGTTGTCTTCCGCTTTTCCCCAATGGCTTACCTCTCGTCAGATAGCGCAACGAGTAAAAGCTTATGCGGATTCTTATGGGGAATTAGCAGATCAAGCTGCAAAGGCGGCTTTTGCAAAACAATTCCAACGCGATAGAGCCAAGCTTGCTGCAATGGGAATTGCCATTGAATCGAGACAACCTGAATACTCTTCAAAATCAGAGGGACAGGATTTTGCTTCATACCGTTTGCAGCTCGGTGATGAACCCAGAGTCAGGCTCCGCTTCGATCTTGATGATTTACCAGTTCTTGCTGCAGCAAATTATCTAGCTCGATCTATTTCCATGTCTCAGACAGCTGAGCAACAAGTACATCAGAGCTCACGCACAACGCCTAGAGTTCCACAAATTCCTATTCCTGGACTAGGACTGGACTCTATAGCTCCCGGGCTAGGTACACAAACCATTCCAGATGCTTTACAAAGAGTCATTGACTCTCGTCGTTTTGCGGCAACTGTGGATGTTGATGGTGAACATATTAATGTTGCTTATACGGATTCTGACGATCTAGCAATGTTCGTGCTAGAACATCCTGGTTCAACGATTATTAGCCCGCGTGAAGCTGCTGATGCCTTCCACCGTAGACTTGTGGCAGCCACAAAATTCGAGGAAGCTTCTCACACTGGTTTTGATGACCAAGAGCAACCCTTGGTAATGAGTGACCGTGACCAAACTCCTGACCACGACGTCACCGAGAATGAGGATAATCTTGCACAGCGAGCCAACGCATCATTCCAAACTGGTTCTGAAGTTGACCGTCGTCTGCGACTGATGCTGTTCTTATCCGCCCATTTGGGTGAAGAGTTCTCTTTGGCGGAATTGGCTGAGCGTTTCGTGGGGAAGACTCGTAGCGACGACGAACTCAAGCGCGCTATCAATGTGATTCACAAAGACATTAATACACTGACGACTGTTTCTGATGACGGGGAAATGGCCGGAAGTCAATTCTTTGACATCGATTGGTCGCTTCTAGACACTGAGAATATTGTTTCCGCTACTAATTCGCTCGGTCTGGAGCGACTTGCTGGTGTTTCTCCACAGTATCTGAGTCTTATCACCGCATCTGTAAGCTACCTAGCTCATTCACCATTGCTTCCAGATGAGTCTCGAGCACAGGCTGATTCCTTATATAAGCGTCTCAGGCAACATGTTGAACCTGGTGAAACACCATGGCTCAGCCTGACTGGTTATGAGATGGAGCCAACGAGCTTCACCGTAGTTAAGCGTGCAATCGATACTGCTTCACTCCTTGATATGGAATACACCGATGGAGCAGGAAGAACTCGCCGCAAGATTGTAGCTCCTGCAAAAATTTATGTTGATGAGGGCGTGTATTACGCCGCTGTTTGGACCAATATTGGCGATGCTATTAGCGAGAGTCAGCGAACAGAACCAGATGTTAATGGCGTAGTGCCGCTCAATGGCAACAGCAAAAGCTCTTCAACGACCGATGCTTGGCAGATGCTCAGACTTGCTCGAATCGAGCGTGCTGAACTGGTTACGCCATTGCACAAAGTTGAGTTCCCCGATGCTCCGATTAGTGAACTGCGCAAATGGAGTTTCGACAATGGAACAGCGGCCATGTTCATTACGGATAAGCCCGATTTGCCATTTACTGAATCTTTACCAGGAGCACGTACTGAAGCACATGGCAACGGTGAAAAGGTTCATCTCACCGTATCGTCAGATTCTTGGTTTGTTGCTTTCTGCATCTCTCACGCACGTCACATCGTGGCAGTTGCGCCTGGCACATTGCGAACGATGATTCTTGCTCGAGCACGAAGAGAGTTGAGCCTTGAGCAGGAAGTTACCCTGGTCGACGATTAAAAAGGAGACACTATGCCTTGGTGGATCTGGTTGGTGATCACCATAGCTATGTTCGTGATATTAGGAATCGGGATATGGTACGTTATTACTCACGCTTTGCGAGCATTAGCTAAGGTTTCAGATGTAGGTGCGGCAGCGGGGGAGAAGCTTTCTGCTCTAAATCTTTCACCCAGTGACAACACAGGTATTCATGAAGCTCCACTGTTCACACAACCTTTAGAAGTGGCCACAGAACGCTATGCAGAAGCGCATTCACGGGTTGTGGAACGTAAAACAAATAAGCGAATCGCACATATGCGGCGCTGGGAACGGTGGAAGCATTTCAACGATTAAGATCTCTATAACTTCGGTAATTTTCATCGATCGCGATACCACCAGAGTCAGTAATATGCATAAGTCTTGTGAGGCAGCGCATATGCTAGAACATTTCAGCGGGGCAATAACTTCACTATGAGTAATCACCATAACGACGCCGCATCCGATCAACATCAGCTCAGTCCTTCGCAACGCTATGCAGCAGCGCGGCAACGACAAGCACATATGAAGAGTGCCGCCTTCCGTTTCACACAGACTTTGCCTTTCGCCTTGGATGATTTTCAACTCCAAGCCATGAATGCGCTCGAAGACGGTAATAACGTGCTTGTCGCTGCTCCTACAGGTGCAGGCAAAACTGTGATTGCGGATTTTGCTGTATTTCTGGCGCAGGAGCGCAATGTTAAAGCATTTTATACCACACCTATAAAAGCTTTAAGCAACCAGAAATACCATGACCTAGTTGAAGTTTTTGGTGAGCATAGAGTCGGATTACTCACGGGGGACACCTCAATTAATTCTGAGGCAGATATCGTTGTCATGACTACCGAAGTCCTTCGCAATATGCTCTATGAACAATCATCCACTCTTCACGCGCTACGCTATGTGGTGCTGGATGAGGTCCATTTTCTGGCAGATCGATATCGAGGTCCCGTCTGGGAAGAAGTGATCATTCATCTTCCTCAATCTGTACGAATTATTGGCCTATCCGCCACTGTTTCTAATGTCGAAGATTTTTCTTCATGGATTGAATCTGTTCGCGGGACAACGACATTAATTGTCTCTGAGCGCAGACCAGTACCTCTTGAGCAACATGTAATAGTGCAAGCTGGCGACTCAGATGAACCTGAACTTTTCGATTTATATAGAAGAAATGCAGCTCAGCAATCGACGCTTAAGCTCAACCCTGAACTTGTCAATCGTCTTGAACAAATGGATCGCAATGCACACAGACGAGAAAATCCGAGGAAACGCTCACGATTCCAATCTCGTCATCCACATACCGCATCTCCGCGTAGTGGTGTAGACCGCCATGTTCCCAGACGCTGGGCAGTAGTAGATGAGCTCGATTATTTTGGTATGCTTCCGGGCATTTACTTCATATTCTCTAGGAATGGTTGCGATCAGGCAGTTGAACAATGCTTGAATGCAGGATTAGAACTCACCAGCGATAACGAAGCCAGAAAAATCAGGCGAATAGTCGATGAAATGGTTGATGGGCAGCTCAGTCGTGATGACTTGAAAGCGTTGCATTTCAGTAGATTCCGATTTGCTCTCGAAGAAGGCTTTGCATCACACCACGCAGGAATGGTGGCACTGTTTCGTCATATTGTCGAACGACTGTTCGATGAAGGATTAATCAAGGTTGTCTTTGCCACCGAAACTCTAGCTCTCGGTATAAATATGCCAGCACGTTCCGTGGTAGTAGAAAAGTTAGAGAAATTTGACGGAACAGGCCATGTAGCACTAACCCCGGGGGAGTTCACCCAACTCACCGGACGTGCTGGAAGACGAGGCATCGATACCTTAGGGCATGCTGTAGTAGTTGACCATAAAGGGTTTGTGCCTTCTACAGCTGCTGCACTGTCTAGCAAACGAGTGTATCCCTTACACTCAAGCTTCAAACCTACCTTCAATATGGCTGTCAACCTCTTAAATACCAGTGACTACGAAAGTTCAAGAATTACTTTGGATCATTCATTCGCTCAATGGGAAGCTAATGAATCTGCTTGGCAGCTTGAATCTGAGATGAACACGTTACGTGCAGCACTACAAGGCTACGAAGATGCTTTCAAATGTGAATACGGCGATTTCAAAGAGTTCATGACACTACGTATGCAACTCTCAGATGCCCAGAAAAATGGGCGTCGCGAGCTTAAACACCAGCTATTTTCAAGTCAGCAAGAACGAAGCCGCGCTTTCCAACAGCTTGATAAACGAATTGCCACGTTAAAAGAGCAGGAAAAGGAACATCCTTGTCGCTCATGCCCAGATTTACAAACACACCTGAAATGGGGACACCGCTGGGCCAGAGAACAACGAGAGCTTGATCGTATCAGCAGACGCTTCGATTCTCGTACAGGTTCTGTGGCACGTCGCTTCGACAAAATTTGCGGAATCTTGCAAGAGCTTGGTTACTTGACTCAAAAGCAACAATCATCTGTTTCCACACCCACGACTTCACCCTCGCAGACCGTGGATTTTCTGCTAACAGTTCGCGGACAATTGCTGCGACGCATTTATAGCGAACAAGACTTGATTCTTGCACAGATTCTGCTGAGTGACACCTTACGTGAGCTGGATCCACAAGAATTAGCCGCTGTGCTGTCATCAATGGTTTATGAATCACGTAGAGGCGAAGGCGGTGCACCACGACAATATCCTGGAGGCCCAGAAGGTGTCCTCATGCATAGTGTCGAAGCAATGACTCGAATCTGGGCGCAGGTCAACACGCTCTGTGAGGACAATGGTCTTGAACCTTCTCAAAGCCTAGACTTTGGTATCTGCGACATTATGTATCAATGGGCAGGGGGAGAGGAACTTTCCTCAATTCTGCAAGATCGGGAGATGACAGGTGGAGACTTTGTCAGAAACGCTAAACGACTCGCAGACATCCTCAGTCAGATTGCCCAAGTCGGTGCATATCTACCAGAGAGTAATAGCGAATTATCCCATACCGCTGTTGTCTCTGCAGACCTGATTAACCGCGGGATTGTTGCATATTCTGGTGTTGACTAATCTTCATGTGGCGTATGTATTCGTGTTATTAGCAGAAATATAAAGGTTCTTGATGCCAAGGAATAAACTTGACGTCCCAGCTGTTTTGTAGTTTGGATAAGTACAATTTGAGGAGGCAGTATGGCCGAGCGCAGTTTGCGTGGTATGAGTATCGGTGCAAAATCATTGGAATCCGACGATAACGTCGATTTTGCAGCGCGTATGGACGTTGCGTACATATGTCCTAAAGGACATAGAACGATTCTTCCATTCGCTGAAGGAGCCGAAATACCTGACGAGTGGGAATGCCGTTGTGGCACCATCGCCAAGCGCGAAGGTGAGCACGACGCTGAAGCTGATGAGATTTCTAAGCCAACAAGAACACACTGGGATATGCTACTTGAGCGCCGCAGCGAAGAAGAGCTCACCACGCTGCTAGAAAAGCGTCTCAAAATGCATCACGATGGTTGGATTCCTGATTACGAATAAGACTACGGCATAACGCCATTTGTCACATCACAAGAGACTGGATGCAGGGGGATTAGAACAATGACAGATTCAGCACGACAAGTGGTATTGCTCGACTTAGACGGTACATTAACTGAATCCGCCCCTGGCATCATCGCATCAGTTAAACAGACACTTAGCGATTTACACCAACCCATTCCAGACGAACAAGAGCTCAACCGCTTTATAGGACCAGCAATCAGTGAGTCACTTCATCGTAATGGACTCCAAGGTGAAACACTGCAGAAAGCTGTTACACTCTACCGCCGGTACTATTCAGAAATCGACTTCTTTGCGGACCCCTTAGATAATAAGCATCTTGTACCTGGATGCTTGGTTAATTCTCTGTACCAAGGAATTCCTCAGCAGCTTGAACTCCTGCGCAAAGCAGGATACGAGCTAGCCGTCGCAACATGTAAACCAGAATATCAAGCCTTACCAGTGTGCAAACACTTTGGCATAGATCACATGGTTGACGGCATTTATGGAGCCAGCAGAGACAACAGCCGCATCAACAAAGATCAAGTAATACGGTATGCCTTCGAGCATCTTGAATTCAACCATGCCAACGGAGATGTTGCTGTGATGGTCGGCGATCGTTGGACGGATGTCGACGGAGCAATTGCTGTTGGACTCGATGCACTTGGGTGCGCCTGGGGCTACGCAGAACAAGGCGAACTCAAACAGCACGGTGCATACGAGATTATCTCTCACGTTGATCAACTAGAATCGACTGTGAAAAAATACTTTGTCACACACTAAAAAGATCGTTTAACACGAGCGGCACAGTGAAATACATAATATTCGCTGTGCCGTTTGTTTATAGAGAAGATTTGAAGTAAGCCGATAATGTACGTTATGTCAGATTCCATCTGACATAACGCCGTGTGGTTATATCGCAAGGAACACCAACTTGCTGACATAACCACACGCGATACACAGCACCATTCCACATAACGCCGTGTGGTTATATCGCAAGACAAATACCTTGCTGACATAACCACACGCGATACACACACATAATTTGCGAAATGAGTAACTTGTTCCTTGGTTACGCTCTTTCGCGCTCGGAGCGTTGCTCTTCTAGATGACGCCGCATACGTAATGCAGTCAGTTCATCAATCGGCCGACCAGCTGGTTTGCTGTTTGTCCCACGGCGTATTTCAACACAATCTTCGTCCTGAAGCGATCGTTCCATCTGATGCCACAAAGATCCGACAGAAACAGCAAAAACTGCTTTGCCGGTACTCATCATTGCAGAAATCTGCTCAACATCAGTGCACTCACGGACGTCTGAACCATCACACATGATGGTTACGCTTTCGAGCTGCTCCGAATCCTTGTTGAGCAAATACCCAATAGCTGTAGTGACATTTTGAAGATTAACGCCGGCATCGAGAAGCTTCTTCGAAACTGCGAGAATAACGATATCTTTGAATGAATACAGTCTGCGTGAACCTGAACCATGAGAGGGATTAATTGAGGGTTCCACAATCTGCTTACGTGCCCAATAATCCAATTGTCGGTAAGTAATACCAGCAACCTGGGATGCAACAGTCCCCCTGTATCCACGCACAACACCGTCAGATTCTTCTGCGAGGCCAAACAACTCACCCTGGACAGCATGTTCGGCACCAAGATCACTACGTTCCTCCAAGGGAACATATAGCTGTAAATATGAGTTATCGTTATCTTGCTGCGTGTGCTGTGCTGCTGTCATCGATTAGCCTCTCCAATACCGAACCCCATTGCATGCTTCAACAACTCTTGTACATGCAATTCTTCAAAGTAGTTTCAGTCTAGCGCGGCCTTGTGAATCAGTTGGAAGATACAACAGCGGATTTCGTGAAGAAAACTAGTCGGAATTTTCCGACCATAATTTCATCGCCATTGTGTAGAAGAGCATCATCTACACGCTCACGGTTAACATAAGTTCCATTCAAACTTCCAGCATCAATTACATGGAAATTATTTTGTACTCTTCTGAACAGAGCATGAGCCCTTGAAACAGTTGAGTCATCAAGCAAAATGTCAGCATTGGGATCTCTGCCTACCGTTACCTCATCCTCGTCGAGGAGATAGCGTGAACCTGAAACAGCGCCACGGGTAGAAATCAATAAAGCTGTACCTTCGGAAAGCTTAGCTATAGTTTCAAGGTCATCCTGTGACAAAGGACGGTCTGCAGTAGTCACTACGGGTATATGCAATGCTGGCATACCAATGATGGTTGTTTCGCCAGCTGTTGGAATCGGATCAGTCATAATTGTTATTCTACCGTTCTTGCATATTGATATTGCTGAGGCTGTCGAACCTCGTCAATTTTGACACTATCTGTCTGTACAACATTCACACTTGCGTTAAAAGTGACCTTCAACCTTGAGCCCACTCCCCCAGCTATTTGAATAGCATTTTGCAAATCTGAAGGGTTACCGATTGCTTTAATCGTATATGGACTAGAGAACTGATTCCCATCAACAATCAAACCATTTTTTGTATCTTTGATATATGTGGAGGTCACTACACGTGCTGAATTGAAGGATATAACCTCCGCACCAGCATTGCGCAGCTCCTCGATAAGAGTAAACATCGTCGCCGCATCGACATGCTTATCACGCTGGGACACGCTAATAGTAACGCCCTTCCCCTCAGCTGGAAGCCTGCCGGAAAGAATCCCACTGGTTTGGGCATTCTGTTGCGCTATCTTTTCCGCTTCCTTCTGTTTGTCAGCAGCTGATTGAATTGACGTGAGCTGTCGATTAAGTTCATTACGCCGTTGTTCAAGCTTATCCACTTGTGTGCTGGTCTCATCGAGCACGCGCACAAGCTCATCCTCACTTAAGGACTCATATGAAGATGATGTATTGCGAACTTGAACTACATACCCAAAACCCAGCAAAGCGCATAACAAACCCACTAAAACACTGGTAACAATTCTCGCTCGTTTGGCATTCACACTGGCCGAACGTGAAGGACGTTTACGCACCATCGGAAACGAACCAGTGTCGGTATTGTCGCTGCTGTGATGTCTACGACGCCTATCGCGACGTGACCTTGCCTCACCACGGTATTCTGCATCGTCAAATCTCTGAGAGTTCTGATGCTGCTCAGCATTGCCGTGAGGACTCTCTTCTTCATGAGGTGCGCTGTGCTCTGTCATAAGACCACTATCCTCTAAAGATAAATCTACGTATCGAAGACACGTTCGAGAAGATTCTGATTCCCAACACCACAATAACTGCAGTTTGTAGTTGCGAACCGACACCAAGCTGATTGCCCAAGAGCACCAACAAGGTTGCCGTAATCACATTCGACAAGAACGATATAACGAATACTTTGTCAGAAAAACTTCTCTCAAAAAAGGAACGCGCTGCGCCTAGCAACGCATCCAGCGCTGCAACCACCATGATGGGAAGATATGGCTGTAGCACAATAGGGATATCCGGTTGGAGAAATATTCCTCCCACGACACCTACTATCAGACCAAGAACTGCTGCCATACCTATTCCTCTCTTTTGGCGTAGGACAGATCTGGAGAACCTGCTGCATCCATGGTAATAGAATCCTTGCTAGATACCTGAGGATAAATTCCGGCCTGTTTCAGCGTCGAGAACAAATCCCCCTCAGTATCCGAGCTCATAGCTTTCTTAAGCACATCGCGATTGCCTATAGCCTCAATCGTATACGGGCTTTGAACCGACTCTACACCCACCAAAATTGTTGATCCCGCGGTCCGTACTGACGTTTGCACGCCAACCCGGTTTCCGTTAATGGCTATTGCCTCTGCACCAGCAGCCCAAAGCTTAGAAACGAAGGTCTGCAAATCTGTGTCCGAAACAATTCGTATATGAGAAGTATCCGACTGCCCTGTAACGCTCGAATCGTCACCATCGTCCGCAGCAGCAAGCGGATCAGTTAGGGTCACCGTAATCCCAGGTCCTTCAACCGATGTGCTGCCGTTGAGAATATTCTCTCTGCTGACAACAGCACTTTGACCACTGCCACCTACTTCTGTTGAAAGCTTGTCTATTTGTGCGCGCAGATCATCAACACTGTTTGACAGCACATCCGAACGGGAAGACGCTGATTGAATTTGAGCAATTAATTCTTCACGAACCTTCTGCCTAGTGTCCTGATGAAGATCCTTAATAATCAAACAGCCAGCAAAGCCAACAGCGAGGGAAATCAGAAACACGATTATTCGACCTGACCATACAGAGAATCGTGAACGATGACCATTTGGAGTCAACAAAGCATCTTCAAACATAGGATCCATAGGTCTGTTGGTCAGATCATCAATCAAACGCAACGATTCATCAGCGAGTTTGCGCCTACGAATATTACCTGTAAGAGGGTCCTTCGACTCATTACCAACGGTATTTTGGACAATAGAATAGACAGAATTCGAAAACACCGCGCGCCTGTGAACCGGTACCCTGTCAGGAGATACCTCGAAGGATAGCGGTAATGGAAATTCCTCATTCATGCAAAGAATCATCCTTGATTAGTCTGACACCTTGAATGATATATAACACCCCAGCAAACCAATACAGAACCACGCCCCAAATTACTGCTGCCATAGCAATGAGATGCAAGATGCCGAAGAAATGCGTTTCTTGGAAATCGGCAAGTATAAGCGCAGGAATTGCGAGCATTAACATCGCCGTTCCAGTCTTGCCTGCATAATGCACTGGAAGTGGCCCATAACCATGCTGCGCCAAAATGAGTATGAGGATGCCCATAACCAAATCACGCAAGCCAACCACAGTAAGCAACCACCACGGCAGAATATGCGCAAAACCTAGCGCTACAATCGTGCACAAAATCAACAGTCTGTCAGCGATAGGATCAAGTATCTGACCCACTCGACTCACTTGGTTGAATCTTCTGGCAATAAAACCGTCAACGCCATCGGATGCAGCAGAGAGCACTATCAGTACCAAAGAAATCATGAGATGACGTTGTGACACCAATACCGCAATTACTGGAATGGTGAGAATTCGCAACACACTAATCGCATTGGGAATAGTCCACAACACATTCTTCGGTTCAGGACTGTACTCGTTGTCTGTGCTTGTTTCCGGCGTATGCATATTCTCACATTCTCGATGCCTGGAGTGCAGTAACAATGATTGCCCTTGCACCAATGTCATAGAGTCGGTCCATGAGGTTATTCACCTCTTGCTTAGGCACCATAGCGCGCACAGCGGCCCACTGCTTATCGTGTAAGGATGACACTGTTGGAGATTCAAAACCTGGAGTAACACCTACAGCAATGGCGACCTTGTCCACTGGAATGTCGTAATCCATCAATACATAACGCTGAGCTGTCAGAACTCCTTGAAGTCGGCGACTAAGAACAGTGAGTCTGTCATCCTCAGTTGACATACGTGGGGATCTGATCAAAATTGCCTCTGAATGCAAAATCGGATCACCAAAGATACGCAAACCAGCATTTCTCAAAGTAGTCCCAGTTGACACAACATCAGCAATGAGGTCAGCTACACCCAAGTGAACTGACGATTCAACTGCACCATCCAAATGAATGATGTCAGCAGAGATGCCATGAGATTTAAGATAATCATCAACGAGTTTGTCAAAGGAACTCGCCACGCGTTTACCGTCGATATCTTTCAATTCTTTGATATCAGAATCATTAGGAGCAGCAAAACGGAAGGTTGAAGCTCCAAAACCTAGCTGCAAATGCTCAACCGCTTTGGTCCCTGAATTGAGCAACAAATCTCTTCCGGTTACACCGACATCAACTGTTCCTCTTCCGACATACACTGCTATATCAATTGGACGCAGATAAAACAGCTCAATATCGTTGTCAGTATCTTCGACGACCAGTTGTCTTGGGTTGCTCCGTAGACGGTATCCAGCCTCGGAAAGCATATTCCATGCTGGTTCAGAAAGCATGCCTTTATTAGGCACAGCGATTCTTAACATCTCTTCTCCTCAGTAGATGGATGTATCAATCACAGATATCGGTATACATCCTCGAGACTAATACCTCGGTCAATCATCATGACCTGGAGATGATATAATAACTGGCTCATTTCTTCTGCTGTACGGTCAGCACCTTCATACTCAGCAGCAATCCAGGTTTCTCCGGCCTCTTCAACTATTTTCTTTCCAATAAAATGTGTGCCTTTGCTGAGCTCATCAACAGTTAGTGAGCCTGCTGTCTTGCTGTTAGCCTTTTCTGAGAGCTCTGCAAACAGTGAGTCGAATGTCTTCATACTATTCCCTTGTTCCGTCTCATGCACGGAAATACTCCTGTGCCTGCGTCCTAATGTAATCTATTGCTTCAGCTGGATTTTCAGCACCGTACACTGCGGAGCCTGCTACCAACACGTCAGCACCGGCCTGAGCAACAACTTGAGCTGTTGAGGAGTTCACTCCCCCGTCAACTTGTATGTGAGTTTGTAAACCCCTGCGGGTTATTTCATCGCGCAGTCGCCGAGTCTTATTCATCTGATTTGCAAGGAACTTTTGGCCGCCAAAACCAGGCTCTACCGTCATGATGAGTATCATGTCGAATTCGTCAAGAATATCGAAAATGGCTTCAACAGATTCCGCCGGACGAACAGCGAAACAGGCTTTAACTCCCATATCTCTCAGCTGACGAGCCAGCCGAACAGGAGCGTGAGTAGCACCCATGTGAAAGGTCACTGATGAAGCTCCCAATTTCGCAAATTCTGGTGCCCAACGATCTGGGTCTTCAATCATCAGATGCACGTCAACAGGAAGATCTGTAACCTCACAAATTCGCTTGACTATAGGTTCACCAAGTGTGAGATTTGGAACAAAATGGTGGTCCATGACATCGACGTGAACCATGTCCGCATTTGAGATGGCTTGCAAATCTCTTTCTAGATTGACGAAATCCGCGGACAGAATACTCGGAGCTATTTGAATCTGCATATCTTCCATTCTAGGGAGTGCGAGAGACGAGACACTACTTCTCGTCTTGGGATGATGTGTGCTGGGTTGTGGTCTCATCTAGAGTCTCGATACCTGTATCACTGCCATCAGCGCTTGACGGTTGAGAAGCAGGCTCTAATGAGTTATCTGATTGCATGTCTGTAGAGTGTTCAGACTCTTGAAGCTGACGTTCTTCAATCTCAGTTATTGTGCGAAGCTTTTCAGCAAGCAGGGCAGTTGACTTGCCACGATTCATCACCACAACGAAGGCCATAACGCCAAGTACAAACACTGCCATCGAAACCCAGACATTCACACGTACACCAAGGAATTCATGCGCAAAATCAATGCGTAAAGATTCAATCCATGTCCTCCCAGCGGTATACCAGATGATATACAACGTGAATAGCGCTCCTGCTTTAAGACTTCGAACAGCTTTACGCCCAATCCAAATCAGCAGTGCAGCACCAATAAGATTCCAAATCATTTCATAGAGGAATGTCGGTTGGAATAGTGTTCCTGTTGGGCATGAACTTCCGTCGTAGCACTGTTCAGTTGAACCAATTGATGTTCCGCTGGTATTGAGTTTCAAACCCCATGGGAGTGTTGTAGGAGCTCCGTACAACTCTTGATTAAACCAGTTGCCTAGTCTTCCAATTGCCTGAGCAACGAGCAGAGCGGGGGCTATCGTGTCGCACAAGAGTGCAGCAGGATAATGACGATGCCTGCACCATGCCCACGCTGCAAGAGCACCAAGAAGTACAGCCCCCCAAATACCTAAACCTCCCTGCCAAATCTTGAAAATATCAACCCAATTACCAGTCGAACCGAAAAAACGCTCTGGTGTAGTGATCACGTGATACAAACGCGCACCGATAATCCCTGCAGGAACTGCGCACAACGCTATGTCAAAGATTTGGTCAGTTGTTCCTCCCAGTCTTTTCCAGCGTACAGATGACATCCAAATGGCTGCTGCAATTGCCAAGAGCATAGTAATCGCATAGAAGTGGATAGTAACTGGCCCAATCGAAAACTGAGAGATTGAGGGCGAAGGGATGTATGCAAGTGTCATAGTTCCTCGATATTCACATGGATTTCAGTATCAAATCCACAAGGCTAATGTGCGACAAGATTTCAGCTTGCCGGTGCTGGACACCGGCTGCATACACCAAGCTAGTGCCTCGCTTGGTGTATGCCTTGGGCAAGTTCCTCAGTCATTTTTGCAAGTGCGGGCAGTCCTTGCGATGCTTCACGAGCTTCACCCTTGTTGTCCAACATGGTGTGAACCAGAGCTGACCCAACAATCACACCGTCGGCATAACTTGCGACTTTCGCACCTTGTTCTGGTGTGGAAACACCGATTCCCACGCAAACATGTTGAGCTCCTGCTTGGCGGATTCGTTGCACCAACAACTCAGGAGAGGATGTGATGCTACTGCGTTCACCGGTAACACCCATACGAGAAGCAGCATACACAAAGCCTCGAGAATGCTGTGCGACCACAGATAGACGTTCGCCTGTTGAGTCGGGTGACGCTAGGAAGATACGATCCAATCCATAACGGTCTGAAGCTTCGATCCAATCCCCTGCTTCGTCTGGAATTAAATCAGGCGTGATGAGACCGGCACCACCAGCGTTCGAAAAATCGCGCGCAAAGCGTTCGACACCATAATGAAATATAAGGTTCCAGTAGCTCATAATCAGTGGCACTCCGCCTGCTTCAGCCACTGTTTCGACAGCATTAAATACTTCAGCAATTTTCTCTCCATGCTGCAAAGCAATCTGAGACGCTGCCTGAATAACTGGACCATCCATTACTGGATCAGAATATGGCAATCCAATCTCAACCACATCGACCCCATGCTCAACAATGGTACGAAATGCATCTAGAGAGAGCTGTGGATTAGGAAAACCATAAGGCAAATAACCGATAAAAGCTGCCTGATTGCGTTCTGAAAAATCATCGAGCAAACTACTGACTGGGCTTGTCGCATGTTTGAATCCCAATGGTTGTCCATCTGCAGGAAGTGATCTGTTATCTGTCATTGCTTCACTCTCCATCCACACTATTGCCATGAGCGCCGTTAGCTTCCAGTGCCTTACTCTGTTCTTCGGTCAGATACCCGAACCACTTACCTGCCGTTGCAACGTCCTTGTCTCCTCTACCGGAAACGTTTACCAGAATCACAGGCTTCTGCACACCCTTAGCGACTAGATCTTTAGCTGCTTTGTACGCTCCTGCTAAGCCATGAGATGATTCCAACGCAGGAATGATCCCTTCACTCTGGCATAAATCAGCGAACGCTGACATCGCTTCATCATCTGTTGCATAGTCGTAATGGACGCGTCCAATATCTTTGAGCCAAGCATGCTCTGGCCCAACGGAAGCATAATCAAGTCCAGCTGAGATAGAGTATGTGTCCAAAGTCTGTCCCTCACTGGTTTCCAATAGATAGGATTTCGCACCTTGGAATACACCAAGCTGCCCTGTTCCTTCTGTCAGTCGAATGGCATGATCTGGTGTTTGTGGTCCATGCCCGCCAGCCTCATAGGCATATAGCTCTACGCGATCATCATCTAGGAAGGCGTTCATTACGCCGATTGCGTTGGAACCTCCGCCTACACACGCCACAACGGCATCCGGATGATCAATGCCATAGTCAGTCTTAAGCTGTTCTTTAGCCTCTTCACCAATAATCTTCTGGAAGTCTCTCACCATTGATGGGAATGGGTGAGGTCCAGCAACCGTCCCCAACAGGTAGTGTGTATCTTCAACATTAGTAACCCAATCACGCAGGGCCTCATTGATAGCATCTTTTAAAATCTTGGTACCCTGAGTAACCTCAACTACCTCGGCTCCGAGCAGACGCATACGAGCAACATTCAATGCTTGGCGACGTGCATCAATCTGTCCCATATAAATACGGCATTTCAAGCCAAGCAAGGCACAAACCGTAGCAGTTGCCACACCGTGCTGGCCAGCACCGGTTTCAGCAATAACACGAGTTTTTCCCATTCGCTTCACCAACAACGCTTGTCCAAGTGCATTATTGATTTTATGAGCACCCGTGTGATTTAAATCTTCACGTTTGAGAAAAACTTCCACCTCAGCACCGACTGCTTTGCTTACCCGTTGCGCAAATCGCGGGGCAGGCGTCAAGCACGATGGTCGACCTACATAATGCTTATTCAAGCGCTTCAGCTCTGCTTGGAACTCTGGATCCTGTTTAGCTTCGTTATATACACGTTCAAGTTCGTCGAGAGCACCGATAAGAGCCTCAGGGACAAATCTGCCGCCATATTGGCCAAAATAAGGTCCTTGATGCGTCTCCAAAGGCCGCTGTTCCGACATTTTTACCCTTTCTCCGCACTCCACCAATCGACGCACAGCAGCGGTATGATCTTCCGCCGTGGCAACGCCTTCTCCGACCAGCACAGCATCCGCTCCGGCACGTGCATAATCTTCTAACTCGACGCTTCCAAACACACCAGATTCCGCTACTCGAACTACATCATCTGGTAAGTCTGCAGCAAGTTCCGCATATTTGCGCACATCGACATGTAAATCCTTGAGATTTCTTGCATTGATACCAATGAGTTTGGCCCCTGCTGCAATCGCACGTTGAATTTCTTCTGCAGTATGCGTTTCAACCAGAGGAATTAGCTCTAACTCATCTGCTAGCTCCAGCAGATGTTTCAATTGATGATCATCTAGTGCTGCAACAATCAGCAATACCAAATCGGCATCGTGTGCTTTGGCTTCCCAAATTTGGTAATCAGTGACAATAAAATCTTTATTCAGAACAGGAATATCCACTGCTGCTCTAACAGCATCTAAATCCTGAAAGGAACCCAGAAAGCGGCGATTCTCGGTCAACACCGAAATTACGCTTGCTCCGCCACGTTCATATTCCTGTGCCAACCCAGCTGGATCAGGAATATCGTTGAGATGACCTTTAGATGGCGAAGCTCGCTTAATCTCTGCAATAACTGGTACCGAATTCTCGGATTTGAGTATGTCAAGAACTGGACGTGGGCTATGCCATTGCTCTTTTACCTGGTGCTTCAATGCGTCCAACGAAACGTGCTCTTCACGTTGACGCTGGTCTTGCAAAGCTCCTGCCACCAAGTCATCGAGTACTGACATATTGCTCCTTGTCGTATATATAAATCTCAACCTAATTGCAAACAACCGATGTGGTACCTCCAGTTGCTTCACATCAAGATGTTTACCTACAGCTTTGTTAGCCACAGACTATCTGCTAAAGCCTGATTTGGCCTATTTTAGGGCACTTATGCTCATGCTTCGGCAAGTTGTGCCGCAATCTGAATCGCTTCTACCGATGCCTCAGCCTTATTGCGGGTTTCTTGCCATTCTGTTTCAGGAACAGAATCAAGAACAATTCCTGCTCCCGCCTGCACACTCGCCTGATGATCGCGTAAGAATGCTGTACGAATCGCAATGGCCATATCCATATTGCCAGAGAAGTCAAAATAGCCGACTGTACCCCCGTAAATACCGCGGTCTGCATCTTCAATTTCATCAATAATCTCAACTGCTCGAGGTTTAGGAGCTCCACTCAATGTACCCGCCGGAAAAGCTGATTTAAAAACGTCAAAAGTACTCAGCTCAGGAATGACTTGCCCTGTCACCGTAGATGCAATATGCATAATATGGCTGAATCGTTTAATATCCATGAGTGACACCACTTCAACCGAACGCGGGATACACACACGAGACAAGTCATTTCTCGACAAATCCACCAGCATAATGTGTTCGCTTCGCTCCTTTGGATCTTCAAGGAGCTCTTTTGCCAGTCTTTCATCCTCTTCGGGAGTTGCACCGCGGGGACGTGAACCTGCAATAGGGAAAGTCATAGCATGACCGCGTTCAACCTTAATCAAAGTTTCTGGACTGGAGCCAATAACATTAAAATCACGGCCTTCAACATCAGTCAAAGCAAAGAAATACATATACGGACTTGGATTCAGGGTACGCAACACTCGATATACATCAAAAGGATCTGATGGAGAATCAAGATCCAGCCGTTGCGAAATCACTACCTGAAACACATCACCATCCACAATGTGACGCTTGGCGGCCTGCACTGCACCTTCATAATCATTTTTAGCAGTTCGGAATCTTAAATCAGGCCTGCTGATATCGCTATCTAATACATTGACACCTGACTTGCCACTGACATTTTTGGAAGCGTCTCGTTGCATCGCGTCAAGTCTACGTATTGCTTCGTCGTAAGCTTCTTCAACTTTTGTGGGTTGGTTATCAACGTTGACTGCATTAGCTATCAGCCATAGCGATCCGTCCATATGATCCACTACCGCAATATCAGTCGCCAAGGCCAGTGCCAACTCAGGCTGCCCTGTTTCATCGGGGGCTTCGGCCCGAAGAGTTGGTTCCCAATGTCTAATGGCATCCCATCCAACTGTGCCCACAAGACCACTTGTCAGACTAGGCAATCCTTGAACGTCAGGGGCTTTCAACACCTTGAGAGCTTGGTGTGCAACCTCCATCACATCGCCCTGATCGGGTATACCGGTAGGAACATGTCCAAGCCAGTTTGCACGCCCATGATCCGAACGAAGCTGGGCTATAGAATTCACCCCGATGAAGGAATATCTATTCCACGAACCACTATGTTCAGCGGTTTCTAATATAAAGGTTCCACTTCGCCCACCTGCAAGACGCTCATAAAAACCCACTGGAGTTAGCGCATCACCAAGAAGCCTTCTTACTACGGGAAGAACGCGGAAGCCCTGTGTAGCAAGCGTTTGAAAGTCTTGTTTGGAAGGCCATGTCTCGCCCCATCGTAAATGCCGCACATCACAACGCACATCAGCTGCCATCAGATATCCTCCTCGCTGGCATCCCGAAAGCCCTCTGTACTGGGCAATTCACCACCCGCATCAAAACAAGAACGTGCTCCGGTATGGCAAGCAGCTCCGACTTGATCAACTGAAATCAATAGCGCGTCACCGTCACAGTCGATATGTACTGCTTTGACATACTGAACATGGCCTGAGGTGTCACCCTTACGCCAATATTCCTGCCGCGATCTAGACCAGAACGTTACTCTGCCAGAGGTTAGAGTCCTTCGCAAAGCTTCTTCATTCATATAACCGACCATCAATGCTTCTTTGCTGTCGTATTGCTGCACGACAGCCGCAACAAGTCCTTTAGCATCGAGTTTTAATCTTTTCGCAATTGCGGGGTCAAGAGCTGGTCCTGTACCAACTGCTGCTGTATCTACCGCACTGCCATCCACACTCATAATTTTGTCGGATTCCTTCTCTGAACGATGCACACCGCTATAAAAGCCTTTACCAAGCTCTCATCGTATTGCATGAGATAACAAATTGTTAACTAACGTTCACCAGGGGCTAGCGAACTGTATAGCCCGCTTGAGCCAAAGCGGTCTTTACCTCACCTATGGTGACCTTGCCGTAGTGGAAAACAGAAGCTGCTAGCACTGCATCAGCACCCGCGGCAATTGCCGGAGGGAAATCCTCAACTTTGCCTGCCCCTCCGCTAGCAATAATTGGAATTGAGACCTCGCGTCTTACCGCCGAAATCATTTCAAGATCGAAACCATCTTCGGTACCGTCAGCATCCATGGAATTCAGTAGAATCTCACCAGCGCCAAGTTCCTCTGCTCTTTTGGCCCACCAGATAGCATCAATGCCAGTGGCCTTCTTGCCACCCATAGTGGTTACTTCAAAACCTGACTGAGTGTGACGTTCTCCACGCTCTCTGCGTGCATCCACAGACAATACCAACACTTGGCACCCAAATCTGTCTGCAATTCTCTCGATCAACGATGGGTCATTGATTGCAGCAGTATTGACGCCGATTTTATCTGCCCCACAGCGCAGCAGCGAATCTACATCCTCAACGCTACGAACTCCGCCACCCACCGTAAGCGGTATGAAAAGTGTGTCGGCAGTTCTACCGACCACATCAACCATAGTTCCACGATGTGCAGTTGATGCAGTAACGTCCAAAAAGGTGACTTCATCAGCACCCTGTCGATAATATTCTGTAGCGAGTTCAACAGGATCTCCGGCATCACGAAGGTTTTCGAAATGCACGCCCTTAACCACGCGGCCTGAATCCACATCCAAACAAGGGATAACTCTGACCGCAAGCGACATCTCATGCCTCCATATCTCATTCATAGCAATCGCACAGCTCTGATAATTACCAAAGATAATGCTAAAAATCTGCATCTCAGGTAACTGTCCGGTGCGAAGAATCTCAAGCTATACACGAATTACTATTCATGCAAGACTCATAAGACCAGAGTAACTGTATCAGCAGACGCTATATCGCTAAACGTTCACGAAGTTGCATCTGAGCAAGAGATGATGACACCTCATGATTGCTGATGTGTTTGCATTTTTGCTGCCAATTGTCCGCATGCACCATCAATTTCCGAACCTCGTGTATCACGCAGAGTCGCAGCAATACCTGCCCTATGTAGTATTTCCAAAAAGCGTTGCTCATCTTCAGGCTTTGACGCGGTCCACCTCGATCCTTCTATAGGATTCAGCGGGATTGGATTTACATGTACCCAATCATCACCATAGTGGTTTAACCGTCTTGCTAGTTGTCGCGCATGAATCTCTTGATCGTTGATTCCTCGCATAAGGGCATACTCAATACTGACACGACGCTTGGAAGCGATGTAATAGTCGTGTGCAGCATCCAATACCGCCGTGGTATTGAAACGTTTGTTCATAGGAACCAGCTCATCACGCAATTCATCTGTTGGCGCGTGTAGGGATACAGCCAGGCGCACAGGCAGTCCCTCTTGTGCTAACTTCCTCATTCCAGGAACTACTCCAACTGTGGAGATGGTAATGTTGCGCGCCGATATTCCGAATCCTCCTGGCGCTAAGGTACTAATTTGCCGTACAGCGCTCATCACTGCTCTGTAGTTGCCCATCGGCTCGCCCATACCCATAAACACGACATTACTTAATCTGCCAGGTCCTCCCGCAATTTCACCATTGCGTACAGATGCTGCAGCAATCCTGACCTGTTCAAGTATTTCGCCAGTTGACATATTACGAGTCAAACCGAGTTTGCCAGTTGCGCAGAAGGGACATCCCATGCCACAACCTACCTGGCTAGAAATGCACAATGTAGTTCTGTTGGGATATCTCATAAGCACTGACTCAATCTCAGCACCATCAAATAGCTCCCACAGAGTTTTGACTGTGGTGCCTTCGTCTGCTTCTTGTACTGCAAGAGGCTTAATCAGCGTCGGGAAAAACCGTTCGGCGACTGTTGCGCGAATATCTGCAGGAAAATCAGTAAAGCTTTCTGCATGTGTTGAGAGATGCTCAAAATAATGATTGGCTAGCTGCTTCACTCGAAACTTTGGCATATTCAAGGCAAGCGCAGTTGACTGACGTACATCAGGTGTCATATCCGCAAAATGCACAGGTGGTTTACCTCTTCGAGCATGATTTGAGGCAAGTACATCCCGAAAAGCCCCTGTATTGCCGCCTGGAGTGATTCCTGAGTCAATCTGTTGATTCTCAGCTGGCAAATGCTCTTCGCTCACTACCTCGGTCTCGTTTCTTGTAATCTGCATACGTTATTTCCTCGCCCCGTTATATGCCCGCGAAATATAGAACTAGTGTGATAAACGGTGCAGATAACAGGATTGAATCCACACGATCTAGAACACCGCCGTGACCTCTGAGTAAATGTCCCATATCCTTGATGCCTATATCTCGTTTCAACATTGAAGCGCATAAGTCACCAAAGGTACCAACGATTCCTGTCATTACTCCCAACACCACTGGGACCCACCAACTCGAAGCCCATTGTGCCGAATCGTACGTAGTTGCAACAATGGCGAAAGCTCCGAGAGTACTGAATACCATCGAACCCAAAAGACCTTCGACAGATTTTTTGGGTGAAATTCTCGGTGATAATTTATGTTTACCGAACCAAGCACCAAAGAATAAACCACCAATATCACTCAATGCCGGAAGGAAAATGCTTATGAAGGCATGCGCAATCGGATGTCCGCCGAAAGTGAGCGGTAACACTAGGAAACAAGCCAGCAGGGGAATATAGAGAACTGTAAATAATGAAGCTCCTACATTGCTGATTCTGCTCTGATGTATACCCTCGTCAACATCAGCTTTGTTATAGGATGACTCAACCCTTGCATGCGAATCAGTACTCGACAACTTGCGTGCCACAGCGACAGAAACTCTGGTACCCATATTGATACGTGTAGATGCACTCAAACATACCAACACTACTGTTGCCATGATGCACAACATCATGGCAAGCAGGTGCGAAGGTGCATAATATGTCACGAGAATGGATGCGCTTGAACATAAGCACAAGGTCAGCAAGGGTGTATGCAGGCCTGCTGTCGCAAAATCAACACGCAACTCCCACAGCCCAAGAATCATAAACACCATAATGAGTACAACAAAAACATCGACTCGGATTAACAAACTCGCCAGAATAACCACCACGAGTAGAGCACCAGTTGCCACAGCTTGTGGCATATTTCGTCCAGTACGTTTATTGATGGACTCAAGCGCTTCCTCTGCGTCGGCGTGCCTGTCTCCAGAATGAGTCATTGTTGCCTTCCAGTCCTGCGAGAGAAATCTGTGCCTTAGGGCTCAGACCTCAAGAATCTCCTTCTGCTTACCTTCAAGCAGTTCATCAATCTGGTCGCTGACCTTTTTAGTAAGGGCCTCAAGATCCTTTTGCAGACGGTCACCTTCATCCTCGCCAAGATCGCCATCTTTAACTGAGGACTCGATGCCTTCCTTCGTTTTGCGACGAATGTTGCGGACAGCGACTTTACCTTCCTCAGCTTTAGTCTTAGCCAGTTTCACATACTCTTTGCGTCGTTCTTCGGTCAACTCAGGCAGGGCAACACGGATGACGTTGCCATCTCTATTAGGGTTGACACCCAAGTCTGAATCACGAATCGCTTTTTCAACCGCCGCAGCCTGTGATGCGTCAAAAGGCGTTACAGAAAGTGTACGTGGCTCAGGAACGCCAATAGAAGCCAGAGCTTTCAGTGGTGTAGGTGCACCGTAATAGTCAACCACAATCCCGTTGAATAAAGCTGGATTTGCTCTTCCTGTGCGAATGCCTGAAAAATTCTCTTTCGTAGCCTCGACGGACTTGTTCATCTGTTCCTTGGCCTGATCTACCACATTCGCCATTGCTAGCTCCTTTTGTTTTTACACATTTCGTGTGCAGATTGAACTGCGCTCTTTTATGCACTACCTCTTGTATTAAGTATGCCCTGTTGTCTAGTGAAACACTGCAACGTACTGATAAGTTCTCGAGCAATGTCACTGGAAAAGTATGTTGTTGTTTCGGCTACTACTGCACTCATGTCGTGTCTCGCAGCTTGGAGTACTTACCTTGGTTGACAGTCTTCACCAACAGTGATGACATTGCACCCTCAGCTGGCTAACAGCCTGAATTTAGAGAGTAAGCGAATCCCCACCGCACACTAAGGTTCCTATCTGATCACCTTCCAAAGCTTTGGTGACATTTCCAGGCTCTTCAAGACCAAAAACTCTTATTCGCATATTGTTATCTCTAGCCATAGAGAGCGCTGAAGCATCCATCACAGCAAGATTGTCAACGAGGGCTCGTTTATAACTCAGCTGAGTGAACATTTTTGCTTCTGGATCTTTGCGCGGATCGGCCGTATATACCCCGTCTACTCCGTTCTTCCCCATCAAAACCTCAACACAATGAATTTCTAATGCTCGTTGAATGGAAACCGTATCAGTAGAAAAGTATGGCATACCAGCTCCGGCGCCAAATATCACCACACGCCCTTTTTCCAAATGGCGAATAGCTTTCTGCGGTATATATGGTTCAGCAACTTGCCCCATGGTAATAGCCGTTTGTACGCGAGTTGCCTGACCTTCTTGTTCAAGAAAGTCTTGCAATGCTAAGCAGTTCATTACGGTGCCGAGCATACCCATATAATCACCACGAGAACGATCAATTCCTGCTTGGCTGAGTTGAGCACCCCTGAAGAAATTCCCGCCACCTACAACAATGGCAACCTGTACACCATGCCGTGAAGCTAGTTCAATTTCGCCCGCAACTCTGCGAACTACTGAAGTGTCCACACCGACAGCACCCCCGCCAAATGCTTCCCCAGAAAGCTTCAGCAATACTCTTCGTGCGTGAACGGTCGGGTCGGTGTCAGTCATATGAAGCCTTTCTGATAACTGTAAGTCCTTAGCAGACCGTCTAACAGGATATACACGAACTGAGACATATATGTACTGTTTGACCCGTGCTTCATCGCACAGCAAGGGTTATACGCCGCAGACGCTTCTCTCACAGCATCAGTTCCGTGAAGAGCGCAATAAGCAACCCTAGTTAGACACTGGGCCGCAATGCAGCAATAACAAGGACTTTAAGGACAACAAAAAGGACGGTCAAGACGACCGCCCTTAATGAACACTCTCACTACTGAGATTTACTCTTCACCCTTACCGACTTCAAGGCGAGCAAAGGCGATTGCCTTGCCCTGTGCTTCCTTGAAAAGATCAGCGATGGTGCGAGAGGAATCCTTCACATATTGCTGTTCAAGCAATACGGTTTCCTTGAAGAAGGAGTTTAGACGACCTTCAACAATCTTAGGAACGATCTTCTCAGGTTTGCCTTCTGCTAGTGACTTCTCTGTAGCTACTCGACGCTCAGACTCCACTACGTCAGCTGGAACGTCTTCACGACTGAGCCACTTCGGGCTCATAGCAGAAATTTGCAGGGCCACCTCATGAGCGACAGCAGAACCAGCTTCATCGGTTGCGATAATAGCCACGATTGACGGTGGAAGTTCAACCGACTTGTGGTGAGCATAAATCTCAACCTTAGGACCTGATACCTTGGCAAATTGGCCAAGCTTTACATGCTCATGGAACAAAGCGCCAGCTTCTTCCACGGTGTCGTTAACAGTTCCAGCCTCAGAAGCCGCTTGAAGAGCTTCTTCAGTATTCGATGCATCTGCCTTTGCCACATCTGCGACAACAGCGTCACCGAATTCCACGAACTTCGGAGTCTTAGCCACGAAATCGGTTTCAGAATTCAACTCGACTGCATATGCCGTCTGTCCTTCAGCAGTATCTTTTACGGTTGAAGCTATAAGACCTTCTTGTGCCTTACGACCTTCGCGTGCTCCGGCTGCCTGAATACCCTTCGCCCTAATGATTTCCTTGGCACGAGCAACATCGCCCTCAGCTTCTGTCAGTGCCTTTTTCACATCCATCATGCCAGCGCCCGTGGCGTCACGAAGCTCTTTAATAAGTGCGGCTGTGATCTTTGCCATTCATGTTCTCCTCTGATGATAAAAGCCGCCCCGCTATGAACGGGACGGCCAGCAAACTTACTTGGCTTCGGCCGTTTCGGTCTTGTCCTCAGCAGTAGCTTCCGCCGCTGCCTCAGGTGCTGCAGCCGCCTCGTCTTTTGGCGCCTCAGCAGAAGTCTGTGCATCTTGCTTCTTCAACAGTTCCTGTTCCCACTCAGCCAACGGCTGCTCAGCAGTGGTTTCAGCCTTGCTCGCCTTGTTTGAACGATCGAGCGTGCCTTCGGCAACCGCATCGGCCATCAAGCTGGTGAGAAGCTCAATGCCACGAATCGCGTCATCGTTAGCTGGAATAGGATATTCAACTTCTTCTGGATCAGTGTTGGTATCGACCAATGCGACAACCGGAATACCCAACTTATGGGCCTCTTGCACTGCAAGAGCTTCCTTGTTGATATCAACGATGAACAGCGCCGAAGGCGTACGGTTCATGTTACGGATACCACCGAGTTGCCTGTCGAGTTTGTCCTTTTCACGCTCAAGGAGCAAGAGCTCCTTCTTGGTCAAGCCTGAAGCATGAACATCAGTGAAATCCATCTCTTCCAGTTCCTTCAAACGTGAAACACGCTTCGAGACGGTCTGGAAGTTGGTCAGCATGCCGCCGAGCCAACGCTCGCACACATATGGCATGTTCACTCGTGTAGCCTGGCTCTTCACTGCTTCCTGAGCCTGCTTCTTGGTACCAACAAACAAGACCGTGCCGTTGTGAGCAACAGTTTGACGAATGAAGTCATAGGCCTTGTCGATGAGTTCAAGAGACTTAAAAAGATTGATGATATGGATGCCGTTGCGCTCCACCAAGATGTACTGCTTCATCTTTGGGTTCCAACGACGGGTCTGGTGACCGAAATGGACGCCTGCCTTGAGCATTTCGCTCATGGTAATCTGTGCCATATTGAATTGTGCCTTTCATTGCCGGTTATTGCCTGGCCATGTGAACCTGAGTGCAACCCGAAGGCCGACCGACACAGGACATCGCTTACATGACGCGAATTCGTGTGTCTGATAGTGGATTCATGGCGAATTCGACGCTTGCGACTACGTCAAATTCATAGCGACACACAAGAATTTAGAATATCACATATTGCGGCCATACTGCGCTGTTTACTGACCCTGACTTCTGAGTTCTCGCAGCGCTTTACGTCTAACGTCTTTTTCAAGACGGTCTATATACACATGCCCGTCAAGATGGTCGCATTCATGTTGCAACATACGTCCCATCAAACCGCTACCGTCAAGGACTATTTCTTTACCATCAAGGTCGATACCACGGACACGCGCGTAATCAGCTCTTCTAGTTTCGTACCACAAACCAGGCAGAGATAAACATCCCTCGTCTCCATACTGTTCACCTGAAACTTCTTCAATAACTGGATTAAGCACATACCCCACGCGCCCATCGATATTAAAAGAGAACGCCCTGAGACTCACACCAATTTGGTTAGCTGACAATCCTGCCCGTCCAGGATCGTCAACTGTTTCAATCAAATCTTGTACCAGTCGTCGTACAGCCGGTGTGATGGTAGTAATGGTTTCACAGGGTGTACGAAGTACGGGATCCGGAACTACCCGAATGTCACGAATTGCCACAATTACTCCTCGTTGGCGTCACTTTGCTTATCGTCATTCGACTTGGTGAGTGGCGTTTGTTCGGCATCTTGCTCCGCGTCAACTTGGCCTTCGTCATCCTGCGTCGAACGAATTCTCTCGGAAACGCTAGCAAATGAATCCGACACATTTGTTCTCGCACGATCTAAAGCCTCACGCATCTCATTGATTTTAGGCATAGCGGTTTCCTGAGCCATATTTACTAAAGGAGTAACGGAGTCGCTTGCTTTTTCGATGAACTTGGACGTTGCAGGTACAGTTCGTGCATTGGGATTCTTTGGCGCATAGAGGATTTTGTCAATAAGCTGAGCATAGATTTTGAGCACTTGTGGTCTGATGACCTTCATACTTGGTGTCAACGTCCCTTGTTCTTGAGTAAAATCTTCGTCAAGAATGATGAACTTTCTTACGGATTCAGCTCGAGATACCGTGCTATTTGCCTGATCCACATACTGCTGAACAAAAGCCCTAACAGCGTCATTCACTGCAGCCTCTGGAATTGACATATGAGGATCAAGGCTTTGCGACTTCAACCATGAACTCAACATATCTGGGTCAAGCGTAATCAAGGCTCCAATAAACGGTTTACCATCGCCCACTACGACCGATTGGGAGACAATAGGACAACTAGAAATCGTGTCTTCCAAAGGAGCCGGACTGATATTCTTTCCCCCAGCGGTAATAATAATGTCTTTCTTTCGACCGGTAATGAATACAAAACCATTGTCATCAATCGTGGCTAAATCGCCAGTATGAAGCCAGCCATCAGCATCAACGACGTTTTTATCCATCCTTTTGCTGCCGTAATATCCGACAAAGACATTGGGCCCCTTGACTAAAAGTTCATCGTCATCCCCAAGTGCCACCGAAATTCCTGGTCCTGGTCGTCCAACAGATCCAACCTCATTTTCAATTTCTCCGTTAACGCAGCATGGAGCAGCAGTCTCTGTCATGCCATATCCCTGAATAAAGGTGATGTCATCTATACCGTTGAAAAAATGAGCCAAATCTGCATTCATTGGAGCTCCACCACACGCAAGAAAACGCAGGTTCGGTCCCAACGCAGAACGTATTGAGCTGCCAACTGTACTCATAAAGAACTGATGCTGCATGCGCTGTGGCAGAGAGTGTTTGCCGTGTTGCTGTTCAGTTTTTGACCATTGCACGAAGTGTGAAAATGCTTTGGCAAACAATCTACCGCGCAAACCTGCACCCGCCTTTTGAGATGCAGCGTTGTATACCTTCTCAAACACGCGGGGCACACCAAGCAAGTATGAAGGTTTAAAACTTCGCAAATCTGCCAAGAGGTGTTTCGTGTTGGGCACATAGCCAACGACACCACGAGATCCGATTGCAACATATTGAATGTAGCGAGCAAAACAATGAGCAAGAGGGAGGAATAACAGCAAACGGGTGGGAGCCGCAAGCATATTTGGCAAGGCCTCATAACCCGCATACACAATGTGTGTGAAGTTACGATTTGTTAGCATCACACCTTTAGGCTTCCCTGTGGAACCTGATGTGTACACAATGGTGTTGAGATCATCAGCTTTCACATCACCGATACGCGCATCCAGATCTTCGTCAGAAATAGATTCTCCGAAGTCACAAACAGCATTGAGCCCACCGGATTCAAAGTTGAATACATAAGTCAAACTTTGCGATGTGCCTCGCAGCATTTCAAGCGTCTGTGCATGATCGCTATCTCCTGCAAATGCCACTACCGGCTTAACGTCTTTAACAATAGCTGTGGCCTGTTTACTGGAATCAGTCTCATAGATTGGCACTGATACAGCACCGATGGATGCACAAGCAAAATCAACAACTCCCCAGTCGTAACTGGTAGCTGAATAGATAACAACACTGCTCCCCTTCTGCACGCCGAGTGCCACCAAGCCTTTAGCGACTTCACGAACGCGCTGGAGCATTTGTGTCGCGCTGACATCGTGCCACTCTTTGGTGTATTGGTCTTGCCACTGTGCAATGACGTCATCAGGATAGTGTTCCACTCGATTATTAAGCAGCGAAAAAACAGTATCCTCATCGTTGGTTGGACGAGATGTCTCTACAGAAAATTCTCTAAGCATAGGCTCTACTATATGACCTTGCACCTTACAAAGTTGCTCATTCAGCCAAGATCAAGCATGGTGCATACCCACCGCTCATTTCGTAAACGCAAAATAACGTTTGCCCAGTACTGTGTTCGCCCAATATTCATATGAACCAACACTTCGACTCTTTGAGGGCTTACGAGGACTGCGTGCAAATTTCTTGCTACAACAGGTAAGCGCAGCATCTCCCGTTGTATATCAGCAGAACGCACCCAGTGCTCATCAAGTATAAGAGTAAACATCTCCAGTTTGCTAATAACGGGTAAATCAACTGCCTTCCTTAATAATCTTGCATCCAATCTTCCTCTAATGACGTCCACAGCCATACATGCCAGACGACACGCCGACACTGATAAACCTAGACAAAGCTCATCACTAACTGAACTTGGAGAACACCGTGCTAGATGTAGAGGAACTGGAAGCATGCCAACGCCTAATTCAATGATGCGCTCAAATGATGCAATTCCATACATTTTCGTTCCAGTGGCAACCTCATTCATAATCGCTCCTTAATACCAAAGATGCTCGTAGAATCATTACATTCCACGAGCATCTCAAGAATTACAGCGAAAGACCAACACCGCACCATAACAATGTGGATATGTGAATACCCTCAACATTCCACTACCTGTTTGCACGATTTGGTATTTATGTGATTATGCCTCACCAAATGGTGTAACAACGACCGAACAACGTTGGAAATTCTTGATATCAACATAACCAGTCGAAGCCATAGCGCGACGAAGAGCCCCAACAAAATTCGTGGTGCCATCAGGCTGATGGCTCGGACCATTGAGAATCTCCTCCAGAGAAGCAACTGTGCCCACATCTGCTCTAAACCCACGAGGCAGCTCATGGTGCCGAGCCTCTGCCCCCCAGTGTTTGCCCTGCCCAGGTGCTTCGGCAGCACGCGCAAGTGGCGTCCCTAGCATCACAGCATCAGCACCCATTGCTAGCGCCTTAACGAAACTTCCGGAATTGCCCATTCCGCTATCTGCAATGACTTGAACGTATCTGCCACCCGATTCATCCATGTAGTCGCGTCGAGCCTCGGATACATCGGCTATTGCGGTCGCCATAGGTGCATGTACCCCAATGGTCGTTCGGGTTGCTGAAACTGCGCCTCCCCCAAAACCAACAAGAACTCCAGCTGCACCCGTGCGCATGAGATGGAGAGCAGCCTGATACGTTGCTGCACCACCAACAATCACAGGAACATCAAGTTCATAGATGAATTGCTTAAGATTCAGTGGTTCGTGAGATGTTGAAACGTGTTCAGCTGAAACCGCGGTGCCACGAATAACAAAAAGATCCACACCAGCTTCAATCACTGTTGACGAAAACTGCTGAGTCCTTTGGGGAGACAAAGCTCCAGCTACCGTAACTCCTGCGTCACGAATTTCGTGCAAACGCTGAGTAATTAGCTCAGGCTTAACTGCCTCTGCATAGATCTCTTGCATGCGTCGAGTTGCTTCGGTCGCCGGGAGATGTGCAATCTCGTCGAGCAGTGGTTGTGGGTCTTCATACCGCGTCCACAATCCCTCTAAATCTAGGACTCCGAGTCCACCAAGTTTCCCCATTTCAATCACCGTTTTAGGGCTACTTACAGAATCCATTGGTGCGGACAACACCGGAATATCAAATTCGTAAGCATCCACTTGCCATGAAGTGGAAACATCCTGAGGATCACGGGTCCTTCTGGATGGGACGATGGCTACATCGTCTAGCGAGTACGCCAGACGACCTTTTTTACCTAGACCAATTTCGATTTCCTGAGACATAATCATCAGATTAATGCGCATGCCCGACCGCTCGAGTAATGTCAGTAACATCCGTCGAGTAATACTTGACCAGGAATTCCCATTATTACATTCAGGAGGCACTGCATGGCCAAAATCAAAGTTGAAGGCACAGTCGTCGAGCTTGACGGCGACGAAATGACTCGCGTCATATGGAAAGACATCAAAGACAAGCTCATACTTCCATACCTTGATATCAATCTTGATTACTACGATCTTGGCATCGAATACCGTGACTCCACCGATGATCAGGTCACGATTGACGCGGCAAATGCTATTAAGCGTGAACATGTCGGAGTTAAATGCGCGACTATCACACCTGACGAAGCACGCGTCAAGGAATTTGGACTGAAACGTATGTGGAAGTCCCCCAATGGGACAATCAGGAACATCCTCGGTGGCACAATCTTCCGTGAACCTATCGTAATTTCCAATATTCCCCGGTTAGTTCCTGGCTGGAAACAACCGATTATCGTTGCTCGCCACGCATTCGGAGACCAATACAAGGCTACAGATTTCCAAGTACCAGGCAAAGGTAAGTTGACTGTAACCTTCACTCCTGAAGATGGCAGCGCACCTATCGAACATCTGGTGTTCGACTACCCGGGTTCTGGAGTTGCGCAAGTTCAATACAACATAGATGAATCGATTATCGGATTTGCAAGAGCCTGCTTCAATTATGGACTCCTGCGACATTACCCGGTATATCTCAGCACTAAGAACACCATCTTGAAAGCATACGATGGTCGTTTTAAGGATATTTTCGCACAAATATTTGCCAGTGAATATGCGGAGCAATATAAGGCTGCTGGCCTCAGCTACGAGCACCGTCTCATCGATGACATGGTTGCCAGCTCGTTGAAGTGGCCAGGTGGTTACGTTTGGGCTTGTAAAAACTACGACGGTGATGTGCAGTCAGACACCGTAGCCCAAGGATTCGGCTCACTAGGGCTTATGACCTCTGTATTGATGACACCTGATGGTCAAACTGTTGAGGCTGAAGCCGCTCACGGTACAGTCACCAGACATTATCGACGCTGGCAAAAAGGTGAGAAGACCTCCACTAATCCAATTGCTTCGATTTATGCTTGGACAGGTGGTCTTAAGCACCGCGCAAAACTTGATAACACACCGGAAGTTGCTCATTTTGCTGAATCCCTTGAACAAGTCATTATTGCGACAGTTGAATCAGGAAGTATGACCAAAGATCTTGCAAGCCTGGTTGGTCCCGATCAACAATGGTTAGACACTGAAGGTTTTATGAACGCCCTTGACGAAAACCTGCAGAAGGCCCTAAGAAAGTAGTTTGTCAAAGACAACACACGCTGCACTATATGTGCGGATACACAAGTTTCAACAATGTGTATCTGCATGTATAGTGCAGTTTTTCGCATGTTATGAACATGTCCACATTCAGGCAATACTCTTGCTAATGACCGATAATAGAGTTTTGGTAGGCATTTGGATTTAAAGGGGAAACGTGAAACTTCGTGACAACAGGCAGCACAACGGTGCACGTAAATATATGCACCATTCGTTGACAGCTGTGCTAGCGACGGTTCTCATTGTTGCAATTTCAGGGTGCAGTCCAACTCCTGACACCAGCGATAGCAGCTCAGCTTCCAACACTCAATCAGCCAGTATTGGGAGTGCAGCAATATTCACGCCTTCAGATGGCATTACGTTAACGCAACACACGCCATTAAATAAGTGGACTGTTTTTGTATCTGAACTGAGTTCTTCCCTGCAACAAGCACACATGCAGAAAAAAGCAATCACTTCTCATAGTTACGACACTCTTGATGAACAGAGCCAGGCTATCCAAGATTACGTTGTCAGCCACGTCTCTCAATCTAGCTCATCTGCCGCAAGCAGCAGCTCATCAAGCAGCAACACCAATGCTGAGACGCTTATCGTTGCGCCGGTTATTGATACCGCAAGCTTTCAACATCAATTTGGTGATTATTTTGGCAGTGCCCTACAACAGACAGCTTTGTCGTCAACCGCGACACCAAGTGCTGCAACATCGGACACTGCAAGCCCCAGCACAAGTTCCTCAACAAGCTCTTCAAGCGTTGAGCAGCAGGCGATTGTGCGCTTACAATCTGCACTCAATCTCGCCAAAAAATCCGGTATGCATGTGGTACTCCTATCTTCCACACTCGAGGATTTCACACCGGATCTATATGTTCCTATGTCATCGGTGAAACAGATGGCTCAAGTGCAGGCAAAGCAACTTGTTAATAAGCTCGAACTCGACAAAACCAGTAAGGAAAATCCTAAGCAGATTGAAATCATGTTGCCCACAGATTCATCTGCTTCATCAACATCTGCTGACGAATTCGATAAAACTGCTTTCGCAGCTATTTGGGAGGTGCTGGGACCATACTTCCGCAGTGGTGCAGTAAAGAGCCCTTCCGGTCTTTTAGACAGCAAGAGCACTGCGGACAGTTGGCAATTAGTGAGTTTCAACGCCAGCAATGAGGATTCCATCAAAAAAGAACTCACTATACGCTTAGGTAAACAATCCAAATCAGCAAGTAGCCGTACCCGCGTAGACGGCATTCTCGCTATGAATGATTATGTGGCTTCTGAAATCACAACCACTCTGACATCACTGGGTTATACAGGTAGCTCTGCCGATATCAACCCTGAAATTTCCATCGCTGGAATCGTTGACAATATCACCGGTAAAGCAGACCTGAAAAAAGATAAAGTTCCTGATCCAAGTATTGCTCCAACATCTTCAGAAGACTCTAGTGACTCTTCGAAGGATACAAGCTCGAATAACTCTTCTGAAAGCACTGGAAGCTCTGCAGATTCAAGCAGCAGCGCTTGGCCCATCGTTACTGGATATGGCGCTTATCTAGATAACATACCCAGCATTGTTAACGGTCAACAATGGATGACAGCTCTAGAAGATCGAAAAGCTATTAGTAATTCCCTTGCTAAAGCTGTCAGATTATTGAATCTTAAACAGTCCTTAAGCAGCATTGATGGCATTTCTAACGAGAAAAACAACGGAATAAGCTCTCCAACGCTACAACATCAGTTACTTACTGTATCGGCATCAAATCTTAAAACCGCGCTGATAGATACCGACTATGTCACCGCTGCTGATGCTGGTCTGTAAAACCACTACACATGTGTGCTGATGAGAAAATCCATCAGCACACATGTTGCGCTGTGCTTCAGGCTTTGTTTCTCGGCTTGTAGATTACCTCATCAATAAGCTCTCGATACTTGTCAATAATGGCGCTTCGTCTAGTCTTGAGACTCGGCGTAATCATGCCGTTCTCCTCGGTGAATTCGTCAGCAAGTATTTCAAACTTTCTGATGGACTCGGCCCGTGACACTAAATCATTGGCGTTATCTACTGCCCTCTCGACTTCAGTTTTTACGATTGGATTATTGCGTGCTTCATCAAGAGTCTCAACGCTCTCGGCTCCCTGCGCTTTAAGCCAAGCGTTAGTTTCTGATAAATCTAGAGTAACCAAAGCTGCAATGAAAGGCTTGCGGTCACCGATTACTAGACATTGGCCTATCACCGGCGATGTCATAACCGATGCTTCAAGGACACTAGGTGAAACATTCTTGCCACCTGCAGTAATGATGAGATCTTTTTTACGGCCAGTGATAGAAACGAAGCCATCGTCATCAATAGCTCCTAAATCACCTGTATGCAGCCAGCCGTCCGATATCTGACTTGTGGTGATTTCAGGATGGTTGTGATAGCCAGCACACACGCTGGCACCTTTGATACAGAGTTCTCCATCGTCATCTATTCCTACGCTGATACCCTCTAAAGGTTTACCTATCGTCCCGATTTTATAACCAACAGTAGGATTAACCGTTGCAGGTGCACTAGTCTCCGTCATCCCATAGCCCTCAAGCAGTGGGAGCCCGACTCCATTGAAAAAATGTGCAATTGAGGTGTCTAAAGGTGCTCCACCTGATATTGCATATTCTACCGATCCACCAAAAACTTCCATGATGTTGCTATAAATCAGTTTATTGAACACCGCATGCTTGACACGGAAGCTCAATGGCATACCGTGTCCCTCTTGTTGGTATTGAGACCACTGGCGCGCTACCTCAACTGATTGTAGGAATATGCGCCCTTTTATACCCTTACCTGCACGTTGAGATGATGCGTTGAAGATTTTTTCAAAAATACGAGGAACTGCCAACACAAATGTAGGACGAAACGCATGGAAGTCCGCAAGAATAGTTTTCAGATTACTTGACAGACCAAGCGTCACATTGCCTGCAAAACAGAAGAACTGCATATATCTTGCAAATACATGTGCGAGGGGTAGGAACAGCAACAACCGTCTGTTCGGTTTCAAACTGATATCCGGCATGGTCTGCACGCCTGAATGGGTGACAAAGACAAAATTACTATGTGTTAATTCAATGCCTTTAGGCGTTCCTGTGGAACCAGAAGTATAAACGATTGTCGCCAGATCCGAGCCTTTAACCCCTTGTTCCCGTTCTAGGAACTCGTTATCACTAACGCCACGACCGTATGCTGTTAATGCTTCAAGTGCGCCCAAATCAATCACATAAACGTCGTTAAGATACGCACACTGATCACGAACCGACTCAATTTTGTCTCGCTGCTCATCGGTTTCAGCGAAAGCCATCTTCACCTTCGCATCATTGAAAATCATGCGAACTTGAGCCGCAGAGTTAGTCTCATATACAGGAACTGTCAAAGCACCAATAGACATAATGGCAACATCTAAAGCAGTCCATTCCCAACGAGTGTGCGAAATGATAGAAACTGCATCCCCTGGCATTATCCCACGTGCGATCAAGCCTTTGGCTAGCCCAACTACGATATCTTTGAATTCTGTGGCACTAAAGGAAGTCCACTCATTCTTTGAACTTTTATACTCGATAAGCGCATCATCGGGCGCACGATCTACTCGCTCTTGTAATACGGAAAAGATGTTACGGTCATCGTCGATCGGTTCTGTGATCGGACGAGAATATTCCTTGAACATGGCGCTCCCTGTCTCATGCGGATTCTATTGAATTCTACAATGCCTAGATACAAGATCACGCTAATTACAAGGCTTTAAGAACGATTTTGCTACGACGGGTCATTTTTACTGAATCTCTATACTGTTTCGCAGCATCACGGACTCCCCAATGGACGCATAATGAATCACAATGATCTGAGCTTCCTCGGACTTCAGCAAAAGCTGATGAACGGGTTATGGTTGTTCCTACGCCGTATGATGTCACGGCTGGTTCAAAACTATGGAGCCAACGCACACCTTGGATGCTCACCACATCTTTTCCTGCAACTTTTCCAGCAAATGAGATCGTGCCACTTTCAGGTGCGAGCAGTAGCTCTCCTCCGTGCACAATGAGATCAACTCCACGATGACCCGCTAACCACGTCTGAGCTGGAAGGTCGAATTCCGATAATATCTCTGGCGACTGTAAAGGCCAACCTAGCTGAGACTGACAAGTAGCATCCGCTGAGGAAAGTTCATGCACCACCACTGAATAGCGAGTACCTACCGAATCCGCTGATTTTATACAGGATAGCGTAATACCAGCTGTTGCAAGGAATGGTGTGATGTGGAGCATGAAGGCTTGCACAGCAATAGCAGATGCGACAATGATTCGCCTCCATATCCATAACCTAGGTATGAGCATGACTCTCCTTTGCACCGATTTCCAGTCATTATGGTCAGAGTCCAAGCTTGGTCATATCAAGTGTTGATAGTGTGGTCGAATACGAGCGCGATAAGCTCATTGTGAACAGATAGCGAATTGTGTTCGCATTACTCAGACCTAAAACTTTCTTATGCTGGTACCCAAATGTGCGTCATATAAGCGATTCCCTGTGATAACTCCGGCAAAAAAATCTTGTCACGCTCCCAAGTGTGAATTCTCTCTCACTCAGATGCCTTGCATTACGCTCCACCCGGACAGCAAACTGTCTTAATCGACAAGAGGATGGATTGTCGACACTCCGATAACAACACAAGAATTTTGAGAACTGAGGAGGCTCAATGCAGTAATAGGAACAATATAATGAACCCGACTAACTTCTTTCACCCTTAATTATTTCACAGTATTCATAATTTTGGACGTTGTTTCCCATATGTTTCCGTTTTGGGGACTACTATTTGAAAGCTCAACAAGCACTCAGGCTCTGAGTGTTACCCGATTCAATATGAATAAGAAAGGAGCAAAATGGCAAAAGGCAGTCGTGGTTCCTATCCCAAAGGTATCGCAAAGCGCAAAGAAATTCTCGATGCAGCCTTGCATATCATCGCCGTGGATGGTTTCAATCACACGACTCTGGCGAAAATATCCCAGGCAGTACAAATCTCTGAAGCAGGGGTGCTTCACTATTTCCATTCATTGGATGATCTTCTTGTAGAAGTCCTTAAAGAACGAGACATTCAAGATGTAATGAACTATGGAAATACCGAAATTCCGTCCGTTGACATGTTTGACAAGGTAGTAGACAGGGACTGGGATCCGGTGAAACTGATCAACGATATCACCAAGAAAAATATGTTGACGCCAGGGCTTGTAGAGCTCTACGCACATATGTCGGTGAAGGCTTCCGATCAGAGCAACCCCGCGTATACGTATTTCACCGAGAGAGGCCAATTCGAGCGGAAGATGGTTGGGCATCTAGTGGAGCAGTATTCAGAAGTCCACAAATCTCAACCTGCAGTAAGTGTTGAACACATCGCTCGAATTATGCAGGCGATTTTGGATGGCCTGCAAATTCAATGGTTAGTAGATAATACTCTCGATATGGATCAAATTGCTGCTGAAGCATTTGACATGTTGAGCATCTCGATAAAGAAATCCGAAACAACCAAGGATTGATGTCCCCCGCATCAATTTGATTTCAGAGACTTCCAATAATGCCCTGATGGTTGTGAAATGAGAAGCAACAGCATCTGAATGGTAAATGAAGGGGTTTGCTCATTCAGACCAACGGGTGCTGTTGTCTTCTACATATTTTTAGACAGTGCTATCTACACAGTGCTATCTACACAGTTGATAATCAAATCTCAGTAAGCTTTGTGTCAACTTATACTGTATATACGGTCAATTCATAATGCTGATTACACCTTATTCGGAGGCAAAGATGCTTGAACTCACTACACCAGTAGCAATTGTTACCGGAGGCGCTAATGGATTAGGATACGAGTTAGTTTCCCAGCTGCTTGCCAAAGGGTATATCGTGTGCAATATCGATTTCAATGCAGCAAGCATGGGAACCTTGACAGCCCAGATGTCAGCAGAGAACACCTCTTTTGGCTCGAATTACCACGGTTTCGTTGCTGATATTGCAGATGATGATTTCTGTGCACAAACTATCAAATCTATAGCTCATCTTGGCCGAATCTCATTACTTATCAACAATGCTGGGCAGCCAGCATTCAAAGAACCCACAGCCTACACTTCCAAAGATATTGAGAAATGTTTGACTGGCTTACGTGGAATGATTCTATGGAGTACAGCTGCTCTTAAAGCTGCAGAGGAACGTGACGTCAAAATTGTCAATGTGATGTCTTCTGCTGCTTTACGAGGTAATCCTCACGAATCTGTCTATTGTGCTGCTAAATGGGGAGAACGCGGATATACAGAAAGCCTTAAGGCAGCCTATAAAGGTACCTCTGTAAAAATTGTAGGTTTTTATCCGGGTGGTATCGATACCAATTTCTACACTGACAGTAGAGACTACGTGGATGAGAATAAGCAGCACAGTTTTATGAATCCTCAAGAGCTAGCTGAGGTTCTATTAGAGAATATTCTCAGTGAAGCAAACTTGACTGTCTCTGACCTAGTAGTAGAGCGCAACTCATAAAAAGTAACTACGCACAGGTGCGATTGTTAAGCAAACTCTAGAGTCAATGTAGGGCTTTGTCACGTATTGTAGTCTCCATGGGATTATTTTCACTTTTCCACAGGCACTCTCCTCGCGACACGGATGAACAAAAATCTTGGGCAACACCTAGAGATACAGAAGATGGAAGTTTCATCATTCAAGATGTATTTGTCATTACCGGACGAGGACCTGTTTTTACAGGTGTTATGAGCGAAGGAAGCATCCACGTAGGCGACGAGGTGCTCATCGATTCACCAAATTCTTCGCTTGCTGCTCTATCTGGAACGGTGACAGCGATAGAAACCCACCACCATAAATCAATGAATATTCAATCGGGCGATACGGCTGGCCTGTTCATCAACAACATTCGGGTAGAGGATTTGCCATACACTCGAAGCGGTTCTGGCTTTGTTTTAGACACTGATGGAGTAAAAGGAAGCGTTATACGACGCGGTGTGAATACATCACCTACTAGCTGAACCTACAAGAGCGCGGTAGTCTTCACTAGCGGTGAGAGATGCATAAGAGCCTTTACCTAGTTTTAACGGTTTTAAACTACGGCGACACCCTTTACAACCCTTTGTGGTCTCAACTAACCTCGTGTGCATGACACAATCGTTGCGCACTTGTCCATTGGGCATGGAAATCGAGATATGCGCAATAGAACTTTCTGAGCGTTATCGTTTTCGTCTCAACGAACTTGGTTTTCGAGAGCACGAGCGCTTAACTGTCATTCAGAAAGCCAACTTTGGCGGATGTGTGGTTTCACACGGGTCAGAGCGCATAGCAGTGGACGGGAACACTGCAAGACGCATACTGGTCAAGCCAAGTTAAAACGCATTGAGCACAGATGCATACAATCGCGATTGACATCACACACATGCAATCGCAGCAAGAAACACAGCGCAGCTTTCGCATACCAGCAATGCTCTATTATGAGCGTGGGCGAGACCTCCGCTAAGTACTGAAATCTGGGGAATTCATGGTTGTATTTCGACAACAACGCGGCGCAACAAAGGCCAATACCCCCGCCAAACATCTTCCAAACACTGATTGTACGTGTGAGCATTCGTCTCCGTCACCTACTCCATGCCCTAAATGCCGACCTGGCAGTCACCACCATCGTCGCGGCATAGCAGCTATACTCCCCAGTTCAACGGCTCACTCAGCATCTGAGAAACTCTCACGACCTCGCATCGTCTGCATGGGTAACCCTAATGTTGGTAAATCCACTCTGTTTAACTCTCTTCTGGGCGGCAATGCAACCGTCATGAATGCTCCAGGAACGACTGTGCTTATTGAATCCGGAGATCTTGATGTTCATGGTGCTCATTGGGAATTTATAGATACCCCAGGCACTGCCTCACTTGACGCTATCAGTCCTGATGAACGTGTTTCTTGTCAAGCTGCTATGGGGAGCATAGATGTGAATCCCCCGGACGTTATTGTTGCTGTATTTAATGCCACATCACCCTCAAAGTCGTTATACCTTCTGAGCCAACTTATGGATCTTGGCTTTCCAATAGTTATCGCCGTAACCATGCTCGATTTGGCAAAAAAACAGCAATCATCCATAAGTATCAACACCTTATCGCAAGCAATTCCCGACATACCTGTTGTTGCTGTTGACGGTAGGAACGGCAATGGGAATGATGCACTCATACAAGCAATTGAATCAACCCTTGCGCACATATCGCAAGCAGAAAAGGGTGCTTCTGAAAACCATGTTGAACATGGCATATCAAAAATCACCAGTACCATAGCCCCTCATGACGGTAGTTCCTCTCAAGCAGTTTCTCTGTGGGTTAAGGCGACAGCCAACGATCGTTTTGACTGGGTTGCACAAACGATTAGCAAGCTTAATGGTGGTACCTTCGTAGAGAATCAAGTCACCATATCGGATCGTATCGATCGCGTATTACTGCATCCGATTTTTGGGATTGTTACCTTCCTCTTAGTCATGTATGGCGTATTCGAATCAATTACCACTCTGGCTAGTCCGCTCATCGACTGGTTTGACGTCACCGTACGCAGCTGGCTAACTTCCGGACTCGATTGGATATTTACTCTGGTTGGTGGCCCAAGTGCCACTGATGGCTGGCTACACTCATTGCTGATTGATGGCGTACTCAACGGAGCCATCACAGTACTGACCTTCGTTCCTCCGATGGGCATTATGTTCATCATTCTCTCAATGCTCGAAGATTCAGGATATTTGGCGCGAGCAGCTTTTGTGATGGATAAAGCCATGAGGACTATAGGTCTAGATGGTAGAGCATTCTTGCCTTTAGTCGTTGGCTTTGGTTGTAATCTTCCTGCTCTCGCCTCCACTAGAACTCTTCCTGATTCAAGGCAGCGGGTGCTAACCGGTCTACTTATTCCATTCACCTCATGCTCTGCACGGTTGAGTGTCTACATCGTCTTGGCTTATGCATTCTTTGACCAGTACGCAGGATTAGCGATATTCCTTATGTATGTTATGTCGATCGTGATTATTCTTGCGGTTGGATTTGCACTCAGAACAACACAATTCTCTGATTTACGCACTCAACCCTTTGCCATGGAACTACCTCCCTACCAGCTCCCCCAGATTCTGAGACTACTCAAATCAGTAGCAGGAAGACTGTGGGCATTTATTACAGGAGCAAGTTCAATCATTATTTCAATGACTATCATTATGTGGCTTTTGGCAGCAATCCCTATCAGTGCCGGAGCTTCTGGTAACAACAGCTTTGCTCACGTAGATAAGGTTGAAAACTCCTTATACGGAGCAATGGCATCAAAAGCAGCTATAGTCTTTGAACCTGCTGGCTTTAACGATTGGCATGCTTCAGCAGCTCTTATCACAGGCTTCGTTGCCAAAGAAGTAGTTGTTGGATCCATGACACAGAGTTATTCCATACAAGAATCAGATGATGCTTCAAGCACGTCAGAAGGCAGAGGTCCTCTCGGTGAGGCAGTGCGTACAAGTTTTGAACACTCCAGTAATGGTCACGGTGCAGCAGCAGCGGCAGCGTTTATGGTTTTTGTTCTTGCCTACACGCCATGCTTAGCGACTGTTGCTGAGATGAAACGTCAGTTCGGAGGCAAAACTGCCGTGCAATCAGTTCTCATGGGACTGCTTATCGCATATGCCTTAGCCATTGTTATTTTCCAAATTGGCAGTCTGTTATGAAAACATTCAGAAGAACTACAAGTGAATCAATATCCGAGCAAGTGTTGGCCTCGCTGCGAGACGGAAATACCACTCGTATGGTTGCCCAACGCTTGAATTTACCGATGGATTTTATTGAATTAATACATGACCAGGCTATTTCATCACGGCAATTAGCCGTTCTTGACTTTGCTGGTCAACAATGCAGTAGCACACACTGTAACCCTGATCCAGAGTCATTTGTCTGTGCAGGATGCCCAGTGATGTCCATATCAAAGCGGCGTACATCAGCCCGTAAAAATGGCTTTCAAAAACTGTTGAGCACCGCAAAAACTCTACGGAGCAATCGGAATAAACGATAATCTATAGCCCTATGTTTTACAATGCACTTCCGTTTATGTATATTGACGTTTCCTATATCGGTTTGATGGATACATTCTTCGAGCTTATAACTCGTTAATTTGCAAAGTTCATGTAGAAACTCCAGTTACTAATAGTGTTTCCATGGTTTTCCAAAAGCGTCTGAGAGAATTCTGTGAATCCATTCGCCTGATAAAACCGACGATTCTTTTCAGTATTAGTGATCAAACTTAACGAAGATCCGTTATGGAATCGGGCGAAAGGAATTACGCATTCATGAATCATCCTTGTTCCTAGCCCCTGCCCTTTTAGTTGCGTGTCGACTGCAAGCATTTCAACATACCAAGACTGCGAATATTTCAACTTGCAATCTTGTTGAGCGCGCTCACTGATAGTAAAGAATTCAAGAAGCCTGACTAAACCAACACCTTTAACTAATCCAAGACCACCTGCGTGTATGTAATCGCTTATTCCAATGGCTCGAGTGTCTGGATTATCCAGTAAAGCAATCGACACTATCCGATGATGGCTCTCCCCTATTAGACAAATTTTCTTACTCATATAAGCCTTAATCACCATGCGATCAAGCGCTGTCATATAGTTCAGATAATCAGGGTACGAGTCGAATTGTTCCCGAAACACGAATGCAAAGAAGGGGTATTCTCCAAACGATTGCGCAGCTAGTCGAGAAATCGCATCCAATTCATGCGGCTGAGCAACCCGATAACTCACATCAATTGAATTTTCTTGAGTATTCATAGTTACCTTTCATAGCACAACCACACTGCTCAATGCATACGCCACTATGCGCACAGAGCACAACAGTTCTCAATCTTCAGCAATACAATGAAGTAGGCACAAGACGCTCGAAACAGACACTTCAGATATTGATTCGGCTGAGCACTAGACCACTCCTATTTGCTGCGAATTCGAGCGGGATTGCCTACAACAATAGATTTTTTTGGTATGTCGTGTAATACGAGTGTGAGTGCTCCGACAGAGCTATCTGAGCCTATGGTGACATTTCCCAGTATCATTGCACCTGCGCCTATATACACACGATCGCCAACTGTCGGATGCCGCTTACCTGGTGTGTTAACCCTGCCACCTAATGTGACCTGATGATGCATAATAACATCATCTCCGATGACAGTTGTTTCACCAATAACCACACCTGTTCCATGATCAATGAGCAGATGACGACCAATAACTGCACCCGGATGAATTTCCACACCAGTCATGAAACGGGCGGTATAGCGAATCAACTGAGCCAGCAGTCGGTGTCTATGAATCCATGCTCGATGAGATATGCGATATGCCCATACCGCCTGCATACCTCCTGATGTCAACAGCACTTGGGTGTTCGAACTCATGGAAGGGTCATATTCTCGAACCTTTCGAATGTCCCCACGAACTTCCCGTAACAACACTGCACACATCATTTCTTTTCCTCTCTTTGCCGAGATAACAACAGCGGTCACTCAATTTCGTGTGACCGCTGTGCATCAACATCAGTAATACTGATTAACGATGTTTTTCAACGTAAGTAATCGACTCGTCGAGTATTGACAGACCAAGATCTATCTCTTGCTCCGATACAGTGAGCGGAGGGGCTATACGAAAAACTCCGCCCATCCCGGGTAAACAGACAATATTCATATGAAGCCCCAGCTCGAAACATTTCTCAGTAATGCTGTCAGCCAAAGCCTCGGAACGAGTTTTTGAAGTGTTGCCTTCGACTATCTCAATACCTTGCAACAGACCGCGTCCACGCGCATCACCCACTATGTCGTGATCATTGAGGATTCTTGTCAGTCCATCTTGAAGCTGTTTGCCTCGCTGCTGCACCGATGCAAGAATATGATCCTTCTCGATGACATCAATCACTGTATAACCGACGGCCGCAATGGTTGGGTCACTCACATGTGAGGTGTAGAAGACGAAACCTTCCTCGTAAGCTTTTTGCTCAATCGAGGTGGTTGTTAACATGGCAGCTAGTGGAAGACCAGCCCCAAGAGTTTTGGAGACTGTAAGAATATCAGGGGTAACCCCATCGCTTTCGAAACCAAACCATGTGCCCGTGCGCCCGATACTGGTCTGCGCCTCATCGAAGATCAGCAGCATGCCACGTTCATGACACTTCTCGCGTAATGCTTGCAAATATCCCGGGGGCGGAACTAAGATGCCTCCCCCTGACACGATTGGCTCAATGATGCATGCAGCAAGGCTCCCCACCGACTGGGCATCGACCATTTTGAAGCCAAAATCAAGCTGTTTTCGCCAATCGAGCTTACCGTGTTCATCAACAAAATCTGGACGATACTCATATGGTGTTGGTATGGCAATTTGCCCTGGCATTGAAGGAGTGCCAACTTTGCGCGCTGAAGAGTATGTTGCAGCAGCGGCAGCTCCAGTAAGACCATGCCAAGATCGATTAAAGGAGACGATTTCAAATTTACCTGTCACTAATTTCGCCAACCGTATCGCAGCGTCGTTGACCTCAGACCCTGTGGTCAGCAACACAGCACGGTCCAGCTTCTCATGGTTACCCTCTACATCCATAGCATCAGATGTGAGGGATGTGAGTCGGGTTGTAAGATTGATCACCGGCCTTGAAAGCATGGCACTGAACAAGTGGTCGAGACGCGGATATGATCTTTGGATGGTTGCAATGATTGCCGGATGAGCATGACCGAGGGTCGCACTCATCTGTCCTGAGGTGAAATCAAGTATTTTTCGCCCATCCTCGGTATAGATATAGCTGCCTTCTGCGTGGTCAATAATCGCTGGCATGAATTTTGGTGCGCCATAGCGGAGTACATGATTGTCTACGTTATTCCAGAAGCCCTCTTCTCGAGCGAATGGGTCTGAATAGTGCTCGTTATTGTTGATCATGCAAGCATGCTAAACATACGTTATCGTTTACGTCCATCAGATAATTGAGAACATATAGTTTATAATATTCAAACAATTGAAGGGACGTCCACATGCTCAACCCTGAACGTTTAGAATTGCTCGTTGAATTACAGGCTCTACAAACGATGAAAGCTGTGGCAGATGCCAGCCAAATGAGCGTCTCAACAGTTTCGCAGCATATTGCTTCTCTCGAAAGATCAGTAGGAAGACCCCTTATTGAGCACGTTGGCAGACAAGTCAGACTTACTCCCCTTGCGAATGAATTGGTAGATAGCGCTCGTCCTGTATTGAACAAGCTCAGAGAAATCGAAGATATGGTACGCAGCGAAAATATGGAAGTACGCGGTCATATTCGAGTAGCTTCTTTTTCTAGCGCACTCGCTCCTCTTGCCGTGCCAGTATGTGCATCACTGGGATCAAGATTTCCCCAGCTGACAATCACCCTCGAAGAGCTAGAACCAGATACAAGCATCCCTCTACTCAATGCGGGGCAGCTAGACATTCTTTTTTCGGCATCATTCGGAGCTGCTAAAGCAGATAACGATGCTGGGATAGTCTCCATCCCTCTGTTCTCTGATTCTCTGTGTGCTGTGCTCCCCTTAGGTCACACACTGGCAAATCGTACATCGCTGCGACTTACAGATTTGTTTGGTGAAGATTGGATTTGCGAGCCAAAGGGGACTTATCTGTCAAACCACATACAGATTCTTTGCGAGCAAGCTGGAATTTCTCCACGCGTAACAGGAACCTTGAGCTCATATTCAGTGGTTTTGCAATCTGTTGCACAGGGCTTCGGCATCGCCGTACTCCCCAGACTTGCAACACAAGAAGAGCCTTCAAAAACGATTAGGGTGCCAATAACGCCTGAAATTCGACGATCAGTTTCTCTAATCACCACATCTTCTCAGCTGTCGAGGCTCAGCATCAAACATTTCATTAATGACGTTAGACAAAGAACCCGCAACATTACCAAGGAACTGGACACGCAGTTTTCCTCGGGTCTCACAGAAATATGAATAACATAGGAAATCGCCACCCATCCGATAATGTTGCTCATTCAGCGTTTGTAGACTGCTCATCACTGCTGAATTGTGCTGATAATGCCACAAATGACGGATGTCAGTGCAGCTACCAATTTCACCGTACAATCCCCTGCACTGATCACGAACTATAGGGACTTATGAGTTCGTAATCCGGCGTATTGCTTCCTCTACGTCGCCTTTCCCAACAGGATCACGATCCAAAGCTCTATGGATAGTAATCCCCTCAATCAGCGCATCAAGTAGTCTCGCGGTGAGCGGATCAAAATGGCGTTCAAGCGCTGCACTACTTCGTGCCATCCACCTCTCAGTAATCTCTTGATAATCGTGATCCCGTGCTGCCAATGTATAGAGTTCGTATGTAAGGACTGTGTTTTCTTGGCTGCGTTCTTCAACAATGGCCTTCACCACTGCATCAACAGCATTTACACGCCTGCTTGTAGCCTGCATGCGTGCATCAAAGGTATCGGCAGCTTGATCAGCAAAGCGGGTAAACGCATCATGCAATAATTCTTTCATACCACTGAAGTAATACGTCATTGAACCTAGAGGCACCTGTGCTACAGCAGCAACCTTCCGGTGAGAAGTTCCAGCCACGCCTTGAGTCGCGATAACCTCTAGCGCAGCATCGATGATTCGATCACGTCTACCTGGATCAACATTTCTGCCAATCACATTCCCACTTGACGAATCATTCGTCATGCTACTGCCTTTCTCATAAGTTGCGATGATCTACTCACCCTCGAAGCGGCACCTCATCTACATCAACAACCATTCAGTGCATAAAGCTTATCGCGTATGGCCTTAAACGTCAGAAATATGATTCTTAGACAGTACTATGCCGCACACTGGATTCGTTGACAGTGACGTTGAGTAATGCTCCCCACAGCATTTACTAGGTTGAGATAAACGTAATCAATATACGTGTACGTTTGTACTAGTTATATGTACAATCGTACACATGACCGATTCTCAAACTCTCAGATGGCGGTATTCGCTATGTTCATTCATGCTTGTAGTTGGTCTCGCGAGCGCTTCATGGGTCAGCCGTACACCAACTATCCGAGACACAATAGGTGCAACAATCTCCGCTATGGGGATGATACTTTTCGGTGGATCAATCGGTTCAATGTCTGGTATTTTAAGCTCGGCATATCTCGTGCGAAAGCGTGGAACAAGGTGGGTTATTGCTTATAGCGCTATCTTCCTCTCCACCGGATTATCGCTCGTTACAGCTTCGACAATAGTCAGATACCCTTCTGTGGTGTTCGTAGGATTACTGTTTTTCGGTCTAGGTAGCGGCTTGGCTGAAATAGCTTTAAACATAGACGGAGCACACATAGAAACTCGACTTAAGCATCCCATTCTTCCAGCACTCCACGGCTGTTACAGTCTTGGCGTCCTCATTGGCGCAGTAATCAGTATCGTCTGCATATCTCTTGATGTACCAGCTATATGGCATCTCGGAGGATGTTCCGTCTTACTCGCTTTGGTCAGTTTTTGGTCGCTTAGCGGAATACCATCCGGAATGGGGAAAACCCAACTCTCGCGACCAGCAGAAAACCCAAACACTGATGTTGCAGCAGGAAATCCAAAAAGTGCGTTATGGCGAGACCCTGGGCTTATCCTCCTTGGAATCGTTTTACTCGGTCTTGCATCCGCAGAGGGCTCGGCCAACGACTGGCTCCCACTCATCATGGTTGACGGACTGGGACTGAGCAGCGCGCAAGGATCGATGATATTTGCAACATTCGCAACTATTATGGCTGTCGGACGATTCTGTGGTCAAGCTGTTATTTCGTTGTGGGGAAAGCCCCATGTACTTCTGGGCAGTCTACTTACTGGGGCACTCGGCATTTTTTTGGTCGCTGTAGGCACTCACACAGTTTTCATTATTTCCGGTGTCACACTATGGGGACTTGGAGTGTCTCTAGGCTTCCCCGTTGCTATCTCAACTGCAGGAGAGAACCCTGACCATCCAGATCTTAGGGTTAGCATCGTGGCTACTGCTGGATATTGTGCTTTTCTAGTAGGGCCACCCGTGCTCGGCTTCCTCGGCGATAATTTTGGGTTACGCACTGCGATTCTCGTAGTGGTTACACTTTTGCTCATTTCCACAGCAGCTTTAATCACCCAGCAACATCTCATATCGCAGTCCCCGCAACGTTCATAACGAGCTTATATACGCAGTCGAGAGGGCAGCCTCATTAGATTGGTCATACACAGGCCCGCAAAATTACTGCTGAGACATAAGCCGTTGTACCTGCTCACAGGCGTCATAAATCGTGTCATAACGCTGATCAATTTGAGGGGTCGCTTTAGCAATCTGTTTCGCCTTAATTTTGGTGAACACTAAATATGGTGCAACCCATCCAGCTAACCCTATAAAGCCGAACAACACGAATGGAACCCAAAGCGATGCCATCATAGAAAAAATTGCTCCTGCTAGGAAAGCACAGGCAACAATTCCAACAGAAAAGGAGGCGATCTGGGCTTTCTGCGTTTTAGACCGTTCAAGATGATCGATATCAGAAAGAGCAGCTTCGGCTTTGCGCTGCAGCTCATTAATCATCGATCTGTTTCTTATACGTCGATTCCGCTTGAGTCTAAGATTAACTGTGCCAAAAGAGGGATCACTTGGGGTCATGCCATCTTCAAACCATCCAAAAGCTTCGTATGTATCTCTTGTCAGGGAAATCCTCTGCTCTGGTACTACAACAGTACGATATTCATACGTATTTACAGTGATGTTCCCTGTATGGCCATTTACCATATCCATTGTCTTCTCCATCTGTATTAGTCGATGCACATGCTCATATCGAGCCTGCATACTATGTTCCATCTGATGTTGTTCTAAGAAATCGTCTGTGAGAACGGACTTTGAATACTGCGCATGCAGTACGCTGTCCTGACCACTTGGTGGGAGAATGCAGACATGCAGTCGTATGGTGTACCAACTACTTGGCCACGACCTCCATTTTGGATGCGTGTGCGCTTATTGCCTGAGTGGCTTACCGCTTTCATCATGGCAGCAACCACAATCGTTGGTCTGTTAACGTACCTTTGGGAACTGCGCACCGGTTTGCCAGTAGCAGCTATATTTGCACTAGCACTAGGTGCGCTCGCTTGCATAGCATCATGGCGTTTTCGTTGGATAACAGTGCTGCTGTCTGCAGCAGCAACCTTCACTGCCAGTATTTCTGGTGTTAATCCAATTATTGAGTGGAACTTGGTCATATTTGCAACTTTCACTCTCATATTGCGAGGTAGCCCATTATGGCTTAGCGCTGTACCCTCATTCACCAGTTATTTCTCAACTGCCCTCTTTTTTGGATCAGTCCACCCAGTAGCGCCACAATTGGGCCATCAAGATGCCCTTGTTGCGGGTGGATGCACAGTATTGTTTGCAGTAATTGCCAAATCCGTACTCATCGCCCGTCAATATTGGGCACAGATGCACCTGCGATCACAGGAGTTATCAATCGCGCGAGATATTGCAGTTGCAAAGGGTGTAGTTGAAGAACGTCTAAGAATTGCCCGCGATCTACATGATGTTATTGGACACGAAATAGCCGGTATCAATATGCACATCGGCGCCGCTGAAGTCACGCTCAAGTCCGATAACGATCCCGCAAGAAAAGAACTCTTGAGCGCACGTCAAAATATTCAGAACGTGTTATCTGAGACGCAAAACATCATCAAGGTGCTACGAACAAGTGACGAACCCTCTGTAAATACTGCAGACTCATTTCAGCATGGTTACTCAGCAATACCCCTATTAATTGAACACAGTCAGAGTGCAGGTTTAGATGTTGAATTCCTTTTTCCTGAAAAACAACCCACACTTACACTTGAAGTAGACCAAGCATCATTTCGTGTGGCCCAAGAGTGCCTGACAAATGCTACCAAATATGGCAGCGGTTCTGTCGCACTGCATATATCTGTACATGAAGCTCAACTACATATCGAATGTGTCAACCGTAGAGAGATTTCAGCAGCAGAAGAGAGATCACCTGGATACGGACTGATTGGCATGCGAGAGCGCGTGGCTTCAGTGCAAGGCACAATGGACGTTAACAATGAGGATGGTCTGTTTTGGGTTTATATTCGCTTACCCTTAGCAGATGGCCCAGCTAAGACCGAAAGAGGCATCCAATGATTCGTACAATGGTCATCGACGATCAAGAAATGATTCGTGTCGGTCTTAGCACGATTATCGGGGCTGCTGAAGGCGTCACTATGGTTGCAACGGCATGTGATGGATTATCAGCCTTGAAGATGCTCGAGACCACACAAGTCGATGTCATCCTTATGGATTTACGTATGCCAGGTATTGATGGTGTAGAGACCACACGGAGAATTCGACAACGCCTGACATCACAAATGACCAGAATCATTGTGCTTACCACTTTTGATCAAGATGAAAATGTCATTTTGGCATTACGCGCTGGTGCAAATGGATTCCTTTCAAAAGGCGTAGGCCCTCAAGATCTCACAGATAGCATTAGGGAAGTCATGCAAGGCGGTGGTGCCTTGTCTCCGAAAGCTGCTGCCGCACTAATCACTCATGTAATACATAGCCAGGACGCACCTAGCGACCCAGAAGCGGTAAAAATCTTCTCTTCGCTCACAGAGCGTGAATACGAAATTGTGCAGGCAGCTGTATCAGGATTGGATAATGCCGCAATCTCAGAGCAACTATTTATTTCTCAATACACCGTTAAAACTCATCTCAACCGCGCAATGGCAAAAGTGAATGCTCATGATAGAGCTGGCCTCATCACGCTCGCCTATAAGGCTGGAATCAGACCTGCATAAACAGCGCAGCAATACTATTTCCCGTCACACAAGAACTCTGACAACAGAGCCTTCCTATTTGTGCACACTGATATTGCTCATCGCTTAAACATCGTAAATACTGCACGCGCAGTAGTGAGAAACCATCTATTCAGACGATTGAAATTGGCTTGTTATCAAGCAAACTATGAATAACCCAATAAGGGGATAACAACACAGAATGGAGAGTCAGATGTCAGGATTAACTTGGGGAATCATTATCGTTGTTGCAGTCGTGGTTGTCGTTGTTGGGGCGTTCCTAATTCGTAAATTCCGCAATAAGTAAATCAATCTTCGCAATACCAGATATCTTTGCCGCACTGGCAAGCAGATACTTCGCTATTAGCCTCCGGCTCAGTACTGAGCCGGAGGCTAACGTCGTTTTTCGGTCAATTTCCACGGCAGTATGCCATTTTTGACGCGAGGACACCCGAAGAAGTTACCGGTAAGACATGTCTTTAATGAAGCAGAGCCGGAAGATCCATTCGATCGCTTTCGCCAATCTCTCTGATGACCTTGCACGGCACACCAGCAGCGAGCACATTCTCAGGAATATCATGAGTGACGACTGCGCCAGCGCCAATCACTGACCCTGCACCGATTGTCACTCCCCCAGTCACCGTGACATTTCCAGCAATCCAGCAGTTTGAGCCAATAGTGATGGGCGCGCCATACTCATAATCAAACTCTGAGCCGTCCTGGTGTTGGCGAATATTGCGTTCTTGCCATCTCAAGGGATGTAGAGGTGTCAACAATGACACATTTGGGCCAAACATGACGTTATCGCCAATCGTTACTGGGCAAACATCAAGCACTGTAAAGTTGAAATTTGCGTATACATGATCGCCTAGAGTAGTGAATTCACCATAATCAAAGAATATTGGCCCTGCTAGGTAGGTACCCACACCCGCATGCGGGAGTAGTTCGCGTAATATTGATTCCCGCTGCTCCTGCTCAGTTTCTTTGCACAGGTTATAGTCCTTGCATAGCTGGTGAGCTCTTGACAACATCGTCGAGATTTCAGGATCGGAAGGATCATAGAGCTTGCCTGCAAGCATCTTTTCGCGTTGTGTTTGTTGTTTCATGTATGAGAACTTTCTCCTTGCATTATCCGTGTTATTTGTCGCGATTATTCAAACGTTCTAGATAACCTGTTTTGTCATCGTCTGTAATGTGTTTGATCACACGAGCGGGGTTGCCCACAGCAACGACATTCTCAGGAATATCGTGAGTTACCACTGAACCAGCACCAATCACCGAGCCAGCACCCACTGTGACGCCACCAAGCACGATGACATGGCCACCCAGCCAAACTCCATCTTCAAGAACAATCGGGCGCGCCTGACACGCTCCATTGATTCTTTCTGATTTATCGAGCGCATGATTTGTCGCGAACAAACCAACTTTTGGTGCAATCCAGACATTGTCATGAATGGTCACCGGTGCATTGTCGAGGATTGCACAGTCATAGTTGATATGCACATTCGAGCCTATGGTGATATTGCACCCCAGCTCGCACCTAAAATTTGGTTTGATAATCGCACCCTCGCCGACAGAACCTAATAGCTGCGTCAGTATTTCACCTTGACGTTTGGGGTCATCATAGCCAAGTCTGTTGTATTCAGTAAACAATTTCTCAGCTCGTAGCCGTGCCAAATCAATATCTGGGTGTGTATCCTGATAAACCTGACCTGTCACCATGCGAGCCCACTCCACCTTGCCAGACTCACTCATGCCCTCTAAATCACTCATATTTACCCCCAGTAAATTGCTCATTCACCAAACACAGCTTGTACCAATTAGTCCGAAATATGTTTGCATGTACGAATGTACACTATGGCTTGCACCTGTGGCAATGTGCCTGAATAGCATTAAGCGACTTGCCTTTAGTACTCATCATGCTAGGGCTTACATGACACACTTTTCTACTTGATCTCATGCCAATCTACGATTGTTGGCACGTGAAGCATCATTGTTATGTTGCACTATGAATTTGAAGTAGATGACAACATAATTGTTTATGTGAATCAAAACAAAAATACCGCAATCGCTGATACGCGACCACGGTATTTGGTGGCTCCTGCGACTGGGCTTGAACCAGTGACCGTCCGATTAACAGTCGGATGCTCTGCCAACTGAGCTACGCAGGAATGTCGTGTGTGGCATGCGCCGCACACAAGAAGTAGATATTACCGACACTTTGATGACAATGCAAATTGGCATGTTGTTCGTGTCGCGAGCCACTACACCGAGTGCTGCTGCTCTACGCTTTCGGTTCTTCGCCTCGGTATCGAGCCATCATTTGTGACTGAAGCTGTTGTGCACTAGGTGGAGTCCAACTCAATGCGTCAGCACCTGCTTCAATCGTTGCGGCTATACTCTCATCCGAAGCGCCACCTGATGCCAGAATAGGCACTTCAGGATGATGAGCCCTGATACTAGCCACGACTTCTGATGTGCGAGCCCCTGCTGCCACATTAATAATGGCAGCACCAGCTAGAATCTTTTCCTCGGTGATTTCATCGTCCTCAGTTACAGTAGCTACCACAGGAATATCAACAGAATTCATAGCCGCTTCGATTGTTTCTGCAGGAGCAGGTGCATTGATGACAACCCCGGCAGCCCCTTGCATCTCAGCTACCATTGCCAATTCAACCACACGTGTACCGGTAGTAGTCCCTCCCCCAACGCCTACAAATAGGGGCTGCTGAGCAACAGTCAACAAAGCCTTAGTAATCACTGGTTCCCCAGTAAATGGGTACACCGCAAGAATGGCATCCGCATTGGTATTCCTGATAACTGCAGCATCAGTAGTGTATGCAAATGTACGTATTGTATGACCCTTCACCGTGATACCACCTGCTACTGCAGTCGACTCTGGAACTCGTGCTATCGGTGAAGTTAACCGACCTTCGATCCTCGCAGTGCCAGGTGCATTGCGACTCACTGACGGTGTTGTTGTATGCTGCTCGATCGCCACAGCCTCACTCGAAGAAAACATCGAAATCGATGGTCTTGTGCTCATTGGACCCCTTCCTGACGGTTGGCGCGACGGAACTCCTGCATGGCTTCTTTCATGATTCTGCGTCGCTCTACAAAGTCGTCTTGTGGGTGTTTGCGTTCTATATTGTCAATAATCCTGTTCAAGTAGCCGCTGAACTCTTGAAGCTCTTCATCAGTAAGGCAATCAAAAATATCGGCATCATGTTGCATGCTCTCATGTAATGCAGCAGCAGCTTTCTTACCTTTTTCAGTAATCTGAACCATAGCCACTCGTTTATCCTCTTGCGATGGCTGGCGGGCGATATATCCCTTGCTTTCAAGCTTTGACAGCAACTGGCCTAGTGCCTGTCTGCTCAATCCTAAAATTGTAGCAAGATCTCGCTGACTGACTGTGGAGCTCAGCGTCAAAGTCAGTAATACTCGACCTTGACCCCTGAGAGCTGAATCTGCAGCATTTATCATCGATGCATGCGCGTCCCCACTCTCAGGAATACTGCCAACACCCCTCTCAACAGCGAGGCGATCCTCGCGTCTTGCCGAGCGTAAAGCCGCCCGACCATGACTACCACCGTATACTCCTCGCCCGTCCAGGCGGGATACTCTGGTGCGGTTACGTATCATCATCATGCTCAGCTCGCGAAGCTGATTAAGAACCTGCGGTCTCACATCGTTGGCCATGACATTTCCTTTCCTACTAAATTATTCGTCAAGTACTTTACAATTCAAATGCTAGATGCTTATGATTTTTTTGTCAAGTACTTGACGTTTTCATTCGGCAGCAAATGCAATGTCAATTTCAGCAAGACCCGCAATAACCATCAACATCTTTTACTAGCCCAGAGAATCATTACCTCTGCTATCACAGGAATGGCTCATGAAACTCTCGATCTTTCCAATACGTATGTTCGTCTCGCTCCCCTATTGGACGTTGCACACGACACGGGCTCCCAAAAGCGACACTATCGGCAGGAATATTGCCAGTGACCAAGGAGTTTGCACCTATGACGGAATTCTTTCCAATTGTCACACCAGGCAATATGGTGACGCCTGATCCAATCCACACATTGTCACCAATGCTGACTGGCACCGAAAACTGTGTCTTTTTCAACCGAAGATCCGGACGTATCGGGTGCCCTGTGGTCACGATAGTGACATTAGGACCTATCATCACGTCTGCACCAATGTCGACAGAAGCATCGTCAACCAAAGTGAGATTGAAGTTCGCATACGATCGATCTCCCCAACTGGTATTGCATCCCCAGTTGGCAGCGCAAGGTGTTTCCACATGCACATCTTCACCAACCGAAGCGAAGAATTTCTTCATGAGGTTACTCCGTGTCTCTTTATCACTCGGACGCAGATGGTTGAGCTCATACAGCAAATCCATCTGTTTGGTTTGAATCTCTATCAGCTCCGGGTCTTCGAAGCCATATACCTCACCAGAGTTCATTAATTCGCGTAATCGTTTGGATAAACCCATACCTGGTCTCCTTGCTTGTCAGCTACTCTGCTAATCATCAATGCACTCCAATGAAACCAGATGGGCCCTAAGAGTGGTTCATACTCATAATGAATCCGTTGGAAACTATGCGCATATATACAGAACTAAGTCACGAAAAATGCCCCTATAACGCATGTGGATCATAGAGCCGGCAATAATTAACAATTTAGTGTTCTTTGCTCCTCAAAATTCCGATCTCATCCGATGCTCAATCAGTGGCAGCCTACTTGACGGCGACGTCAGCACAGACCATCTTAATTTTCTCATGAGTCGCATCTACACTGTACAAAGTACTTACTTATCCCCTTTGCACCTACGCTCTTTGAATAACTCGAAGAGATCGGTATCTTCATCCTTGAGTTCATGCTCGTACATCGAGATCTTGTATCGGACCAAATCAAGATTGCTCTGGTAGTGAGCCATTTTCTCTAAGAGATGCCGCTCATGCTTCTTCATGATGAGCAGTAGCTCGTGTTGCGAACCTTCAACTTTTTGCCTCCGCAGCTTGACATATCTCGCCAAATCAGCGATTGGCATATCAGTGCTGCGCATATGGTGGATGAATTTTAGCCAATTAACATCTTCTTCGTCAAAATAACGTCTGCCGTTTTCATGCCGTTTCGCAACAATAAGACCTTCCTGCTCGTAATACCTCAGCGTGGAGGCTGTCATATTCGCAGCTTTAGCAGCCTGTCCGATTGCATATTCCATAGCTTTCCTTACACATTTGACTTAAAGCTCACTCGAAGTTTTAGTATACGAACATATAACAGTCAATACATTTTCTAAGGATGATGGTGACAACGACACAACACAACTCTGATTCACGCACAACACCGCTTGACCCAAAGTATTTTGACGGTACAGGAACACTGACGATGCATGAATCGACTCAAAAGTTCTCTGTAGGCACAGTGCACTTCGATGCGGCCTGCCGTAACCACTGGCACACGCATCCTATCGCCCAAATTCTTGTGGTAACTCAAGGCTTCGGTATCTACCAAGAAGAGGGTAAAGATGCGAGACTCTTACAAAGCGGAGATATAGTCACCACAGACAAAGGTGTAAATCACTGGCACGGTGCCTGCGTAAATCATTCAATGGAACACATTGCTGTTACTTTGCAGGACGCAAACGGTAGTGCTGTCACTTGGGGTCGAGCAGTAAGCGATGCAGAATATGACATTGCCAATACCGCTATCGCCAAACAACTCTTGCCAGACCCACCGTCTGAAACCACTGCAACAACGCGTACTGCTGTCATGAACACTCATGTAACTGCGGGACACGATCAGCTGGGTGCCTTCGCACCTGAATTTGCTCATCTCAATGATGACGTGTTATTTGGTGAGGTGTGGGCCAGGCAGGAACAGCTCAGCGCACGGGACAGAAGCCTAGTGACGGTCATTAGCTTAATGTCCAGCGGAATTCTCGACAGTTCACTTCGCTTCCACCTGCAAACAGCCAAGAATAATGGCATCACTCAGGTGGAAATCACAGAAGCTATCACGCACGCCGCTTCCTACGTTGGTTGGCCAAAAGCATGGGCCGCATTCAACATGGCCAAGGCAATATGGGCTTAGCTACTACATGTCATTGCTCTGCACAACTATCAGAGCATCTCCAGTCTGCCGTCCCTCTTCCAACAGAAAAACATGCATATAGAACATACTTCTCGTTGATTCGCCGGACTTGTATTGATCCGGAACAACAACGCGCAGCACCAGCTCATCGACAGCATTGAGCTTCATACGCGCCACCCGTTACGTGCCAGAATGTTCAGCCCATGACCATCCGCCAATGGGCTGAACATTGGCACCACTTTATGCCTGATAGACAGGGAATTTTTTATTTGCTGCTGAATACTGCTGCTTAGTTATAGCGCGAAGCTGACTCATGTCTTCGTCATTAATAACAAAATCGACATCCGCATTCTGCTTCATGTGTTCAGCACTTGAAGCTTTGGGCAATGGTAGAAGGTCGAGCTGCAACAAGTATCTCACAGCAAGTTGAGTTATAGAGACTTTGTTACGTTCCGCTATCTCTTGAATATCAGCATTGCGGAGCATGTCCCCGTGTCCGAACGGTGAATAAGCCTCAACTAGTATATTGCGTTGACGCGCGTAATCGATCAGTTCGAACGGGGTGTTCCCGATATGAGCCAGCACCTGGTCGACTGCAGGAACCGTTTCCGAGTTGTCGATGATGTTCTGCAAGTCGACTTGCTCGAAATTGGAGACTCCTATCGCACGAATCTTTCCGGCCGCGTGGGCCTCTTCCAATGCCTTCCAAGCCTCAAGGTTACCTTCGAAGAAGTGCTCTTCCTCTCCAAATTTGGCCCATGGTTTCGGTGAATGAATAATCATCAAATCGATATACCCGAGATCAAGTTTTTCTAGAGACTCCTCAATGGCTCGCTGTGCGCCTTCATAATCCTTGTACTCAGCACGCAGCTTAGTAGTTACAAAGATTTTCTTACGGTCAACCCCTGACGAACGCACTCCTTCCCCTACTCCCACTTCATTGCCATACGCCTCAGCAGTGTCGATGTGACGATAACCAGTTTTTATAGCCTCTTGTACAGCTTCCGCTGCCTTGTTATTGTCTTCGATAAGCCAGGTACCGAAACCAATCTTCGGGATTTCAACACCGTTCAACAAAGTAAAGTGTTCCTGCAACATGCTTGCCATGTTCATTCCTCCATTACGCTTCCCGCAGTTGCCCTTAGATAACTGCTCTTAACTCATCAACTGTGCTTTTCATACTCAGCCACAGATTTACCAATGAGTGTAAAACTTCAAGTCCACTTGAAGTCAACTGCGGACAATATTGAACGCTTGACGCGAAATAATTGCTACACTACCGCGGGACTGATCAAATCATGCTTGCAGTGAGGTATTGCAGGCCTCTCTCACATGCTATTCACGCTGAATGCAGTTCTCAGAAGTTAACGCATCCTCTATCAGCTTGCACCCAGTGCCACTCCGATAGCAAGAACTATGGCACCACCCAATGTGACGACCATCAAGGAATTTTTCATAGGTACATGCAAAAAGCGGTAACGCACCCAAGCAATTACCACCAATTCGATCGCGACCACAATAAATGCCGCAATCAATGACCAATGGAGGCTCGGGATAAGAAATGGCAAGGTGTGGAAAGTTCCGCCAATAGTCGTTGCAGCACCAGTAATTGCTCCGCGAACAATGGCAGAGCCTCGACCGGTTTTCTTCCCATTATCCGAAAGTGCTTCCGACCAACCCATACTCACACCAGCACCAAGTGCTGTTGCCATGCCCACAATAAAAGCTGCATGAGGACCAGAAAAGATAGCTGCAGCAAAGACTGGAGCCAGCGTACTAACGGTGCCGTCGATCAAACCCACAAGCCCGGGCTGTACATATTTGAGCACGAAAGCATCATGCTCGAGTCCATCATGAACTAGCCTTGCTGGGTGCTCTGACAACGCCATGCTTGAATCACTCTCAACTTCCATCAGCAGCTTCTTTCTCTCTTACAAACTACTCCTTATATTAAGTCATTTTAATTATGATGCAAATTAAAAGTACGATTGTATTGAAATAACAATTAAGACTAGTAAGCTGATGTTTATGAATACTGCAACATCCCAAGCCGAATCCGTAGATTTGGACGCACTGTTGCATCAACACGGCATGCGCAACACTCCTCAGCGTCAGCTCATCTATAGAATCGTTTCCTCTTCCCCGCAACATCTCAGTGCTGTCCACGTCCAACGTCAGCTAGAAACGCTCATGCCTGGAATCTCATTACCAACCGTGTACTCAACACTCGAGATCTTCGCAAAACTCGGCATCGTACACAAAATGGCTATGGTTGACGGGGTTATGCTCTATGACACCGGCCAACAACGCCCGCATGCACACATGGTTTGCCGTAGTTGTGGACGGATTTTTGACTTGGATATACCTCCGGTGAACAACGAAGATATCACCGCTGCGAATAGTCAGGGATTCCAAGTCGACTCTGGCGATTTAGTCTTACATGGATTGTGTAGCGAATGCCAAGCAAAGAGTAATTAGTAAAAAATCCCTAGTAGCTGAGATCAAGTATTTCAGCAAAGAGATTTATCACAAGGACTACACTCTCACCTACCGAGTTAACGGCGCGTCCCTCTGCGAGCCACCGGTGCTCTTTCCATTGTCCCTATCGTCTTGCGAGTGTCTCGCCTTCATGTATATGATAACTATTATCGTTATCTACATGTAGAAAGGCGTCGTCATGTTGACGGACACCATCACATAACACCGCCAAGCACAGGCATCTACAACCTTGCAAACTTTGTACGTTATCACAATATTTCATGAATTCGCAGTCTTGTTTTTCTCTGACGGGGAATTTAGCATCCAATAGGAAGCTGTATCGACGCCACAAGCCAATCACCACGGCAAACCCCATTATTCTCAACAGCTCAGATTGCACCTTCAGCTCACATAGAAAGTATTCACATGACTTCACAGCAAACTACTAGTTCGCGCTCAAAAATCAGCACACGGGACCTCGTCAACATCGGCGTATACACAGCAATCTATTACGTCATCACCTTCCTAGGAGGCATGGTTGGCATCGTCAGCCCAATTGGCATGTTCGTTGGATTCGTATTGAGCACTATAATCGGCGGAACTGTAATCATGCTGTTTATGGCTAAAACCCCAGTTATGGGAGCAATGACCGTACTGGGTTTGATAGTCGGTGTACTAATGCTGGCTACAGGTCATTTCTGGGGTTGCATACCCATTTGTGCTGCTCTCGGATTCATAGCGGATCTCATTGTCAAAGCAGGTCATTATCACTCAAGAACACATAATATCCTTGCCTATGGCGTATTCCAGTTATGGATTATCGGACCATTTGCCCCACTATTCATGAACACCACCGCATATTACGAAGATATGCGCAGCAGCATGGGCGCACAATATGCCACACAGATGTCTCAGATATTCACACCACTAGTAGTGGCTATATTCGTGGTAATTCTGTGCTTCGTAGGATTGTTCGGAGCTTGGATAGGAACAAAACTCATCGACCGCCACTTTGCTAAAGCTCGCTTAGTCTCTTGAGCAGCGAAACCGTCACTTCCCATTCCCTCACACCCAAAACTGTTGGGATGCCTCAGAAGAACGTGCTGACTTTCGATCCGCGCACCAAAATCGTGTTATTGGTACTAATCAATATCTTGGTACTCGGTAGCGGACCATTTATCATCACTCTTGCTGCTGCTGGAATAGTCGCGGCGCTCTATCTCAGCGCAGCAAAGTGGACAGGCGCACTCAAATTCGTGATATTTGTGAGTATTTGTGCAGCAGCATTTTTGATCCTACCTGCTGTAATAGGTGGTCCCGTCAGTGCCGTAGTTGCAGTTACAGGCTATTGGCTTGCCCGATTCGGAGTTTCCTGTGGGTATGCAGCATATTTCATCTCAACAACTGGACCGGCTCAGATTTCTGCAGCACTTATCGCTTTGAAGTTTCCGAGAGTCATAGTTGTACCGCTGGTTGTGGTCATTCGCTTTATTCCTACGGTTGCAGAGGAACTTCATGCCATTAGTGACGCGATGGTATTGCGCGGAATATATCCAGGTCCAATTGGAGCTCTAGCACATCCGATACGCACTGCTGAATTTGTGCTGGTACCTCTGCTTGCAGCATCCTCACGGATTGCAGATGACTTAAGCGCATCGTCAATGCTTCGAGGTTTGGGTAGTCATCGCAACCCAACCTCAATTGAAAAGCTGACGTTTAATTTCACAGATGTGGTACTCATACTCTGTGCTCTCGCTTTAACCATATTTAGCATTTTTGGGAAGGGCCTTGCCCTATGACACCAACATCTACATCAACAGCAGTTGCAGAGATCGACCATGTGAGTTTTTGGTATGGATCTGATCCTGCCCAACACTCAACGTATTACTCCCCCGTTGATTCAGAAAGCTCCGATATTACGAACAGTGATGCTTCGACACCAACGCGCAGTGATAAGGCAACGCTTGAGGATATCAGTCTGGATATCATTCCAGGAACTATAACACTGTTGTGTGGAGCGAGCGGTTCAGGGAAGACTAGTGCGCTCCAATTACTCAATGGTCTAGTGCCACATTTCCATCAAGGAACAATTGTGGGTACCGTTCGCGTTGCTGATCTAGATGTTGGATCAGCAGATATCGGCGCATGCGGCGAAGTAAGCGCTACAGTTTTCCAAAATCCGAAAACACAGTTCTTTACTAGTGCAGTACGCAGCGAACTTGCTTTTCGTATGGAAAATCATGGCATTTCGCAAGCCGTCATGGATGCAGCAGTGACAAGAACTGCCGCGCAGTGTGATATCGAATACCTTATGGACCGACAACTGAAGGAAATGTCAGGCGGTGAACTCCAAAAAGTTGCATGCGCACAGGCTATAAGCGCCAATACCCCGTTACTCCTGTTTGACGAACCAACTTCGAATCTCTCTGTCGAAGCAATAGAAGAATTCACAGATATGTTGACCCATCTCAAACAGCAAGGACGCACTATCGTTATAGCCGAGCACCGACTATATTTCTTGCGAAATTTGGTCGATCAAGCTGTGTTGCTCGAGGACGGTCACATTGTGAAACGAATGAGCGGAGCAACGTTCTTCGCACAAACTGACAGCGAACGGCGCAAAGCCGGATTACGCACACTTATCAAACCCTCTTTCGACACCGCAATCTCAACATCACCTTCAGTTTCGGCGTTACCGGCAAAGAAATCTGATGACTCTGGACTGGTATTGAATAATTTGAGCTTCTCCTATGGTAAACAACCCATCCTCGATATCGAGCACGCCTCATTTCCCAAGGGAAGCATCTCAGCGCTTGTCGGTGCAAACGGTGCAGGAAAAACAACTCTTGCTCGACTTATCTGTGGCCTACTCAAAGAGGAAAGACACTCAACGATCAGCTTTGACGGTAAGCCTCTTTCACCGAAGCAACGAACGAGTATGAGCTATATCGTCATGCAGGACGTCCACCGCCAGCTGTTCGCTGATTCTGTACGCAAAGAAGTGACCTTAGCTTTCGACAAAGATGCGCAGCGCAACAAAGATGTACTAGGAATACTCAAGCAACTTGACCTTGGTACATATGCCGACAGACACCCGCTGTCACTATCTGGAGGACAAAAGCAACGGCTTGTCATAGCGTCCGCAATCGCTTGTGACAAACAGATTTATGTCTTCGACGAACCGACTTCCGGCGTTGACTACCGCCATCTGATCGCTATTGCCAAACGATTACGAGCCTTAGCGTCAGCAGGAGCCGTGGTAATTGTTATCACTCATGACACCGAACTCTTAGAGATTTGTGCGGATCGAATTGCGTATTTACGCTCCATACGCAGCGGCAACATTAGCGACAGCTACAACGATTCACAGCTGAATATCGAGCCAGTAACTCATTAGTTACTTACGCACAAAACCTCTAGTCCACAAAGCTATCGATTCACTAAAGCTCACATGAGCAAAGCACACAGCTTATCGAAAACATTACAGAAAAGATTGAAGGAAATAGAGTGACAACATCACACACCAGCAAAACCACTGTGCCAGGTGGTGAACAACAGCGCCAGCGATCATCTGCCAAACTGTCAGACGAGTCGGTAACTACGCAAGACTCAACTGCACAACAGGACGATGCCGCAAAAAGCAAAGCTTCTAAGCTTGCACTTGCTGAAATTACCAGCTCTATTAAAGGCTGGCTCCTCGCCGGACGCATACTCTCTGGTCTTTCAGCCATATTGGCAATTGCCCCATACATCGCTCTAGTAAACCTTGGTGACATCTTCCTCAGCTCGTGGACCTCAGGAACAAAAATCGATGAACACCAAGCAATGATGTGGCTTTCACTACTGATCGGTACCTTCACTGGACGCTTATTGCTTTATTTCCTCGCCTTGAGTATCACCCATTTTGCTGATGCCCGTATGGGACTGGATATTCGTAGCAAACTCATTACCGCTCTTGGACGAGCACCATTGTCACATTTCACTTCAACGAGCAGCGGACAAATCAGAAAAGCCATTCAAGACGATACACATACCGTTCACGGATTGGTTGCTCATGCTCCCGTTGAGTCAACATCAGCATTAATGATGCCAGCTGCGTTATTCATCTATGCTGTGGTAATTGATTGGAGATTAGGTCTGCTTTCTGTAGCCACAATTCCAATCTATATGCTTCTTCAAATGATTATGATGCGGGGAATGGGCCCCAAAACGGCCGAGATGGACACCAAACTCTCTAAAGTTTCATCAACCATGGTTGAATTCGTCAGCGGCATCAGCGTAGTGAAGGCCTTTGGCCAGGTCGGTCGGGCTCACAAAAACTTTGCACATGCAGCCGATGAGTTCTCGGAATTCTATGTCGGATGGTGCGCCCCACTGCTAAAGGGGTCAGCTATTTCAATGGCCTTCATCGCAGCTCCTATTATGCTGCTGATTAATCTCGCCGGTGGATTTCTGATGGTTTCACAAGGCTGGATCACAGCAGCCCAAGTCTTAGCATGCTCACTAATAGCGCTAGTGCTTCCTGCTGCGATAGAGGTCGCTGGAAATATGTCGTGGTCTTATCAAGTTGCCGGCGCAGCAGCGCTTCGCATTAAGCATGTACTCAATACTCCTGTGATGGAGCAAAATCCCAACCCACAATCACCAGCAGGATACGATATTCATTTCGACCATGTCAGCTATTCATACGGGGACATACTTGCTTTAAATGATGTCAGTCTCGATATACCCGAAGGAACTACAACAGCGTTGATAGGACCTTCTGGCTCCGGAAAATCTACTCTGGCTACCCTGGTGGCACGTTTCGCCGACCCTGAGCAGGGTCGTGTCACCATCGGGGGCGTAAATGTTCGTGACATGTCTTACAACCATTTGTATCCAACGGTCTCTTTCGTATTGCAAGACGCTCAGCTACTGCGCATGTCTGTGCGAGACAATATTGCGCTCTCCCGCCCTAATGCGAGCCTCAACGACATTCGTGCAGCAGCGAAGGCAGCGACCATAGACGACGAAATTATGGCTCTGCCCCATGGCTACGACACCATAATCAACCAAGATGTCGCTCTTTCTGGCGGACAGGAACATCGAATAGCCATCGCTAGAGCACTGATTGTTGACGCTCCTATCCTCATTCTCGACGAAGCTACTGCCTCCGTCGATCCTGAATCTGAAGCCGAAATACAAGAAGCTCTCAACAACCTTGTACGCGATAGAACCGTTATCGTCATTGCACATAAACCAACATCAATCGTTGGAGCAGAACAAATAGTAGTGCTGGAACACGGACAGATAAAAGCTTGTGGTACCCACGAGGAGCTCCGCAACGAAAAGCACTATGCCGCTTTGTGGAATAACGCACAGAGCGAGGAAAGCGATATTGCTGTTGCAAATAGCGCGACTATTGAACAAGGAGCACAACGATGAGCACAGCAACTCTGCATAACCGTCATTCACTCATTTCTCGTTATCGGGTGCTTATTTCTGATAACGGTCAGTCGACTTTCACCACTGACATAGCTCTTAGCGCAGCCTCCGGCACAGTAACAGGACTGTCGCTACTGGTGCTGCTGCCCGCATCGCTTACTCTAGCTGGTGAAAGCGTATCATTTGGACTCGGATTTTGGGGTTGGATGATTGTGCTCGCCGTTTTAGGTATCGCCAGCGCACTCATCGAGTATTCAGGAGCTATTGCCTCGTATGAGTCAGCACTCGACATTATCCGTAATCTGCTAAGAACTGTGGGAGATAAACTCGCCAAGCTTCCTATCGGTTGGTTTCATGAGTCATCAGCAGGTAATCTTTCGAGATTCGTCTCGCAGGATGTAATGACACTCGGGCAAAGTGTCGCTCACTTATTAGGCAAACTCATACAGAACGCTTGTTGTGTTGGCGTGGTGATTATCGGTGTATTGCTGTGGGATTGGAGACTTGGACTTCTTCTCGCACTCAGTGTGCCAGTGATGCTGATAGCATTGCGACTTTCACAGTATTGCATTACCCGAGGCAAACACATCACCGATCCAGTAGAGCAAGAGGTCAGTGATCGGATTGTAGAATTTGGCCGCTGTCAAGGTGCGCTGCGAGCGTGCGGCCGAAGCACATCATTCAAAGAACTTGATGAGGCAAACGCTCAAAGTACCGCTGCACAGAAAGCCTCATTATGGTGGGGCACGGTAGCTAATTTACTCAACGGCTTAGTTGGGCAGTTGGTTGTGGTACTGATGATTATTTGTGCTGCACTTTTCGCTATGCAAGGCTCGTTGAGTCCTATTTCAGCGATCGCTTTTATTGGACTGTCGCTTCGTTTTATGCAGACGCTTGAAGAGTTGGGCGGTAAGTTGCTTGGGGTTGAAGATAATCGAGTAATGCTTGATCATCTGGATGATATTTTCACTGCACCGACCTTGCCTGAACCGACTCAAACTGCTGTCTTGACTGAGAATGGTGCAATATCACTGAAAAACGTTGGTTTCTCTTATATTCCTAATCATCCAGTGCTCAGCGATATATCCTTCGACGTGCGGCCTGGGCAGTTAGTCGCGCTCGTTGGCCCTTCTGGCGGCGGTAAATCCACCATCGAAAAACTTATTGCGCGCTTCTACGATGTGGACACTGGAGAGATTTCAGTTGGTGGCGTTCCTGTAAAGCAACAACCATTTGAACAACTTATGAAGCAGCTATCTATCGTGTTCCAAGATGTGTATCTCTTTGATGACACACTAGCTGCGAATATCAGAGTCGGCAGACCTTCTGCCACTGATGCGGAAGTTCGAGAAGCAGGAGAACTTGCTGGCGTATCAGAAATTGTTAACAGGCTACCCAATGGCTGGCAAAGTATGGTTGGCGAAGGTGGACATGCCCTTTCAGGAGGCGAGCGCCAGCGAGTATCCATAGCTCGTGCTCTGCTCAAACAAGCTCCAATCGTGCTGTTGGATGAGGCGACTAGTGCTTTGGATGCTGAGAATGAGCGTCATATCATGGATTGTGTTGAACGCCTGAGGCAATCCTCATCGTTGCTGGTGATTGCGCATAAGCTCAATACGATTCGTTCAGCCGATCTGATCATCGTGCTCGACGCAAAGGGTAACGTGGTGCAGCGTGGAACTCACGATGAGCTCATTGGGGAAGCTGGTCAATACGCTTCTTTCTATGCTGCGCGTCATAGAGCAAGTCAGTGGCATATCGCCTGATCGGACATTACGGACTCTGTTGATGTTATCAACATGGTTTTTCTACAAGGACTGCCGCGCTGTGTATTCCACACGCGGCGGTCCTGCTGTATTAGGGTTTGTGTTCGCATGCAATCAACACAAGCTATTACACTGTAGGTCAGTTAGTTGTTGTGTAATTTGCGGTTGCAGATTATTGATAACACATAATGGGGTGCAGCTATGACAGATATTGATCGTGCGCTCTTTGCCGAGCAGTTGCAACTCCAGAAATTCATCAGACTATACAGTGTACCTGGCTTAGATCTCAATGTGATGGTGAATCATCGTTGGAACGTCCAAGATATGCTTGCTCACATTGTTGCATGGCATGAAAGCTTTGCGCACAATCTGAGTCTGCTCGCGGACGGTAAGCCCGCGGAACCTCCACGAGGCACATTGCGGGATGTGAACAGGGAGGGCGTGCTTTCGTTGCGTGGCATCGAGATTCCATGGCTGCTTCGTCGTTTGCGCAAGGCGCAGAGAATTATCGAAGAACATATCTATGATGATTCGATCACTCTTATCCCCTACCGCAAGCCCGGCACAAGTTATACCCGACAGCAGCATCTTGATGTGGTTTGCGGTCACATCCACCAGCATTTCTGGGAGCTTGTGGATGTATATGTAGCAGCCAAGGGCTGATATACGCTCATCTCTTCAGCAAATGTGCATTGAGGCACGCGAAGCATGCTGATTTGCTGTCTTCTCGTGCTTCTTTGTACACTTTTAAGGCTCCTTTCACTCAAATCGTTCTATGCTGCACCGAGTTGCCGCTTCTGTTGCATCCAGAGGATTTTTCTATTGCAGTGCTCGACGTCGCACAGCTACATATCGATGAGGCTGTAACAAGTATTTGCGTCTGATGTACCTTGCCACTTATAACCAGTCATCACGAATGCATATATCAAGCACCGTGATTAATGCTGGTCTTACGTATACGCTTGACGACATAACAGGGCGGACTCGTCAGCGGCTTAACCAGACCAGAATCGAGGTAGAAATATGTGCGTCATTACTACAGCGGAGGCAGGAAGTATGCCAACTATTGTTCAGTTGGCAGCGATGAGCGAGATTAATCCTGACGGCGCTGGTATTGCGTGGTATGACGGCACAACGCTACATCGTTACAGAAATCTCGATAATAATAAGACGCTTGGCAAAATTTTCAGCAACTACCAATATTTTACTTCCGTGCCTTTTCTCTTGCATTTCAGGCATGCCACACATGGCGGCATCCGTGAGACTAATACTCACCCATTCCACTATGAGATTGACGGTGAGCGCGGGTACATCGCACACAATGGTATCGCCGAAGACTACACGACTGGGTTGTATGGCTGCGACAGCCGTAACGTTATTCAAGCTTGGCAAGAACACCACGCTGACATCACTACTGGCAAGCAGGGCAAGTTCGCATCAATTAGCGACAATGGAGTCATTCGTTGGCATCATGGCCAAGAAATCGTCAGAGGTGCCAAGGGAAGTATCCTCGTCAGCAACCACAAATGGGAGAAAGCCGTCAATCTGGTTCTTGACGAAGCGGCCTGAAGAGGTCAACTCAGGGTTTCAGCCTAATAGATTGCCGTTTGTGTAGGGATTTTGTAGCGCACTGAGAAATTTGTTTTTTGATTATGGCGTGATTCCAGGCTTTAGGGTATTGATCATTCACTCATCTCGCATGTAATCCCTACACAATAGAGCGGCTATGCGATATCCGGCCATTTCTATGGGCATTCTTAGGATGCCACACGTTCAAAGCTATGTAGAGAACAGTACTTGTCCCCCTTCTTCATTTTTTGGCCGGAATATGTGCTCTATGTAATTTCACAAAGATTGCAAATCATGCATCCCTGCTGAGTACGAGACTATCCATCTATACAAAGATATGTTTGCATAGATTTCTTTGCAATGATATCTTTGCTTATATGGAAGAACAAGACATCACGACGAAGATTGATTCGATCACCCCAACCCCAGAGCAGCTCAGAGCGCTCACACATCCCATCAGGCTGAGGCTGCTTGGTCTGTTACGTCTTGAAGGATCGCAGACTGCCACTGATCTGTCGCGCACGACAGGACTGAGCACCGGTTCCACCAGTTATCATCTGAGAATGCTCGCAAAATACGGGTTTATAGAACAAGATCAGAAACTATCCATTGGTAAAAAACTCTTCTGGCGATCTGTAAATACCGCAACCGTCACCAACACACCACAACAAGATGACCCTGATGCGGAAAGCAAGCTGGATGCAATGTATGGATTCCAGCAAATGGTTGCAGCTGAGTATTCACGACAAATACTTTCCGCATCAGAGCAGTGGCAGACTCTCCCCCTTGAATGGCAAAATGCCTCTACACTCAGTGACTTTCCTATCCGAGTCACAGCTAACGAAGCACAAGAGATTATGCATCGCGTTGCAGCCATATTGCTCAAGGAAATGCATGACCACCCACTACATAGTAACGATTCCGATGAAACCAGCGAAAGTGATACGGATACACAGGCCTTCTCTATTCAACTTCTCGGCTTCCCTGTGAAGATTGCTATGCAGAGTGACAACAGTCTGGATGAGCACAGCGATGAGGGCAAGCAATGAGCATCGATGCAGCTTCAGACTCAGGAAATTCAGACTCAGGAGAGAACACCAACACCTCATCCTCCACAAAGAGCACAGTGATGCATGCTCGTCTGGTTGTCGCAGCATGGCTATGTTCCGACATTGCCTCATTATTCGGCACAGCGCTGAGCAGCCTAGCTGTACCGTGGATGGTATTGAACCTCACTCATAATACTGCTGCAACAGGTGTTGTGAGTGCCATTCAATTAGGAGCACTCGTCGCAGCAAATCTCGTTTCAGGACCACTGATTGACAAGCTCGGACCAACTCGGGTGTCGATTTTTTGTGACTATACCAGCGCCTGCTTCATCGCCCTGATACCAATACTTTGGGCTGTAGATTTGTTCTCAATACCAGCACTGATTGTAATTGTCGCGGTTGTTGGTGCTCTGCGTGGACCTGCCAATAGTTCCAAAAGTGTGTTGTCGCCAAGTGTGGCTCAATTCTCCAAGCAACCTATGGAGCGAATCACAGGACTTTCCGGTACCACTGAACGACTTGCTAGTGCAATAGGCTCTGCCGCCGGTGGCGTGATTATTGGATTTGTTGGTGGCCCTTATGCTCTCGCTTTCACGTCGCTTGGCCTGATTGTCGGAGCGACGTTAATCGCTGTCATTGTTCGACCAGCTCTTCGCCAGATGAGCGATCCTGCTGTTAGCGATACTAAGAGCCGCGATTCAGCTTCAGACCACCAAGTAGGCACTGCCAAACATCACCTTGCAGAGCATCGCAATGCACCGTTGCGTTCGCGAACTTCAGCATATTTCGCAGATCTCAAAACAGGATGGAAAGCACTCATTGCTCTTCCTACAGTCATGGGGCTTACACTAATTCCTGCGGTTACCAACATGATTGATATTGCTTGGACAGATGTGCTCACACCGGCTTGGGTATTGTCTCAGCATCTTGGATCACAAACCCTCGGGCTACTCTTCGCCTCCCTGACCTTTCCAGCAATGATCAGCAGTTTGATTGCAACCATTTTTGCTTCTCGTCTGCCACGTTTTCCCGTTTTTGTTATTGGTTATCTAGTCGTAGGGGCACCTCGATATCTGGCCATGGCTTTCAACGCACCAACTACCGTGGTGATTGCTACCCTAATCGTCGGTGGTATTGGATCAGGATTCTTGAACCCAATCCTCGGCGCAATCATCTACGAACGTATTCCCAAAAAATCTCGTGGGAAAATCATATCTCTTACAGGTGCAATCAGTTGGGGCCTGATGCCGCTCGGATCGCTGTTGGGTGGTTTCATGTCTCACCTCATCGGTCTCAACATCACACTCGGTATCTTGGGAATCGCCTATCTCATAATCACCATGGTGCCTCTATTCGTGCCCACATTGCGGCATTTCGAACGAGTACAGCCAGAAACGAGTCAACAACCCGAGATTTCGGGTCAATAAACCTATATTTTGCCACGAAACTCCGTTTGTGTAGGGATTATCAGAATGACAGCATGTATCGCAACAATTCTGTCAAAACAGATCGTTGGAATTGCAAGCTTCATGACAATCAATCAAGGAGCTTCTACTTTGCAATCACTACACAAACGAAAGGTATGGCGATCACCGCTGTTAAGGCATGACGATTTGGGTTAAAGGCATAGCAGAATTGATGGGAAAGTCTGAGGAAGAAGGTTTAATTCCTGCCTCAAGCAGATTTGATCCAAGCATCGCCACCATTGCGCCATTATCTGTACACAATGCAATTTTCGGGATGCGCACCTGTACACCCTCACGTTTACCAACTTGCAGTAACTTTTCGCGCAGTTGAGAATTCGCGGAAAAACCACCACCAACAATTAAGGTATCGGAAGCATACTGAGCACAGCCTGCCATAGCTTTTTCGGCCAATACATCGGCTACAGAGTCAGCAAGTGACGCACAAACATCGTCTACTGGAATAGTGTGCCCCGCAGCTTCCTCACTCTCAATCCAACGTGCTACGGCTGTTTTTACGCCAGAAAAGCTGAAATCATAAGGATGCTTGGCGGCTGACTTCCCTTGTGTAAGACCTTTAGGCACACGTATTGCATGAGGATTACCCGTACGCGCATGTCGATCGATATGAGGACCTCCTGGATAAGGGAATCCCAGAAGCCTGGCAATCTTATCGAAGCACTCCCCCGCAGCGTCATCCAACGTCGTTCCCACTACATCGACATGACGAGCGACATCGCGTACATGCAGCAATGAAGTGTGTCCGCCAGATACAATCAATGCCAAGGTATCTTCAGGGAAAGCACCGAATTGTAATTGGGTAACAGCGATATGACCAATCACATGATTAATCCCAAAGATAGGCTTGCCAGCAGCCCAAGCGAGAGACTTCGCGCCCGATACACCTACTGCCAAGCATCCTGCGAGCCCTGGTCCAGCCGACACGGCGATTGCGTCAATTTGACTCAAATCAAGGTTCGCATCAGCAAGAGCCTGAGATACTACTGGCACAAAAGACTCAGCATGCGCCCGTGATGCTATTTCTGGAATAACCCCACCATATCGTGCGTGCTCAAGCATAGAAGAAGCCACAACATTAGATACGAGTTTGCCATCTTGGATCACCGCTGCCGCTGTTTCATCACAAGTTGATTCGATGCCTAACACGATGCCGCCATGCACTTTTGAAACTGCTGACTGCTCATCATCAGTGGGTAATACTGTCATCTTTTCGACTCCTGCAGCAGGTATGTGTGGATAATCACTCTTCATCATGATTCCTCTTGAGCTGACTGACCGTCATCCGCGTCTCGGGCTTGATCCGATATTTCCGCACTATCCAGAGCTGCCCATTGATCGATATCGTTAGCCATCGTGTAGGCGTCCACACCTTCAGGTTGATAATAATGTTTACGGATTCCCAACTGTGTAAAACCAAAACGCTGATACATCTTAATAGCAGGCTGATTATCTACCCTAACCTCGAGCAACATCCGATGTGCCCCTTGACGTTTTGCTTCAAGTAGCAAGTGTCTCAACATAGCAGACGCAATACCTCGGCGCTGATATGTTGTGGAGACTGCGATAGTCATCAGTTCCGCGTCATCTCCGTCATACCAATACCCTGCATATCCCCGAATGATTCCCTCAGAATCCGCATCAACCACATAATTTCTTGCAGGCGCGTTAATCTCTTGATGTACCAGAGCTTCGCTCCAAGCCCCACTGCCAAACAGCTCGCTTTCAAGAGCGGCAATAGCTGCTGTGTCTTGCTCAACCAAGGCGCGAATCATCTGGATTCACCATCCTTACCAACAGTGCCCTTACCAACAGTGCCCCTAGCACCAGAATGCTCAGCAAAAGCGTTTGATGTGCGATTGTTACGCGCTCCAGATGACGATTCTTCGTGATACGTCACCTGTTTTAATGGTTTAGGCACTGAAACATCCGGTCTGCGCAAGTACAGTGGTTCAGCCGATACTTCTTGCCCTCGTTTAGCATGCATAATTGCAGTTTGAGCGAAAAGACGTATTCCATCTGGGTTTTGGTCAAGTACTGATTCGTCACGAATTGATGAAACTGCAAAAGCTTCATCCTGCGCTGTAATATCAGCACCGTCATGAGACACCTGGTCTAGCGATTGAAGCTGAGGAAATCTGGACCACTCTTGCATATATCTGCCTGCACCATGACCAACGATATCTAAGTCAATCTGTTTTCCGTACGTCGTCTGAGCGGCAGTTAAACAATCACTGACATGTGTGACGATAGCTTCAGGAAAATCTATATCCATTGGCAGTAATTCATCTTCACCAATATACAAGGCATAATACAATTGATGACGTCGAGCATCGTTAACTGCCAACGTTGCATGCAACGATGCTGTATTCGCAGAATCTGATGCCGCTTGGTCGCATTGATGTATCTGTTTCATCCACTGATGTTGAACCTCAAGAATGTTTTGGCCGATGAGCTCTGCTCCATTTGCATAAGCCAGTGCTTTCGCAGCGACGATTCCTGCCCGCAATCCGGTAAACGGCGCAGGACCTGTGCCAACAATAATGCGAGCTATCTGATGAGGGTCTATACCAGCCTCACGAGTAGCTCGTGCAATGTTCGGTTGAAGCTTTTCGACATGAGATCTCGAATCGCTTTCGATAATTGCCTGATGACCGACAATACCAACGGTAGAACCGAAAGAGGTATCGATGACTAAGGTTGGAAGATCCTCACGATCGATATCATTTGCTTGAACTTCGCTATCCATGCTGTCCTTCGTCTGATAGGTCATTCTTTCGTCTCTTGTAGTCTTGGCGATGTAAGAAATTTCACTCGTTGTGCCCACCCAGAGCCTACTCCTGTGATAGACACTTGGCGTGTACCTTCGCTGCTGAGTTCCTCAGTTTGTGTAGGCAACGTCGCGTCAAGTGGCCGGTCAATAGCGATGACCAGTCGCTGAGGTGCTAAAGCGGCCACCATCTGCTCACCCCATTCCATAAGCACCACACTGTTGGCACCTGGATTTTCTAATTCCTCATCCAAACCGAGCGATTCCAATTCGTCCAGCAAGCGTGAGCTAACATCTTCGCCAGGCATAAAAGAAGTATTACCTAGACGATACGCATCAACATGGATGAGCTTTGCCGCACTTGCATCATGGAATGTACCCTCTAGTTCTCTGGCAATAGTGAAGGTTGGCGATACGATTGGGATTTCTATACCTAAGCCAGCACCAAAACCTTGCGCAAAAGTAGTTTTTCCAGCGCCCAGCGGACCCGAAAGCAGAATCACATCTCCGCCATGCACCAGTTGAGCCACTGTACGCCCCAACTCTCTCATATCATCAGATGTTGCAGCCAAAACATTGATAGTTGTACTTTCTTGAGTACTATCACCAATAGTGAACTCAGTCATATTGTTGATGCTCCTTCACCATACTCATCGATATAGTTACCGTCCCAATCGCCCTTTAGTACCAATGAGTTCTATTGCGATCTCAAGGGCATAAACCGGGTCTCCCCTGCTGCTTTTGCTACTTTCATCAGCTGCTGCGAGCGCCTCTATGCATCTGCCCAAACCTGCCGACGTCCAGCCTGAGAGCTGTCGGCTCGCTGCTCTAATTTGCCACGGACTAGCTTTGGCTTCTGCCTGCGATATGCTGCCTGATTGTATCGCAGCAGCTTTCGCTAACATGCGTAATTTTAATGCCAGAGCGCCGATGAGCGCTATAGGTACTATTCCTTGAGTTACCGCCGCGCGCATAGCAACTATGGCATCTGCTGTTCGTCCCTCTACGGCCTTGTCTGCAACAGCGAATCCTGTCACTTGAGGGTCTGCTGTCAGATAGGTGTTTGCAGTATTGAGAGTTATAGGATTTTCGTCGAAGTCGAAGCATAATTGTTCGCACATAGCTGCGAGTTGTCCTGTGTCATCGCCTAAGACATTGACCAGCTGTTGTGCTGCCATTGGCTCTATGCGGCGGTGTTTTCGTTCGAAGGTGCTATATACGAAGTTGATTTTTGCATCGAATTTTTTAAGATCAGGTATGTTCTGTCTATCTGCTCCTGCTCTGGTGAGGGCATCTAGTAGACGTTTGCCTTTTTGTCCACCTTCGTGTTGCGCGATAACGACGCTGCCGATGTCTTGGCTGGTTTTACTGTGTTTGCAGTATTGCTGAAGTGTTTGTGCCAATTTGTCGTCTGCATGTTCCACATTGCTTAGAATCACTATTGTGCTGTCACTGAGCAGTGATGGCCCTACTGCTTCGTCGAACGCATAAGCATCACATTGGGCTGCGTCGAGTTCAACAATTTCAGCGTCAGGTCTAATCTGGGCTGCTGCATGACGCAAATCACGGATACGCTGATTGTTGAGGAAAGGATCTCCTCCAACTACTAATGTCAACGGTGCTGGAACTGTCTGCGTGCTGTGTTCTTGTGAACGAACCATAGCTTCCAATCTCGCGTTAATACTGGACAATATGTACTTCAATACCAATACTGCGTGTAATTCACCATTCAAACATTTCTATGCTTTCGCGTATCCAAAATAATACAGAGCTGCGTACACTTCGTCGGTAGGCAATACCTTCGTGATTGCCGGCTTGATCACGAAGACAACGGCGCCTTGTTGTTATGTGATGTAGAGATATCACTATTGCTATGCATAGCAACTCTATAAGCAGCATGAGTATCACTCCTTGCCACCCTGGAAGCCAAGTCATTGTTGAGATTTCTGTATCACTAAGCCATTTGGCGCAGTCGTACATTAAGGAAGTGCCTATTGAGGACAGCCACGCGCATCCATATGCAAGTTTTGGTAGAAAGCAAGCCGTTGATAGTGCTAGCAGGCCGAATATTGTTGCCAAGTTTACGGCTGGTGCAACGACTATGTTGGTTGGAACAGACAGTATGGGGATTTCGGGGTCCATAAGAAGCTGAATCGGTAAGGTGAACATTTGCGCACCTACAGCGATGCCCAGTTGGCCAGCTGCGAAGCTACCAATCACCCTTTCGCATATGCTGGTAATGGCGCTACCAACCGTAACAATCCCCAAAACCGCCGCACATGATAATGCAAAACCGTAACTTGTTGACAGGTGAGGGTTACTCAACAGCAGTAATACAACAGTCCAGGATAGTTGTGATAACACCTGTGCACGTCGGCCTTTGAGCACAGCCAACGCCCCTAATACGCTCATTGTGGTGGCCCGCCAAACAGAATCAGAGGGATACACTACGGCAGTTAGCATGCAAGCACCGAAGACAAGGGCACCTGCGATAACTGCTCTGTGTAGCAACAATCCTTTGAGTACTGTATGAATCAACGAACTTAACAACAGAAAATGTCCACCTGAAACAACCATGAGATGCATAATTCCTGAACGTTTGAATTGATCTTTAACCATCTCGGCATAGGCAGGATCAAGCGTACTAAACGTCTGCCCTGTATGAGCAACTGCTTCCTGGCCTAAAACTCCTAAGGTTAATCCTGGAACTAATACCCGTCCTTGTTCACTGAGTGTTGAGCTGATTGCAAGGAATCGTTGCTGAACAAGATTGGTAACACGCCACAGTATATGCGGTTCAGATACGATGCTTACCGAAGATCTCGTTGCTGGTGAAACAGCTTCTAGCTGTACTCCGTTGTCGAATTCAGATATGGACAACTGCACTACAATGCGATATTCGGCTCCTCTGCGCATTTCGCAAACCTCATCATCACCGACAATCCTTGCACGTAGTCTGGAGGGCATAGCAATTGCACCCTGATGATGTTGTTGCACACTCATCACTCGCACATCAGCTCGGCATGTGCTGGAGCGTAAGGCAGATACTGTTATTGGTGATAGCACACGGATTATTGTGCTGTTGGTGCTGTTTCTGGCAGCGGCCAGCTGATATGCAGGGTCTGAACGTTGCACAGTTGACCAGGCTACGGAAGCTCCAGTTGAAGCAGCACATGCAGCCAGCATCACTACTACTGTTGGAGCACTGCGTCTGCACCAAATTAGTAGCCTGCACATCTTGCGAGAGACGACAATACGTGAACAATTCTGGTGATAGCAGGCTCCCAACAACAACGCTGGCAGACACAGCACCACAGTTGCCAACGGTATCGCCACAATATATCTCAGTGTATGGTTGAGCTCTGCTTGGCCACAGAAGGCGCCCAGCCAGACTGCGGCAGCTATAGGAATCATCCGCATATCAGCACTGCCTGATTCATGTAAGTGCTGTTCCGCCACTAGTTTGTATGGATTCAATGCGGCTCGCATACGACTACTCCACAGTCACATATGGGCGAATAAGCTCGAGTTTTTTCACACCGATACCTTGAATATCTAGTAATTGATCGATGCTGTTAAAACGCCCCTGTTGCTGTCGATACTTGATGATCTTTTCTGCAGTCGCTGGTCCAATACCAGATATCTGCATCAGTTCGGCGTCGTTTGCCTCATTGAGATTAATGAGATGCTCATCGGATGAATTATCCTGAGCTGCTGGAGTCGATGAGCTTGAAGTCTCAGGTGATTCCGCAACATTCGGTGGCGCACTTGCCGCATTACTGTTGTCATTCTGCACGTCGCTATTATCTGCGTGAACACTCATTGAGGGTGATACTGAAACTTCTTGATTCCCGATACTGAGTGCTTGCCGTTGAAATGCTGCATAATTGCTTGCTTGTTGAAGTAATAACGTCAGACTCGCGCACAGCGCTGCCACCAACAACACGATAACCACAATCGCATGCCCCAGACTAAAATACACACGTTTTCGCTCACGCGTATGTTGTCCCAAACGAACGTCATTCATTATCGCTGCATGATGCTGGAGTCCAACAGAACTTTCAATATGCTTTCCACCCACACTGGTAGTACTTTTCATCAGATCAGCAAGCTTGAGATGCTGGGGATATTCAGTTGAGGAAGTGCTCAGAGTCTCGTCACGGTGAGCCTCATCAATCTGCACTCCTTCACGGTGAGCCTCATCAAGGAGCGTCTCCTTGAGTTCATAACCGTCATGAGTCTGGTCTAATGCTCTGAGACGGTTAGCGATTGGGGCAGTCATGCACCGATTCTGCATCGTTGCACAGGCTTATGCCACATGTACCAAGGATGTGGTCGAATATGCCAATTTCTCCATGTTATGCACCGGATTCGCTGAGCTATTGTTCACCGCACAGTCGATTCCATACTATTGTGCTAACGCAAATAAAACAGTCTTCCACTGTGCATAACCACAGTGGAAGACTGAATAATCATTAATCGATGACGCGAAAACTACTTACTCGGCACAATCGACACAATTCGAGGAGCTTTCACAATCACCTTACGCGGAGGCTGACCACCCAAACGTTCCTTGACAGCGGGAAGATCCAACGCTAATGCTTGCAAAGCTTCGGGATCGATATTCGGGTCAACTTCAAGTTTGCCGCGAATCTTGCCTTGCACCTGAACCACAGCAGTGACCTTATCTTGACCAAGATAACGCTCATCAAACTTCGGCCAAGCCTCATGAGCCAGTGAATGCTCATGACCAAGTTTTGACCACAGTTCCTCACTGATATGAGGTGCAACCGGAGCCAACATCAGAATCAATGGTTCAACCACGCTACGCGGCGTGCTAGGCAGTGACGTTAAATGATTGTTCAAGACGATCAGCTTGGAGATAGCAGTATTCGGGCGCATAGCCTCCATCTCGTCCGTTACATCATGAATCGTGTTGTTCAGCAATTTAAGAGTTTGCTCATCAGGTACATCATCACTTACCACGACTTCGCCTGTGCTTTCGTTCAGCACATTTCGCCACAAACGCTGCAGAAATCTCATACCGCCAACAACATTACGAGTATTCCAAGGACGCGACTCAGCCAAAGGACCCATACTCATCTCGTACAAACGGAAGGTGTCTGCACCATAGTTGCTATACATATCGTCTGGCGTAATGATGTTTTTTAGGCTCTTGCCCATCTTGCCAAATTCACGGTTGACTTCTTTACCGTCATAGTAGAATTTCCCGTCGCGTTCCTCTACTTCAGCAGCAGGAACATACTGTCCGCGGTCGTCCGTGTAGGCGTATGCCTGAATCATGCCTTGGTTGAATAACTTGTGGAAAGGCTCTTTTGAGCTAACGAAGCCAAGATCGTAGAGCACTTTATGCCAGAAACGTGAGTACAGCAAATGCAGCACCGCGTGCTCAACACCGCCGACGTACAAATCAACTCCACCTGATGTCCCTGCAGTGGCATTATGTTCAGGACCGAGCCAATAATCAAACTCTCCTGGTTCCACCATATGCTGCTGATCACTTGGATTGATATAACGCATGTAATACCAGCAAGAACCAGCCCAATTAGGCATGGTATTCGTATCACGGTGGTATTTACGTGGACCATCGCCAAGATCCATAGTGACTTCAACCCAGTCATCATTACGGCTCAGCGGTGCTTCCGGCTCAGTTTCAGCATCGTTTGGGTCATACGTTTTAGGACTGTAATCAGGCACTTCTGGAAGGTTAACTGGGAGCTGATCGTCAGGAATCAGATGAGGAAGACCATCCTCGTCATATACCACTGGGAAGGGTTCACCCCAATAGCGTTGACGTGAAAATAGCCAGTCACGCAAACGGTATGAGGTTTTGCCGGTACCAACTTTAGCTTCTTCGAGCCAACGAGTCATGGTACTAATAGCATCGTCAACGCTAAGACCGTCTAAGCTAAGTCTGTCTCCCACGCTTGCAGTGTGCTCAACCGTGGAGTTAATAACGATTCCCTCGTGGGAAACAAAGGGAGCAGTGCCTTCATATGACTCTAGTTGTTCACCTGATTCAGGAGTCGGCTGCACGGTATAAATCACTGGCAGACCATAAGCGGTAGCGAAATCATAATCTCGTTGATCACCGCCTGGCACTGCCATAATGGCTCCGGTGCCATAATCCATAAGCACATAGTCAGCAGTAAACACCGGCAACTGTGCCCCAGTTACAGGGTTAGTAGCGTATAAACCAGTGAAAAGACCGGTCTTTTCGCCTGCATCATCCACACGGTCCTTCGCAGTTTTTGATTCCGCTTGACGTCGATATTCGCCAACTGCCTGACGAGGATCGTCATAACCGCCCTTCCATGACTCAGGTACGTCAGCAGGCCATTGATCAGGAACAAATTGTAGGAGTTGATGTTCTGGTGACACCACGGCGAATGTCGTGCCGAATAGAGTGTCTGGCCGTGTGGTGTAGACCTCCATATCCTTATTACCCTGCTCAGTATGCACCGAGAAATGTACCGAGGCCCCATGCGACTCACCAATCCAGTTGCGTTGCATGAGTTTAACTTTTTCAGGCCAATCTAACTCGTCAAGATCTTCAATCAGACGATGCCCATAAGCAGTGATACGCATCGACCATTGCTTGAGTTCGCGCTGAAATACTGGGAAATTCCCTCGTTCGGAACGCCCCTCGGCAGTAACCTCTTCATTTGCCAAAACCGTGCCAAGCCCTGGGCACCAGTTAACTGGCGATTTGGAAATATATGCCAACCTGAATTCGTTGAGAGCATGGGAACGTTCTGCTACATCGAGATCATTCCAGGATTCCTCTTCATGCCCAGGTATAGATACTCTTCCTGAAGCGAACGCCTCTTCAAGTTCGCTAATCGGACGTGCTGAACCGATGCCACCATCAGCTCGTACAAATGAGGGGTCGTACCAAGAATTGTAAATTTTCGAGAAAATCCACTGTGTCCAACGCACATACCCTGAGTCGATGGTCGCGAAAGACCTGCGGTCGTCAAAACTTAAACCCATGCGGTGGAGCTGCCAGCGCATATTTGAGATGTTTTGCTCTGTGGTAATACGAGGATGCTGACCGGTCTGCACTGCGAACTGTTCAGCTGGTAAGCCGAAGGCATCGTAACCCATCGCATGAAGTACGTTTTCACCCTTCATCCGATGATATCGGCTCACTACATCGGTGGCAATATATCCTAGAGGGTGTCCAACGTGCAACCCTTTACCGGACGGATATGGAAACATATCAATGACAAAATATGGGTTACGGCCATCAGCATGTTTGCCTGAACCGTCCACTAACTTTCCGTCAACATTGGCTGCCCAGAAGGTACCGTTGCTTTCCCAATGCTGTTGCCATTTTTCTTCGATGTGTTGTGCAAAATCGGCATTATAACGAAAAGCCGGTTCAGCGGGGATCTCTACAGGAGATGTGGTGCTGTTTTCGTTGGAACTCATAAGGTGCATTATCGCTATTCGCTTGGACACCATTGCAATCGTAACCGTTAATATCTCACGATATGACAATGATTGAGGGGCATCCCTAAGCGAGATGCCCCTCAAGAAAAACTGTGCTACGTCAACCCTCTACCACTTCTTGGGTTTATTTACTGGATGGTTCGGGTCGTGACCGTGCTCAAAATGGCTTTCTTTCCATTTGCCCGTCACAGCATTAGAACCGTGATAGTGGTCGTGGAAAGGTGGCTCAGCGCCGTTGAATGGGAGTTCACGCTCACCTGCACGTTCGATCATGCTGGTATTTGATGGATCCATAATGGCTATAGGTGCTTGAACTGGTTCCACGGTGATACCTGTTGTTCGGCGACGCATGCGCTTTGGCATGGACTCAGCCAAGCGAGACAACAAGTAGCTGAAGATGAAATACACCACTGCTGCCACAACTAGGGTTTGCAACATGTTGAAATTCGCAGAACCAAGACGACGCGACTCTTGCAATAAATCCGTGTAGGTAATGATTGAACCAAGTGCGGTGTCCTTGAGCACTACCACCAGCTGGGTTATCAACGCTGGCAACATAGCAATCAAGGCCTGTGGCACTTCAACAGAAAGCAACGAACGCAAAGGACTCATACCGAGAGCCAATGCCGCTTCGCGCTGACCATTTGGTAGGTTTCCCACGCCGGAGCGTACCAGTTCTGCAACCACTGATCCGTTATAAAGAATTAAACCAACAACCACAGCCAGGAAGGCCGCATTATCGCTAATTCCTATGGCAGAGAATCCGCGCCACAAGAAAATCATGAATAGTAACACGGGCACTGCGCGACAGAACTCAACAATAATGGATGATATCCATCGAATTGGAGCAAAGTTCAGCAGTCTACCAATACCGAAAATAATACCGAAAATAATCGAACCGATAATGGCAACTATCGATGCTTCAAGGGTTTGCAACAAGCCTGGAAGATAGAAATCATGCCAAGCTTCCCAGTTCAAGGCGGGTTTCCACATACTCCAACTCAGCTGGTTCTGACCTTGCGGTGGGTTAGCCAAACGCATGAGAACAGCCACTACCAACACGGCAATTACAGCAAATGCCACAATGTTGATAAAGAAAATTCGCTTCTTCGACTTTGGCCCTGGCTCATCAAAGAGCACTGAGGCCTCGTTGAGTTTGCGCTTCTTAGGAGTTTTCGTTGCAGTTACAGGGGACGTTGTTGTTGTACTCATAATCATTCTCCCTGTCTACCTGCGTACCGCAAGCTTATTCGAGAGCCATGTAGTGATCAGACCAATTGGAATAATCATAATGACGTAACCGATAGCAAAGATGAGGAAGATGGTCACAATCTTTGAAGCATCATTCTCAATCATCGAACTCATCAAGCTGGATGTTTCTGTACTCACCGAAGCAGCAGCTGCAACTGTCGAATTCTTCAACAGTGCAATCAAGGTATTGCCCAGCGGAGCAACAGAACCTCTAAACGCCTGTGGAAGAATCACGATACGAGCTGACTGCATAAAACCAAGACCAAGTGAACGGGCTGCTTCTGCCTGACCAAGCGGCACAGTGTTAATACCCGAACGCAATGATTCACAGACGAATACTGAGGTGTATAAAGACAATCCGCAAACTGCAAGCCAGAAGAAATTCGTGTCGAAGTTATCGGAGAACTGAAACTTTAGCTGCCCAAAGACTCCTAAAATCATGAACACCATGATGATGGTTAATGGCATGTTCTTGAAAAACTCGACGAAGCCTGTCGCAAAGCCTCTCAGACTTGGCACAGGGCATATGCGCATCATGACGAGCACAATACCGAGTATCAATGAGAACAGGGCGCTCCATAACGTCAATTCGATGTTTACCTTAAAAGCGCCAAGCACATCGTACGTGGAGAACAATGTCGTGAAATCAGACACGCTTCCTCTTTTCTTTAGTTCTTCCTACTATTCGACACATTGAGCAATCGTGCTGACGAGTCATACCGTAGAAGCATTACTCTAACGATACAACCCGTCAACATGGATGTACTCTTAGAAATCTTGCGTGCTTGATGCTGCATCGAAGGCTGTTGGAGGATTGTACTCTGAGTTGGCTTTGTAACCAGTGCCCTTGGTGGCGCTGTCAAGAGCCTTCTGCCAAGAACCGTCCTCTTCCATCTCTTTAAGTGCTGCATTGATCTTCTTGACCAAGGTAGTGTCACCCTTCTTCACACCAATGCCGTAACGCTCTTGTGTGAAAGGCTTGCCGACAACCTTCAACTGTCCATCACCCTTGGCTGATGCAAGACCTGCGAGAATGATGTCATCAGTAGTCACTGCATCAACAGTTCCTGAAATCAGTGCAGTCACGCACTCTGCATATCCGCTTTGTTCCATCAACTGAACTTTGCTGGCGTAATGGTCCTTGATGGTCTGAGCCGAAGTAGAGCCTGTAACCGAGCACAACTTCTTTCCATCCAATGAGCTCGGGCCAGTAATAGACTTTTCATTAGAACGAACCAGAAGGTCTTGACCAGCCACGAAATATGGTCCTGCGAAGTCAACGACTTTCTTACGATCATCAGAGATTGAATAAGTAGCAACCACCATATTGACGTCGCCATTTTGAATCAAGGTTTCACGCTGCTTGGAAGGAGCTTCTTTCCATTCAATCTGGTCTTCAGAGTAGCCGAGTTTCTTCGCTACATACTTAGCAACATCAACATCGAAACCGGTGTATGTGCTCCCCTGTTTATATCCCAGACCTGGCTGATCGAATTTGATACCAATCTTGATTTTTGGTCCATCGGCGCTACTTGAGCTATCTGCCGATCCGCCACAAGCTGCTAGTGAGGTCAGGCTGACCACTGCCACTGCTGCAGCTAAAGCTTTCTTAAATACCGCGTTCATCGTTATTTCCTCTCTTCTTTCATCCATAACGGGCTGGAGCGCATATGTCTTGCGACGTGTCCATCAAGTGAAGTACCCACGGTCGCTGATATGCTTCTCGCACCTGCTATATGATGACTCGACGTTGTTACTCGCTCATGTCATGCTTCTGAAATCTTCCACTTTCTAACACTGCGCGTCGGGAAAATCCCTGACGGAGCGAAAGTAGTGAAACATCGTATGCAGCAACAACATCCATATTGTTCATGAAATTTCGCACAAGCTGTGGTAGACACTAGACATGCAATACCTTGGCGATTTTCATATTCGGCGCACGCTCAACATCTGCGCACACCAAGCACCTCTGTAATCTGTACTTCCAAGGACTTATAGCCAAGCCGCTACTGAACCACATGGGGGGACTTAACGTGCCTAGAAGTTTTTAAGGAAGGCTGCTGTGAGAACCGCGAAGTTTGCCCATCACAGCAGCTGTTCTACGTTAATGGTCAAGAATCTTGCCGAGGAAGTCCTTGGCGCGTTCCGTCTTGGTGTGCTCAAAGAACTCAATAGGAGAACCTTCTTCAAGAATCTCACCATCAGCCATGAATACCACACGATTAGCTGCCTGACGGGCAAAGCCCATCTCGTGCGTTACCACAATCATGGTCATACCTTCTTTAGCAAGGTCCACCATGACATCAAGCACTTCATTAATCATTTCTGGGTCGAGAGCACTAGTAGGCTCATCAAACAACATCACTTTAGGATGCATAGCCAATGAGCGAGCAATAGCAACTCGTTGCTGCTGTCCACCGGAGAGTTGTGCGGGAAGTTTCTTTGCCTGAGAGTCGACGCCGACACGGGCAAGAAGCTCCATAGCTTCCTTCTCGGCTTGTTCTTTACTAATGCGACGCACTTTTCGTGGAGCAAGTGTCACATTATCGAGAATCGTCTTATGCGCAAATAAATTGAACGATTGGAAGACCATACCAACCTCTGCACGCAACCTGGTTAAGTCCTTGCCCTCTTGAGGCAATGGCTCTCCATCGATGCGAATTACACCAGAATCAATGGCCTCAAGCCTATTAATCGTTCGGCACAGTGTAGATTTTCCTGAACCAGACGGTCCGATGATAACCAGTACTTCTCCCTTAGTTACCTTCAGATTGATATCTTTGAGCACATGCAAATCGCCGAAATATTTTTCGACATGGCTTACTTCCACAAGAGGCTTAGCAGTCAGTTGATCGGCTTCGCTCTCTCCACTCTTCAAGGCAGCAGACACAGAACCATCTGTCATAGCTGAGTGATCCTTTCTCTTGGATGAATGCCCTATCACGCAGGATGTCATAGTTGCTCATCTTCCGCATTAACCTAACACAGCTTTGTAAACAGGGAAAGAAATTGCTCACAAACGCTTAACTAGCTCATGAATGTCTAGAGGACAAGGCACAACATGCTGAGCAGCACTGAGTCATGGACTTCAGTGCTGTCACTTGCAGCATGCTCGAACAATTCTAGCGGTGTTTAACGGTAGTGAACACAGTCACGGCACTACTTAAACATTTTCGATCTAGTCAGGAACCAGGTCACCAAAATGGATAACACCATTGAAAACACGATTATGGCCACGAAACCCCACGGTTTATCAGTTAATGGCATTCCCAACATTCCTGTTTGAAAGTTCATGCCATACATAGAAAAAATCAGCGTTGGAATGGAGAGCGTGATAGAGATAATAGTGAATATTCTCATCACATTGCTCACATTGTTTGACACAATCGAAGCAAAAGCATCAGTCATATTCGACAGAACGCCCGAATAGATGTTCGCCATCTCTATTGCCTGCTTATTTTCTGTTATGACATCGCCCAACAAATCCTCATCATCTGGATATTGACGTATGCGATCTAAACTCGTCAATTTCTCCAAAACAATTTCGTTAGACTTCAAGCTGGTAGCGAAATAGACCAAGGTTTTGCTCAACTCTAGCAGCATCACAATCTCACGATTCTGCATAGAATGCCTAAGCTTAAGCTCTAATTTATCTGATTCACGATCAATAATGCGTAGATAGCGAAGATATGTGGTGGCGTTCCTATACAGAATTTGTAGGATGAAACGGGACTTCATGAAGGTGTTGAAACCTCGAATGGTCCCCTCCATGAAGGGATGCAGTACTGGCGTATCCTGCATACAAACAGTGATAATCAAACCTTCTGTGACGATAATCGACAAAGGAATGGTTTCGTACCAGTCTCTACCACCGCGATTTTCTACAGTTGGAATATCCACGATGACCATCGTGTAACCGTCTTCGACATCAACACGAGAACGTTCTTCGTCATCTAGAGGTGCACGCAAATCAGCTAAATCGATGCCCGTTGTCTGAGACACATTAGCGAGTTCAACATCTGAAGGTTCGCTTAAACATAACCATGAACCGTTTTCCGGTTTTTCTATTTGTTCTATTTGTCCATTGATGGTGCTGAATACCCTCATCATCGTTCTCACCTGCCCCTCATGGCTGACGTTGCGCATCTGACCTGAAGGCCCCACATGCAACGGCTGTACGCATTGGCTTTATACCATTGGCTTTAAACGGGTCACGTTTGATGAAACCGAACGATATCGGCTCCGCAACCTCAATAAGGATAGTCCATGGGTGGACATGAGCGAATGTCGGACTGTCGAAAGCTGATGTATTGAGGATTTTATGAGTATTCCGCGTGTATTTCTCGCCAAATATGTCTTGATTCCAATAGATCCTCCGTTTGTGTAGGGATTTATTGGGATATACCAAGTATTCGATGCTGCAATAGGCCGGAATTCCGCCACTTTCATCATCTAGCTACTTGGGGTATGCGCAATAATCCCTGCACAAACGAATCCATAGCGAAAAAATCAGCTATGCCAGGCGATTCTGAGCGCTGAAGGAAGCTTTTCTGGTGCAAATCTGAGATGTTTGGTGATTGGACGTCGGCTGGAAAAGCTGAGATAGTCATTTTCCCGCTGTTGTTGCCCCATATTGTGTAGTAACAGCGGGATATCGTGACTGTCCCTGTTATCTGAGGCAATTCCTATATGCCAAGTGTTGTCGAATATGACAAGATCACCTTGCTGCCACTGCTGGTGTTGTGAAGTATCGGTGGTAAGGCTTTCACCATATCGGGTAAAGAACACCCCCAACACACCAACTCTACGAAAGTCAATATTGGGATCAGGTGATGGTGCCACACCTGCATAGGCAGCTGGGGCATCGGCAATATCTTTGTCGACCATGGCTTTGAGGTCATAACCTGCATTAGCGAAAGCATGCCAGACCATATCAGTACAAGCGCCTTTACCCTCGGGAGGATATCCGCCTTGGTAATATCCATCATCGTATTTGGGATGAGCTTTAGCTTGAAGATGTGCCCCTTGAACGATATCGCTATAGTCATCGATCCCATCACGATCGAAGTCACTGGTGCTTTTCAACACATTACGGGCTGCATGAGTTGTAGCTGCTGCACCAGCATTGGATGTACTCGCAGATTGATTATGTTGAGACTGTGAGCGCAGTGTATGTGTAGCATATGCGCCTGCACTTAAGCCAAGCAATGCAGCGACCGAAAAAATCAGCACTTTACGAATCACATGATGCTCAGTTGCCGAGTTATGCTCTTCACCTGAAGCACGCATCGTATGCTCTGAGTTATCGTTAGGTTCTCTCTGCTCACCAGTCAAGCGTTTCACCGCATCCTATTATTCAGAGCTTGTCCTTGAGCGTACCTTCGCACGTTCTCGAGAGCGATTGCAATGATTCGGTCAGCTGTTGATTGCAAATGTGTGCCACCCGCGATATGAGGCGTGATAAGACACCGCGGTTCGTCCCATAGAGGATGGTCAACAGGCAAAGGCTCAGGATCTGTCACGTCCAAACCCGCTGCTGATATGTGCTGCTGCGATAATGCCTGCGCTAACGCATCACAGTCGATTGCATCTCCTCTGCCCGCATTGACTACAATGGCATTGTCCCGCATCAGACTCAAGCGATCAGCATTAATAATGTGACGAGTCTCAGGAGTAGAAGGAAGCGCTAAGGCAACAACGTCTGCCTGCTTGAGCAGGTCATCAAGATCTTCGAATGAATGCATGTCGTCGATGCTGTCAACAAGAGCTTTCGCATTACGCCGCACACCAATAGTATGTGATCCACAAGCCTTGCAAAGACGTGCGAAATGAGCGCCTATATCTCCGGTACCCAAAACGAGCACATTGGCACCATCAAGTGATCCGACATGACCAGAGGGTTCCCACCGATGTTCATGCTGTCTGTCTCGATATAACATCAGATTTTTCATCAGTGATAGGGTCATTGCGAATAAATGCTCAGAAACAGCCTGACCGTAAGCACCAGAAGCACTAGTAACCTGCACATCTGTCGCAAGGGCGCCTGGTTTGAGGTAACCGTCGACGCCGGCACTAAATGTTTGCAGCCACTGTAATTGCGGGCAATCGCGAAGCTGCGAAGCTGGGGCATTCCCAATTACAGCTGTAGCCTGCGCTCTAAATTCTTCAGGAATGCTTGCCTGCCATGAAAGACTACGTCGAGTAGAGAAGTCCCCCACAAATTCCTGCTGTATATCTCCCCCAGCATCCTGAAAACGTCTGCGTTCCTCGTCATTCAACGGCAAACAATTGATGATGCATGTCATGGTGTGGACCATCCCCCTCAGCCTGCAGTGACTCATTACTATGCTTCCATTATGCGCACAAGCAGAGTAAGAGACTTGTAGCTTCACGGTCAGCGGTCATATCTCCCTGACTTCTTCACTGCTGGCAGCCTCGCACAATGGCAAGAAAACTGTGTGGCACTGCGACAATGTCATACACGTCATGAACGAAGTCATACAAGAACCAAGGCCATATGATAACCAACGCTGCCCATCAACAGCACTGTGTATAAGCAGTACTGCGTAGTAAGCAGCGCTGCTTATACAACACTGTGTAAACAGCACTGTGCAATACAGCGCGTCACGCATCGAAGTGCTTTATCTCGCTTCGTCACACGCTCCATTGCACAGTTAGTTGCTATCGCGGCTCACAGCATAGAGCTCGCGCTGTTCTTTCCTGCCAGACAACTGTCATTACACAGTTGCCATTGCCTAGTTGCCATTGCCCAGTTTCCATTACACAATGCTTACTACACAGTTCCCACTACCAGTTTCCCAATACTCCAAACTCAGGGCTTGAATAGGCACTGCTGTTGGCGCTATGCAACCATATATGCCTTAGATTCATAGGGACGCAGGGTCGTTCCCTGATCATCAGGATAATTTGAAATTAGTAAGGTGTCGTCGACTGGTACAGGATAATCGCGGGTCACCGTACCATCTGTGAAATTGCTCAGCACCAGCATCGTTCTGCCTTGATATTGTCGTTTGTAGGCAAACACCTCTTCATCATCAGGGTCTAATTCTATGTAGTTCCCATACACAATAAGATCGCTATTATGACGCAATTCGATGAGCTGCTGATAAAAGTGCAAGACTGAGTTTGGATCCTTCATCTCCTGCTCAACATTGATCTCAGGGTAATTCGCATTGAGTTCAAGCCATGGTTTACCTTCGGTGAATCCACTGTTCTTGCTGCTGTCCCATTGCATGGGTGTACGCGCATTATCCCTTGACTCAGTAGCTAAATACCGCATCATCGTTGCATGATCAACTAAATGTTCATCATCAACAAATTGGTGGTAGGCCTCCAAAGATTCAATATCCTGATATTGGGATAGCTCAGTGAAGTGTGCGTTGGTCATACCGAGTTCTTCACCTTGGTATATATACGGTGTGCCTTGCATCATGTGCAGTGTTAGAGCAAGCATCTTTGCCGAGCGCTCGCGATATTCGGCACTGTCATTTCCAAATCTGGAAACTGCTCTCGCTCTGTCATGATTATTCCAGTACAGACTGTTCCACGCTTTGCCGTCAAGGGCTGTTTGCCACTTCGAGAGTGCATTTTTCAACGCTACAAGCTTGACAGGTTTATCGTTCCACTTGCCCAGTCGTGGGTCATCATTGAACGCAAGCGTAACGTGATCGAACTGAAACACCATATTCAGCTCGCCAGTTTCTAGTCCTGCATATTGGACGGCATCTTCAGCCTTAACACTAGGCATTTCACCAACGCTCATCGCATCATATTTTGAGAGTACCTTGCTATTCATTTCCTTGAAGTACTCATTAAGCTTTGGACCATCAGCGACCATCGGCTCCACATTGCCATATTTGGCGTGCTCAGGATTAGGTGCATCTGGTAAACCTTGCGGCTTGGAGATGAAGTTGATGACATCCATTCTGAATCCATCTACGCCTTTATCAAGCCAAAAACGCATAGTGTCCCAGATTTGCTCTCTGACTTCCGGATTCTCCCAATTCAGATCAGGCTGTTCTTTAGCAAAGAGATGAAGATAATATTGTTTGCTTGGCTCGTCGTACTCCCAGGTTGATCCGCCAAAATACGAACCCCAATTGTTCGGTGGTGTTTCGGGTTCACCATCGCGCCAGAAGTAGAAGTCCCTGTAGGGGTTGTCTTTACTCTTTTTACTCTCTGTGAACCATTCATGCTGATCTGAGGTGTGATTGACTACCAAATCCATCACTAAGTGCAAGCCTAATGCGTGTGCCTTTTCCAATAGTGTGTCAAAGGTCTTCATATCACCGAAACGTGGCTGTATGGCGCGATAATCGCTGATGTCATATCCATTGTCACGGTCAGGAGATTTGTATACAGGATTGAGCCAGATTACGTCTACACCGAGCTGCTTGATATATGGCAGCCGCTGAATAATGCCCGCAAGATCACCTATACCGTCGCCATCGCTATCTTGAAAACTCCTTGGGTACACCTGATACACGACCGCGTGTTGCCACCATGACTGTTTCATTGTTCTATCCTTTGTGTTGCGTAGATACCTACAGGCATCCATGTGATGTTGTTTATGTCAACGACGTTGTTGCTTTGTCAACGACTTTGCTGCTGTGAGAGGAGCACAGTTGTTATTGCTGGGCACGTATTTAAGGAGAAATCCTTTTTAACATGTCAGGGTTCCTCACAGTCGAATTACCCAGAAATCACGGACGATACTGCTCTCTAGCGCTCTTCCTGACAATTATTTGCTTAAAACTAATTCGGGATTTTTATGATTATCGCTGATTACTGAAACGGCCAAGATTCCCAGTAACATTGCTATTCCTGCCACCAGAATCATTGCAGGCATTGATTTTCCAACTAGAGGGAATATGGCAAAGCTTGCTACAGAGGCGATTATTTGTGGCAAACAGATACCACAGTTAAACAGACCCATATATGCACCTTCATTCTTACCATCAAGAGAGGTGGTGAATATCGAGAAAGCTTGAGTTTGCATAGTGAGATATGCGATACCGATAAGACAGAATGGCAGAATCAATAGATATTGGTTATGCACGAAAAATACTCCGAAGAAGCCTAAAGCACCAGCAGCTAGTCCAACTCTAAACCAGAACTTACGCTTGTGCGCGCTGGTTTTGGATAATACAGCAAAGCCCCAAATGACTGCAGCAAGTGACTGTACACAGGTAAGGATGCCATACCAATTTCCTGCGGCTTGATACCCTGCGGATGCGCTATCGCTGGTATGCCAGACATTTTGAGCAATAGCGCCAGTCGCATATGTCCAGAGATATTGAAATGCGAACCAATTGAATAGCTGTACAAAAGAAACTTCCCAGAACGCACGAGGAGCTTTTTTCAGCAGAGTCCACAATGAAGGGGAAGCTTTGTGTTGCTTGTGCTCAATGTGGTGGTAACGATCGTATGTTTCTGGATCATATTCCTTCACTGAAAGAATCGTAGACAATGACGTGATTAGTAGAATTGCTGCGCCAATATAAAAGGCAAGGCGAACGGAAAGTGGAACCTCACCTGGATTGGCGACATTGGCGACACCTACTGCAGTCAGCAGGAATGGTAACAGTGTTGCCAGCACACCACCTAGATTGCTGAACGACTGTTGCCACGACCACGCAAGGTCTTTCTGGCGTTCATTGACCATATCGCCGATAATCATCTTGTACGGCTGCATGCACACATTACTTGACAAGTCCATGAAGAGTATGGCAATCGCGCCAAAAGCTAACGCGGCGATTGAAGCATATCCAAAACCAAAGGAACCTGCATTTGGTAGTAGCACCATCACTAAAGCTGCGATTGGAGCGGCAACAATCAGATATGGCATTCTGCGTCCAAACCGTTTTGACCACGTCATATCTGAATATTTCCCTATAAGGGGTTGTACTAACATGCCGGCTAGTGGTGGAAGAATGAAGAAAAAGCCCAGTTTTGTGGGGTCTGCACCAATAGTTTGGAAGATACGTCCCATCTGAGATGACTGCAAAGAAAAAGCCATATTCACACCGAAGAATCCGAAGGTCATCGCAAATATTGTTTTTTTACTGAGATTCGGCAATGAATTGCTTATTGCAGACTTACCCATAACTTCGGATGACTGTTTGGTAGCGCCACGCGGTGTGGCCCCACTAGATATCGTTGTCTTGCTGCTCACGGCATACGCTTTGCTACTCATTATCAACACTCCTTTGTGATGCAAGCACCTATGTAATGAGTGATTGTATACCATTTACACAAACGTTTACAATGGCGTGTTTTCAACAGAACAAACGTTTACTTTTTGTCTGGATTTTTCTAGAAATACCAGCTGCATCGGCGGCAAAGCTCCGAGGGCTGTAGACTTGTCATCGACAATATTCCGCCAAAAATGAAGGTTCACACTTCATGGATGTAACCATCAAAGACATAGCACTTGCCACCGGTTTCTCAACCGCAACTGTTTCACGCGTGCTCACCAATAAAGAGGGTTACTTCAGTAAAAACACTGCCCATAAAGTACATAAAGTTGCGAAGGAGCTTGGATACAAGAAGAATATGGCGGCAATGGAATTGGTCACCAGACGTAGTGACGTTATCGCTGTCATCATCAATTCAACAAAGACCAATTTCGCAGACTCTATTGTTGCAGGAATCCAGAAGAGAGCTAGCGAACTTGGTAATACCATCATTATTCTCTATACCCGCGATCGCGATGAAGTTGTGCAACGCCAGGCGATTATCACAGCATTAGAGCGTCCTGTTGCAGGGATTTTGCTGCTCTCGGTAGATATCGCACCTCAAAATGTTGAGTTATTGAAGTCTTCGAATACTCCATTCTATTTCGTTTCAATCGCCTTTCGTGATGCATCACTCCCGTGCATTTCCTCAGATGATCACTCTGTGGGATATATGGCAACTAAGTACCTGTTAGATCGAGGTCACCGGCGAATTGGATTAGCTGGGCTTGATCTCAACAATTCATATACTGGTCAGCTACGATTGGATGGCTATCGTAGCGCCATGGCAGAAAAAGAAATTGTGGTTTCAGATGAATGGATTCATGCTGGTGATTTTAGCCATGAATCAGGTATTGAAGCCATGCAGGCCTATGCGAGTCAGTCTCCCCTACCTATTACGGCAGTAATCGCAGGAAGTGATCTAGTCGCTATCGGTCTGTTGAATCAAGCACAGAAGCTTGGTATTACTGTGCCAGAACAACTCTCGGTAGTAAGTATCGATGGCACGGTGTTGTGCGACTATGTTCATCCATCTCTAACTAGTGTGACTCAAGATTTCTATCATATGGGCTATGTCAGTCTCGGAAGATTGTTGGAACATGACCATGAGATGAGTTTTACTAGCAGCCGCATCGTCGAGCGGGACAGTGTCGCTGAGCTGAGATAATTAACAACCGTGCTCCACAGGAATCCCACGGAGCATACTGGTAAGCCTCATTCTGAGGTTACAACTTTGCGAGGATGGAGATTTCTACAAACTCGCGATAGACATGCTTGGTGTTAATTCTGAAGATATCTGTGTTTGCATCGTGGTTAAATCGTTGAGTAATCCACAGATGCGCTGACTAAGGACGAACTGATGAATGCAATTATCTTTCATGGCACCGGACCACATGCCTCATTCGACAAATTCTGGTACCAGCCTGTTGCCGACAATCTTCGAGCTTCAGGAATAGATGCTGTGGTTCCCGAACTTGCCAAACTTGACCATGAACCTTTAGACGATACGTTACAGGAGTTTGAAGAGCTCGGTTTGCATATCGGTGACGACACCATTCTCATTGGTCACTCTGCAGCAGTGAGTGTGATTCTTGCCTTGTTAGAACGCATCAATACCCCTGTCAAGGCTTGCTATCTAATGGCTGGATATTGTTCACCCAATGGTATGGCACATTCAGCGCTTAAAGAGTCATACTCTTGGGATCGCATTACAGCCAATGCAGGTGAGTGTTTTATCTTCAATTCCTTCAATGACCCCTTCAAATGCAATCAAGACAAAGGCATTGAATTATTCAATCATCTGGGAGGCACGCTGCTACTGCGCAATGACGGGCATTTCTTGAAGAAGCAACAACCGCTGCTGCTTAAACTCATACGCTGATTAGCTGGTCAGCTGGTCAGCAAATTAGCATTTTTACACGATACAACTCTGCTAAGCAATCGGGAAATACACACACAGCTACGCGAATCTACAGCCACACCCATTAAGTAACTTATGAGGTGCCGCATTACAAGGATGAAATCATCAACACACCGACTTGCGGAGGGTAATCCCTCGGTGTAACCTGTCTATGGCTTGTTGAGCACGGGGCTATGGCGCAGCTGGTAGCGCATCTCCATGGCATGGAGAGGGTCAGGGGTTCGAATCCCCTTAGCTCCACATTTATAAAAATGACCACCTTGCGAAGGGTGGTCATTTTTCATATGGCAGTAGGTTTATGCGGTGCTTTCACAGTATGCGTTATAGCAGTTGTTGTTAGCACTTGAATACCAGCTTTTCGTTTGTGTAGGGATTATTAATGATTCTCAAAGTTCTGCAATTGAAAAACCCTACCATTCCAGTCTTTTTGCGCAAACTATAGATGGAATATGGTTGAAAATCACTACACAAACGAAAATGAGTCTGATTTGGAGCTACTTGCCGTGCTATATCGGCTATATTCATGCTCAAAAGACAGAATTCTGGTGCTTTCAGGGTACCGGTGAGCACGTATTGAGCGCACAATTGTGTGCACGAGACATGACTGCAAGAGTTAGTGTGTCCATCTGCACAGTTAACGTCATCATTCGCATGCATCTACACTCTACAAGTCTTAAGAGCAGCCTCAAGAGATCCTTAGTCAGCAGCTTCTGCACTACCGTCAGAAGGTGTTGCTGTGCTTTTCTGCGATGCGGCAGCATTACTGTTGCTACCACTCGTACTTGCACTCGAAGAGCTTGAAGGTGTTGAGCTCGTTGACGATTGAGACGGCGATGCAGTCGTCGTGCTAGGCGATGCTGTTGAGGTTGGTTCCGAACTGCTGCTCGATGAACTACTAGAAGAACTGCTTGAGGACGCTGAGGAAGACGCCGACGAGGAAGGTTCCTGAGTAGCTGTGCTGCCGCTCGAATTATCATCATCCGAGTTACCAGATTCATTCGAGCTATTCGAAGGGCTGGGCGACTCTGAAGAATCACTACTACTGGTGGACTCAACACTGCTTGGTGTCTCACTCGGAGTCAGCACACGATCTGTTCCTTGTCCTCCGGTCACCGCATAAATAATGCCCGCAGTAATTCCAACAGCTATCAAAGCGCTGACAATCGAAACGATGATCACATTACGTTTAACTTTCTTGCCATGTGTATTCGTAGCTGCTTGGTGCTTACCTGGCTTACTTTGAGTACTGTGTGCTCCAAGCGAGGCAATACTCCCTGCACCGGCACTTGAACTGACGCGCGGCTTAGCGCTGTCGGCAGCATCTTGTGCGCTTGTCCCACTTTCGAGAGACACTCCGCCATTGCCTTGAGAGAGCACAGAAGTCGAATCTGCAGTAGCGATGCGAGTTACTGCAGGATCCATCACTGATGTAGCATCACTCTGCGCTGGAATTGTTGTATTCGCAGCTGTAGTCGCAGTAGTAATATCACCAGCCGATTCAGCTTCATTAATCGCCCCAGCCAGGCCGACAATGGTTCTTGTTTCTTGATTATCAGCATCGGTGGCATTATCAGATCCAGAAGCACCATTAGCAGCAGAATCGGCGGAATCTTGTGTTGTACCATCTGAAGAATCGTCAGAAGAACCCACAGTATCGTGAAGTTTTTTGCTGGATTCGTCCAATACGTTTTGATACAGCTGCGAGGCGAATGCTGAGACAATCGAACCTACAGCAACGCCAATAACTGACCCCGCAATACCGATACGAGAAGACAGCAAAAAAGCTGTAACTGCAGCCAAAGCTCCTGCAAGTATCTGCACCCATGAAATATCGTGGAAAAACCGCTTCAATCTTTACCCCTTACCGCTGCGTTCTCTTCGTAGTATGGCAAGCCAACATGAAAGAACTGCGGTTATCAGCTAGAAGTTTGCGGATTCTCCCACTTTGCAGTCTGCGCCACGGCGGGTCCTTGATTGTAATCCACCATTCGCCAACGATGAGATTCCTTGATGCCTGTCAGCGGTATTAGCCTAGTCCAATGAGCGTTTCTCATAGAAATCAGATTCGCAAAGTCGTCATACACCTGATTCATCCCTAGGATGGTTTGCAAGGTTTGTGAAATCCATGCCCCATGCGAAAACACAAATAAATCAGTGTCATCGTCACCTTGTGCAGACCACTCGTTGAGAGCCTCAACGCCGCGTATACCTACATGCTCTTTAGTTTCAGCGCCGTGATGCAGCTCTCCACCTTTGAATTCAAGCCACAGGCGGTAATCTTCTGGCCACTGTTCACGCATCTCATCAAGAGACAAGCCTTCCCAAGCGCCAAAAGCTCGCTCACGAACACGAGAGTCTGGGTGGACTGTTAACCCCAGTGGATCTGCGAAAGCATGTGCAGTCGCCATAGCACGACCTAGATCTGAAGCAATCACTATTTGCTTACGCTGCTTGTTGCATCCTTCAACGTACAGCGAGTTCAGAGCCTGTGCAGTCTGCTCAACCTGCCATCGACCCACCTCATCAAGGGGAATATCAATCTGCCCTTGTAAACGCCCTGCAGCGTTATAGGAGGTACGCCCGTGACGCACCATTGTAATGGAATGGACATGCTGTCCGCCGAATGATGTTGGCATACTCATCACTCCTGAGCGGCCGGCACTGCTGCCGCGTTATCTGCTTCAGCTGTGGCGACTGTAACGCCATCAGCGTCACCATTGTGATCAGTAGATTCATCGTGCTCTGGCAGCTGAAGGTCAATTTTGGGGCAATCGCTCCACAAACGCTCAAGTGAATAATATTCACGCGCATCTTTATGCATAACGTGAATCACGAAGTCGCCATAATCAAGCAACACCCATTGGGCATCTTCGAGTCCTTCACGAGTACGCGTTTCGCGTTTGCGCTGTATCGAAAGTTCTTTTTCAATTTCCTCAGCGATTGCAAGCACTTGACGTTCATTGTTGCCTGTCGCCAACAAGAAAATATCAGTGATTGCCAGCGGCTCGGTCACATCAAACGCGACAATATCTTCCGCTTTAACCTTGTCAGCCGCCAACGCGGCAATTCTTGCACATTCAATCGAATCTTGGACTGCGGGCACGTATCTGCCTTTCAAATAAATCTATTGAATCTCGCTGCTGCGGAGACTCTTCTACGACCATTATCCTGTATGGGTGGCCAATCGCTGTATGTTGTGCTCGGCGCTTAGCGCTCCCAGCGGGGTTTCCAATCCTCAACTACATGCTGTGAGTTCTCGGAGTAGACCATTGCGTCATCTGGGACATTATGACGAACCACAGAACCTGCACCGGTTGTGACATTATCGCCAACTACTACTGGAGCCACAAATACGTTATCCGCGCCTACATGCACTCCTGAACCAATACTGGTCCGGTTCTTGTGTACCCCATCATAGTTAGCCACAATCGTGCCGCCACCGACGTTGCTATGCTCACCTATTTGCGCGTCCCCGACATAACTCAAATGTGGAACCTTAGTGCCGTTGCCAATATGAGCTTTCTTCATCTCAACAAATGCACCGGCCTTGGTCTCTTCACCAAGCTCATTTCCTGGACGCATATATGTCCACGGACCAATATTTGCCCTTGCACCCACGTGTGATTCTTGGATGCGTGAACGCTCCACAACTGCACCCTCGTCAATCGTCGCATCAATTAGGGTGGTATATGGCCCGATTACAGCATTCTTGCCAACGGTAGTCTTGCGCTGCAAGAAGGAGCCTGGAAGGATTGTGGCATCGCTACCAAGCACCACATCGTCCTCTATCCAGGTACTGTCAGGATCGAGGATGGTTACACCCTGTCGCATCCATCGTTCGCATACACGTGTGTTGTGATGTTTAGCGAGAGAGGCCAGTTGCACGCGATCATTAACGCCCTCAACGCTTAATGGATCAGTGGCCTGGAATGCTCCAACAGAGCCTGTAGCAGTCGCCTGTTCCAAGGCATCAGTCAGGTAAAACTCGCCCTGAGCGTTATCGTCATTCAGACCGCTAATAGCCCTATTGAGCACTTCTGCCTCAAATACGTAGACGGAAGTATTTACTTCGTGAACCGCCAGCTCAGTACCGTTGGCATCTTTCTGTTCGACGATACGTATCACGTCGCCGTTCTGATCTCGGATAATGCGACCATACCCTGTTGGATCACTAAGTGTTGCTGTCAGCACTGTTGCGCCATTACCACTTTCAGCGTGGTAAGCCAGCAAATCACGTAATGTGCTTTCATCAAGCAAAGGCATATCCGAAGCAGTAATCAACACAGGTCCTGTGAGTTCACCGTCTGCGTCAATCTGGCCCATTGCACACTGAACAGCGCGACCAGTTCCAGGAATGTCGTCCTGATTCACAATCACCGCTTGAGTGTCACAATCGCGAACAGCAGCAGCAACTCGCTCTGCTTGGTACCGCACAACCACAGCCAACAAGTCTGGAGAAAGAGCGCCCACAGATGACATCACCCGTTGCAGCAGGCTTTTCCCAGCTAGCTGGTGCAATACTTTTGGTGTTTCGGAGCGCATACGCGTCCCTTCACCTGCGGCAAGAATAATCGCTGCGGACACTGCCTTCATTACTTAAATCTCCACTTCTCCACTTTGCGCTACATCAATTAAATCCTTGATACTGTCAATAACTTTGTCTGGCCTGAACGGGTAGGTTTCCACCTCGTCACGCGAAGTGATCCCTGAAAGCACCAGGAAGGTGTTAAGACCAGCCTCGACGCCAGCCATCACATCGGTATCCATACGGTCGCCAATCATCGCAGTGGTCTCAGAGTGACCGCCTACACGATTCAACGCCGTGCGGAACATGATGGGGTTTGGTTTACCAACAAAGTAGGGTTCACGACCTGTAGCTTTAGTAACCAGAGCGGCAACTGAGCCAGCTGCGGGCAATACGCCGTGTTCACTTGGACCAGTAGCATCTGGGTTGGTGCAGATAAAACGTGCTCCTGCCAGAATCAGTCGGATAGCTGTGGTGATTGCTTCGAAGGAGTAGGTTCGAGTTTCACCGAGTATCACATAGTCGGGGTTCGAATCAGAGAGAATATAACCTGCTTCGTGAAGGGCTGTAGTGAGCCCAGCCTCACCGATGACGTATGCGGAACCCTTGGGAACAGTGCGAGACACAAAGTCTGCTGTAGCCAGAGCAGAAGTCCAAATGTATTCCTCTGGCACATCAATGCCGCTACGATTCAAGCGAGCTGAAAGATCACGAGGCGTGTAAATAGGATTATTGGTCAATACCAAGAATCTACGATTATTGGCTTTGAGTGTTTCAATAAATTCAGATGCACCTGGAAGAGCTGTGTTTTCATGAACCAACACACCATCCATATCGGTGAGCCAGGTTTCGATGTTCTTTACAGCCATACCGCCCCTTTCAACGTCACCATCAATCCCCGGAATTGCCCGGTGGTCACCGGGACCGGAGCTTACTCGCTCCCCCACCTGGATTCGAACCAAGACAAAGGGTTCCAAAGACCCTTGTGCTGCCATTACACCATGGGGGATCAGCGGGACGCATCCCGCAACAGTTCATTATGCCATGACTTTCAAGTTTTTACACCCGCCGTGTCTTGACACAGTGAACAAATTTCAATTATCACAGCCTAAACTGCCATTACGTAGAGTAGCAGCTTTAGGCGAACAAGAAACCCTGCCCATGATGTTCTGGATAGGTTTCAAAGAGTTCTGCCACCGAACCGTCGTCAAATACGGCCTTGATAGCACTTGCCAGTAGAGGTGCGATAGACAGCACGGTGAGTCCATCCCAACGCTTCTCTTCAGGAATAGGCACAGTATCAGTCAACACAACTTCACGAGCTCCACAAGACTTGAGTCGCTCCACAGCTGGACCAGACAACACGCCGTGAGTCGCCACAACAGTGATGGACTTCGCACCTGCTTCACGCAGCACCTTGCAAGCTTCGACTATGGTGCCACCGGTATCTATCAAATCATCAACCAGCACACAATCCTTGCCCTTGACATCGCCAACGACTCGGTTGGCCACAGCCTTGTTTGGCCTGGTAATGTCGCGAGTCTTGTGGATGAACGCAAGTGGACCGCCACCTAAGCGCTGGGCCCATTGTTCTGCAACACGGATACGACCCGCATCAGGCGACACCACGCTGATGTTGCTCAGATCGAGACGGTCACGCACATAATCCACCAGCACCGGCATAGCAATGAGATGGTCAACCGGCCCGTCGAAGAAGCCCTGCGACTGTGCAGCATGCAAATCGACTGACATGATGCGGTCAGCACCAGCAGTTTTAAGCAAATCAAACATCAAGCGGCAAGAAATGGGCTCTCGGCCGCGATGCTTCTTATCTTGGCGAGAATAGCCAACCAGAGGGCAAACAGCGGTAATGGAACGCGCAGATGCACGCTTGAGCGCATCAATCATGATGAGCTGCTCCATAATGGCCTTGTTGATAGGCGCAGCATGAGTCTGCAGGACGAAAACGTCGGCACCACGTACAGATTCTGTGAATCTCACATACATCTCGCCATTAGCGAAGTCGTATGCGGTGGTTTCCAACACCTCAATCCCGAGTTGTTCTGCCACATCTGATGCTAGTTTTGGATGCGCTCTACCGGTCACCAAAATGAGGTTTTTATCTGGATTTCCCTCGAGGATTGTGCTCACCATTTCTCCAAACACGGGTGTTGTTTTTTGCAGCGGACAATCAAACATACTAACCCGTCGCGCTGACAGCACGAGGGGTGCAACGGCGTGCCCCTAGTTAGCTCTAGGCATCGCCATACAAACCATGTTTGGCGATATACTGCACCACACCATCTGGAACGAGATACCAAACTGGCTCACTTTTGGTGCAGCGGAGTCTCACATCAGTTGAAGAAATAGACAGAGCGGGGATTTCAAGCGTATCCACAGTATCTGGTGGCAAATCTAGACCTTTGAGACTTGACGAATAGCCAGGTCGAGAAACAGCAACAAAACGGGCGAGATCCCACATTTTGTCTGTGTCTTTCCACCGCATAATTTCAGCGATTGCATCAGCACCAGTAATGAAGAACAGTTCAGCATCTGGTCGCAACGCGTGAACATCCCTCAGCGTATCGATAGTGTACGTGGCTCCCGGACGTTCAATATCGACTCTAGAAACCGTGAACTTGGGATTCGATGCCGTAGCAATCACTGTCATCAGATAGCGATCTTCAGGATTAGTCACCGCTCGTTCAAGCTTGAAAATCGGTCGACCGGTGGGCACAAAAATAACCTCATCAAGGTCGTAGACCCACGCCACTTCTGATGCGGCAACCAAATGCCCGTTATGTATGGGATCGAAGGTTCCACCCATGATTCCCACTCTGGGAACCTTATGACGATTACCTCGTGTAGAGAGCCTGCTGCTCTCGCGTGATATCAACCCTGCTGAAAGCTCGGTCACATCGCGGTCTTGTTGCTTACCGTTCACCTGTTTTATGCCTTTTAGTTCTTGTGCGGCTCTTGCGAGTCTTCATCGCTTTGTGTCAGACGTTCGATATCTTCTGCCGTGGGGTTGACATCCATGGGTTCAATCTTGTCCATGTCCTCATCCCATTCTTCTTGCACCACGCGCCGAATTTCTGCAAACGTTGGTAATGGGAAATCTGGCTGATAGGTGCGTCTAACCTCAGCAACACATTCAGTAATGCGAATTAACGTATCTGACAGGCCATCAATATCTGATGACCTCTCTTGAGCTCTAAACCGTGGAATGTATCCTTCCATAGCTGATATTTGCTCGCAGACTCGGCTCAATCCTTCGTCATTTGGAGTGTTTACCTCAGGAGCATCCTCGTCAGGCCACCCAATAAGCACAGCATCAGCATATTCGAGTGATGCACGATGAGCAGCAGAGGGTATACCATCCTCAATCTGCACCAAAAAAACGTATCTCACCAAGCTCAAACGCTCAGCAGCAATACGTAGCCATACTGTTGGTTTATCCGAAGAATCGTGAAACAGCTGCTCAATCTTTTCGTTCATGCACGTACCTGTCCAGTTCCGTAACCAATCCATTTCGTGGTAGTAAGCTCACGCAATCCCATCGGCCCTCTGGCATGCATTTTCTGCGTAGAAATACCCAACTCAGCGCCAAGTCCAAACATACCGCCATCAGTAAAACGTGTTGAAGCATTAACCATGATGACTGCAGAATCAACAGATTTGGTGAATTCCTCAATCGCAGAATAATTCTCCGCGATGATTGCCTCGGTATGTCCAGTTGAATGTGCATTGATATGCGCAATAGCTTCCTGCATGGAATCCACAATTTTCACGCCCATCTTAAGCGCTAAGTATTCGGTATCCCAGTCGTCTTCGTTTGCATGTTCCAAATCCAAACCCTCAATACCCTTACCGTTATTGAGACCAGAGACGATGTCGTAAGTACTCTCATCAACTCTGAGGACCACATTTGCCATAGCAAGCGCATGGGCAATAATCGGAATGAATTTCTTGGCCACATCACGGTGAACCAGAAGCTTTTCGGCAGAGTTACATACGCCAACGCGCTGTGTTTTGGCGTTAAGAATAATAGGAACGGCCTTATCGAGATTGCCGGAAGCATCGACATAAATATGCACATTTCCTGCGCCAGTTTCTATCACAGGAACCTTGGACTGTTCAACAACCGCACGAATTAGGCCTGCTCCCCCGCGCGGCACCAACAAATCGATATAGCCTCTCGCCTGCATCATCGCGGTAGCACCTTGACGACCAAACACATCAACTGAAGCGACTAAAGCGCTCTGGAAACCATGACGTTCAATAACAGCACTAATCACATTCAGTATGGCTGCATTGGTGCGTTTTGCAGCATGGCCGCCTCTCAGCAGCACAGCATTGCCAGATTTCAAAGCTAGAGTAGCCACATCAATAGTGACATTCGGACGGGCCTCATAAATCATGCCTATCACGCCGAGCGGCACTCGTATTTGATTCAAGCGCATACCATTGGGCATGGCGTTGCCCCTGACAATCTCTCCCACCGGATCAGCTAAGGCAGCAACATCGCGCACTCCTTGTGCAGTGCCGGCAATACGCTCGGCATTAAAGCGCAGGCGATCAATCAATCCTTCATCCATACCCGATTCAAAAGCATCTCGCACGTCGAGATCATTGGCTGACTCGATGTCAGAAGCATCTTGGATCAGAGCATCAGCAATATCTCTGAGTAATTCATTTTTTGCCTCGCTACTCGCCTTGGATAACTGTTGCTGAGCAACAGCTGCAGCCGTAGCCATATTGCAAACTTGGTCGAAGATTTGAGGATCTAGCGACTCCTTATTATCAACCGGTACTGAAGCAACCGTAGCCGCATTAGTCATCGCCATATCCTTTCTCTATTCACCACAAGTGGTATATCTGCACAACATGTAACTACACAACAATGTACTGGGACGAGTCAGTCATCTCACCGCCACACATTGCAACGCAGTGCACTTCACAGCGATGCACTTCACCACAACACATTCTTGAGACGACTACTGCCACTGGTGCAAAGAGATGACGCAGCTTCTCCTATTCAGAGGTTCACGTCATCCCTCGCACTTATTGCAATAGCTCTGATTGTAAGACAGTAGTAACTATCTCGTTTGATTCAGATCAGGATACAGCGGGAAATCAGCTACCAGCTTGTCAACACGTCCTTTAAGCGTGTCGACATCAGCATTCTTACCAGCTGCCAACGCAGTACCAATAATATCTGCCACTTCCTCGAATTCTTTGCTACCAAAACCTCTTGTAGCTAGAGCTGCCGTGCCGATACGTAGACCCGAAGCCACAGAAGCTGGACGTGGGTCGAAGGGCACAGTGTTGCGGTTAATAGTGATGCCGATGCTGGCTAGCAGATCCTCACCCTGCTGACCATCGAGCTCACTATTACGCAAATCCACCATTACCAGATGCACATCAGTACCACCAGTAAGTACGCTGATGCCATTGGCTGCCACATCCTCGGCATTCAAGCGCTCAGCGATGAGTTTTGCACCTTCAAGTGTGCGCTCCATACGATTTTTGAAAGCCGGAGTTCCAGCTACGCCAAAAGCTACTGCTTTGCCTGCGATTACATGCATCAAAGGGCCACCCTGCTGCCCTGGGAATACAGCTGAATTGAGCTTCTTGGCATACTCTTCCTTGGCGAGAATGAAACCAGACCGCGGTCCGCCAAGTGTTTTGTGTGCTGTTGAGGAAACTACGTCAGCAAAAGGTACTGGGCTCGGGTGAAGGCCTGCTGCGACAAGTCCAGCAAAATGAGCCATATCAACCCAGAACTTCGCGCCAACCTCGTCAGCTATCTCTTTCATGGCTTTGAAATCTTCGATACGAGGGTAGGCGCTCCAACCACCGATAATCATTGCAGGATGCGTTTCCAAAGCGCGTTGACGAATGATTTCAGGATCAATACGGAAGGTCTCGGGATTTACACCGTATGCCTCAGCATGATAGAAACGACCAGAGAAGTTGATTTTCATACCATGAGTGAGATGCCCACCGTGATCAAGTGCAAGTCCAAGAATGGTGTCCCCTGGTTTGACTAACGCTTGGTAAACTGCCGCATTCGCTTGCGCACCTGAGTGTGGTTGCACGTTAGCATATTCTGCGCCGAAGAGATCCTTGGCACGCTGCTGGGCAATGGACTCGATTTTGTCCACTTGCTCGCAACCGCCATAATAGCGTCGGCCAGGGTAACCTTCGGCATATTTATTGGTCAACACTGAGCCCTGCGCTTGCAAAACGGCTCGGGGAACAAAATTCTCAGAGGCAATCATCTCAAGGCCATCTTGCTGTCGAGATAGCTCGGCATCAAGAATTGTCGCAATTTCTGGATCAGCCTGTGAAATCGGTGCATTGAAGATGTTGACGGCGTCAGTGGTGTCCGCAGCCTGCACAAGGGACTCGTTGGTCATTACTATGGTCTCCCTCAAACGGTAATTCGCATGCGAATGCATACGTGATGTCAGTGTATCGCCACCGTGTGAATCATCTTGGAGATAACTGCGATAAAAGTGGGGATATTACAGTCAAATTTAGTGAATTATCCCTACTTTTATCGCAGTTATCTCACATTCAGCCCATGTTGCTTGCCTAGAGCTGCAGATAGACTCAGTTTCAGTCGGCTTTGGTACGCCAGCAGCCGAAATCAGTCTCCGAAACCTAAGGATGCCGAGGATTTGACCGTGAATACATTCCATAGCACACGTAGCACCACAGATTCGCTCACCGCGAAGCAGGCCATCCGCAAGGGGATCGCCTCAGACGGCGGACTCTTTGTTACGGATTCCCTCGGTGAGCAACAGATTGATCTCGGCACTATTGCTGATAAGTCGTATCAAGACATCGCAGTTGAAGTATTGGGTGCTTTGCTTCCAGACTTCTCTGACGAGGAGCTTCGCGATTGCGTTACAGAAGCATATGGAAAGCAATGGTCCGATCCTGCAATCACTCCGCTCAAAGCACTCGGCGACGACTATGTGCTCGAACTATTCAACGGTCCCACAAGTGCTTTCAAAGATGTTGCGCTGCAAATATTGCCCCGTTTTATGACGCGTACCGTTCAAGCAGATAGTACTGGCGATGAACGTGTCATGATTCTCACGGCAACCTCAGGAGATACCGGCAAAGCTGCACTCGCAGGTTTTGCTGATGCGCCAGGAACTGGCATTACCGTGTTTTATCCTGAAGGACAGGTCAGCGAAGTTCAGCAACTGCAAATGAGTACACAGTCTGGTGGAAACGTTGCGGTGTGCGCAGTCCGTGGCAACTTTGACGATGCTCAGAGCGCAGTAAAAAATATTTTTGCAGATGAAGCATTGTCAAAGCGACTAGCTTCCTCTTCTCATACTGTGCTCTCTTCAGCCAACTCTATTAATGTCGGGCGTCTAGTGCCACAAGTGGTCTATTACTTCGTGGCATATGCTCAACTCCTTTCACAGCAAGTCATTAATGTTGGCGACGAGGTTGAGTTCTGCGTACCGACCGGCAACTTTGGTGACATTCTTGCCGGATATTACGCGCGTCGGATGGGCTTGCCAATTTCCAAGCTGACCGTGGCTAGCGACCGTAACAATGTGCTCTTCGACTTCCTCTCAACTGGTGTGTATGACCGCAATCGTGATTTCTTCACGACCATCTCCCCCAGTATGGATATTCTCATTTCTTCCAATCTGGAACGCATGCTGTATTACTTGTCCGAAGGCGACACAGACCTCATCTCATTGTTGATGAAAGAACTCACAGAAACTGGTCGCTACGAAATCCCCGAAACACTGAAAACAGCAATTGGGGGAATTTTTGATGGTGGTTGGGCTGATGAGGAGCAAGTAAAAACTGCCATACGCGAATGTTGGAAAGCTCATCATTACGTCATTGATCCACACACCGCCTGCGGATATCATGTGATGTCGCACATGGAAGCTGATCCTCTAACTCCACGAGTGCTGCTCTCAACCGCGAGCCCATATAAGTTCCCACGCGTAGTTAATGAAGCACTTGGTCTTCAGACACCCGAAAGTGACTTCGCGTGCATGGATGTACTTGCAGAAGCTACTGGTACCACAGCGCCGAAGGCTCTGCGCGCTTTGGAATCTGCTGATGTCCGTTTCCACGATGTAACCGACATCAATGGTATGACGGATTATGTTGAATCTATCGCCAGCAAGTTAAATAACTGAAATTCACCAAGAAATCCACCAAGAAATCCACTCTTCAGGCTTCAACAATCGCGTCTAGTTCGTTTGTGTAGGGATTCGCGGGAAGATACCCTTCCCGCTGCTCGCCAAAAGCGCGGTATTCCGCCATTTCTATATTCCAGATACTCTCGGTCTCACCATAAATCCCTACACAAACGAAATGAAGTGGCTACTGGGGCCAAAATTGACCTTAATTGCTCAGATTATCGAGTGCTTGATCAATATCTGCGATGAGATCCTGCTCTCCTTCGACACCGACAGAGAGACGAACCAAATTATCTGGAACTTGCAGAGCTGTACCTGAGACAGATGCGTGAGTCATAGCTGCAGGATGTTCAATAAGCGATTCCACGCCACCTAATGATTCGGCAAGTGTGAAGATTTGTGTGGATGCCACAAATCGCTTCGCCGCATCCATACCACCGGCCAGTTGCACTGAAACGACACCACCGAAACCTCCATGCATTTGACGTGCAGCAATCTCATGACCTGGATGTGATTCCAATCCTGGGTACCACACACGCTCAATTTCAGGACGCTGTTCAAGATGCTTTGCTAATGCCAAAGCGTTGGCGCTATGCCTTTTCACACGAAGTTCGAGTGTTTTGAGTCCTCTGATAGCTAGCCATGAGTCGAATGGGGAAGGAACCGCGCCAGCAGCATTTTGCAAGAAAGCAACCTGTTCATGGAGCTCATCATCATCTAGGAGCACAGCACCGCCAACTACATCAGAATGTCCGCCGATGTATTTGGTGGTGGAATAGATCACCACATCGGCACCGTCCTCCAAGGGATGCTGAAGTGCCGGAGAAGCAAAGGTATTGTCAACGACTACCTTAGTTCCCTGCTGATGTGAGGCTTGAGCCACAGCTTGAATATCTGTGATACGAAGTAAAGGATTCGAAGGCGTTTCTAGCCACACCACTGCATAATGTTTAGTCTGCAGTTGCTTCTCAACAGCTGCAGTATCGGTAACATCCAGCACATCTAAACCGATTCTCCAAGGACCAAACACTTTACTCAGCAGACGATATGTTCCACCATATACATCATTACCGAGCAAAATACTGTCACCTGGTTTTAAGAATGAACGAAGCAACACATCAATTGCTGCAAGACCTGATGAGAAGGAGATTGAATATTTTGCGCCTTCCACTGCTGCCAGTTGTTGATCAAAAGCATCTCGGGTTGGATTCGTAGAGCGGCTGTATTCGTAGCCGCCGCGAAGCCCACCAACTCCATCTTGCTTAAACGTAGAAGACATATAAATTGGTGGAACTACCGCACCTGTGGTGGGATCTGGTTCCTGCCCTGCATGGATTGCTCGAGTGGCGATATTCTTCTCTGCATATGTGTTGCTCATAATCTGGTGTTGCTCTTTCTAGTAATCTGATGAAATTCTGTGCTTCGGTATTGAACCGAGTGTGTTGAATATGATGATGGATGGACTGTTGGATGAAGTGTGGAACACAGCCGAAAGAATTTCTTCTACATCAGGCTTAATGCTGAGGGGGAAGAAGTGCGCACTACGACGTCAGCAAATCCATTCTCTCTCATCCAGTCATCCGAAAATATTTTTGAAAGGTATCCCCTTCCCGAATCCGGAAGTAGTACCACCATTAAAGAGTTCTCGTCTAAGCCATGCATTCGTGCCGATTTTAAAGCTGCTGCAACTGCCATGCCAGAAGAGCCTCCTACCAAGAGCCCTTCTTCACGAGCCATGCGCCGTGTCATTTCGAATGCTTCCGCATCGCTGACCTGCACAACTTCATCAGGAATCGAGGGGTCGAAAGCTTGCGGATAGAAGTCTTCTCCGACTCCTTCAACTAAATACTGATGCACATCTTCTGGATTTGAATAGATTGACCCTTCTGGATCGGCACCTATTATTTGAACTTGGCCTTGAGAAGCCTCTTTAAAAAAACGTCCCGTGCCTGTGATGGTCCCTCCGGTCCCAATGCCGGCCACAAAGTGTGTGAGTTTCTGATCGGTATCACGCCAGATTTCCGGTCCTGTAGAACGATAATGACTCTCTGGTCCATTAGGATTTGAATATTGATTTGGCTTGAATGCCCCAGGAATTTCTTGAGCAAGACGGTCTGAAACTGCATAGTATGAACGTGGATCGTCTGGGCCAGCCTCAGTTGGTGTCACAATAACCTCGGCTCCATAAGCTCGCAATACTGCACGCTTATCTTCCGAAACTTTGTCGGGCACCACGAAAATTGTGCGGTATCCACGCTGCTGAGCAACAAGAGCAAGACCTACACCGGTGTTGCCACTGGTCGGTTCTACGATGGTGCCACCTGGGCGAAGTTGCCCACTGTGCTCGGCAGCCGTGATGATTCGCTCTGCAATGCGATCCTTCGATGATCCACCGGGATTGAAGTATTCAACCTTGACCACCACTCGTGCACGCACGTCATCGGTAACGCTGTGTAGCTCTACGAGCGGTGTATTACCTATCAGACCAGCTACATTTGTTGAGATGTTCATTATTCCTCGCTTTATTTGGTGCTTGCTATTGATGGGAAGCGCCGTGCGAGTGCTGTGGGTGATACATAACAACAGGAGTCTTGCTGGTTCTGTGACGTTGAGCGATGTTCGAATATTCCTGAATTAGTTCGATCAGTAATCGAATCACCAGAACATATCGAGTGCTATTCATGCTCGTATTTGCGATATCTGCTATTAGTCAAACCCTTGAAAGCTATTGCTCGTTATTGTCAGGCAGCATTATTGCTGAACAGTAACTGTGGGTATTTGTGTTGACATCTGAGTATCAATCTACTCAGTCAGAATTCACAAGTCCTATCTCAAATTATGCGTTGTCAGCCGACAGCCTCGTAGGCTTTGGTCAGCGACAACAACATGAGTTAAAGGACATGGCTAACACCATAGCACAGCTCTTTCACGAATATGTACTGTTTCATGAAAAGAAGCTAGAGAGAGGTAGTTAGAGCGTGAGAGTCTGAGCTTGAGACTGAGGTGCGCCTTTGGAAGTGGCGAGCGCCTCCGCAGATGAGGAAGGCTGTGAAGGCGAAGACTGCCATGATGAGCAGTTTGCCTAGAAAGAACCGACATTTCACATAAGAGAGCCAAGTATCTCGTGACCTGTAAAGTATCGTGAATGCGTAGTTCGTATTGAATCAAACGAATCAGAACCAATGACAGCTAATTCCCAGTCACCCTGATGCTTACCAATATTCATACGGAATTCGAAATCATTGACAGCATCCAAATAACCCTCCGAACCAGGGTACTCGCGCACGATTCTATCGCCGGTTTTCCGGTTGTATCTGATTATCATTCCGACCACGCGCACCTCCTTGCTCATCCGGTAATTGTAAAGCACGTATGTACTTACCAATCATCTCAAAGAAACGCTCAAGCTGTGGAGTTTGTATATAATTTTCAGCCTGACGAAGTCTGCTGACTGCATCGGATACGCGACTCAGCGCCAATACTTTGCTCCCTGAAGAATAAAAAGAAAGCCACTCTTCTAAACTACCGCATTCTCGCGAAAGCTCCATCATCTCATTCACAACTCTTGATGCATCCTCATCAACAGGGAATTCGCCATAACGTATTTCTCTGCCATACCTATCAGAAATCGCCTCGAAACAGTTAGCCCATCCATCCTGCAATGCCGTTCTGACTTGTATCTCAACAAAAATTCCACGCTGAAGTCTACAAATCACATGAACTGCTCTATAACCAGTATGTGGATGATATCGTAAATCTGATATACGACACTTTGGAAAATTAGCGGCAATTATACGAACTAACTCATTCTGCTGCTGCAACGTCATATTCGCTGTGACTCTTGCACCAATGATGTCGTGAATACGAAACAGCGGAGTACTGTCCTGCCGTATAAGCTTGTCGCGCAGCGTGTCCACTGTTTTCACTCGAAAAGAAATTACTGGATTCTCGTCTAGGACACGATGATATTCGAGTCCATTGAGTTCTTCTACCACGCTAAGTAATACCCTCGAATACCACAGATATACCACTTGATAACTCAGCCCAAATACCTCGTCGCCACCTCGCGCTATTTCGTCGCGCAATGCTTTGACAGTTATCCCAGTCCAAGGTTTTGGAGGAACAATAATAGCGACATCTCTCATGCTCAACCTCAAAGGTGATTCACTTGGCAAACAAATGATGATGTAAAGGCAATATCGAAGATCACCGTTAGCTAACCTCTGCTAGCAATGCTGCGACACTTAATGTTGAGCTGTCATCGCTGTGAGGTTAACTCCCTCTCTCAGCCAAAGGAGCTAAAGAGAGGTAGTTAGAACGTGAGAGTTTGAGGCAGAGGTGCGCCTTTGGAAGTGGCGAGCGCCTCCGCAGATGAGGAAAGCTGTGAAGGCGAAGGCTGCCATGATGAGCAGTTTGCCTAGGTCTGCACCTGTTGAGGCGAGACGATCACGGGCTTGTATAGCGCTTTGGCTGGAACCGCCAGTCACCGCATCGACTACATCATCCACAATACTTTCGGTGTAGACGATTGCTGTATAGGTCACATCTATCTGTTGGCCCCAAATACTGGTATAACGAACCACGAAAGGATAGGTTCCAGGCTGGGCGTCAACGGCGCTGTAATGTACGGAACCTAGGCTTGCAGCTCCTTGCACAGGATGCTCAATGATTTCTCTAGTGACAGCTTTATCGTTTTCTATTGAAGATTTATCGTCCCAAAACACTGCGTCTTCAAATACGATGTTGTTGCCTACACGCACACGTTTAGTGACTTCTGCACTGGTGTTTATCCGCAACATTGGATAGGTGCCGTCCCAACTCCATTTCACAGGAATTGAACTGTTGCCATGTCCGACCGCCGAAGCGGATTGGGGTAACGCAACAGCAGCGAACATCATCAGTACAGCAGCAAGAACACTAAACGTACCCAACAATCCTCGCGATAGCAGCACCGCGTTATCTCCGCTTTGTCGAATCAATCGGTGCAACATCAGTTCACCTCCGTAACAGAAAACAGCAGCTTCCCTTGATATTTACCGGCTTTGAGATTTATAGGGACTTTGTTTCCATCGTCATCCCAGTTCACCTGCAACGACGTGTTGAACGTGCCTGTGCTACCAATATCGAAAATACTGTCACCGCTGCTAAGCGCCGAGTTCGTGTGAGAAGCATCGTTCTGACGAACTTTGAATGTCGAAGTGGCTGTGCCACTCTCGTTGGTGAGGGCGAAAGTATTATCATCCGACTCGGCGTTCACACTCACATCCAGATGGCTATCAGATTCTAGAGTGTTGACCACTATCTGAACATTGTCTGATTCACCAACCCAGTTGGAATCTTCTCCACGGTGAGTACCGTCGAGTACAAAGCCGCTAGGAATAATGAGTTCGTAGTCAGGAAGCTCAGGGTGTTGAGTTGTTGGCTCGTCGCTAGAGCTACTGTCCGGAATGGTTAAGGTGGTACGCAGAGGTTTGGTAGCAGTATTTGACCAACCCTGCTCGGCGCTACCGTCCTGCTGACCCCAAACATAGAGGTCATAGTCACCAGCGGCAACCGTGCTTGGTATCGTCATGTTGCCGTCAGTGCTCACATCGGAGTTGGTACGACCTGAGGCTTTTACCTTATTGGTGAGTGGATCAACCAACTTCCAACCCAAGCCAGACTGTGTAATCCCTGTTGACGTACCTTCGAGCGACAAATCAATGGCGTCGGAATTCTTAGTTGCCGTTAACTTCGTCAACGTTAATAGTGCATTAGGTTGAGTGAGAGTCAGGCGCAAATCACCCGTGTCTCTCTGAGCCTGCGAAGTGCTTTCTGCAGTTAGAATTAGGTTCTTTAAACTCAAACGAGTGGCAACACGCAACCCATGGTTTCCGTTTGTTCCGTAGACACTACCTTTTGAACCCACAACATAGATGATGTTCTTGTCCTGAACACCTCCGAAAGGGGATCTTGTGAAATAAGTCTGCGTGCTATTTCCACAAGCACCGACGCTTTCACAGGCGAGTCCGTCTTGATCGCCAGAAGTCAGCGTGCCACCGAAGTACGTAGGTATGTCCGTCGCAGAAATTGGAAATACCCGATATGATTGATGTGACATTGAAGACTCTGCGTTTCGTTGCGGGGATGTGCTATTGCATCCAGTAATAACTTTGCATACGCCTTCCACTGTGTCATCGCGTAACGATGCCAATTCAATGTCAGAATAATTTGTTGATGCCACCCCTGATGAAACTTTGCTAACCATCGACTGGTATCCATCAGACCAATCAAAACGATTAGTTGAAGGTTTGTCATCATTAAACTTTATTGCTGTGCTCACTGAAGAATTACTAAAAAGCAACACCTCATTGGCAAGCAAACTTGTCGACCAACCAGACTGTTTAACACTTGTCACGGGCCCTACACCTATGGTTTTACTCTTACCACCCACTTCAGTAACGTTGTCATTGTCCCAGACAGTAGTGTTCGAGTATGACGTTTGGTTCTTGGTCTTGCCGAAGAGTATATTTCTGTTGTTTGCTCTGCCGTCGGTTTTGACTGGCTTGTAACCGTCAACTAATTCACTGAAATACCCGTCCGGACCATAAAGCGAAAGAACTCGCAAATTAACCTTAACTGGCACAGTCCCCTGGTTACTCAACCCCTCAGACGCATTGCCAGTGTGCTGCTGCCAGAGCCACAACTCATACGTATCCCCTGAACGCACGGTAGTAGGTATGGTGATATCAGTGGCATCCACACCAGGCGCATACCCTGACTCCACCACCACACTAGACTGTTCGGTATTGATAATCTTCCAACCCCAACCGTCAGCTGCGGCGAGTGTGCTTGAACCTTCAACTTTCAGCGATTGCCCTTGTTCAACAGTTATCTTTGCATTCAAATCCGTTGAGCCGTTTACCTTCACATTGCTTAATGTTGCATTCATATCTGCGAAGGTGAGGCGTGTGTCACCTGCGGTTTGCGACTGATCGGTATTGTTAGCCGCTAACACCAAGCGGTTGAGCTTGAGTCTGAATGCTGGGCGTAATCCCGCTTCCGCATTGATAGCGTGCGTTGATTGTACGCCTCCCTCGCTGTTCACATACAAAGCGTTTTTTGTGGTATCCCATTTTGAGGAGCGCAGCCAGTAACTGGCGTTATTAGCCAGATTTGTATCGGCACTAGCGCCGCTCGAATGACCCATAGAGTTCCTGAGATCCCCTCCTGAGAGCGGGAAGGTGAGATAGCTAAATGCGGAAGTATTGTCTGTAGGCTGGCTGCCACTTTCGCATGAGGCTGCGGTTGAGCCGCACACACCTTCGACTGGCCTTGAACGTAGGAGTTTCTGCTCGAAAGGTGCGTAGTTCTGCTTGCCAACTTGCTTTGATGTGGCAGCTAACGATGAAGAATATTCGCCGATGACACTGTCGAATACTGCGGAGTTCTGATCACCCGTGAAGCGGAAAGCGCTCGTAACTGTGTCTTGAGAGAAGAGCAACGCCTCTTTGGAGCCAAGCAGAGTGGTATTGGATGATGTGCTGTTACCCGATGCGAAGGGATTCTGTGCTGAACTGGTGATTGCCCCTACTGCGAGTACTTTGTAGCCGGCAGTGAGTGTGCGCCCAGTGTAGGTGCCATTGCTGCTTTGCTTACCGAATACGATACGACGGGTTGTTGCATAGTCACCAGCAGAAATATTCTGGCTATCGCTCGTGAGCGTGCTGAAATACCCGTCAGCACCTAAATCGACAGTGGTGTCAACTGCTTCGAGAGTAATTTTCACCGGTTCAGTGGCCCTGTTTGACCAACCCTCTTCGGCGCTACCATTTTCTTGCGCCCACACATAGAGTTCGTAATCGTGCCAAGCAACGAGCGAATCAGGAATGGTAATATTCCCGTCACCGGAGGTTAGTCCTGACGCGAGCACGCTACCATCTGTAGCGGCGGGATCAATAATCTTCCAACCCCAGCCATCGGCGTCAGCGTCGAACGTGGAGGAACCAGAAACCGCAATGGTGCCTCTAGCCTGAACCTGCACATCAGACCCCTCAGCCACCGTTACGCTGTCAAACTTCAAGCGCGTCACCAACTCACCCTCATCAGCAAAGGTGAGGCGCAGCGACTTGTCCTTGTCAGCATCTGTAACAGCTAACGGCAACTGAGATTGATCAGTACTCTCAGCAGCAAGGAGCAGATTAGAGACGTTTAGGAGGAAAGCTGGTCTTACAGCTTCATCTGAGTTATCCACTGTAATTTCGCTTGGTATTAAATACTGATAATTCACGTACCCCGCTTGACCGCCATTCATGTCCGGAGAACGGAGCCAATAACTTCTACTCTTTTCTCCGGTTGATAATGCGAGGTTGTCGTTCTTGTTAGAGCTGTCAGTACCAAAATACACATTCAAATCACCGTAGGAAAGTGGAAACACTTTATATGCATTTGTGGTGCGATGTTCTGTGTAAGTCCAATTACCACCATAACTGCAACCTTCGGTGTTATCTGCTACACAAACGCCTTTAAGTTCAGTTGCTGTCATCACATCTTGTTCGAATGGAGAGTAGTTCATGCCAGCAATGTCTGCAGTACTATTTGGTGCATCCAATACTGTAGCAAGATTCGATTGGTAGCCTGCTAGTTGATACTCGAAGGTGTTTTTCTTATTTGTAGTGGTATCAAATTTCACACCTTCTGCAACAACCGCTTCAGAGAATAGCAATGCTTCATTGCTTTGAATTCCAGTGGTATAGGTTTTCTTAGATTGCCCACCACTGCCAACGGCATTGTCGGCTATCTTAGAGGGAATGTCTCCGAAGCCAAGTGTTTTGTATCCACTTTGTAGCGAATAATTGTTGTAGGTTTGTTGATTCCCCTGTTTACCAAACAATATCCGGCGTGTGTTTGCCCAGCCATCTCCTTGCGGAACAGTGGCGCTGTCCGCATCAAGCACAGGCAAAACTTTACTGCCATCAATCTTGGCAGCTTTCAACGCGCTGAAATACCCATCGTTGCCGTAACCCTGTTCATCACTCGCGGATGCTGGTTGTGGGGTTAAGACGTTGGCGCAGATGATGCTGGCGGCTACACAGGTGAGGAGCAATAGCAGCATACTCAGCAGACGCTTTTGCGGGCGCAGTCGTGCGTTCCTCTGTGCCTGCGGCACCTGAACCCGTCGCACCTGCGCTGGAATGCTGTTCTGTCTCATTGAACCCTCACCACTTCTTTGAAGAGATTGTTGCGAGCGAAGCCTCGCTCACCAATTCCGCATCATGTGCACCACTACCACTGGGAATGTTGAGTGGTGGTCGCGTGTGTGTGCACGCGACCATAAGTACGGTATTGATACCGTCTGTGCCGCACTCCCAACACCAAGACACGGCACACATCCATTGGCGATGGTTTAACAAGCACAATCGCCGTCACTACATGAGATTGCGAAACTGTTGAAATTGCCAACACTGTGATATTCCAACACAGTGATATTCCAATATTTCGCAATAGAAACCTGACTTATTCTGCTTCTTCAGCTACGACAGTGAAGGTTAGTTGACCTGAGTAGTCGCCAGCCTCGGCATCACTGTCAACCACACCACCAACGAAACGAGCTTGCAATGTTCCAGTTGCGGTTTCTCCATCACCGGCAGTAAGCAGCTCTGTACCATCCTGCGCAGTGATTTCTGTTCCGGTATTGATTCTGACGCCATACTCCAAGTCATTACTGCCCGAGCTCACGACCAGTTTGTTGTCGCTGATTTCCGCAATATTCACAGCAACATTGAATCCTGTTGCCTCATCGATGGAAATGTTGCCGCTGTCGCCAACCCACTCAGACACATCATCAGGTGCATTACCATCCAGGTTGAAGCCGGAAGGCAGAGTTACCACTACTGCCGCATCATCGGCATAAATCTGGACAGTGACATCAATATTGTGATCACCAGTGCCAACTTCTGCTGCGCTAGCGGCACCCACGAAGGAAGCTGAGGCGAGCAATGCAAGGGCGGCTGCACCAGCAGCGAAACGAAGCTTGTTGCTTGTTGTAGTCATGATCTTCAATCCTTTACTCATTGTTGTTTCTTGATTACTACTGAGCCACGGTGATTTCACAAGGCATTTCCACCTTGTTTAATCCCTGTGGATCTTTCTCATCCAAAGTCCACGCCTGAACCAGCCACGTAGCCTTATGAACGCCGGGTGAAAGAGCACGGGAAAGACGCTGCTCTCCCACCTCCACGCCAGGTTTAATTAAGCCGCTTTCCCAGAGCGTCTCCCCATCCAAATCTAAAATGTATGACACTGCGAAAGTGTTTTCTGCAGAGTTTTTGATAGGTGCATGAGCCACAGAGCCGCCGGTAACTTCCACCTTGGGATACCCGGCAATACGCACGCTCCCAGGCTGCAACGGAGTCCCCGACTCAGATGACTGACCTTGCGCCCAACTGACGCCGCCAGCCTCATGAGTCTCTGCAGGACGCATTAACCACCAAGCCGCCAAGCCACCCAACAACGCCAACAGCAGCACGCCAACCAAAATCCAAGGCAGCGCGCGCTTGCGATTCTTGTGTTCTTCTTCAGGCGATGGTCCGGAACCACGAACATGCTTTGCCCCAGCCACTTCCGGCGTTATTTCATTAATATCCGCACTCTCACCTTCGTGAGAGAGCAACACGTCCGACTCCATACCAATAACTCCCCTTCAACGACCGACAAGACGCCCCCCCCCCGCGACCGGTGCTAACAGCTACCGAGCTCTGATCCACAGCACTAGTAGTGCAACGATCACGAGAATCTGGAAATCCAGATGCACGTTAGGGGGAATGCCCAAAAACATGGGTTTAACCACTGACTTAATTTATTATACGTATAGTTCAGTTTTATGCGAATAGGTTAATTTTTGCGTATATATTCATATTTGCCAAATTGTCGCTGCTCTTAGGTAGTGCAGCGATTACTACAGCGGACAGTATCGAGCGGACAGTGACGAGAGAATATTGACGAAATGACATTTGCGCTTCAGCGCTACATCAATCCCGACGAATGCTTAGATACGGTTTGATTAGCGTTGCGGAGTACTGCACTGCTGAGATTATGGGCAGGGTGGAAACACCTCATCATTGAGGTTGCTTGCCACTGTGCCCAACGCTAGGGATGAGCCCTGAAACCACTATTCACCGATGTAACATAATGCTTTCGTAGCGATTATCATCGGTTCGTATCACTGATAGGGTGCAGCTATGCCTTGAGCATCAGCGTGCGTCCCGCTACGCACTTCACCGCTCGTCCCACTGCGCTTTCCATGAGCGCTGCATGCGGTAAGCACTGTCCCAAAACATATATTCGTGTTCTACGCCTACACGGAAAATCGAGTCCAATTCTTTGAGTCTGCGCTCACTAAGCTCTCGAGTCTGGTCCTCTATGATGTCTAGGAGCCAAACAGCGCTCTGCCAAAAATCATCAGCAGCATACATGTCTACCCAATCTTTGTAAGGATTGGCAGCCAGGGTTGCGCTGTTGTCGTGAGCTAAGCGAGTGCCATAGTCTGCATATACCCAAGCACAAGGCAGCACAGCCACTAATACATCAACCAGTGGTTTAGCATAAGCGATAGCGAGCATATTCGAGGTGTAAGCTCTGGCAAAAGCTGATTGCGTGGCCCCTTCAATTTGTTCACGAGTGATGCCATAGCGCTCAATATAGCTTTTGTGCACCTGATCTCGCTCACCAACAATGGCTTGTTGCACTTGCACCATCCTCTCGATAATTCTGTCATCATCACTCTTAGTCATCGCGAGCGCATGCACTTTGGCATAATCATTGAGATAGAGATAGTCCTGAAGCATGTAGAAGGTGAATCTCTCCTTTGAGAGCGTCCCCTTCCCCAGTTCTTGCACGAATGGCTGCTCATAGCCTTCTTGCCACACATCCTTGGAAACCTCATAGAATCTTCGTGCTATTGGTGTGCTGACTGATCTGCTGAGGTGATCGAAGGAAACTGGTAATACTGCTGGACGTTTTGTTGACATAGCTTGGTACTCCTTAAGTTGAAACTGTGCCAATAAGCACGTTGGCGGCAGGATTTCTAGGTCTTAGCGTGCTTATTGCACAGTTTCGGATGAATACTTTAGAGCAGTTCGCGGGGAGCATCCGAGAAATCGTGGATTGCACCTTCAGCTAATGCAGAGATATCTTGCCACTGCTGTTCAGATGAAGCATCGAACATCGCCCACGGATGCATGCCAATGCTTCCAGCGGTGTTGATACCGACCAACAAATCCTCAAATACCGTGCAATGCTTGGGTGCAATCCCTAGCAGCGACGCGGCATGTAGATACACGTCAGGGTGCTCTTTACCATTACCGCCAGCATCGTCGACACTGCAAATAGCGCTGAAATACTCAGAAATTCCAGCATGCTGTAACGCTGGATTCCGCAACTCGGGAGGTAGCGTAGTAGCGACTGCCAGCTTTGCGCCAGACTCATACAAATATTCCAAGTATTCGGCAGCGTGAGGTTTCAACTGCACCGTGGTGGCGTAAGCTTCTGCAGCCATACCGTTCCACTCCTGCATGAGGTCTTCGGGAGTATCAGTGAGACCAAAGCGCGCAATGGTATAGACCGCTATATCTCGAAATTGCATTGATGCGACGGTGGTGCTGAAATCCTCAGGAACTTCAATGTTTCGTTTCGCCAAAGATTGTGCATCCAGCTCATCCCAGACACCCATTGAATCGAGCAAGGTACCATCTAAATCAAAGATTGCGGCTTTGCCGTTGTTGAGATGATTGCTCACGTGTTTACTCCTTGAAACCGTCGAGTCCGTGAGCATACAAATCCCAGAAGTGATTCGTTGGCCCATTACCTTTACCAAGTTCGAGAGAATGTTCAATAGCCATAGTGACATACTGCTTGGCTCGTTCAATTGCCTTGTGGAACGGTAACCCTAAGGCCAAATTTGCAGCGATTGCTGAAGAATATGTGCAGCCAGTACCATGCGTATTTTTGGTCTGAATCCTCGGTGCTGTGAATTCGAAGAAACGTTCACCGTCGAAAAGCACATCAGTAGCATCACCTTTGGCATGCCCGCCTTTGACTAGCACGCTTGAACACCCCATAGCTTGAATCTGTTGAGCAGCTTCCCTCTGGGTATCCATGTCGGTAATAGACATACCTGCAATACGTTCAGCTTCAGGGATATTAGGAGTCAATACGTCAGCGCGTGGAATCACCGTTTCTATGAGCCAACCGATGCAAGATGGATCCATCAGCGGCGCACCATTCTTGGCATACATCACAGGATCAATAACCACATTAGGTGCCTGATACTGATTGAGCTTATTGACCACGACCTTCATAATGTCGGGACTGTCAAGCATCCCAACTTTGACGGCTTTTGGTGGAATATCTTCGAATACTGCATCAATTTGATCAGCAATAATGCTCGCGTCCACATCTAGCACCGATATGACTCGTGCGGTGTTTTCTGCAACTACAGAAGTTATGACTGACATGGCAAACACACCGTTCGCACTCATAGATTTAATGTCAGCTTGGATACCCGCACCACCCGAACAATCGGAGCCTGCTATTGACAGGACGGGCGTTAATGTACTCATTGCTGTTCCTCCCTACGCTGGTATTAACCAACAGGTTCTAAGGGTCAGGCACGGATGACATTCATCCGTGGTCTCTCTCAACTCCTTCGAGTTCCCCCGTAACATAAGTCGTTCCGACGCTACCGCCGAATGACGACAAGAAATCTTGTCTGCTTCACGCACTTGGCTGTGTGTGTGCCTGCTGAATCGCACAACGTGAGCTCATACGTGGGCTCATATCCTTGGCTCACAGCTATAGCTCAAATTCGGCTTGATTGCAGCAGTTCTCTAGCATGACTCAAGGAAGTCTCGGATTCACTGCCCGCTAGCATGCGAGCAATCTCTCGTTCACGTTCCAAACCCTCAACACGCTCGACGACAGTTTGAATCTCTTGAATCTGCTGGATCTCCCCTTCTTCGCTTGGTGCAGCCTCAACGTTTCGCAGACCTTTCGATACTACGAACTGGGTGTCCGCCCATGAGGCCACCTGTGGGAGATGGGTGACCACAATCACTTGAGCACTTTGTGCCAACAACGCTAATCGTTTACCTAATTCAACAGCTGCTTTGCCACCAACACCTGCATCAACCTCATCAAAAATAAACACACCCCTATCTGGAGTGCTTGCTGATGCGTCCGTTACCTGACCTCGCGAGGAATTATTTGGCGAGCCTGTTTCTGTTGACGTGCCGACACTGCGATCAGCGGCAACTAACTCTAATCCCAACATTAATCGGCTGAGCTCGCCGCCCGATGCACTCTTGCCCATCGCTAAACGCGGGGCTCCTGGAAATGCTGTAAACACAAACTCAATATCGTCACCACCGTGAGCGTCTAAAATGTTGGAGTTCTGCCCACCACTCGTTCTAGGATTCACTGTGACTTCTAATATCGATCCTCGCATAGCTAGCGCTTCAAGCTCTTTGCTCACACGCTGGCTCAACTGCTGAGCCGCTTTGCGCCTAACTACGCTGAGCGCGTCAGCGGCAGCCATTGCTTGTTTATTCAAGTTATCGAGTTCAGCTCGTAATGCTGCTAGACGTTCAGGTGATGCATCCATATCCTGCACATCATTTTCTGCTTTATCCCGCCACACGAGCACGTCAGCAATACTCGGACCCCAACGTTTGGTTAACTCATCTAGCTCGTGGATTCTCCCGTTAATCGTATCGAGATCGCTGGCACTGTCTTCATCATCAATTTGCCCGCTGAGAGTAAAAACCACTTCACTAATTTCTTGGCTCAGAGATTTCAATGTATCCGCAGCTTCGCCAAAAACTTCGTGGATATGAATATCTTCCAAGGACCGCGCTGCATCATCAATCAACGATAGCGCTCCAGCATGTTGTGCGTCTACATCCATTTGAGAAGGGTCTAGTGCACTCAGAGCGGATGCCACGCCGTGAGTTATTGCAGCCGCATGTTCAATACGTTCGCGGCGAGATTTTAACTCCTCATCTTCGCCCTTATGAGGATCAACGTCGTTAATTCGTGCGATTGATTCTCGTAAATATGTTGCCTGAGCAATTGAAGCGGATTGCTCACCTTCAAGAATGTTGAGTTTGTGCTTAATAGATTGCAACGCATCCCAAGCTTTGGTGTATGCCGCGAGTTCCTCACCGTCGTTGGCAAAGTGATCTAAAAACTCACGTTGGCGAGCGGAAGATGCCATACGCATTTGATCTGACTGACCATGGATGGTAATCATATGCGCCGAGATATTCTCAAGCACGCTTCGTGGAACCGTATGCCCGTTAAGCATCGCTCTCGAACGACCATGAGAGGGAACTGATCTGGTGAGATACAGCTCACCATCCTCGCCTGCGGCACCGGCATCATTTGCTAATTCGTCCGCTTGTGACCCTTGAGAAACTGCAAAAACAGCTTGTGCCCACACGTCATTACTTGTGCCTGACGAAGCTCTACCTGATTGAATCGACGCGCCAGACACTAAACGCAAAGCGTCCAACAACATCGATTTTCCTGCGCCAGTTTCACCAGTGATAGCTGTCATTCCTGAGCCGGTGGAAAGCACCGCGTGCCGTATTGGGCCAAGGTTGCGTATTTCAAGTTCCTCAAGCATTGCTCACCTTTTCTACTGACCGTCACTCTGATCTGGCGCTTCTAGGCTTCGCTGTTGCTGCTGCGCCTGCTGAGCAATCTGCTGCCCATCATGCTGCCCAGCACTATTTTGGCGCAGTCCCTTGTGATATCGGTGCTCACGCCAACCAACCACAGGAAGATCAAATTTCGTCACAAGACGACTAGTAAAGGGCACCCCGGAAAGTCTGGCTAATCGCAAGGTATCATGCGATTCTCTGACCTCAATACGAGTGCCTCGTGGCAACCCCAGTTGACGTCTTCCATCACAACAAATCCACCCATCCGATGTGGATTCATCGAGGATATCGAGCGAAAACTTTGAATCTGAGCCGATAATCAGTGGCCGTGCGAACAAGGCATGGGCAGCTAAAGGTACTAACTGCAGAGCTTTAACATCAGGCCATATTATCGGCCCGCCTGCAGAGAATGCGTATGCGGTTGAACCAGTTGGGGTGGCCACAATGACCCCATCACAACTGAAAGAGCTCATCTCTACATCATCAACGCGGATGCTGACCTCGACCATTTTCCCTCGGTCAGAACGCTCTAAGGTCACATCATTCAACGCCCAATCGCTGATAGGTTTTTCTGCGCCAGGCAGCCACACATCAATGTGCGCAATCATTCTGGAATCGATCGAATAGTCGTGAGCAGCAATTTTGCCCATCGCTTCGCTCATTTGAAAACTTTCAAATTCTGCAAGAAAACCTACATGCCCTAAGTTCACACCGAGAATAGGAACGTTAGTACATTTCACCAATTCTGCGGCACGCAGTATCGTGCCATCACCACCAAGCACTACAACGATTTCAGTATCTTCACTGACCAAAGGAGACGGCATCCCAAACTCCGGTGCCTCAAGATTGTCAATAATGGAAACAGAAAAACCAGATTGTCTTAGCTGCTCAACAGCCTCACGAACAACCGTACCGCCGGTGCGTAAGCGGCTGTGAGTAACCACCACCGCATTTCGCTGGCCCATACTCTCGTTCCTTCCCTATAGGACTGATAGGCATGTGAAGTTCACCATCATTATGGTTCACTATCGTTGTAGTTCATAGTGAAATATACCTGTGGACTATCCGCCGCTATCAATCCTAAACCACCAATACCCAATACAGGCTGAACGTGAAACTCCCAAAACACCCAAAAGCTGATATTTGGCATCTCGAGCTCCAAAATTGACATGAATGGAAGGCATATTGACTCGTTCAGGCATCACCAACTACAAGTGTTGTCGTTTGTGTAGGGATTCAAAAGTATCTCAACGTTTTTTAGAAGAAAGATTTGGCTTAATTCCAACAAAAAATCGATCGCTTGCGCTGAGGAATACTTGAGGTATTAGCAATAATCCCTACACAAACGAATAAGAGACCTCAATTTGACCTTCTAGAGGTCTTTTTGGAGCCATAACAGGTATTCAACATTGCCATGAGTGCCTGTGATTGGCGATGGTGTGCGTGATTTTACTGAAAAGCCGCAAGACTGAGCACACTGCTCAACCGATTGGACGGCGAGTTCACGAATATCATCGTTGTCGACAATACCGTGCCTGCCAAGTCGTTCTTTGCCAACTTCAAACTGCGGTTTTACCAACAGCACAACATGCCCACGAGAGCTAATCAAACGTGCAATTACTGGAATCACATAGCGCAGGGAGATGAATGAAACGTCGGACACTACGTAACTGGGCTGGAATGGCAAATCAGCAAGGTCGATATCCCGAATGTTGGCACCTTCCATCACGGCGACCCGTGGATCCTCGCGAATGCGATCAATCAGCTGCCCATGCCCCACATCCAGAGCAATAACCTTGTGAGCACCACGCCGTAGAAGCACATCAGTAAATCCTCCTGTGGAAGCACCAATATCTAGGCAGAAATGCTCATGAGGAGAAGGCAAACCCAATGGTTCGAAACTCTTGAATGCGCCTAATAACTTGTATGCGCCTCTGGAAGCATAATCGTCACCTGTATTAATCGTGATGCTGTCATGCGAAGTCACTCTCTGAGAAGCTTTGCTAGCAAGGTCACCGTTAACTCGGACTGCAGCACTGTCGATAAGATGCTGTGCCCTGGTTCTAGAACTCACTAGTCCTCGCGCCACAATGACTGCGTCAAGACGACCATCACTGACGAATACATCCGGAGTTTGCATATCAGTTCCTGCGCTGTTGCAAATCCTGCTCCAAGATTCTCAAAACCTCGGAGTAAGAAGCAATTTGAGTATCAAAATCTTGATCCTCGATGCCGCTCAGCTTGGGAAAACGATCTAGAAGAGAGCTATGCTCTGTTTCCGTTTGCTCCACATCTGTTTGCTCGACATCTGTTTGATCTGGGTTAGTAGCTTCCTCTGCCATACCAATCAGTGACCTTAGATAGTCAAGAGATCAGAAGGAATGCTGAGTTGAGCAGGGTCGCAACCACTATCAGCAGCTTCCCACGCGGCACAGCTCACAGCGCGAAGAGCGTCCAGACCGTCTGCCTGATACTGCTGTTCCTCTGTTGCTGAGATTGCTCCAACTGAAACATCTTCTGAACTGGTGAGCTGGATACCGTTATCTACCACCTTGGCCACTACATCACCGCATTGCCACGATCCATCAGCGCGCTGTACTGGCTGAGGATGCACAGCATTCAGACCTCGCAAATCTCTCGCTATGAAAGTTGGGCGTTGTATTTCCGGCGCGGTAAGTATCTGTTGCGCATCAGCAACGCCTGTCAAGACCACGAGTGAATCGTATCCACCGCGATTCGCGGCTTCAATATCAGTATCCAAACGATCACCAACTGGTAATGATTGAGCTACTGGAACGATGTCGTCCGTTCTGGAAAACAGCACTCTAGCTTCGTCGTACATCGCAGATTCAGGCTTACCAGCGGATGCAACCGGCTGCTTGCCCGTTGCTGCGATAACTGCCAGTTGCAGAGCACCGTTACCAGGTGCTATGCCCTGTTCACGTGGAATGGTCAAATCCCGATTCGTAACGTAATACTCGGCTCCGCCTTCAATAGCATATGCAGCTTGTGCAAGCTCATTAAAGGTCAAATCGGCATGCCACGACTGCAACACCACATCTGGATGGTCATCCGCATTATCAACAACTTGCATACCAACCTTGCGCAACTCATCACGCAAATGTTCTGCACCAACGACGAATACCTTTGTCCCCTGGTCAAAACGGCTAGCCAACATACGAGCTGCAACAATCGCGGAGGTGATAATCTGATCATCACCCAAGGTTATGCCGAAACCACGGAGTTGATCGGCTACCGTTTTGGGGAAACGGGAAGGGTTATTCGTAGTATATGAAGCCCTCATACCCAGCCGCTCAGACGCAGCAATCGCCTGAGCTGCATGCTCAACGGGGTTTTTACCTCGATATACAACCCCATCCAAATCCAACAGGGACAACGCATAATTCGAAGCAAGAGGACCGTTAGTCCCTTGAATATAGCGACTCATGACCGCCTCCGAAAACCTTCGTCTTCCGCTTCGATACCAATTTGCTGTAACTCGCTGTCTGAGAGGTCCTCGAGGTCATAGTCCACAGCAACATTTTGGGAACTTTCCTCATCATCTTCGTCAGCATATTGAGCTTCAAGCTTGTCCAGCAAAGGCTCTAGCGCAAGAGCATCCTCACTACGATCGTTTTGTTCAAGGAAGTTTTGCTCAGCCTGCACAGCCCTCATGCGGTAACCGCCTGAGAGTCCTTTAGCGAGCGAGAGAGTGTGGACTGTTTCTATGGCCTTATCCCAGAGGCCAAGATCACCAAGTGCTCCCGCATATACCAAGAACATCTCCGCTTTTGCGTCACCCTGCAGTTGCTTAGATTCGTCAGACGAGGCCACCTCAATAGCCTTGCGAGGATTACCTAAACCGCGTTCGCAGTCTGCCATAAATGGCAAATAATCTAGATAACCGTTCATCCGGTAAGCGGTTCTGAACTCCTTGAGAGCCAATTTATAATCGCCTTGACGATAAGCGATAAACGCCAAAGTTTCTCTAGCTAAATCAATACGAGATGCTTGACGGGCAATCCACTTGGCATGTTCGAGAGAGAGTTCCGGTTCCTCTTCTTCGACAGCATAAGCGGCAAGCATGTGCAGCCCAACGTTTTCTGCGTGTTCCTTACTTAGGCCACGCAAACGCTCCTTCTCATCCTTGGAAAGCATCGACCACTCCATGCCTTTAGGCATTTTTGGCTCGTCCGGTCGACGGTCGGTATAAGGGTTTTGTGAAGGGAAAGAAATCGTACCATCGGAGTTACGGCGTGGCTTGTCAAGGCGCTGAGAACCCTCGGCACCATGCTCGCCATTGCGATCATCTCGACGTTGGTATCCACCGCGATCACGGTGCTCATTACGCCCACCACGAGCATTGCGATCACCATATCCACCACTATCGTGACGACGATATTCACCCTGATGTTGGTCACCTTCGCGGCGTGGCCCACGATTACGATCATTACTGCGGTGATCGTCATATCTGCGAGCGCCATCGTTGTGCTTGTATTCACGACGCTCTTCGCCACCGCGACCTTGAGCGCCATAGCTGCGGTGATCGTCACGTCCTGCATTGCCACGATTGTCATAGCTGCGACGATGTTCTCCGCCGCGTGAATCACCACCACGGCGATAGCTACCATGCTGAGAATCGTCACGCCTTGGAGCTCCTCCACGGTGTTCGTCACGTCGTGAATCGCCACGATATCCTCTGCTTCGGTTGTCGTCATCACGCCTTGGAGAACGGTGTTCATTATCACCGTGTGAGTTATAACGACGTTCGCCGCCGTCACGATTGTCAAAGTCACGACGTGGACGATAGCCTTCTCTGCGTTGCCCACTGCGCTGCCCTTCACTACGCTGGCCACCACGCTGCTCGCTCCGCTGTCCACCGCCATTACGATGCCCGTAGGAGGAACGCTCGTTGTTGCGTCCTTCATTATCTCGACGCGGACGATATCCGCCACGGCTTGAGGAAGAGTCACGACGAGAATCGCTCTGTCTGCGGTCTGCACCATCGCGATTTTGGTAATCTTTGCCACCATCACGCCTTGGACGGCGGTCTGGACCATCTGCATGGAAGTTTGAGCTCTTACCTTTATATGATGATGAAGAAGAGCCGCGCCTGTCATCACTGCGATAGCTGCCTGATGAACGACGATCCCCGTAAGACTTATGCTCACCGTAGGACTTACGATCCCCAGATGAACGATGCTCACCATATGACTTGTGCTCGCCTGATGAACGACGATCACCATAAGACTTATGCTCACCGTATGATCTACGATCCCCAGATGAACGACGATCCCCGTAAGACTTATGCTCCCCCGAAGAACGATGCTCCCCTGATGAACGATGTTCACCGTAAGAGCGTCGTGCCTTGCCACGAGAGTTGCTTCCCTGTGAACGACCACCTGAACGAGATTGTCCCCCGCGCCCTGATGCGCTTCCATCTTCTGCCATATGTGTATCCTTATCCTCAATAATTCATTGCGCAGCACTCAAAGCTGCGGATCATCACCCACCATGGTGGGGAGCTCATTCTCAGTTCAGGAGCGTTTTAGCGCTCCCAGCGCCTTTTTCCCGCGTCGCAACAACGCGAATCTGCCGTGTAGAAAATCGTCCTCGGTCAATACAGCATCGCTGTCTTCCACCCGCTTATTGTTTACGTACACTCCACCTGAAGCGATAGTCTTACGAGCTTCTGATACAGATCGGAACAGCTTTGCTGCTACAGCAGCATTGACGATGCGATCTCCAATCTTTGCCTGAGCGAAAGCTTTGACATTCTCTATGCTGCTGACTTTAAGCCCGTCCAACGCACCTTCGAGTGTAGATTCATCAATATCATTGATATCTCCACCACGTCCAAACAGTGATGATGACGCATCAATCGCCTGTTGAGCGGCCTTCTCCCCATGAACATAGCTCGTAACTTCCCAAGCCAATACGCGCTGTGCTTCACGAGCGCCAGGATTATCTTGCGTAGATTGTGCAAGTTCTTCGATCCGCGCTTTGGGTAAGAAGGTGAAGTATTTCAGTAGTTTGATTACCTGATCATCTGGTTGATTAAACCAGAATTGGTAGAAACGGTATGGACTCAACATCTTGGGGTCAAGCCAAATAGCACCGCCCTCTGATTTGCCGAACTTTTTGCCTTGCGCATCAGTGATTAACGGGCTAGTCATCACATTTACGGTGGCTCCGCGTACCTTACGAATCAAATCAAGGCCGGAGGTTAAATTACCCCACTGATCGTTGCCGCCAATCTGCAACCTGCAAGCATAGGCATCGAAAAGATGCAGATAATCATTACCCTGCAACACTTGGTAACTGAACTCCGCAAAGGAAATACCTTCATCGGATGCGAGACGTTTGGCAACTGTTTCTTTGCTTAGCATGGTGCCAACGCGGAAGTTCTTACCAACATCACGTAGAAAGTCGATAACTGACATGGTGGCGGTCCAGTCATAGTTATTGACGAAATTGACGGCATTGTCGCCGTCATTATCAAGGAATCGACTGATCTGAGTTTTCAACTGCTCAACCCAGCCCTCAACTACCTCTTTAGGGTTGAGCTTACGCTCACCAGATTGGCGGGGATCACCGATGAGGCCAGTGGTACCACCCACTAAAGCCAGTGGACGATGACCTGCAGCTTGGAGATGACGCATCACCAGCAATTGCACGAGATTACCAATATGCAAGGAAGGCGCAGTAGGGTCGAAACCGCAATAATAGGTGATTGACCCGCCTTCGAGCGTCTTACGCAATTCTTGCCTATCGGTAGATTGCGCGATCAGTCCTCTCCATTCGAGCTCATCAAGGACGGAGTCAAACCCGGCTTCCTTGAAATTTCTCACCTGAGACATTGCTGTTGCCATACCCTTTCCTATTATCAAACGCTGGTCACTTAGGACCGTTTTCGCCACTTAAGTCTGACAGTAGATAGCGACAGCCGACCTCGCACCAACAACCAAAAGATAACTGCGATAAAAGTGGAGCTTTTCGAGTAAAAAACCGGTAATTAGCTCCACTTTTATCGCAGTTATCTCATATTCCTATGCAGAGTGGCGATGTGGGGTGGGTTTGGGGTGATTTTTGGCGGTGAAATGGGTTGTAGTGACCTTCCAAGCCGTGACTGTAGCGAGTTGACGTTCGGTGAACTGAATATTGGGCATATGCGCTTGCTTTGCCATCAACAGCGAAAGAGCGGTATTTGCTTCGGCAAAGTCCTCGATGATGCTTGCTGTGCCCGTGCCAATAATTGAGGTAAAGGACTCACTCCAATTACACGCAGTACGGCCTTCGATAACTTCACAATCACATTCCATCTCAAAAGCCACATCCATAGCATTGTGTGCTGCTCGTATCGCATCAATTTTGCGACCGTGGAGAGCAGAGTGCAGGAATAATGTCAGAGAGGGTGAATCTGAGTCAGCATCGTAGCGGTAACCAAAATTTACCGGGACAATGCTTAACCCTTCTTCGTCCTGATAAGCAATGCGAACAATATCGCAGCCATCAAGGATCGCGCGAATGTCATTGGGATCAGTGACTTCCCTGTCTGCTCTACGCATGGGACGGTGCTCCCCCGCAACCGTATGCTCGTGGTCTCTACGCAAGCTCTCTTTACGGCTTACCGGAACATCTGCATTACTTGGTTGCGCCGGTGCAGGCGTGTTATGCGCCGACATGACTGGAATCGTGGCATCCGATCCCGCTGATGTTGCATCGGTCATCGTTACTCCTATCTACAGAAATCCAGGTAATCCTTACTCCAAGGATGTAACCTCGAAGAACTCCTCGCCCAACAAATCGAGGAGCCAAGACTTACCTCAAAGACTCGGGATGCTTATAAGCACTGCCATCACTAATTGAATCAGCAAAAACGGTGAGAGTAGTTACTAGCGTTTGCGCAGCAGCAATCTGCTCCTTCACGCGTTCGGGCGCAGTACCACCTTTGCCGTTGCGTGAGTTTGCTGAGCCTTGCGCTGAAAGTACTCCTCTAACAGCAGCGGATTGCTCAGCAGGAAGAAATTCTTTAAACACCTCGGCGAAGTCAGCATCGCTCAAATCCCATAGTTCTTGCTGGCGACTTTCTGCAAGTTTTACACATGCACCAGAAAGCTCGTGCGCGTGACGGAAGGGAACGCCTTGCTTGACCAGCCATTCAGCGATATCAGTGGCCAAAGCAAAACCAGTTGGTGCTTGAGCAGCTAAACGTTCATGGTCAAAACTCAGAGTCTCGACCATACCAGTGAATGCAGGAAGGAGTATCTCTAATGTATCTACCTGGTCGAAGACTGCTTCCTTATCTTCTTGCAAATCTCGAGCATAAGCAGTAGGAAGTCCTTTGAGCGTGGCTAGCAGTCCGGTCAGGTCGCCTATCAAACGCCCAGCCTTACCACGAGCTAACTCTGCAATATCTGGATTCTTCTTTTGAGGCATAATCGACGAACCAGTGGAATAGGAATCATCAAGACGCACAAAAGCGAACTCCTGAGTGTTCCAAATGATGATTTCTTCGCTGAGACGAGAGATATCTACGCCAGCCATTGCAGCAATAAAAGCGAACTCAGCGACTGTATCTCTAGCAGCAGTGCCGTCAATAGAATTATCAGTCACCTTAGAAAAGCCAAGCTCTGCTGCCACAGCTTGAGGGTCAAGCCCCAACGTATTGCCTGCAAGGGCACCAGAACCGTAGGGGCTAGCATCAGCTCGCGCATCCCAATCAACCAAACGTTGCACATCTCGCAACAGAGGCCAAGCATGAGCCATTAACTGATGTGCAAGCAACACTGGCTGAGCATGCTGCATATGTGTGCGACCAGGCATCACAGCATTTCCTGCAGCTAGGGCCTGTTGAATTAACGCTGTCACTAGCTTTAATAACAAAGCGGCCACAATTCGTGAATGACGACGTAACCACATACGAATTAAGGCTGCTATTTGATCATTACGTGAGCGACCAGCGCGCAATTTACCGCCAAGTTCATCACCAGCGATAGAAAGCAAACCACGTTCCAAAGCAGTTGCTTCGTCTTCGTCCGCTTCCAACGGTATAAAGCTGCCATCATCAACATGGCGCTGCAACTCATCGAGAGCTGACTCCATGTCGTTAAGTTCTTGTTCGTTGAGGAGTCCCGCACGACCAAGAGCGCGCGCATGTGCTCTTGAACCGGCGATATCATCATCCGCCAGTCGCCAATCAAACTGCGTCGACTTGCTCAATGCTGCCAATTCCGGGGAGGGACCCGAAGTAAAGCGTCCACCCCACAACGCCAGTCGGCTTTCAGTGTGCTGAGATTCACCGGTCATGAATTGACTCCTCATCGTTCATTCATGGTATATGGACCATGGTGGTGCAAATCCCTGCCGTTGTACGCAACGGCAGGGAACCTAGCTGTTGCCTAGTAGGCCTATGCCCACTAGGCTATGCCAACTTCTACTTCACTTCGCCTTGCGGAACTTCGACAGCATTACCAAAGCGAACGTCGCGAGCAGCAGCGACCTTGCTCGGCAGACCATAAATCTCAATGAAGCCGTTCGATGCCTTTTGATCAAAGGAATCGCCGGACTCATAGGTTGCCAGACTGTAGTCATACAGAGAGGAATTCGAGCGGCGACCAGTAACCACGGCACGCCCGCCGTGTAGCACCATACGAACCTCACCAGAAACATATTCCTGTGTGTCCTTGATGAAGGCCGTCAGTGACTTCACTGCTGGTGAATACCACTGTGCGTCGTAAACAAGTTCACCCCAACGCTTATCGATATCACGCTTGATGCGATGTTGCTCGCGCTCCAAGCAGCTGTTCTCGAGTTCATCATGGGCCGTGATTAATGCAATTGCACCAGGTGCTTCGTACAGTTCACGTGACTTGATACCAACGAGACGATCTTCAATCAAATCAATACGGCCGATGCCTTGTGCACCTGCGCGACGGTTCATCTCTTCGATAGCTTGCAAAGGCGTTACCTGGCGTCCATCAATCTTGACGGGGATGCCCTTCTTGAACTCGATAACCACTTCATCCTCGACAGGAGGGAATGCGGGGTCATCTGTGTAGGAATAGACATCCTTGGTCGGACCGTTCCATGGGTCTTCCAAGTAGCCTGTTTCGATTGCACGTCCCCAAACATTCTGATCGATAGAGTATGGGCTTTTTTCAGTCTGCTCAATCGGCAGCTTATGCTCTTTTGCGTAAGCAATTTCCACGTCGCGCATAAGTCCAAGATCACGAATTGGGCTAATGGCTTTGAGGGTTGGATCGATTGACATAATCGACACCTCAAAACGCACCTGATCATTGCCCTTACCTGTGCATCCATGAGCGATAGTGTCTGCACCAAACTGATGTGCTGCACGTACCAAATGCTTGGTAATGAGTGGCCTTGAAATAGCAGAAACCAGTGGGTACACGCCTTCGTACATCGCATTTGCTTGCAGCGCAGGCATGCAGTACTCATTAGCAAACTCGTCTCGGGCATCCACAATATAAGACTCAACTGCGCCACAAGCAAGTGCACGCTGCTTAATGGTTTCTAGACGCTCGCCCCCTTGACCTACATCAAGAGACACTGCGACGATGTCCTTACCAGTCTGATCCTTGAGATACGGGATGGCGACTGAGGTATCAAGTCCTCCTGAGTACGCCAGCACGATGCGATTCTTGTTGGTCATTGCTGCCCTTTCCTTCATATGGTTCAAGTGTTGCAAAAGATGCAGACTCCCATGAACCTCATTTTCAGAGTCTGCGACATGTGAATGTTGGCGATTTATCCGTTTTCGCCTTTTGGATGTGAGCTGTCGCCACCGGATGCCAGGTTCAGCAACCACGACGCACGCTGTATAGCGGTGTCGTTATCACTGGCGATGGCCATCACAGTATCGTCGCCAGCAATAGTTCCTAGGATGCCGTCAATGGGTTGTCGATCCAGCACACTGGCAACATACTGCGCCGCACCCGATGGTGTATGTACCACCACCAAATTCTGTGCAGAAGCCACTGATGTCACTAAACCCGAAAGCACACGCGACATCTGCTGCTCGAATTTGGTCATGTTGGACCAACTCAGAGCACTGTTCTCATACTCGTGAACGCTCTCGGGTGGAATTCTGCCGTTGAGTGCACTCTCGTGTTGCAGACTAGGCACTGTGTAGCAGATACCACCGTCGGCTGTGCGCACCTTCGTAGCATGCATTTCATCGAGATCCCTGCTCAACGTTGCCTGAGTAACCTCAATATGTTGAGACGCCAGCACTTCTGCGAGCTGCTGTTGCGAGGTGATGATGTGTTGCGCTAAGACTTCGTGAATCGCGCTATGCCGTGCTGCCCGCGTTGAAGGCCGTTGCAGTGGCATTGAAGATTCAGTACTCATCAGTTCACCTCCTTACATCTCAAGGTTGTCTATCCTTACTTGGTGTTACCGAGTAGGGACATATCGTCACGCTGCTGAGCAATCAGCCAAGTCAATAAAGCTTTTTGCGCGTGCAGACGATTCTCAGCTTCATCCCAAACAACCGATTGTGGCCCATCAATTACTGAAGCAGTCACTTCTTTGCCACGATATGCAGGCAAGCAATGTTGGAAGAGCGCATCATCCGCTGCCAGAGCCATCAATTCGTCATTCACCTGATAATCCCAGAATGGTTTAGAACGAGTGGCGTATTCACTTTCTTCTCCCATTGAAACCCAAGTATCGGTGAACACACAGTCTGCTGCATGCACAGCTTCACGAGCGTCTGTGGTAACAAGGATGGAACCGCCATTGTTGGCTGCGATTGCCTCTGCGTCGGCAACAATCTGTGAATCAGGCAGGTACCCGTACGGGCCCGCGATACGTACATGCATGCCAGCAGTAGCACCGGCAAGTAAATATGAATTCGCCATATTGTTTGCGCTGTCACCTAGATAGGCGATGGTTTTGCCTGCCAATTCTTGTACTCCACCGCGATGTTGCGCAATAGTCAGGAAATCTGCAAGTACCTGGCATGGGTGGAATTCATCGGTGAGAGCGTTAACCACAGGAACAGTGGCATAACGCGCCATCTCTTCCACACGCTCTTGCCCAAAAGTTCTCCACACAATCGCAGAAGTCATGCGAGTAAGCACTCTCGCGGTGTCTGCTACAGGCTCACCTCTACCGAGCTGTGAACCTCCCTTATCAATAACTAAGGGATAGCCACCCAGTTCAGCCACACCTACCGAGAAGCTCGAGCGGGTACGTGTGCTCGGCTTGTCAAACAGCACAGCAACAGCCTGTGGGCCCTCAAAAGGACGCGAAAATGAACGATTTTCACGAAAATTCATTCCCAATGCCAGTATTTCAAGCTGCTCATCATGACTAACGTCATCGTCTCTGAGCATATGTCTAAGTTGACCTGTCATCTCTTCTCCTCTTCATCCTCCGGTAACTACAAGCAAGCTTCTAGTTACGCTCTGATCGGCAGGCGCCTAATCGTTCTTCAAATCTGTTGGCATTGCTGACAATACCTTTACACATGCGTCGACATCCTCAGCGCTTACCACCAGCGGAGGTGCGAAACGTAAGGCATCAGGAGCAACGGCATTCACGATAAGACCATGCTCTAATGCCCAATCCACCGCCGCATGAGCACAGGGATGAGAGAGTTGCACTGCATCAAGTAACCCTCTTCCCCTAGTACTCAGGAATAGCGGATTGCCGCAATGATCAATACCGCTGCGTAATTGTTGGCCTCTAGCCTCAGCATTCTCGATGAGATGTTCATCCTGAATTGCAGTGAGCGTAGCCACTCCTGCAGCTGCACCTAAAGGATTTCCTGCAAAAGTTGAACCATGCGAACCGGGGGTAAATAATGCGCTCAGCTTTTCTCCGAAAGCAATTAACCCTCCCATGGGGAAACCTCCAGCGACACCTTTGGCAAAGGTCACTGCATCTGGGATAACTCCACCGCTTAAATCCTCACGCTGGAAGGCAAACCATTCACCAGTGCGTCCGATGCCGGTCTGCACCTCGTCGAAAATCAAGAGCGCACCATACTCATCGCATAAGGCTCTGACACTTTTGACATATTCTGGGTCCATAGCTTTGACGCCAGCTTCACCCTGAATAAGCTCCATAATTACAGCAGCTACGGGGCCTTTGCCGTATCTTCCCTTACCAGCACTGCTGAAGGCATCCTCCATGGATTGAATATTGCCAGACTCAGCAAATTCGATATTTGGTACGAGAGGTGCAAACGGCAATCGAATGTCAGGTTTCCACGTAGCGCTCAATGCACCGAGCGTTCTGCCATGGAATCCGTGCGTCAAAGCCACAATTCTTGCAGCTTTACCACCAATTTTAGGCAAAGCTCCATGCATGGTGCGGCCATAAAGTTTCGCTAACTTGATGGCTGCCTCATTACCCTCAGCCCCTGAGTTGCCGAAATATACGTGAGATCCTTCGGGAGCTCCGGCTTTCTCAATGAGCATCTGAGCGAGGGTAATTTGCGGTTCACTTGCAAAGTAATTACTCGTATGCGCTATTTTCCCAGCCTGCTCAGTGATTGCAGCAACCCACTTGGGGTGTGCATATCCCAGAGCATTAACGGCTATACCGCCAAGAAAATCTAGATATTCATTACCATCAACATCCCAAACATGGCTCCCCGAGCCGTGATCCAGCACACGCAGTGGCGTACCGAAAACATTCATGTGGACATCATGATATTCGCTGAGCCAATGATTATCATCGGCTCCTAAAGTTTCAAGCGTCTTCATATGAACTCCTCATTTCGATGCCGTCCTCAGGCACCACCATCGTTCCTATACCAGCTGTCGTGAAAATTTCATTGAGCAGAGAGTGGGGTTTGCGTCCATCAATGATGTGAGACTGCTCGACTCCCCCATCCAGTGCACGCACACAAGCTTCCATCTTTGGCCTCATCCCAGATTCCAAATCTGGCAACATATCGCGAAGATTTTCAACCCCTATGCGGCCAATCAGCGAATTCTTATCAGGCCAATCAGCATATAACCCGTCCACATCAGTAAGAATCAGGAATTTGCGTGCTCCTAAAGCGGCAGCCAATGCGGCAGCAGCCGAATCTGCATTGACATTCAACACCTGCGTTGCATCATCTTCATTCGGAGCTACAGATGAGACCACAGGAATGCGACCTGCATTGATAATGTCTTCAACAGCAGATGCATCAACGCTCACTACATCGCCTACCAAGCCGATATCCGTCGCTTTACCTTCGATAATTGGTCTACGTTGCATGGCTGAGAACAATGCTCCATCCTCGCCAGAAAGACCTACCGCATATGGCCCATGAGCATTAATCAAACCAACCAATTCGCGAGAAACCTTACCGGTGAGCACCATGCGAACCACATCCATAGCTTCTGGGGTAGTCACTCGCAACCCACCACGGAATTCAGATTTGATGCCTAAGGCCTTGAGCATGCTAGAAATTTGTGGCCCACCGCCATGAACCACAACGGGGTGGAGCCCAACCTGTCGCAAAAACACCATGTCTTCAGCAAAACAACGCTTGAGATGGTCATCAACCATCGCGTTACCACCGTATTTGATAACCACACGCTGCCCTGAAAACTCTTCAAGCCATGGAAGAGCTTCAATAAGTACCTCCGCCTTCTGATCAGCACGAAGATCGGTATGCACATCGAAGTGAAATCCCGGTCCTTTGACTGGTGTCATTACAATCCTCTATTTCTGTTACTCCGCTACCTGAAGCTGTGGTGCTGTCTCCTGTAAGATGTTCATCGCTTAATTCGGTGAGCATTACTTAAGATTCAGGATTCATACTCCGAGTTTATTTGTACGTAGTCATGTGTGAGATCATCTGTCCAAATAGTTCCTTGAGCATTTCCCTCATGAAGGTCGACGGTGATATCAACCTCGCGCTCTTCCATGGTGACCAAGGATCGGGATTGACCTGGTTTCCCTCCGTCACACACCATGACACCGTTGATATTCACGGTGACATTATTGGGATCGTAAGGCGCAACAGACTGAGGTACTGTGCCCAACGATGACACCACACGACCCCAATTAGGATCGTTACCAGCGATAGCGCATTTGAGCAGATTTGCACCTGCTATTGCCCTAGCACAGCTCAGCGCTGCTTGCTCACTAGTAGCGCCTTTTACAGTTACATTAATATCGTGCGATGATCCCTCTCCATCACCGACTATTTGACGAGCCAACGATGCACAAGCTTGGCTCAGCAATGCTGAGAACTCTTCCATATCTGGTTCAACACCTGAAGCTCCCGACACCAATAGCAGTACTGTGTCATTGGTAGACATACAACCGTCAACATCAATGCGATCGAAACTTGTGCCTGTGGCCTGCCGTAATGCCTCGTCAGCCTGCTCACTGCTCAGAGCAGCGTCTGTGGTAATCACACAAATCATCGTGGCCAGCTGAGGCGCAATCATTCCTGAACCTTTGACCATGCCACCAATGTGATATCCAGAACCATCAAGCGTAACCGTTTTAGGCTTAGTATCCGTGGTCATAATCGCATATGATGCATCTTCACCTGCCTGTGGTGTATCAGCAAGCTGCGCAAATGCATGGTCAACGCCTTGTAACACATGATCGATAGGCAATAGTTCGCCTATAAGGCCAGTCGAGGCTACAGCTACCTCTGCCGGCTCTGCACCTAGCTGAGCAGCTGCCGCGCTGGCGGTTTGTTCTGACTGCCGGTAACCAGCTTCACCTGTGCAAGCATTAGCTCCACCAGAGTTAATGACTACGGCTTGCAAGCTGCCATCTGATATAACTTTGCGTGACCATTGAACTGGTGCTGCACAGAAACGATTTGAGGTAAACACACCGGCAGCATGGTGCAGTGGACCTCGGTTGACCACAAGAGCCAAGTCTTTTTTACCTTGATGTACTGAAATTCCAGCGGGAATACCTGCTGCTTCAAATCCCTGCGCGTATGTGACGCTCATGGAGCTACTCCTATCATGGTTAAACCGTTCATCTCGGGCAGATTCATCGCTATATTCAATGACTGCACCGCCTGCCCTGCGGTGCCTCGATTCAAATTGTCGATTGCAGCGAAGGCTTGCAAAGTATGCGATCTATGATCTATAGCAACTTGAATATGTGCCGCGTTGGAACCGATTACGTCCGCTGTGGCAGGCATAACGCCTTGTGGAAGTACCTGAATAAAATCTTGGCCTTCGTAAGCTTGCGTCCAAATCTCATGTATTGCTTCGTCAGTGAGCCCTGCGGCTCGCTCTGTCATAGGTGCTACAACACTAGCCAAAATTCCTCGTGCCATAGGTACCAACATAGGAGTAAATGACATAGCAATATCTTGTTTGATGGATGCAGGCTCAGCGGTTGCAGGCTCAGTAGTTGAGGCTTGAGCTGCGTGGCTGAGATTTTGCAATATCTCTGGGATATGCCTGTGTGAACCTCCAACGCCATAGGGCGTGGCTGAGCCAAATGCTTGAGCAGCAAGAAGATTCGTGCGCTTAAGGTTTTTGCCGGCTCCTGAATAACCTACGGCAAGGTTGGCGACAATAGCTTGCGCATCAACAAGGCCAGCTGCAAGAGCAGGTTGAAACGCCAAGGTTACCGCAGTTACGTTGCATCCAGGACCCGCAATCCTTTTAGCTCCTACGATTGATTCACGTTGGCGTGTTACCTGACCGTCGGCATTACTGCCGGTAATAAGTTCGGGCATACCGTATGTCCAGTGTTGAAAGAATTCACCGCCGTAATACTCATCCCAGAGTTTCTGCTGCTCTAAACGATGGTCAGCTCCTAAATCAACCACTATGGCATGTGGATCCAGATGCTCTGCCAATTTGCCTGAAGCTCCATGAGGCAAGGCAAGAATAATCACATCATGACCATTAAGAACTTCTGCAGTAGTATCTTCCACCACGAGATTACCCAATTGAGGAATGTGAGGCATGTGAATAGCAAGTCGATCACCAATTGATGAGTGCCCAGTAACACAGGTCACTGCAAAATTAGGGTGAGTAGCTAAAATCCTCAGCGCCTCGCCGCCTGCATAGCCTGTCGCTCCCGCAACAGCAACCGTATATTGTGACATCACAGCTCCCCATCAATAACCGTTTATCGTGTTTGCACACGATGGTGTTTGAACGCGATAGTTCAAACAGTAAAGTTGTTATTGAGCATACCCGTTATGCACTGTTATGCATAATTATGCAAAAAGGCGTGTCGTCATTAGTTCTGTGCTTGTAACATGACCTCAGCAATGCAGTCAGCAAAGCTCTGGGCTGATCACATTGCTGGGTCCAGCAGAAAGTTAGGCAGAGAAGGATGTACCGGTACCTGTATTGGCAACAGCCCAGCGTGAAATCATCGCCAATAAATCTTCACCGCTGATGCCGTAATACGTCATAACCGCCATCACAATAAGTTCTATAACCGCTATTACCACAGCAGCGATTGCCAAACCTCTTCCCTTCATATGGAAAACAGTGGTCCGATAAATCGCAATAACCCCCATAATCAGAGGCAGAATCGGTATGGCCATAAACAGCGACATAATAAAAGAGATCACAGCATAGGGATCCCAACGACCATACACAGGATTTTGATTTGGGTCATCCAGATTCACACCGCCAAGGAAGCGGGGTTGCCCCTTACCTCCGGTCATCTGAGGCTGTCCACTCGGGGAGTTCAATCCACCAGGATTGAAGTTATTCGGATTTCCCATTGGAATATTGTTCCCATTGGGCTGCCCCGTATGACCATGTGAAGTGTCACCTGGAGCAGAACCTTGTTGGTGGTGCCCAAAAGGATTCACCAAAACGGGATTCTGCTGATTATCCGGCGCTTTCTTCTCAGGTTCTGGCTTGCCGTAGATATAGGGGTCCCAACCTGGATATTGACTCCGCAATGCGCCATAGTCCGGCGTTGATCGCTGTCCATACTGTGGTTCACGTGTATTGGAGGACCCCTGTGCTATCTGCTCAGGGGCTACAGGACGTGGAGCATCACCACTACGTGGGGCTCCGACCTGACCGTTGACAGGGCCTGACCCATCGCTCTGCGAATAACCGCCGGCGATGGGCTCTTGCCCCTCATCATTCTTATTCTCGTTCGTATTTGCCTCCTCCGTCAGTGCTTAGGCTCTGAGTTGCGCTCCTAATTGCGCTGCTTCTTTAACAATTACACTACGCAACGCATCACTGTCTTCAGCACCCAGCGTTTTCACTGGTGAGCGGAATGTTACCGCATAAGCTAACGATTTCTTACCTTCACCAAGTTGATCCCCAGTAAAGAGGTCAAAGAGTTGGATAGATTCCAAATCAGCACCTGCGGCCCTCTCAATAGCACCCTGTAATTCTTGTGCGCTTAGCGACTGTGGCACAGTAAAGGCCAAATCCTGATGCACAGGAGGGAATGTTGAAATCGGCTTCGCCTGTACAGGTGAATCATCCAATGCTGAGAATATTTGAGAAAGATTCAACTCGAAGGCAGCACTATGAGCAGGAATCCCCAGTGCGGCGTTAACTTCAGGATGAAACTCCCCAACGGTACCGACCACTGAACCATCTGGCAGCAACACTTGAGCACTACGTCCGGGATGCCAAGAAGCTGCTTCATCACCATCGACCGGCTGCTTGAGCGTCAACTGCGTTCCAAGCCTGCGAGCAAGCTTATGCACAGCTTCAACAGCATCTGTCCAGTCAACTGGGCGTTTCTGCGATAGCCACCCAGCGTCCTCAGCGTTGCCTGTGAAAATAGCTGCAACATGAGTTGGTTGCTCTGGCAGACCGGCATCAAGAGCTGCAAGCTCATCATCTGACGGTCGCACACCTCCATCTAGTGCAGGTATTGCCGGAGCTTGAGGATCCCAGAGGAAAACGCGACCCAGCTCATAAATACCAACATCTTGCAAACCACGCCTGATGTTGCGTTGCACCGTTAACGCCAAAGTCATCAGCAGCGATCTGCGCAGATACGGACGATCACCTGCGAGTGGATTTTCAAGCTGCACACTAGTGTTACTGACGATGTCTGCGTCCAAAGCAAAGGCTTTGAAATCTTCATCACCGACGAATGGGTAGCTCAGCGTTTCCACCAAGCCCGATTCGGCAAGGGTATTAGCAACCCAGCGCTGACGCATCTGGAATGGCGTTAAACCACTATTTCCAAGTACAGGGGCTGAAGGCACCACCACAGGAATATTGTCGTAACCCACCAGTCGCGCAATTTCCTCGACAAGGTCACAAGCTTCAGTCAAATCCGGCCTCCACGTTGGAGGTGCAACAGTGAATTCACCATTACCACCGCCACCAACGCGGCAACCAATGTCAATAAGGATTTCAGAGATGCGGTTCAGCTCGCAATCAAGACCAGCAAGACGCTTAACTTCGCTTGCCTTGAACAAAATGTCTTTGGGCTTAACGGTATTATCAATATCTCTCGGCGAACGAGAAGCCGAACCAGAACCATATTTCGTCAATAGTTCGGCAGCTTCTTGAGCTGCTGCAGGCTGAAGTTTCGTATCTACACCGCGCTCAAAACGGCGTGAAGCCTCAGAAGGAATCTTATGTCGACGCGCAGAACGTGCTATAGAAATTTGGTCAAAATGCGCTGCTTCAATCAAGATGTTCTTGGTGTTTGCGGTGACCTCACCGTATTGTCCACCCATTACACCTGCAATACCAAGAATTCTGGAAGCACGTTCTCCATTCGGAGAATCGGTAATCAACAAATCTTCGACGTTGAGCTGATGTTTTTTGCCGTCAAGGGTAGTCAGCTCTTCACCTTCATGAGCTCTACGTACCACGATCGGGCTTTCAAGAGCGTCAAGATCATAAGCATGCAAAGGCTGACCCAGATCCATCATGACATAGTTGGTCACATCAACAGGCAGAGAGATAGGTCTCATACCTGCACGAATCAACCTTCTACGGATGACATTTGGCGTATGTGCGTTGATATCCACATGATGAATGGCGCGAGCGTAGTAACGATCGCAACCAATAACACCGTGGATAGGGTTATTATCCTCAATTTCAACGTCAACATCTGCCTCATATGTTGGTTCAATCTCAGCGGCTGAGATGTCTGGGATCAAGGTATTCAAACGATTAACTGGATCAGTGAACGTTGCACCCGTTGAATTGTGATATTCACGAGCAATACCTCTGTATGAGAAAGCATAACCACGGTCAGGAGTGATATTAATCTCCAGAATCGGGTTGTTGAGGTGCAACAAGCTGATTGCGTCATCTCCGGGCTTCAAAGCTTCATATTCAGCTTCGGTGAATCCGTGCTCTCGTAGCAAGATAATGCCGTCATGACTGTCACCGATGCCAAGTTCGCGCTCGGAAGCGCACATGCCGTCAGAAACATGACCATAAGTCTTGCGAGGCTCAATGCGGAAATCCCCAGGCAATACGGCGCCTGGAAGAGTAACGACGACCTTTTCACCAGCCGCCATATTTGGTGCTCCACAAACGATGCCGCGAGGAACACGATTACCCTGTTCATCAACGTCGTTATATTCATCGCCAACATCAACGTGACACCAGTTAATGGTCTTCCCATTTTTCTGAGACTCTGGCGAAGCGTCTACCACATAACCGACCACAATGGGCCCTGTCACCGAAGAACGGTGAATCATCTCTTCTTCGAGTCCAACACGAACTAAGTCCGCAGCAAGCTGCTCGTAACTCAGATCTTTCTTCAGTTCGACGTGGTCTGACAACCAATCGATATCAACCATAGGCATGGCGTAATCACTCCCCCATCACAAACTGTTCACTGAACCGTACATCGCCCTCAACCAAGTCATGCATATCGTTAATGTCATGGCGCAATAAGAGGGTGCGTTCCATACCTACACCGAAGGCGAAGCCCGAATAAATGTCAGGGTCAATACCTGCCGACTTGAGCACATTGGGGTTCACCATGCCACAACCACCCCATTCGATCCAGCCAGGACCACCCTTTTTGTCGGGGAACCACAAGTCCATTTCTGCACTGGGCTCGGTAAAAGGGAAATAGGATGGACGAAGTCGAGTTTTCGCACCCTTACCAAACATCGCTACTGCTAGTTTGTCTAACACACCTTTAAGGTCTGCCATGGTGAGGTGTTTGTCCACTGCAATGGCTTCGCACTGGTGGAATACCGGTGTGTGCGTGGCATCGAGTTCATCGGTGCGGAACACACGTCCTGGGCATGCCACATATAGCGGTACGCCGCGTTGCAGTAGTGAACGAGCTTGAACAGGCGAGGTATGAGTGCGCATCACCATATTGGATCCGACGAATCCAGCCGCATCTTTTGCTTGGTTGCCCTTGATATAGAAGGTGTCTTGCATTTGGCGAGCAGGATGATCTGGGCCAAAGTTTAGCGCATCAAAGTCATACCATTCAGCTTCAACTTCAGGTCCCTGCGCAATCTGCCACCCCATAGAGACGAAGAAATCTTCAACATCTTCTAGTAGCTTCGACAAGGGATGTCTCGCTCCTAAAGGATGACGATTCACCGGCAAAGTCATATCTACACTTTCTTCAGCCAAAGCCTGAGCTTGTGCAGCTGCACTCAGCTCTTGCTCTTTTGCAGAAAATGCGCGTCCAAAGTTTGCGCGGAGCTCGCCCATGAGCTTACCGGCATCTTTCTTCTGATCCTTCGGCAAAGTGCCAATTGCCTTGCTCGCACGGGTCATGGCCGAATCAGCACCTGCATACTGCGAGCGCAGAGCTTTAAGCTCCTGCAAGTCAGAGGCTTTCTCGATTTTGCTGATACCGTCCGCTACGTCCGCAGAAACCACCTCGGCGTCGAACGTCACTTCATTTGCCAACTTGGACCTTCCTTCATCTGTCCACTGAGTTTGTCTACCAAGTGACCTCAGAAACAGCCTTTTTCCAGCGTTTACCGACTTTAGATTCTTTCAAAGTGACTCGACATAGCCACCGTGTGCAATAGAATCGCCGCACTCGTTGCCAAGTTGAGAGATTCTGCTTTGCCGTACATTGGTATATATACCGTCCGATGTACTTGTTTCAGAATGTGTTCTGGTAAGCCACGCGCCTCATTGCCAAATAGAAAAGCACGGGGCTGATCTTGAGTAGTAGCTTCTTGTTCCAATAATTCTGGAAGCTGTATCGCCGGTCTCCCCTCCAAACCGTACACATCGGCTGCATTCACACTGGCTCCAAACTTCGATGTCCATTGAAAGAACTCTTCACTGCTCAGTGTAACTACTGGAATATGGAATAACGATCCCACGCTAGAACGCACCACTTTGGGGTTCAACACGTCTACACAGTCATCAACAAAAACCACCACGTCACATCCTGAAGCATCAGCTGCTCTAATGACTGTTCCAGCATTTCCAGGATCTCTGATTTGCCAAAATGCGGCAATCATAGCCTTAGGAGATATAGCGAGATCGTTTACATCAACTTGTAGAGCTGCCGAGTCTGCGACGGCAAGGATTCCCTGACTATCAGTGCTGATGCGATGCATCACTCTTTCAGTGACATGGTGGACATATATACCGGACTCTTGGGAAAGCTCCTGCAAACTCTCTACAACTGGTGACACCACGTCAATGTGCCCATCGGATTCATTGACCTGCACGAACAAATCCCCGATGATTTCAGGTCGGTAGGTGATTGCTTCACGAACTGCTTGTGGGCCTTCGATACAAAAACGTCCATATTCTTCGCGACGTTTACGTGAGCTCAAATCGCTAACCTTACGAATACGGTCGGCCTTGGGATTGTCAATAACTCCTGAGTGAATAGGCATACCTCAACTCTATCGACACAGCACCACAACGAGTCGCAGTGGCGTTGCTTAAGTAATCATCAAGCCTCATCGGTGTGAACCATCATTCAACACGTGATGCTTCACAGCGGATTTTCAGAATTACTGCAGGACAATCGCAGAACCCACACAGAACTCTGCCAACAGAGTGCAGTTTACTGTGCATTACGGGCCGATAAGGCTACATCTCTTGCTATTGACCCGTCCACTTCATACAACTGATTAAGGATTGCAATGTTCGTGTTCAAGAATGCTTGGAAGAGCGTTATACGCAATAAAGGGCGCAACATACTTATCGCCATCATCGTGGCAATCATTGCTGCAGCAGCCACCATAGGACTGTCCATCCGACAGGCAGCGAACACTGCTAGAGAAACTGGCCTTGAAAACACGAGCGTTACTGGTCAGATTAGCGTTGATAGAAGCAAACTCATCAACGCATCGAGCACCAGCAGTTCTTCGAGCAGCAGCAGCCAGCCAGATTTCAGCGCTATACGAAAGGCACTGAGCGACAAGGAACTCACGCTGAGCGACTACCAGAAATACGCCAAGCTGAGCTCAGTCTCATCGTCGTATTACACAGAAACCGCTTCTCTGGCCAAAACCGATTCGTTCCAACCAGTTTCGACGACTTCGAGCTCTGATTCCAGCTCAAGTTCCAGTTCAAGTTCCTCAAGCTCAAACTCACAACAAAACCCTGGCGGCGGCATGGGCGGCGGAGGTATGGAATCAACTACTACCTCTGGTGACTTTCAACTTGTAGGGTTCTCTTCTGATCAAGCTGTTAAGAACGCCGCAAACGGTACTTTTAGTATGAGCTCAGGTGAGGTATTCGATTATGATTCCAATTCCGATAATGAAGTCATCATCTCCAAATCACTTGCAGATTTCAACAATCTCAAGGTTGGCAGCACTATCAGCGTTGAAAACTCGAGCGATTCCAGCAAAACCTATACATTGAAGGTTATTGGTATTTATAAGAACACCACTGAAACAACTACCTCAATGGGAGGGCCGGGTAACTCTACAGCTAGCGATCCTGCGAATGCTATTTATGCCTCGGTCGCAACGCTGAAAGCCTTAGGACTTGATGCTTCTAGCACTGTCACCACCACAGATTCATCGGGTACCAGCACCACGTCTGCAGCAGCAGATATTAGTTACACCTACGTGTTCAGCGATGAGAGCGCTTATGACACTTTCAAAACTCAAGCCACTAAAGCTGGTCTAAGCAGCGATTACTCAGTGTCATCATCGGATGTTGAAGAATATGAGTCTAGCTTGGTGCCATTGAACAACCTCTCGCAATTTGCAGTGACATTGCTGCTTATTGTTTTGGGTGTTGGCGCTGTGGTGTTGATTGTGCTCAGTCTCTTCAACGTCAGAGAACGAAAATACGAGGTTGGCGTCTTAACTGCTATGGGCGTGAAAAAGACTAAGGTTGCCGCTCAATTCGCTATAGAGCTGTTAATCGTCACGATGATTGGTTTGGGTGTGGGTGCTATTGCCGGTGCAGCAACATCTGTTCCTGTTTCAAACCAACTTTTGGCAAGTCAGGTTGCGCAGCAGGAAAGTGAAAGCAGCAGTCAGCAGGCTCAGTTCGGTCGTGGTATGCAGGCCGGTTCTAACTCGGGCAGTTCTAGCAGTAGATCAAGTTCAAATTCGAGCAGTAGCGGTTCCAGTTCCAACTCGGGCGCTCAGGCCGCTCCTACTCAGGGCAACGGTGGACCTGGTCAAATCAGTACACAAGCCGTGAACTATGTATCGTCAATCAATTCAACTGTGAGCCTTTCTATGGTTGGCCAGCTCGTTCTGATTGGTTTAGGTCTTACCTTACTTTCGGCACTGGTTGGAGTGATATTCGTTATGAGATACGAACCCCTGCAAATATTGGCGGATCGCTCGTAACCAAGTTGCTAACTGGATTGCATTTATAACCGCATTGCCTGGGCATATACAACACGTAAATCACACTATTTGAGTATGGATGCCCAGGCAGTTACCACTTCTTCTTAAGGACAGAATATGAGTTCGACAACAGACTCAACAGCGACACACACACAACCATCCGCCCAAACTTCTGACAAGGCCAACACAACAGCCACATTGGAATTGAAGAAAGTTTCTTACGCTTATACCAAGGGCGGTAAGAAAGTTCTTCACGATATTAGTTACGCCTTCAACAGCGGTTCTGTGTACTCAATCACTGGGCCTTCAGGAGCAGGAAAAACCACTCTGCTCTCCCTGATTTCAGGACTTGCATCACCCACTGAAGGACAAGTAATTTATCAAGGAAAAGACCTCGCCAAACAAAATCGTTATGATTTTCGTAGCCACGATATAGGAGTGATTTTCCAGAGTTTTAATTTACTGCCTTCCTTAACCGTCAGTGAAAACATTGTGCTCTCAATGGATGCCTCTGGAAAACATTTTGATGAACCTAAAAAGAAAATCGCTGAAGAGCTACTCAGCGAAGTACACCTTCCTGCGGAGTATGCCAATGAAAGAATTCTGCATCTTTCAGGAGGCGAGCAACAACGCGTAGCCATCGCACGCGCACTGAGTTACGAACCTGAAGTAATCGTCGCTGATGAGCCCACAGGTAATCTGGATCTCAACACACAGAACGACATTATGGATATTTTCCGTGATCTCGCTCACGAGCACGGTAAGTGCGTCATCATCGTGACGCATAGCCCCGAGGTGGCACAACGTTCGGATGAAGTATTCCAGTTGGCACCGCTTCGTAAGCGTCCTGCAGGGAAGAAAGCAACAGCTTCCAACAGCAAACGCTAATGCATTGATACCGAGATAACTCATCTGTTGGGGGGTGCCAAGAATGATTCTTGGCACCCCCCAACAGCGTTGTAACGCAATAATCATTCAATTTTGCTACTCACCAAATATGTGCGTTATATCACTCATTCTGTGAGCACAACGCTTATTTGGAATGCGAAATCAGGACTAAACTCTGTCATTAGGAGTCAACCACGTCTGACTCTGGAAGCAACAGTTATATACCAAAGACGCAGTACGGGGAAACTACCCGATCACGAGATCCGGAGGAGCGATATGCCCGAATATACTTTGCCAGAACTTCCTTATGATTACTCGGCATTGGAGCCATTTATCTCAGGGAAGATTATGGAGCTTCATCATGACAAGCATCACCAGACTTATGTCACTGGTGCTAATAAAGCTCTTGAGCAGATTCACGATGCAGCTGAATCTGGCAACGTCGAAAATTCAAATCTCTTTGAGAAGAACTTGGCTTTCAATCTCGCAGGGCACAAGAATCACACCATTTTTTGGAAGAATATGGCGCCTGCTGACGGACAAGAGCCAGAAGGTGAGCTCAGAGCTGCTATTGATGATCAGTTTGGCTCATTCGAAGGCTTCAAGAAGTACTTTGCTTCAATGTGCGCAGGCATTCAGGGTTCAGGCTGGGCAGTGCTCGCGTGGGATTCACTAGGCGAGAAACTGGTGACTTTGCAGATGTACGATCATCAAGGCAATCTGCCCGTTACTGTATTCCCTCTGATTCTGCTTGATCTGTGGGAGCACGCTTACTATCTCGATTATCTGAACGTTCGACCAGATTACGTTAAGGCATGGTGGAACGTAGTGAATTGGGATGATGCTGCAGCTCGTTTCGACGAGGTTCGCAATCTCAATACCATTCTTGCGCGATAAATTGCGCACTTCCTTGGGGGAAGGGTACCGCACGCAATAGTGCGTACGGAAACGCGGGCTCGGCATGCAATAGCATGCCGAGCCCGCGCTATATTTGCCCTCAAATTTGAAGCAGATTCAGTTGTGTAGGGATTTACGCTAAGACCTCACCTATGCAGAATCCAAGAATGGCGTAATACCGCCATTTGTGCATAGCTAATACTTCATGTATCCGCTAAAATCCCTACACAACTGAATTCAAATGCCAAAACATCGAGTTTCATGAGCTCAACAAGGCCTCGTTCAGAGATTAGTAACCATATTGAGCACCGTTATGCCGAATCATCCCCCAAAAAAGGTGAATGTTCCGAAATAGGCAGCTGCAATCAGCGCAATTACTGGAATGCTTAATGACAGCGCCAGAAAACCGTAATCACGAATACCATACGCAGAAACTCTGGCATGACTTCTCTGCCCAGCCCCTCCGAATCCTCTAGCTTGCATTGCCGTGGCGAGAGTTGTGGAGCGACGAATAGATAATACTAAGAGTGCAAAAGCTTGCGGGAAGAAAGTTCGTATAGCGCTGTCGTCACCGAGACCACGCGACCTTCGGGATGCGGTAAGAGCACTCCAATCATCTTGTAGCACGGTAAACAGTCTCATACCTGCCAAGCCACCATACACGAATCGGTCAGGTAAATGGAGCACCTGACTAAAAGCATCAGCGAGATCAGTGGCGTCAATACCAAGCACTGTGATAATCGCTGGGATACCTATTGCCAAGATCCTCAATGCAGTTGCTATAGCCAAATCCACAGAGCGATCAGTAACGTGAATCAAACCCCACTGCCATAAGGTATCTCCACCGCTTTTCCCGTAGAGTAACACAGCCACTGCTGATCCAGGTGCTCCAATAAATAACGGCCAAGCTGAACGCACCACATGCCATGGAGCGATGCCAGCAATCATCAGCAACACGAATTCCAAAGTCAAAGAAACCGTAGCCGAGACCCAGTCCAAACTTATTAGCAGCGGCAGTGTTGCTAGCAGCCCACCGATTACACGGAATGCAGGGTTTAATGAGGCCAAGAATGGTGAACGACTCGAAGGTTTCTCAGGCTCATCTCGGGTATTCATAGGGCTCACGACTAAACTTGTTAGCTCTGCATCAGATACTGCCTTAGATATTGGAGCAAGGGCATCAGCATCTGTGTGATCCGTGGATTCTTTCGACAGGACAGTTGCTTCTGATGTAGCGGCACCAGCAGTCGCTGGCGAATCATGATGTGCTACTGCACTGTCAATTGATGCACTACCAATTGATTCATTCCAAGAAGCTTCACTCGTTTGTGTGGTCAGTTCGACAAGCTTCGCATCCAACGCAATAACCAAATCGCGATCATGCGTGATAACGATAATGCTCACTCCATCTGAACGCAGCGAATGTATCAACTTAACAATCTGCATCCATGTGCGACGATCTTGCCCGAAGGTAGGTTCATCCAGCAACAACACACGGGGTGCAGCCGCAAGTGCTGATGCAACTGTCAGACGACGCTTCTCGCCGCCCGAAAGTGTATAGGGATTAACCTGTGCATACCGCAGCAAATTAAAACGTTGCAGCAAATCATGTGCTCTAGCCTTGGCATCGGCTTCAGACATGCCTGATCGCAGGGGCGCAAGCATCATCTCTTCCATAACTGTTCCCTTAGCAAACTGATGCTCTGGATTCTGGAAGACATAGGAAATACGCGAAGCCAGATCACTAGATTTCCATGAATATGGATCTGTGTGCTCAAGGTCTCGAGCTAATTCTGGTGATGCAACTACTTCACCATCAACTGCTTTAAGCAGACCCGCTAGAGTCAGTGACAAGGTTGATTTTCCGACTCCATTTGGACCAACTAACGCGGTTATCTGCCCTGGATAAAAACTGAGATTAATGGATTGAGCAATCGCAATATTGTTGCGTCCTATAGATAAGTTTCTTGTATTCAGAAGCGCTTGACCCTCACCAGTGGTCGCAGAATATTGAGGCTCGTCAGGGGTGTGTATTGCAGTAATAGCATCGTCACTGCGGCGGAAACGTTCAGGAACCCAGATGCCGAGTTCGGCAAAATCCAGTGCCTCGTCAGTGAATACTTCTTCGGGACTGCCATCTGCAACGATAATAGTTTTACGAAAAGCGGTGCGGTCAATATCGTCATCAGAGTGTTCAACATCTTGTGTAGAAACTGGTGAAGAGTTGCGTGCACTCTCAGTATCTATTGAATGCTCTGACTCCAAGCCCAGCACGACAACCCTGTCAATCATATTAATCCACGGGCCAGCATGATGCTCCACAAGCACCATAGTGCAGGCTCGCTCTCGCACTACATCTTCAACAGCACCTACAATTTGCTGCACACCATCGGGATCGAGATTCGCTGTCGGCTCGTCGAGAAGCAGCACACCAGGTCGCATAGCGAGAGCTCCAGCAAGTGCACTTCGCTGCATCTGTCCACCGCTGAGGTGCAATACCGAGTGAGTGAGTTTGAGCTCGTTCATACCGACAGCAGTAAGGCTATCTCGTGTACGATCCCAGATCTCCGTTCGTGGGACGTTCAGGTTCTCAGGTCCGAAAGCAACGTTGTCGCCAAGACGCTGAAATATTGCCTGAGCATCAGGATCTTGCAGTACTAGCCCTACGCTCCCGATAGCTTTGTGAACACTACGTGTTCCTACTAGCACTCGTCCTTCAGTTAAGCCCCCATCAGCGTCAATCACAGCTTCAATCGTTGTGGTAGTTGCAAACTCGGTAGATTGTGCTGTAACAGGGGCGTCCGCTGCACCTTGAGTCTTGAGCGAATTGGGCACGTTGAGCTGACTGTTACCAGAAGCAGTAGAAACATCACCATCAGAGACTGTTGTAGTTTCGCCATCATCGCCACCATCGCCACCAATCAAACCCGCAGCTGCTTCAAGAATTGTTGATTTACCAATTCCTGAAGCGCCAAGTAGCAACACTCGCTCCCCCGCCGCAATGTGCAGATTGAGATCCCGAACCGCAAAGTGACGACGTGAAGCATGCTTATAACCCCAATGTTCAAAGGTTAAGGATGCAGCGGCATCTGGTGACACATCCGCTTCACTATGCAGATGTTGTTGGGAAGACTCATCGGGGGTCGCAGCCATAGGATGCAGCTCTGCTGCTAGGTGATTCATCAATCATTTGTCCAATCGTGCATTGTCCAATTACGCATTGTCCAATCGTGCCAAAAATAACTATTTAATCGCTGACACCACGCACTTCACGTCCTGAGGCAAAATGATCCAAAGCACCAGTTTTGGCAATCGCTACATAGAGATACCACATAAGAATACCGGCAATGACGGCTCCTGAAATAACCGTTGAGAGTAGATAAATAATGCCGTAGGAACCGCCCCAATCGATAGCTTGGAGATTGGTAAAGAAGGAATATCCCCAGCATCCAATTCCCGAAAGGACACCCGAGAAAATCAAAGTCAAGGGATTCCACTTGCGATACATCACTATTACAAAGGCAAGTTCTGCCATCAGACCTTGTACAAGGCCGATGACAAATGTTGACCCGCCTCCCCACATATTGCCCATCAGAGCCTCGAGCACGGCAGCAACCACTTCTGCATACACTGCTGCACCAGGTTTACGCACAATGACGGCTGCAAGAGGACCTGCAAAAAGCCATAGGCCGTTAATGATTCCACCGAATCCAGGAATCACGGCCTCTAAGAAGTTCCACGGACCTGTAGAGATTAATGCAACCAGCCAATAAATCAGAGAGCTGGCAACACCGATTACTGAAGCAACTGCTATATCAACTACGCGCCAACGCAATATTGGTCGTATAGATGTCGATGCTGTTGAAGTCATGATGGTAATGTGCCTTTCATATCCATGCGTTTGCACGCATGAGTTGTCATTCAAGGCACGGGAAATGAGCGACATCCGTGCGCCGGCATTACCCGGTATACGTTCGTTCGGTTGAGGCTTCGCCTCATCTCAGCCGCGCGCTTGCGCACACAGCCCCCGTGTCACCAGCGATACTAGCGAAGGCCCTGACCAAATTCAATCCCAAACATCCTCTGGCTGAATTTCTGAGATGAGATCACCTTTCACTGCTGAGAATCTTCAACCGTTACTTGGAAGGTCACAACTGAACAAGCCCGGCCTATCCACTATGCCCACGGGACCTCCACCGTGTGTGTAATGAACATAGAAGAAGCTGCTGTTGATCGACTACGAATTCTTGCTCTTACATCGATTTGCTGGCAGCACTGCTACAGAATGAGCAGCTTATTCCGCATATTGCTCATTACACACACCATGCATCACACATACAGTCAGCCAGCCAGACGGTCAAGAAGCAAAGCTTCGGTGATGATATTGTTACGCAATCCAGATAACGATATGGACTCGTTCGGGCTATGGGCGTTAGACTTCGGATCCTCAGGACCAGTTACCAGCACCTGCGCATGAGGGAAGATACGCTGCAATTCGGGAATAAACGGAATTGAACCACCCTCACCCTTATTGATGACTTCAGTAGCGAATGCCTCGTGCATCGCCTGTTCAGCAATTTTCACTGCATCAGCATCAGGGTCCATCGCCCAACCCATACCATTATCCAAAGGATCGACTGTGACTTCCGCACCAAAAGGCGCATGGTCAATCAGGAATGCTGACAAAGCTTGTTGAGCCTCTTCTGGCCGCTGCGAGGGAGCTGTACGTAATGAAAGTCTAAATCTCGCCGAATCTGCAAGCACGTTGAAAGAACCTTCAACTGGATGAGCATCAACCCCAATGACTGTAAGACTTGGCTTTGTCCACAGTCTGGAAGCTAAAGAGCCTGTTCCTGCAAACTGCAGTCCTTCAACAGTTGCTGCATCATTGCGCAGAGTATCTTCATCAAGATCACGCTGCAGGCCACCAACAGGTTCCTGAGCAACAATTCCTGGCACTGCGAGCTCACCAGACTCGTTATACAAACTAGCAATCAACATGGCAGCAAGAGTATTGGCGTCTAATATAGGACCTCCGAACTGACCAGAATGAACCGGATGTCCAAGCACACGCACTGTCACATCCATAGTGGTATTGCCTCGCAGCGAGGTAGTTAGGCTTGGCACTTCAGCAGACCAGTTACCTGAATCTGCAACAATAATTACATCTGCTTCAAACTCTTTTTGGTGTTGTTCGATAAACGGTATAAAGCTTGGTGAACCCATTTCTTCTTCACCTTCAAAGAAGATTTTCACATTAACACCGAGATCGTCGCCCAAAGCTTTAAGCGTGCCTGAGTGAATTGCGATGCCACCGCCATCGTCGGCAGATCCTCGACCATATAAACGGTCATCCTTCTCAACAGCGACGAAGGGATCAGTCTCCCACTGACTCGGGTCAGGAACAGGCTGCACATCATGATGTGCATACAACAGGACGGTAGGTGCTTTGGGATCCACCATTCGAGAGCCGACTACTTCATACGCTCCCGCAGTGCCATCGGCATTTTGCGACTGCACCACATGCGCGTCCAATCCCAACTGGGTGAACTCGTCAGCAACAAACTGTGCTGAACGCTTCATATGTTCACCGGTAATACCTTTTGCAGAAACCGATGCACAAGCGACTTTGTTGGAAAGCAAAGTCACAATCCGATTCCAATCGCTTTGTACTCGAGCACGAAGCTCATTGCTATCTAACTTAGCCATTTCCATCTCCAAACCTTGTTTGTTTGTAGGCCTGTAAAGCCATATGCGTCTAGGCGTCACCGTAACCTGCTCGTATGACATGGAACCCATTTAAACGCGGCGCCGACGAGGACGCCCAAGTGCAAATCCCGCAGGCTGAAGTGGACAACAGCTCCACAGGTAAGGGACATCCAACACCTAAACGCAAGCAGGTCGAAGCAGAAAATCTCAGGCCTATTGTCCCCAAAGATCGCAAAGCCAGCAGGAAGGTAGAGCGAGATAAGCTGCGAGTAAAGCAAAACGAAGAATATGATGCTATGCGCAATGGTGATGTCAGGCATATGCCGGCCGCAGAGCGCATCCCATGGCGCATCTACATCCGCGATTATATTGATGCGCGATGGAACCTCGCTGAATTCTTCATCCCAGTCGCATTCGTAATTTTAATTGGCTCTATGGCAGTGACAGCTTTCTATCCAATACTTTCCATGCCTCTGCTCATCCTCATGTATGCCTATCTTCTAGCGGCAGTTGTCGATATCGCGTTAATGTGGAGAAAGCTCAAAGCTAAGCTCGTTGAAAAATATGGTGATCGTGCCGTTGCAAAGGGTTCGCGATCTGCTACCTATGCGTGGTCTCGTGCATTGCAGTTGCGCCGTTGGCGTATGCCACGCCCTCGTAGCCCTAAGAGGGGAAACTGGCCTAAGTAAAATATTTGCTTCACAGCAGCTTCCTGTGATGCTTTACCACTGATGTGAGTGCACTATCGAGGGGGATTATGAGCGACGTCAAGGAAGATCAGCAAGAGCAACAACCTAGAGAACACTCGAGTGCACGTCACGCAGATGTTGCCATAATCGGCGCTGGCCCAGGAGGGTATTCAGCCGCATTGCGCTCTAGTGAACTAGGCAAAAGCGTTATCCTCATCGAACGTGATGCTGTGGTGGGTGGCACCTGTCTGAATCGCGGTTGCATACCCACCAAGGCTCTGATTACTGCAGTAAGTGCTATCGGCGAAGCACAGCATGCGCAGAGTTTGGGCATCAACTTAGAACTTCATGGCCTTGATTTCGGTAAGCTTCGTGAGCACAGAGAGCATATGGTCAGCACCATGACCGAGGGCTTATCAGGATTACTTAAACACCGCAACATCGATGTGATTCAAGGCGAAGCAAGCATCGAAAGCGTTGGCACCATACATGTCACCAACGAGAGCGACACTGTTGAGGTCACTGCTGATGACATTATTATCGCCACGGGTTCGCGTCCTCGGCCACTCCCCAATCTTCCCTTCTCCCATGTGATACTCGACTCTGACCACGCTCTGACCTTAGACACTTTCCCCTCGAGCGCTGTCATTATCGGCTCAGGCGCTATCGGTCTCGAATTTGCAAGTCTGTGGAACACAGCTGGCTGCAAAGTCACATTATTAGCCCGCAAAGATAGGGTGTTATCACAGTGGAGTAAACGCTCTGGTGTAATGCTAGGACGTGAACTTAAACGTCAAGGGGTCAATGTCATTACGAAAGCCTCATGCACCGGCATTGACACTGGCGAAAACCTTGGTGCCACCGTTCACTACACCAACGGTGACGGTGACAACTCATCAGTCGAAGCAGACGTTGTTCTCGTAGCTATCGGCAGAGATGCAGCAACAGATGCTGATTGGTTTGCCAAGTTGGGCATAGAAACTACTGATCGAGGACTGATATCCACCGATGATTTAGGACAAAGTAGCGTGCGTCATATCTGGGCTGTTGGCGATATCACACCTGGTCATCAGCTCGCTCATCGTGCTTTTGAACAAGGAATCACTGTCGCGGAGGCAATCGCAGGATTGCAGCCTCGTCCGGTGAACAATGACACTATCCCTCAAATAGTTTTTTCTACACCAGAAGCAGCTGCAGTAGGTCTTACTCTCCAAGCCGCGCAAGATAATGACAACTACGAGAGCGTGAGTGAAACCACAATCCCCTTGATGTCGAATGCACGAGTTCTGATGACGGGGCAAGGAGGCTCACTGTCAGTAGTCACCGGATGCGAACGCTCCGAACCAGATACTCAATTGGTCTTAGGTGCACAGATTATTGGGCCTCATGCTAGCGAAATCATCGCTGAAGTTGAACAACTTGTTGGTAATCACATAGCGTTGTCGGATGCTGCACGCCTGATTCATCCACATCCCACTTTTGGTGAAGCACTCGGTGAGAGCCTGCTCAAAGCCGATGGCCGTCCTCTACACGTACGCTGAACTTTGTACTGAGCTGATGTGTAAATCTCAATCGCTGCTACTTTGCTAACGACACATCGTATAAATACACTCTTGGAAAGCGATTCGATGTGTCTATTGATAGACTGTCTTTCCAGTAATGCAACTTAAGTGAGGGTGGTATGGCAGACAACGCTGACAAGGCACAGTCCAAGAAAACGAAGAAATCAAAAGGCACGCTTTCCCAGATCAAGCAGATTTATACTTTTACCGCAAAAGAGGATAAGGTCCTTCCAGCATTTCTGGCACTGGCTTTCCTCGCACCGGTACTTGTTGCCGTCATCCTAGGCGTGATTATTAAAGCTGGTTGGTTCACCTGGATTATGGTTGTGCTAACGGGCATTATGTGCGGTCTGCTCTTGGCGACTATCACCCTGACGAAACGTTCCGACAAGGTTGGGTATCGTCGCATGGAGGGTCGTCCAGGCGCTACCGGAGCGGTGCTCAACAATATCACCAAAGGCGGCTTCAGCTTCCCTCAAGAGCCCGTATGGATTGATATGAAGACCAAAGACGCTGTGTGGAGAGGCACAGGCCGTTCCGGAGTCTACCTTGTTGGTGAAGGTGACGCTGCTCGCGTTTATAAGGCTATAGAGCGAGAAGAGACCAAGGTCAATCGCATCACCAAAGGTTCTGCCATTCCGATTCATAAAATCAGTGTTGGCAAAGGAGCACAACAAGTTCCTCTAGCCCAACTGCAAAAAACTGTAATGCGCAAGAAGATTAAGCTCACGAAGTTTGAGCTCGAACAACTTAATGACCGTCTTCGCACTCTTCAACAGCAGTCAGGTATTGGCGTGCCCAAAGGTGTAGATCCCACTAAAGTTCGAGTCAATCGTCGCGCCATGCGAGGACGCTGAATTCGCCTAGCAAGCCCAAATTCACTGCTAGTTGACCACGGGAGTGTGCTTAGCGTCCACATAGTGAATCAAGCAGCCCCCGCCATTACACGAATTGGCGCACCTCGAAACATCCTCGTAACCTTACGGGCGCGTGCGGGTAACGGATTCTTCTAGACTTGGGATTCGTAAGTACTCATGAAAGGAGCAGTTCAGTGACTGAACTGAAAACAAAGGCCGACGCCGAGGCTCTTATCAACACGGAGGGCGTTGAATACGTCTCTGTCCGTTTCACAGACCTCATCGGCGTACAGCAGCACTTCACAGTGCCGACAAATGAGTTCCTTGACAATGCATTCGACGAAGGTATGCCTTTCGACGGATCATCTGTACAGGGCTTCCAGGCCATTAACGAATCCGATATGAAGCTTGTGCCAGATATCAGCACCGCATTCATTGATCCTTTCCGTAAACACAAGACCCTGAACGTGGCATTCTCCATCGTTGATCCTCTCACCGATGAGCCATATTCACGCGATCCTCGTCAGGTTGCAGCCAAGGCTGAGGCATACCTTAAGTCAACAGGTATCGCCGATACTGCATCCTTCGCTCCTGAGGCTGAGTTCTTCATCTTCGATAAGGTGCGCTACGAGAACAGCATGAACCGCTCTTTCTACGAAGTAGATTCCATCGAAGCTCCTTGGAATTCAGGGACTGACATCGAAGATGACGGCACTCCAAACATCGGTTTCAAGAACCGTGTCAAGAAGGGATATTTCCCTGTCCCACCAATCGATCACAACCAAGATTTGCGCGATGACATGGTTGCTAATCTGCAGCAGGTTGGTCTGATTCTTGAGCGTTCACACCATGAAGTTGCAGGTGCTGGTCAGCAAGAGATCAACTACCGTTACAACACTCTGCAGCATGCTGGCGATGACTTGATGAAATACAAGTACATCGTTCACGAAACTGCTGCCATTGCAGGCAAAGCCGCAACCTTTATGCCAAAGCCAATTGCAGGCGACAACGGTACTGGCATGCACTGCCACCAGTCCCTGTGGAAAGACGGCAAGCCACTCTTCTACGACGAGAGAGGATACGGCGGCCTTTCTGATATCGCTCGTTGGTACATTGGTGGACTCATCAAGCATGCTCCATCTGTACTTGCCTTCACGAATCCTTCGATGAATTCATACCATCGTCTGGTTCCTGGCTATGAAGCCCCTGTCAACCTCGTGTACTCGGCTCGTAACCGTTCTGCTGCTATTCGTATCCCACTCGCAGGTACATCACCAGCTGCAAAGCGTATTGAGTTCCGTGCACCAGATCCAAGCTCTAACCCATTCCTTGCCTTCTCCGCTCAGCTCATGGCTGGCCTTGATGGCATTCTGAACCATATTGAGCCACCGGATCCAGTCGACAAGGATCTCTATGAGCTTCCTCCTGAAGAGCATGATCAAATTGCTCAGGTTCCAGGCTCATTGACTGAGGCGCTGAGCGCTCTCGAAGCCGATCACGACTTCCTGACTGCTGGCGATGTCTTCACTGACGACCTGATTGAGACTTGGCTTGAGCTTAAGCAAGGCGAAATTGACGAAGCTCGTCTCGCTCCTACCCCACTTGAGTACGAGCTCTACTTCCACATCTGAGTTTTAGATATGAATTATCCGGTAATGCTTTACACACCCCAAATACGGTGTATGTAAAGCTTTACCGGATATTTATTAAGCCTTCCCAGCGTAACGTGCAGGGAAGGCTTATTGCTTTTCATGAGCGCACTGTCACTACACTGACTATGCTGTAATGAGAGGTTGCTACAAGCGCCAGACATCTGGGCACAGACACTGAGATATCAACGCTTTCTGATAGCCTCACGCAAAGGCAAAATACTTTTAGGCGAAACAGATAACTCATCAATTCCCATATCAAGGAAAGTGTCTGTCAGGGCTAAATCTGCTCCAAGTTCGCCGCAGATACCACACCAGATGTTGTGATTATGCGCAGCTTTCACCGTCATATCAATCATTCGTAGCACTGCAGGCGAATGAGGATCAGCAAACCTACCTAGATTAGGGTTCTGCCTATCACAAGCCAGTGTATATTGCGTCAAATCATTGGTGCCAATTGAGAAGAAATCTACTTCCGCAGCAAGTTCGTCAGCCATGATAACGGATGCTGGCGTCTCAATCATAATGCCGATGGCAATGTCTTCATTGAACTGCACATGTGCAGCACGCAGTTCTGACTTCACTTGAGATAGTATGCTTTTAGCTTCACGTACCTCTGACACAGCAGTGATCATCGGGAACATCACAGCTATATTCCCATATGCTGAAGCTCTCAGCAACGCTCGTAGTTGTACCTTAAATATCTCTGGTTGCGTCAAGCATATACGGATTGCTCTGTACCCTAATGCGGGGTTATCTTCATGCTCGAGACCGAAATAGTCGGCCTGTTTATCGGCGCCGATATCTAGTGTGCGAATCACTACCAGTCGATCACCCATCTTCTGAGCAACCTCACGATATGCCGTAAACTGATATTCTTCCGTAGGAAAATCAGTACTCTCGAGATACAAAAATTCGCTACGAAATAGTCCAATACCCTCACCGTCGTTAGCCAGTACGGCAGTAACATCTGACGGGCGACCAATATTGGCATAGAGACGTACCGTCTGACCTGTGCTAGTGGTGGTAGCTTGTCCCTTAAGTTTCTGCAGTAATCGCAAATGTTCTTCAAAGCCCAACTGCTTCACTCGATACAGTTCGAGAGTGGAATCGTCTGGATCAATAATTACTGTGCCTGTTGAGCCATCTACCACCATCATTTCTCCAGTGCCAAAGGAGTCAAATCCCTCATGCACGCCGATTACTGCAGGCAATCCCATCGTTCGAGCAAGTATCGCGGTATGTGAATTTGATGATCCTTGCTCGGTAACGAATCCCAATACTGTGGAACGATCTAATTGCACAGTTTCACTAGGTGCAAGATCTTCGGCAACAATAATGTGACTGTGCTCCTGTACAACGTTATCGGTACCACTGCGATTGCTGAGAATATCGATTACTCGTTGAGAAATATCCCTGATATCACTAGCACGTGCTTGCATATAAGAGTTATCCATAGCCGCGAACATAGCTGCGAATTGTTCCATGGTGCTATTCACTGCGAATTCAGCATTCACAGAGCTAGACATAATGAGATCTTCGATACTGCTAACATATTCAGGGTCTCGGAGCATCAGTTGGTGTGTATCAAATAATTCTGCCTTACCCTCCCCTAGCTTGGCCGCAGTGTTGTTACGAATAACACTTAATTGCTGGATTGCAGCACCTTGGGCAGCGCGAAAACGGTTTACTTCAGTTTGAGGGTCTTCAACTACTCTGCGAATAACTGGCTCGTTCGCAGTATGTAGCACTTGGACTGGCCCTATGGCAATCCCCGCAGATACGCCAACACCTTGAAAGCTCTTCATCACAGAGACTCCTTGAAGAACTGTTGTAGTGCAGCAGCAGCTGCCTGTTCATCAGATCCTGTTACAGAGACTTCAATAACATCGCCTTGTTGCACGCCTAAACCCATCACACTCAGAATTCCTTTAGCATCAACAGATCTATCCGCTGTGATGAGTGTGACAGCAGACTCATATTCTTGGGCTTTACTCACTAATTGCCCTGCCGGACGGGCATGGATCCCCGCAGGATCAGTAACGGTGAAATTAAATGTTATAGCCATAATTGTTCTTTCTTGAACTGAGAAATACATCGTTGCCAATACAGATTTAGCTGTCAAACGCTTCACTGGGATAATGTGTATGGCTGCTGTAGCGGCAAAACAACCGCTTGTCTGACATCGCCAAGAGCATCGATGAGCCTGGTAATGCTGTTGAGAAACAAGCCATGACGAAACTTATATGGTGTGATATCACGCACTATATTGGCAACGAGTCATCTCTACTAATTTTCTGCGTCTTAGACGCTATTCCAGCTTACAAACCATTATCAAAACGGTAGCCTGTGGAACTTTCATATTCCTGCACCATCTGCTTCCAAGAATCTTCGATATTGTCTGTTAGACCGAATAAACCACTTCGTCCTATGACATAAATATCTGGATTTGCATCTGAAATCATCTTCCAATGTTTCAGATTCGTAGAACCATCCATTTCAATCTGATAGCTATAGCCGTGTTCCTCTCTCAAATCTCGCAATTGAGTTATTTTCTGTAAACAGCTTTGCAAAAATCGCTGTCCAGCGAAACCTGGATCGATAGTCATAATGGTCACTTTGTCGAGTACATCGATGTAAGGCATTATGGTGTCTATGCTGGTCTCAGGATTGAGCACAGCACCAGCTTTCAGACCAGCTTGGTGAATCTCATCAATCATGCTGAAAGCTACTCCATTAGCCACCTCAGATGGGAAACATATCTCATCACAGTTGACATTAATCAGTTGTTTGACCCAAAATGGCGCATCCGTCACCATCATATGTGCGGACATCGGGACATCAGATATCTTGCGCACTTGTTCAACGAACCATGGTGAGAGAGTGATATTAGGGACAAAATGACCGTCCATAATATCGATATGATAGGAGTTCACTTTATCGTTGAGGAAGGTAATCTGTTCTTTGAATTGGTCCAAATCCATCGTCATCAAAGACGGAGATAGCTGAATTTTCCTTGACATTATAGTAATTATTACCTTTCGTGATCACATAACTTGAACGTCATCTAAATCAAGTTCTTGTTCTTCAAGAGCCACCTTGCTCGTTGCACTCAGCTCATCTGCAGGTATATCTTTTTTAATCAGCGCATAAACGGTGCCTGTCACCAATATGTTGACTGCAATAGCTAATACACCAACCCACCAGTTTGAGCCCATAGTTGGTAGCATCAGGAATCCACCGAACGGGACTGTAGCGCCTTCTCCTCCTGTCAGTGACATCAGCAAAGCACCTTCGCACATACCGCCAAGACCAGCTGCAACGACACCGCGAACAAGATCGTTCATCACTATCGGGATGGAGCCTTCAACAATGTTGACCACGCCCATAGGCACTGCGGATTTCAAAGTCTCAACCTCATCATGGGTATAAATATTTTTGCGGATGAGTTTTGCAACCAGATATGCAAAACCGAAACCAATTGGTGTAGCGGTATTCGTCAGCTGCAGAGCGGTAACTGGTCCGTTAATCCCCTGTGCTTGCAATGTCAGAGCAAAAGCAAATACCGTTTTATTTATAGGGCCACCGAAATCAACAATGCTCAAGGTTCCTAATACGCCGCCGAAGATCAAATTGGAGGTGCCGTTCATGCTGGTTAATAAGGCTGTCAACCAATCAGTGAACCAAGAAACCGGCGTACCTATGATGTACACCATAATTAAGCCGCTGCCTATTGAGGCTAAGAATGGCACAATGAGCGTGGGCATCAGACCTTTCGCCCATTGAGGTACTTTGAAGTACTTCAATACTGCAAAAGCAAACCAGCCTGCGATATACCCGCCAACTATGCCGCCAATGAATCCAGCGCTGATCGATACTGCTGCAAGACCTGTGACGAAGCCAGGAGCAATACCTGGTTTACCAGCGATTGAGAAGGCAATACCGGTGGCAATTATCACAGGTAACATACCGAGTGCTTTGCCACCCAACGTTGCCAGTGCTTGGAAAAAGTCAAACTTGCCCATGACCAAGGCATCTTGACTTTTACCCCCAAAGGCCATACCAATGGCGATAATAAATCCTGCACCGCAAACTATAGGAATCATATACGAAATGGCGGTAAGAAGATGCCCCTTAAAATTAGCTTTTTTCCAAAATAATTTCATTATTGACGTCCTTGTCATAATTGATGTTGTTAATCATTACTACTCATGAAGAATTAATAGATATCGATTCCTCAGCACTACTGCTTCGCTATTTCATGGAGTTTCGCAATAAGTTTGTTTGGCGATTTAATGGCAGTTGCCGTAGAAACTTTGACGACTTTTTTCCCGTCAAAACGTTCTTCGCCTGCTATTTTCACATCGACAGCTAAAATCACGATGTCTGCGCCATTGATGTCTTGCTCAGTCAACTCATTTTCAATACCTATGGTGCCTTGAGTCTCGATTTTGACTTGATCATTCACCGCTTTTGCGGCATCTTCCAGTTTTTGCTGTGCCATATATGTATGTGCAATTCCCACAGTGCATGCACTAACTCCAACAATGTTCATAGTTTTGCTCCTTGTTTGTAGTATGAAGAATTCAATCGCTAAACGTGGCAATAACGTCATCGATAGTATTGGCCTTCAATAGACCTTCGATTACCTCATTCTTGCCCAGTTTTCGAGCGAATAACGATAGCATTTTCAAATGGTCCTGCGAACCTTGTCCCCCTGCACCTACTGTTAACAGCACCACCACTTTTGCTCCAGTATCGTCAAGGGATTCCCATTCAATTTCATGATTGAGAACTGCAATGGCAACCCCGTTGCGAGTGACTGTGTCGCTACGCCCGTGAGGAATCGCAACATGCTGACCAATACCTGTAGCCCCTTCGCGTTCGCGCTGGTTCACAGCTTGTACAAACTCATCAACCGAGGAAATATAACCTTGCTCATACAACCTTTGTGACAACGTTGCAATGACCTCGTCTTTTCTGTCAGCTTCGACGTTGGTCATAATAGTGTTCCTATCGAGAACAGCATTAAGAGATAGCGATTCCACTGTTGTTTTCTTTCTACTCGCGAATATTGTTCGTATTTCCCTCTGATCACCCAAGCTCAGTCGATTCATCACTTGATCATCAGCAATAGCGGTATAAAATTCTTTCAACTCACCTGCATCGCATGCAGATAGGTTTGGCGGAATCAGGGAAAAAATATATCGGTCCACATAGGCACCAGAACACCAATCTTGGAGGGGATGCCTCAGCTTCACCAAGAGCAAGACAGCATGCTTGACCGCTGCATGCTGGGCATGGGGAATAGCAATATTAGGCGCAACTAAGTCATTACCGAGATCCTCGCGCATAGCAAGTGCTTGGGTTACCTCATCAGCATCTGTAATCGCCTTTTCGTCAAGTAAGTACTGCGATACTTTTGACAGCAGAGCAGCCTTATCATGAAGCTGCCAGTTTGGTTCCCAAAGCAACATTCGTTTCATAAGACCACCTCTTTATGTCTAATACGGCTGGCTTCAAGTTCCATACGTTCACGGTCTTCAACAGTGAGCATTGCGCTGACTACTAAAGTTGGAACCTTGATATCGTGCGGTAAACGAATTGTGGATACAACTAAATGCACCTCTGGGTGCTTCGCTATTTCACTGTTGAGATTCCGTGCCGCAACGGTGGCGACGATATTAAATTCTGAAAATCGTTTAGTAATCTTCGCTTGTAAGAGCTGGGCAGTTCCTAAACCTGTTGTGCACACCAAGATAATATTGACTGGAGTTCTTACATTTTCCATTGCCTGAGCAAAATACACCGTGATAAAACCAACCTCTTCATCACCAATGGGATTGAGTTGATACTCATTGACCAGCTGCTGAGTCGCAGACTGAACACTCTGGAAGAGTAGAGGATATTCGAGTTTGATCTGCTGAAGTAAGTTATTAATCACCCTGATGTGGTTAGCAAGACGATTCAGCAGCGGCTTCATATGCTTCGATAGTGTCAGCAGCAAATCGTGTTTGTTGATGTCTTGATACTCAGGATGCTGAGCCACTGCGTCAATAAGAAATCGCGTCACTGACAACACACGCTCAGGGATTTCACTAGTGTCCAGTTGAGTACTGTTAATCCTTGACGAAGTCAAGTATTGATACAAATAGTATATTTCTGCTTCGGGCAGCGTGGTATTGAGATACTCATTAAGATTCTTAATAACCCGACCGCACACATCTGCAAGATCTTCGTGACGCTTCATCATATCGTTGTCACAGATGTCTTCGCCATCATCAATATGCACCTTGGCATTCCGGAAACGTTCGATAAGAATGTATAAATGAGTGTAAAGATTCACACTATATGGATAAGGAATTTCACTATGTATAAGTTCCTCCACAAGTTCCAATTGATGTGAAACAAAAGCTGCGTCACGCTTCTGCACATACACATCTGGCTGCATAGATTGGCTGCTGACAATCACATCGTCCGACACCAATAGATCAGCAATAGCTTTGCGTATATTGGTTTCACTACCCTCAATCCAGATATAGTCACTTGATCTGTATAGCTCGAGATGGAAGTTATCAGCCATGCGTCGAAGAGCTTTCAAATCAGCGGAAATCGCAGATTCACTAATGAAGTATTTTCCCCAGACCTCATGCAAACGATAACGTTGAGGCGCAGTAATCAGGAGGCGCTTGATGACTTCATCACGACGTTCAACCGAACTCAGTACAGCAACATTCGTGGTTGCTGACGACTCATCTTTACGATCAAAGTAATTCTGCCAATTCAATCGGTAGCCACGACCTCGGCGAGAATCAATAACAGATCCGTCAGCAGACTCGCGATTCACATCTTTAACAATTCGTGAAACGGTTTTGGTAGATACATTCAGAGCATCAGAAAGTTCTGAACCTGAAACAAAATCCCGTCTATTCATCAAATAATTAATGAGTGATTTTTTTGCATCTGACGCCATTGCCGTGCCTCCTTACACACTTTGATAGTAATGAGCATTTTGGCAACTTCGGTGGCTCGTCATACACAACCTCGTCCGTTGACAACGGACATCGACACCTTCACTACCAATGCATCGCAATGCCGCTATATATGGTGTTGCCCGAATAGGCAGCGCAGTAGTCACACAACGTAACTGGGGATATATGACGTACAACAGCATCAACAGCTCATCGTAGAATTTCAGACTGAAAACATCATGCTCAGTCAGGAATTTGCTCCAGCCATCCCGAGAGATGGTCACGTTGTAGCACTCCCAAAGCTCACCTAAGCATTAGCTCCAAGTTATATACTGTGTGTATGTCAGCGCAGACCATCACGGTTAACCATTTGACCCGCGATTATGGGCCAAACAAGGGTGTATTCGACTTGTCGTTCGATATCGCAGCAGGTGAAGCATTTGGCTTTCTGGGCCCTAACGGTTCAGGCAAGACGACCACAATTCGTCATTTGATGGGTTTTCTTAAACCCAATTCTGGCACTTGCACCATATTAGGCAGAGACTGCTGGAAAGAACGCGATACTATACAAGCTCGAGCTGCTTACATCCCAGGTGAAATCGCCCTTTTCAACGACATGACGGGAAACAGTTATTTAGACTTTATACAGCGTTACCGGCATATTCATGGGTCACGGCGCCGACGTGAATTAACGGAACTCTTTGAGCTCGACGCTTCAGGTCCAATTCGCCGCATGAGCAAAGGAACAAAGCAGAAGATTGCTATTGTCGCAGCATTGATGTCACGTCCAGAAGTCCTCATTCTTGATGAAGCTACTAGTGGACTTGACCCTTTAATGCGCAATCGCTTCATCTCACTAATCGATGAAGAGAAACGTGGCGGAGCGACCATACTGATGTCAAGTCATATGTTTGAAGAAGTCGAACGTACATGCGACAGAGTTGGCATCATAAACCAAGGCAGGTTGCTTGCCACCGATTCTATCGACGCTCTCAAGGCACAACAGACACGGCGTTATGTCTTAGCCTTTGCGGATGAGACTTCAACGCAGCGCTTCTTGCAAGAAGATTTTGTTTGCAAAGTTCTACATCCGCAACACATTGAAGTCACCATCAGCGGGAATCTATCAGAATTCCTAGTTGCCTTGAGTCGTTATCCCATCACGAACCTGTTTACACCGGCACAAAGTCTCGAAGAGGTATTTATGCACTACTACAGGGACGGGGATCAATCATGAATGCTGCATTGTATCGTCGCGGAATTGCACAAACATGGAAAGTGCTGGTTATCATCGCCGTTGTGCTCACTATGTACACCGTAATTATCATCGGGATGTACAACCCCACACAAACTGAACTGTTGAATCAATTCATTGCATCGATGCCTGATGTAATGAATTCGCTGGGTATGAAAGCTCAAAGTGCACATCTCATAGCCTTCATCATCTCGTATCTTTACGGCATGCTGTTGCTCATTTTCCCTATGGTATTCACCGTGATCAGCGCTAACACTTTAGTAAGCAAACATATTGACCAGGGCTCTATGGTGACTCTTCTTGCAGCACCGATTAAGAGGCGACAGGTCATGTTGACTCAGATTACGGTGCTAATCAGTGAAATAGCATTGCTAGTGCTCTATCTCACAGCGCTAGAAATTACTGTCTCACAAATTCAATTTCCAGGGCAACTTGAAATTGGTACACTGCTGGTGGTCAATCTTGGGTTGTTTGGACTTCAATCATGCATCGCTGGTATAAGCATTCTCTGCTCAGCTATAGCTCAGGATTCGAGTCACGCACTACTCTTCAGCGCTGGCGTACCCACACTGATGTATGTGGTGCAAATGATGGCAAACCTTGGAGGAAATCTCAAAATTGCCCGATATTTCACTATGTTCAGCCTCTACTCCCCTGATGACCTAGTATCAGGGCAGACATGGGCGGCAGTTGGAGTGGTGGTGTTGTTCACCGCAGCCATTGTTCTATTCGTAGGTGCTGTGCGCATATTCAATACACGAGACCTCAACATCTGACGAATCATTCCCCAAGAGTTCTGTGCATGCAGGCACGCCTTGATAATTTCACTTAGCATTGCTTCACATCGTGCTATTCTCCACCGTGCTGTTTCGCACTCAACAGTGCTGTTTCAACTAGTACTGCTCAATACTGCTACTCACATATTGCTACTCATCTCAGGCGCTATTTTCCTATGTGCTGAAAAGATCATATCTAGCATCTGTACCAGCTCGCTGATGCTAGCGTCGAATGAAAACAAAGGTTAGGGAATCGAAGGAAAGGTGAGCAGTTACGATTCAAGACACTTGAGAAAGGCCTACTATTCGACTTCTCACAGCGTACTTGCAACTTCATTTTCCAGCCTTGCTGCTGTAGCAACATCAGGAGGAGAATGACATGGCACACGTCACTATTATTGGGGGTCACGGGAAAGTCGCGTTGTTGGCGAGCCCACTGTTCAGAGCGGAAGGCGATTCACTCACCTCTATCATCCGTAACCCTGAGCAGATAACAGAAGTTGAGTTAGGCGGAGCAGACGCCGTGGTACTCGACATAGAACATGCGTCAACTGACGAGCTCGCCAAGGTGTTCTCTGGAAGCGACGCCATAGTGTGGTCTGCAGGTGCCGGCGGGGGTGACAGCTCAAGGACCTATGCTGTCGATCGCGATGCTGCAAAACGCAGTATCGATGCTGCGGCAATTACCGGCATCAAGCGCTTCATTACTGTCTCTTACTACGATGCCGACCACCCAGAAGTATTTGGACCAGAAAGTTCTATGTACGCGTATGCGCAGTCGAAAGCTGCAGCGGATCAGTATTTGCGAAACTCCACATTAGATTGGACAATTCTCGGTCCAACCGCACTGACATTGGAAACGCCCAGCGGCCGCATCACTATAGATAAGGCGAGGAAAACTTCAACCATACCTTCGACTTCACGCGGCAACGTGGCGGCTGTAATCGTTGCTACGGTGCATGCTCCGAATACCATCGGTACTACGCTCAATTTCTATGACGGCGATACCGATATTCGTAGTGCACTACAGACAGTACAACCTCAGAAAGTCCTCTGATCACTGAATGTAGCAGTAGTTGCAAATCAGCACCAGCAACACTTTGAGAGCTTCTTAAAATCTGTTATCACAGTAGTGGTGAAGTGCAATTATCGTGGGTTTATGTACGTATAGATAGTATGGAAGCTATTATGCACCCGTGCTGGATCAAGGTGCACCCGTGCTGGACATCATCATGAGCTGGCAGAAAAGTGTTGCTCACATAATGTCAGTAGTATGTCGGCTATGCCTACGGCCACTCCTGTCACACAGACACCTCGCGGTCTCCTCGCGATAACCATATCCAGCGTAGCTTGGGGATTATTCCCCATCTATTGGGATGCTCTGCGCAGCGTCCCACCAAACACTGTGCTCGCATATCGAATCATTACCACGATGATAACGATGTTCGTACTGTTGGTACTACTACGAAAGCATCGTCACTTTATTGCTAGTTGTGCAAAGTTATGGAAAAACAAAAAACTCTTTCTACTGGCTGTTATCGCTGCACTACTGATCAGCGCGAATTGGCTGCTATATATCATTTTGGTGGGTGCAGGCAAGACTCTGGAAGCTTCAGCCTCATATTTTTTGATGCCAGTGATGAATATGCTCATTGCCATTCTTGTGCTACACGAACGCACCAATATATTCGGTTGGGTGTCCATTGCACTGGCAAGCATTGGAGTCAGCATATTTATCTTCGGCAGCGGTGGTGTACCCTGGCTGGGCTTAATTATGGCATTAACCTTCTGCGGCTATGGTCTACTAAAACGAGTAGTGCCTCTGGACTCGCTACAATCCATAACCTTCGAAACAGCAGTAGTCACTCCTCTAGCTTTTCTGTGGTTGATATGGCAACCAGGATTCGGGATTGTACATCAGCAGAGCACGATAATCGCGCTACTGATGGGTGCAGGAGTCGTTACTGCCGTACCGCTTATCACCTTTGCCTACGGAGTGCAGCACTCTCAGTATCTCACCGTTGGGTTTGTGCAGTATATCAACCCAACTCTGCAGTTTCTTTCTGCAATTTTCTTTCTCCACGAAGCCATTAACCACACAGTACTTTTGGCATTCTGCGTGATCTGGCTGTCACTGGCCGTGTACTCCTTCGCCTTGGTTGCCCTGCACCGGAAAACTGCGATACTGCACTCCGCTACAGCGTCGCAGACACAGCCACAGGCACCAACCGCACCTGTTTAGACACCAGCGGCGGCTGATTCAGTCTGAATTGCTGCCACATCAGCCTCTTTTCCGTTTGTGTAGGGATTTATTGCGAGTCAGCGACTATCAAAAAATCATAATGGCGGAATTCCAACGATTTCAACCAGCAAAATCGCCCGAATAGTAATAAATCCCTACACAACTGACATAGCAGTGGAATTTGCGGTGAAAGACCTCAACAAACGCCCAAGATTGCTCCACTAGTACTCCAATCGAGGACCCACCGAGTGCTAGCAACGAGATCTAAGAAGTATGAGTCATGCGAAATTACCATAACCGCACCAGGGAATGCCGCCAGAGTCTTGCCCAGTGCCTGCTTCGAATGCAAATCTAGATGATTCGTGGGTTCATCCATAATAATTAACTCAGGATGTTCTCTAGCGCCTAGACACAATAAAAGCTTACGCAACTCGCCTGGTGAAGGCGACTCACCGGTAAGCAGCTTGTCAGGGTCAGCATTGAGTTGAGCCATGGCACTCAACACAGCAGCACGATCCTGGGATGACATATCTCGCAGCCTTTGCATCGCCCATGCGGCTTGGCGCTGACCAGTGATTTGGTCGATAGCAAGTACTGAAACACCATCTTGTTGTGCGTTAATACATTCAAGCACAGCACGGTATAACGTACTTTTCCCAGTGCCGTTTGGCCCCGAAATACCGATGTGATCATGCGGCCCCACGCTTAGCGTCGGAACAATCACACCACGTCTTGGTGCATCACGAGGAGCATTCGCATCTGACGAAGCATACGGTAATAAACCTTCTTCGATTCTGATCAATTCCTTACGGTGACTGACCTGAGCATCTAACCACATATCACCGTCGTAACGTTTACTCGCTGTTGTTATGCCGTCAACCCGATGGTGTGCAGCTTGCACTTGATGATCAATACGTGCACTAGCAGCACCGGCACGGGCATCTTTACCTGTTACAATGGCAAAACGTCGTTTAGCACGGGCATCGTGGTCTTTTCTATCGATCTTGTCTCCGCGCCTTTTTGCCGCAGATTGAGCTGCCTCATATACTCGATGAGCTTTAGCCGAGTCAATTCTGTTTGCAGTACGTTTGGCTTCTTTTAGCTCTTGAGAGGCACTGTCTGCCTCAAGTTGCGCTTGAGATGCGGCTTGCGTGTAATTGCCTTTCCTCATGGTCAGTACAGTCAGATTGTGTCCATTGCTGTGCTTTCGTTCCATGAAGAGACACTGTTGCACTGTGGCATTAATCAAATTGACATCATGCGAAATTACGATTCCTATACCCTGAAAATGTTGCATCACCGTTGCGATTGCTTGTGCAGTCACTTCATCCACATGGTTGCTTGGTTCGTCAAAAATAAGCACATCAGGATCTAATGCTAATGCGCAAGCCAACTGAACACGCTTCTGCTCACCACCTGAGAGAGATTCGAAACGCCATAACCACGATTCTTCAAGATTCAAATCATCTCTGATACTGATTGCTAAGGCTGACCAGTCTGAGGCAAAGTCCTCTATATTCTTCGGCCGAATCGTATTATCTTGTGGGCAATATCCAAATATCACATTCTTTGGCGAGGGCGTGATAGTCCCATGTGCTGCGGGAATGTCGCCCATAATCACACGTATGAGCGTGGTTTTGCCTATGCCATTATCTCCGAGAACGGCCGTCCAACCTTGTGAGAAAGTCACATTGGCGCTATCGAACAGTGTGTTCGATGTACCTATTTGAGTAACAGTGATGTCATTGAGCGTTAATACCGTGCGTTGAAACATTATTCCTCGATTCACATATCAAGATGAAGGTTGATAGATGTGTGATGACGAGAACGGAATGCCTCAATGCTAACGAACATGTGGGAATTATTAGCGAGCTAAGGGTCTGATGATATAGCTGCTTACTGGTAAGTCATTAAGTAATCAATTTCCACAGACATTGCAGTATTGAGGCATACTTCAAGCAACTTTGGCTATATGCCGCCTCGTCTGTTATCGGGAAATCGTCAGAAGAACTCCTTGTTTGCAGTTCCCTTGGCATTTGGGGGAACCTCACGTGTTACTGATGCGAGTGTAGCAAGACCTCCGCCGTTTGTGTAGGGATTTTCTATTATTCATGGCAAGTCGTTGCACGAAAACGTTGAAATATCAACACATTCGACAGTACTCATTCAGCGTTTCTTTCCAAATCCCTACACAATCGTAAATGACCCTATGACATCAGGGATAAAGCGAGTTTTTTGAAGGATTGAGCCAAGGCTGAATTATCGAGTGCCCCATCTTTGTTGAGCACTGCTGGACGTCCCGACTCCGCAGTTGTACGCATATCGGTTTCCAAGGGCAATTGTGACAATAACGGCACTGGATATTGCAGAGCATGCGTCAATCGCTCGGATACCCGTTCGCCCCCACCCTCACCAAAGATATGTAGATGCTCACCTTGATGATCGAACCAACTCATATTCTCGACAACGCCGCGAACCTTCATAGGTACTTGCAAAGCAACTAGACCAGAACGTACTGCAACCTCTGAAGCAGAAGGTTGAGGAGTTGTCACAATCACCAGCTCAGCATTAGGCAGGGTCTGCGCAACCGAAATAGCCATATCTCCCGTGCCTGGAGCAAGGTCAAGAAGAAGTACATCAGGCTCACCCCACCACACATCGGAAAGAAACTGCTCGAGTGAACGCTGCAAACGTGGACCTCTCCACAGAATCGCACGGTCTGCACCCGTGAACATTCCAATGGACATAAGCTTTACTCCCCACGCAGTCACTGGCATCAGCATGCCGTTGAGATTCGTAGGTTGAGTGTGCACACCAAAAATTGAAGGCAGTGAAAATCCATAAATATCAGCATCGATTGCTGCAGTGTCATACCCAAGCGAAGCAAAGGTAGCTGCCAAATTCGCAGTTATCGAGGATTTTCCTACGCCACCTTTACCAGAGGCAATAGCAAAAATCCTAGTTTTCACATCTTTTTTCGTGAATGGGTTGCTTCTTCTGGCCTCTTTAAGCCCCTCCACCAAGTGCGAGAGTTTCTCTTTACTCATCGATGACACTTCAATATGTGGAGTTAAATCAGCTGAAGGATATGAAGAAATGGCGCCCTTAATTTGATTAGTAATAGTCTCGGAGAGCGGGCACCCTTTCACGGTTAGCTCGACTTGAACCACAACATCGTATGCGGCAATACCGTTCTCGACAGACGGCACTCTCGGCACTGCTTCTATAGAAACAATCATGCCCATATCTGTAATTGACCGGCCAAGTTCAGGATCGATAACTTTGCTCAATCGCTGATAGAGATGTTGCTCGATGCTTTGCGAAGCAGACTCTTCGTTGGTGTGCATCATGGTCATACTCATGTTTGACTCATCTCCTCATTCAACCTTGCTCAACTACCCTAATGCTGCTGCTCATACAATATTGTGCAGAGCCGGTGAAAACTCCCCTGCGCAGTCTTGCCTCATGCATCTTGCACGAGACGAGACGAGACAGTGCAGCATGCACACCTACATACGACACGTCAACAATGTGGATCGAGATATCACAAACATGCATACTCCTCAGAGCCACCGCCTGAAACGACTACACTAGGCATCTTTTGGTGAACCATGTTGCAACAAATGCTCGAACTCAGCCTCATCCAACATTGGTATACCTAGACTTTCAGCTTTTACTGCCTTTGAACCTGCGTTCTCGCCCACCACCACATAGGTGGTTTTCTTACTCACCGACCCAGAGGCTTTGCCACCACGTTCAATAATCGCCTCTTTTGCTGAATCCCGCGAAAAATTCTCAAGACTGCCTGTAACAACTACGGTCATACCGCTAAGGGTTTGCGTAACAGTATGCTCTTCAACGTTCATGCCCACACCTGCACGTTTCCAAGCTTCCAATATGTTGCCACGCCAGTCACCTGAGCTTTGGGCTGCAGCAAACCAATGCACAATCGATTCAGCAATCTCCATGCCCACACCATCAAGTTCTGAAAGCTCCTCAACGCTGGCCTGCCCTAAGGCATCTAAGGAACGGAAACGCGAAGCAATCATATGAGCTGATGTTGGCCCAAGATGACGAATCGACAAGGCTACTAGTACACGCCACAAATCGGCATGTCTCGCATTATCTATTTCTTCGAGCATACGCAGCGTATTTTTTGAAGGCTTCCTAGTGGCGCCTTCCTCATAATCCACGTCGGCAACTGCCTCACCAGTCATGCCGCCTTGATCATCATGAGTATCGAGGTCGCTTGCATATTCCGTGTCGCTAAGGTTATCAACGTCGCCGATGCTTGAAGTCTGATTGGTGAACGCATAACGCTGATACCACAGTCCACTACTGCCGACTTTGCGACGTTGGCGACGGACTTTACCTTGAATGACTTCCTCGGTCACCTCAATAATCGGAGCTTCCCGCCAAACACGTACATCTTGCAGCTGCTCGACAGTCAAATCAAAGAGTCCTGCCTCGCTAGACAGCACAGCTTGTTGCGCCACAGGCAATTGCAAATTTGCTGGCACTTCGTAAGGTTCCGGTTCTTCCCCAGGTCCGACAATAAGTTCACGGATTTCCGGAGCAAACACATCCACACTTTGGGGGCGATTATCTTCGGGGTTGGTTAGCGCAATTGCACTCTGCTCCCCTAGATGCTCAATATCTAAGGCTTTACGCGATGCAATATGGATTACCCGTTCAGTAAGTTGAGCTGGACAGGACTCCACGTTAGGGCAACGAATGTCAATATCGCCTTCTTTTGCAGGAGCTAACAATGCGCCACAGCTCGGGCAATGAGTTGGCATCACAAACTCATGCAACTGTTGTTCACGGCCTTTGCGTCGTTCAACCACAGGACCCACAAGCTCTGGAATTACATCTCCAGCTTTACGCACCACCACTGTGTCACCGATCAGAACACCTTTGCGCTTCACTTCGGAAGGGTTATGGAGAGTCGTTCTAGAGACCGTGGAACCAGCTACATACACCGGTTTAAGCATGGCGACAGGCGTAACACGACCCGTTCGACCAACTTGCACGGTAATGTCAAGCAACTCTGTGTTAACTTCCTCGGGTGGATATTTATAGGCAATCGCCCATCGAGGTGCTCGTGCAGTTGAACCAAGACGACGCTGTAAAGCCAAATCATCAATTTTTACGACGATACCATCTAGAGCGTGCTCAATATCTGCGCGATGCTCACCGTAATATTCAATCATCGTGAGAATATCGGCAAAAGATCCTACTTCGCGATTATGCGGTGATACCGGAACACCCCAACGCTGGTACAACTCGTAGGCCTGAGATTGATCCTTGACTTCATCATGACCAGCGTGGGAACTTTCACTACCCCAACGAAGCGTGCCAATGCCATGTGCATAAAAACTTAAGTGCCGAGATGCTGTGATTTGGGGATCTTTTTGACGTAATGAACCTGCCGCGGCGTTTCGAGGGTTAGCAAAGGGTGGTTTACCCGACTGAGCCTGCTGCTCATTTAATGCAGTAAAATCCTCGAAGCGCATAAACACTTCACCACGTACCTCGACCATCTCAGGAATGTCGTTCTTAGGGCCACCCAAGCGTCTGGGAATTGTGCCAATGGTTCGAACGTTGAGAGTAATATCCTCGCCCGTAACACCATCACCGCGAGTAAGTCCTTGGTCAAGCACGCCATCTCGATAGATCAGATTTAGTGCCAGACCATCAATCTTCACTTCGCAAGTCATCGGCAAAGACTGGCTCTCAGACCAATCTAAATCACGTCGAACTCCGTTATACCAATCTCGAAGTTCTTCGATGCTAAACACGTCATCAAGACTCATCATCCGAGAGGGGTGGCGT